>CBIHOH010000049.1:0-33426 GCA_966211755.1 uncultured Rhizobacter sp. | reverse complement strand
ATGGAGGGCGCTACGGTCCTGTCCCCGGACGCTGCCCAGTCGCTCAACCTGCGCGACATCGGCGCCGATGAAAGCCCGGCCGTGCGTTTCGTCAATTCGACGCTGTACGATGCCCTGAAGACCGGCGCGTCCGACATCCACCTGGAGAGCGATCCTTCGGGCATGGGCGTGAAGTTCCGCCTCGACGGCGTGCTGACCGCCGTGCGCCGCATCGACAGCACCGAGCTGGCGGCGCAGGCGGTGAGCCGCATCAAGGTGATGGCGCAGCTGGACATCGCCGAGCGCCGCGTGCCGCAGGACGGTCGGCTGCAGATCGGCTACCAGGGCCGCGCCATCGACGTGCGGGTGTCGATCATGCCCAGCATCCACGGCGAGGACGCGGTGCTGCGGGTGCTCGACCGCGAGCACCTCGCGCAGAGCCTGGCCGGCCTGACGCTGGCCAAGCTGGGTTTCGACGCCCCGGCACGCGCCGCGCTGCACGGCCTGTGCCGCAAGCCGCACGGCATGCTGCTGGTGACCGGCCCGACCGGTTCGGGCAAGACCACCACCTTGTACGCTGCCATCGCCGAGACCCACGAGTCGCGCGACAAGATCATCACCATCGAGGACCCGGTCGAGTACCAGCTGCCCGGCGTGTTGCAGATCCCGGTCAACGAGCGCAAGGGGCTCACCTTCGCCCGTGGCCTGCGTTCCATCCTGCGTCACGATCCGGACAAGATCCTGGTGGGCGAGATCCGCGATGCCGAGACCGCCCAGATCGCGGTGCAGTCGGCGCTCACCGGCCACCTGGTCTTTACCACCGTGCATGCGAACACGGTGTTCGACGTGGTGGGCCGCTTCGACCAGTTCGGCATCGATGCCTATACCTTCGCCTCGGCCATCAACGGCGTGCTGGCGCAGCGTCTGCTGCGCAAGCTGTGCCCGCATTGCGCGTCGCCCGCCGCGGTGCGGGACGGTGCGCAGGACCCGGTGCTGCGGGGCCTGCTGGCCGCCGGCCGCCACGCGCCCCGCTTCCTGTCGGCCCAGGGCTGCGAGCATTGCCGCGGCACCGGCTACTCGGGGCGTTTCGCCCTCGGCGAGCTGTTGACCATGACCCCCGCGCTGAAGGCCGCGATGGCGCGCCGCGCGCCGCAGGACGAGATCCAGGCCCAGGCCGAGCGCGGCGGCTGGCGCAGCCTGCGCGAGCAGGCGCTGGAAGCCGCGCTGCAGGGGCTGACCACGATGGAGGAGGTCGAGCGTGTGGCCGCTTGAGGGCAGGGGAGGGCGCGAGTGGGTGCGTGTCGGCGCGCTGTCGGTCGAGCGCTGGGTGGCCGCGGGGCGCGGGCTCACGCTGGCCGGCCGCCAGGCCGTGCCGGTGGAGGCGCGGGACGATCCCGCCGGCCTTTTGCCGCTGCTCGCCGCCTTGTATCCGGTGCCGCCCGGGGCAAAGGTGGGCCTGGTGCTTGAATCGGCTTGGCTGCCGTTGTTGCTGGCCGACACCGGCGGTACCCTCTGGTCCCGGGCGCAGGTCGAGCTGTTGGTGCGACATCGGATGGAGGCGCTGTACGGCGACGGCCCCGAGGGCCTCGCCGGCTGGACCTGGCGTGTCGACCACCGCATCGGCGCACGGCACGCGCTTGGCTATGGGCTGGCCCCTGCCGTGAAGCAGGCGCTGGTCGCCGCCGGCGAGGGCGTGGGGATCAATTGGCATGAACTCGTCCCCGCCTTTGCCTGGGGATGGCAGCGGCTGCGGGAGGCCAGGCGTCCCTCCACCGAAGCTGCCTGGTGGCTGTGGCCGGAACAGGACCGCAGCGTGCTCGCGCGTCTTGAAGACGGACAGGTGACAGGCTTGAACACCGCGGTGGAACCCTGCGCGGAGCCTGCCCAGGTCGAACGTGCGGTGGGCGCCGAAGCCGTCCGCCAGGGCGGGCGGGATCAGGATCCGGTCATCGCGGCTTCTTGGCTGGCGACGCCCCATCCGGTCCTGTCGCGCCAGCGACTGACCTGGGTCTCGATCACCGGTCCGGAGGAACCGGGCCCCGCCCCGCTGGTCCTGGGCAAGGAAACCTCATGAGCCTGCGCCAGGTCGATTTCCTGCACGAGCCGGGTGCGCCGCGCCGCGGTTGGTGGCTGCTGGCCGTGGGTGCGATGGCCTTCGCATCCGCCCTGTGGTTCGATCGGCAGTGGGCCGCGGCGCAGGCCGAGGCCGAAGGCGCGGCCCAACGGGCCATCGACGAGCGGCGCGCGCAGCAACGGGCGGCCGTGCAAGCAGCGCCCGCCACCCCTGCCGACAAACAGCAGCGCCGGGTGCAGGCCGAACTCGACCGGCCCTGGCTGGCCGCGCTGCGTGCCATCGAGACGGCGACGGTCGACCCGGTCTACCTGTTGTCCATGAAGTTCGAGCGCTCCCCCGGGCAGGTCAGGCTGGAGGCCGAGGCGCCGAGCTTCGAGGCCGCGCTGGCGTACACCCGGCGCCTCGACGAGGGCAGGTCGCTGTCGTCGGCCACCCTGGTCTCGCACGAGCTGGTGACCAATGCCGCCTCGGGCCGCGAGCTGGTGAAGTTTTCGGTCATCGCCGCCTGGAGCGCCGAGTGAGCCGCGCGGCCATCATCGGCCCGGGGCTGCGGCTGCGCCTGCTGGCTGCCCGCCTGCAGCAGTGGCTGGGCTGGCCCGGCGTGGCCGGCCTGGTTTTGCTGGCCCTCGCGGTCGGGCTGGGCTGGTCGGCGCGGAGGCCGGCCGAGGCCGTGCCATCGGACCTGGTCGAGGCGGTCCGACGCGACGTTCCACGGCCCGCCCCTGTCGACGAGCCGGCCGCGGCGCACAGGAAGCTGCCGGCGCGCACCGAGGTCCAGGCGCTGCTGGCGCAGATCCAGCAGGCGGCCGTGGCCAGCGGCCTGGGATGGCCGGCCGCCGAGTACCGGCTGTCGCCGGCCACCGACAGCGATGCCGCCGCGCTGGAGGTGCGCTGCACCCTCAAAGGCACTTATCCGCAGCTGCGCAGCCTGCTCGCCCGGCTGCTCGCCGAAGTGCCCGGCCTGGGCCTGCGCGAGCTGTCCGTCACCCGGCCGGGCAGCGAGGTCCCCGAGATCGAGGCCCAGCTGGTGCTGGCGATCTTTTTGCAGGGCGACCAGGCGGCCTCGCCCGGCAAGGGGGCGCCATGAAACAAAACCGCCTCGCCGTCCTGCTGGTGGTCATGGTCGCGCTGCTCGTGTTCCGCTGGCTGGTGCCGCCCGGCTCCGGCAGCGGTGACGTGGCGACGGCGGTCGTGCGTGCGCCATCGCCCGCGACGGAACCCGTGGCGCAGGCGGTGGCCCGCATGGTGGCGGAATCGAAACAGGTGGCGGTGCCCGTCGCCGAGGCGGATGCCGAGGCCGAAGTGCCTGGCAACGCATTCGCGGTTCGTCTGCCGCCAGCTCCTGCGCCCGAGCCGACACCGCCGCGGCCGCCCCGCGCCTCCCGCGTGAAAACCGTGGCCGTGGTGGAGACCCCCGCGCCGGTCGTGGCCGAGCCGCCGCCGCCTCCCCCCCCGCCTCTGCAGGTCATCGGCACCTGGAACGATGGCGGCCCACCGGCCGTCTTCCTTGCCGGGCCGCTGGGCACGCTCATCGCCCGCCCCGGCACCGTGCTGTTGTCCGAATACCGGGTCACCGGCATCGACGCCCGCAACCTGTCGCTCATCCATGTCGTGTCCCAGCACCAGTGGCAACTTCCCATCCCGCAAGTCCAGGCCCGTCCATGAACCCTCTCCAGCCTGAGCCCCGTGTTCGATCCCTCGCCCGTGCCCTGGCCGCTGCCCTGGCCGGTGCCGTCCTGGCGTCCCTGTCGGGCTGTGCCGGCTACAGGGCATTTCGCGAGGGCAATGCGCAGCTGGCCGAAGGACGCCAGGAAGCCGGGCTGGGCAGCCTGCAGCAGGCGATGGCGCTGAGCCCCGGCAACACCGAATACCGCCGCACCTATTTCACCCAGCGCGAAGCCGCCATCAACAGCTTGCTGCGCGATGCCGAGCTGGCGCTCGAGCAGGGCGACTTCGCGGTCGCCCGCGAGGCCTTCGGCAAGGCTTCCCGGCTCGACCCGGCCAACACCCGTGCCGGACAGGGCTCCGCCCGGGTGGAGGTGGCCGAACGCCACTGGCGCGCGCTGGACCAGGCCGGCCAACTGGCCCGCGCCGGCAAGCTGGCCGATGCCATCGCCAAGACCCAGCAGGTGCTGTCCGAGAGCCCGAACAACCGCCGCGCCAACCTGATGCAGCGCCAGTTGCAGCGCCAGCATGCCGATGTGTCGGGCAAGGAACTCGGCATCTACCCCAAGCTCAAGGCCGCCTACCGGATGCCGGTCTCGTTGAGCTTCAGCAACGCCTCGCTGCTGCAGGTGTTCGAGGCGCTCAAGCAGGCCTCGGGGCTGAACTACCTGATCGAGCGCGATGTGAAACCCGAGCTGCGCGTGACCTTGTCGGTCACCAACAAGCCGGTGGAGGACATCATCCGCCTGGTGCTGGCCACCAACCAGCTCGAACGCCGCGTGCTCGACGACGACACCTTGCTCATCTACCCGAACACCCCGGCCAAGGCGGCCGAATACCGCGAGATGGTGGTGCGCACCTTCTACCTGAGCAACGCCGAGGCGGGCAAGGTCGCCGCCAACCTGCGCAACATCGCCAAGGTGCGCGACGTGGTGGTCGACGAGAAGCTGAACATGCTGATGGTGCGCGACTCGGCGGAGACCATCCGCCTGGCCGAGAAGCTGATCGCCTCGCAGGACCTGCCGGAGCCCGAGGTGATGCTCGAGCTCGAGGTGCTGGAAGTCAGCGTCAATCGCCTGCTCGACATGGGCATCCGCTGGCCCGACGCGGTGTCGGCCGGGGTGGCGGGCGCCAAAGGGGCGGGGCAGCTGACGCTGAACGAATTCCGCAACCGCAATGCCGACATGGTGCGCCTGTACCTCAACGACCCGGTGGTCTCGGCCCAGCTGCTGAGCCAGACGGGCGATGCCAACCTGCTGGCCAACCCGCGTGTGCGGGTGCGCAACAGACAGAGCGCGAAGATCCTCATCGGCGAGCGTGTGCCGGTCGTCACCATGGCGAACACCCCCAACGTAGGGAGCTCGGAGTCGGTCAACTACCTCGACGTCGGCCTCAAACTCGACATCGAACCCACGGTGTCGCTGGACGACGAGGTCTCGATGAAGATCGCGCTCGAGGTGTCGAACATTCTCGAGACCATCAAGCGCAGCTCGGGCTCGCAGGTCTATCGTCTCGGCACGCGCAACACCTCCACCACCTTGCGCGTGCGCGACGGCGAGACCAACATCCTGGCCGGCCTGATCCAGCGCGACGAGCGCCGGTCGAACACCGGCATCCCCGGCTTGAACGAAGTGCCGGTGGTCAGCAAGCTGTTCGGCGCCGCGCAGGACAGCAACATCCAGACCGAGATCGTGCTGCTGATCACGCCGCGCATCGTGCGCAACCTCGACGTGCCGGGAGTCGGCATGCAGGAGTTCCTGTCGGGAACCGAATCGTCGGTGGGCGCGGCGCCGATCCAGCTCGGCACGCCGTCGGCACCGGTCCAGCCGGGAGGCCCGGCAGTTCCCGCCGTGGCGCCACCTGCGCGCTTCGCCCCGCCGGCACCGGCTCAGGCTCCGGCATCTGAACCGACCGCACCGCCAGCATTCACCCCGCCTCCGGTGGTGCCCTCGTCGCCCGTCGTGAAATGAAGCGGAGCTGCCCGTCCACCCGGCTGCCAGCCCGGGGCTTCAGCCTGATCGAGCTGCTGGTGGTGATCGCCATCATGGCCGTGCTGGCCAGCATCGGCATGCCCCTGGCGGACCTGGCCCGGCAACGCGGCCAGGAGGAGGAGCTGCGCCGGTCGCTGCGTGAGATCCGCGGCGCGATCGATGCGTACAAGCGGCTGGTCGACCAGGGGCACATCGCACGGCCTGCCGACGGCACCGGCTACCCGCCGCGCCTGGAAGTGCTGGAGGAGGGCGTGGTCGACAGCCAGTCGCCGCAGGGGATACGCATCCACCTGCTGCGCCGTCTGCCGCGGGACCCCTTCGCGGCCGATGCATCGTTGCCGGCCGCCGCCACTTGGGGACTGCGGAGTTATGCGAGCCCGGCCGATGCGCCGCGCCCGGGTCCGGATGTCTTCGATGTCCATTCGCTGTCCGACCGGGTGGGCATGAACGGCGTGCCCTACCGCCAATGGTGACGAACGTGTTCCGATCGCGGCGCCTGTGCCGCCGGGCGGCCGGCAGGGGCTTCACCCTGGTCGAACTGCTGGTGGTGATGGCCATCCTGGCGGCCTTGCTGTCGATCGCCGCGCCACGGTATTTCGACTCCCTGGAGCGGGCCAAGGAGGCCGCCTTGCGCACCAACCTGCGGCAGCTGCGCGAGGCCATCGACCGGCACCGGGCCGACACCGGCCGCCTGCCGGAAACCCTGCAGGTGCTGGCCGACAAACGCTACCTGCGCGCCATTCCCCTCGACCCGGTGACCGACCAGTCCGGCACCTGGCAGGTGGTGCCGCATCCGGACGGCGTCACGCCCGGCGTCTACGACGTGCACAGCGGGGCGCCGGGGATGGGGCGAGACGGTTCGGCGATCTCCTCGTGGTGAGGGGCCGGACCATGGCTTCTCCCGGTCGGCGAAGGCAGCGCGGCTTCACCTATCTGTGGGTGCTGTTCGCCGTGGCCCTGCTGGGCGTGGGCCTGACGGCGGCCTCGGAAGTCTGGGTCGCCGCGGCGCGGCGCCAGCAACGCGAGCAGTTCGACTGGGTCGGCGCCCAGTTCGTGCGGGCCATCGGCAGCCATTACCACGCCGGCCCAGGCGGGCTCCACAGCTTCCCTAAGGATTTCGCCGACCTGCTGGAGGACCGCCGCTCGGCCACGCCGCGCAGGCACTTGCGTTCGGTGTACCCCAACCCGTTCACGGGCAGAGCTGACTGGGAATTGCTGCGGGGCGGGGATGGCCGCATGCGCGGGGTGCGCGGTGTGATGATGACCAGCGAAGGGCCCGTCGCCCACGACTTCGCCTACACGCCGGGCGCGGCCGATTGAGCGTCGATGACGCTGTTTTCGTTGCCGCATGGGGCCCCGGGTGAGTCTCGCCGGGGCATGTCGATCCCCGTAACGACACGCGACAGGCCGGCCGTCCGCGACAGCGCCCAGGCAGGACGCGGCCGATCGGGCCTCAGCGGCAGCACCCAGGCGAAGAATTCGCCGCCACCGACGCGTGTCCGAGGTCCTTCAGGATGGTGCATTCCGGTGCCGGGCCGCCCGCGCAGGCACTGCTGCAGGAGCTGACGAACTTCGCCAGGCTGCGTTCCAGCGCCCGCAGTTCGGTGAGCTTGGCGCGCACCGCGTCCAGGTGGGTCTGCGCGACCGCGCGCGCCTCGACGCAGTCGCGGTCGGCGTCTCGGGTCAGGGCCACCAGGGCGCGCACCTGCTCGATCGAGAAACCGAAGTCGCGGCAGCTGCGGATGAAGCTCAGCAGCTCCTGTTCGGCCGGGCCATACACCCGGTGGCCGCTCGGCCGCCGCTGTGCCGGCGGGATGAGGCCGATCTCCTCGTAGTAGCGGATCGTCGGGACGTTGACCCCGCTGCGTTCAGCCAGGGCGCCTATCGCCATGTCGTGTTGTTTTTCCAAGGCTTTCAATTCAATTCCCTTGCATCTCAAGTCACTTGAGGTCTCAGAGTCCAGTCCACGGGCATGTGCCCGGGATTGGATGAATGAGGACCGCATGAAATCGTTCACTGTCTTGTCGTCGGCCGCCGCGGCCTGCCTGGCCTGCTGCGCCGTGCCGCTCGCCACCGCCTTGCGGGCGGGGGTGTCGGCTGCCGCTGCTGGGGCTGCCGTGTGGGGCTGGCTCGGCGCGGGTCTGTCGATCGCGGTGCTGGCTGTCGTCCTCGTGTCCCGCGCAAGTCGCCGTCGGGGCTGCCGGCCGAACGTCGCCGGGCAGGCCGGCTGTGGCTGCCCGCCGCCACGCTGAGCGTGGCGGCGGGACCGTCCTCCCGGGACCCCGCGGCGGCCGCCCCAGGCGGTTTCCGTGGCGGAACCCGCCGGGAGGGCAGCCGGGCCGAGGTGTGCCCGGCTTCACTCGCTCAGGAGCAGTTGGCCGGCTTGGTGGCGTACCAGCCGCCGCTGCCTTGGTAGAGCGTGACCCATGACCAGGAGTCGAAGCTGGCACCGATGTCGGCACGGTCTCCGGTGGACAGGGCGCGCAGTCCGAACAGGCCGCCGCCGATCGCACGCCCGAAGGCCAGGTGCAGCACCGGCGAGGTGACGACCCGCAGGCAGGCCACCGGCGGCTCCGGTGGGATGGTCACGTTGCCGACGACCACGTTGCGGGTGGCCACGGTGGTGTGTTTGTCCTTGTCGGTGGCGGTGTAGGTGCAGGCGTAGGTGCCGGCGACGGCGGTGTTGACGGTCTTGCAGTCGGCCGTGACGGGCACGCTGCCGTCCTGGGGATCGGTGGCGGTGGCACCTGGGTCGCTGAAGGTGTCGCCCACCTTCAGGTTCATCGGGTTGCTGCCGTTGAGGGTGATGACCGGTGCATCGTTGGCGCCACGCGGATGGCGCGAGAAGAAGTCCCAGATGATGTCCGGGTAGCTCGGGCCGGTCTTGATCGCCCAGTTGCCTTCCAGCCCGTTCTCGCCGCCGATCCAGTAGTGGCCGTGGTCGGTGTCGGTCATGGTCGAGGTGGCCGTCGGTCCGGTGTAGAAGATGGTTTCGACCAGGGAGCGGCTGGTCGCGCTGCCGTCCACGGTGTAGTAGAGATGTTCGCAGCCGAGCGAGCTGCCGAACACCGGGGTGCACACGCCCGAACGTGCGCGCGTGGTGGCCGCGGTGTCGCGCCCGGGCTTGCCGAAGGCCAACAGGTGGGAGTCGCGGATGTTGATGCCGGCCTGGTTGATGACGGTGCAGTCCTTGGTGTTCTGCAGCACCATCAGCGGGATCTGGTAGGGGTCGTTGACTTCGGCCTTGATGTCGGCCGCGACGCGGCTGATGGGGTGGAAGAAGGCACTGCCCGGGCAGCCCGAGAACGAGACCGAGGAGGCGTCTTCGCCGTAGGGCAGGCCCGAGGCCGAGGCCGAGGCCGCCCAGTACTCGTTGTGGGTGACGGCGGCCACGACCGCCATCGCGCCGCCCGAGGACAGGCCGGTGATGTAGCGGCGCTTCGGGTCGATCGAGCGCTTGCTTTCGACTTCCGCCGCGATGTTGCGCAGGTCTTCGGCTTCGCCTTTTCCCTGGTGGCGCTCGGCGTCGAGCCAGAAGCCCCAGCAGTTGGTGTTGCGCAGGCCGGTGTAGCTGGTGATGAACGGCGTGACCAGCACGAAGCCGTAGCGGTCCGCCGCCGCGGTCAGGCCCCAGTCGCGGGTGACGTTCGCGCTGGTTTCCTGGCAGCCGTGGAGCGCCATCACCAGGGGGGCGGCGCCGGTGGCGCTGCTGGGCACGTAGACCTGGTATTGCCGGTCGCGCGAGCCGGGATAGCTCTTGGCCTTGAAGGTGAAGGATTCAGTGGTTCCCGCGGACGCCGGCACACTCAGTGCCGCCAGCAATAAGCCGGCGATCGCGCCCCGGCAGGTGGTGAAGAAGCTCATTCAAGTCTCCTGTGGTTGTATCGCCCGTTCCGGCCTGGACCGGAAGCGGGGCATCTCCGACCTTCGCCCCAGCCGGTGGATACAGGCGGAGGTGATGACGAAACGCGGTACAAGCTGGCCTTCAGCCCCGACCTGTCGAAAATTCGGGCGAATGCAAGGAAGCTGTCCACGCGACTGACAGGTTAGGGGGTTGACTGTTTTGCGCAAAAGGGGGTAAGCGCTTACGCAATGACGCGATATCCCGATTTCACCGGGCTAAGCAGGCTCGGTGAACGAATTCTGGCGCGCGCGGGCTCCCATGTTCCTGTGCAGATTAGGGGGACAAGCCAGCATGGGGAGGAGGGGTTTCGCCCTCAGGCCTGAGCGGCGGGGGCCGCGACAGACTTCGCCTGGGGCGGGGACGGCCGCGGGCGATGCGGCGGCCCGTGCGCCGCGCCGCGCGGGGAGGAGGGTCAGCGGCGCCTCTTCGAGCCGCCGCCGAAGAGGCTCCCCAGGACGCCGCGGACGATCTCGCGGCCGACCGTGCTGCCCATGGTGCGCACGGCGGACTTGGCCAGCGACTCGGCCAGCCCTTCACGTCGCCCGCCGCGGGGCCCGGTGCTGCCGAACAGCACCTCGCCGAGGCCGCCCCAGAGGCCCCCGTCGCTCTCCGCGGCCGGGGTGGTGGTGGCCGTCTTGGCGTCGTCGGCCGCAGCCGCGCCGGCGGCGGTCCGGCCCTTGAGTCTTTCGTAGGCCGATTCGCGATCGACCGTTTTCTCGTACACGCCGGCCACCAGCGAGCCGCTGATCAAGGCCTGGCGCTGCGCCGCGTCGATGGGGCCGATGCGGCTGCCCGGCGGCAGCACGAACAGCCGTTCGGTGATGCCGGGACGCCCCTGGGCATCGAGGAAACTCACCAGCGCCTCGCCCACCGCCAGCTCGGTGATGGCGGCTTCGATGTCCAGGCCGGGGTTGGGGCGCATGGTGCCGGCCGCCGCCTTCACCGCCTTCTGGTCGCGCGGCGTGAAGGCGCGCAGCGCGTGCTGCACCCGGTTGCCCAGCTGCGCCAGCACGCTGTCGGGCACGTCCAGCGGGTTCTGCGTCACGAAATAGACGCCGACGCCCTTGCTGCGCACCAGGCGCACCACCAGCTCGATGCGCTCGACCAGGGCGGCCGGCGCGTCCTTGAACAGCAGGTGCGCCTCGTCGAAGAAGAACACCAGCTTGGGCTGCCCGAGGTCGCCGACCTCGGGCAGCTGCTCGAACAGCTCGCTCAGCAGCCACAGCAGGAAGCTGGCGTACAGCCGCGGGGCGTTCATCAGCTTGTCGGCCGCCAGGATGTTGACCACGCCGTGGCCGTCCACCGTCTGCATGAAATCGGCGATGTCGAGCATCGGCTCGCCGAAGAAGCGGTCGCCGCCCTGGCCTTCGATCTGCAGCAGCCCGCGCTGGATGGCGCCGATGCTGGCGGCGCTCACATGGCCGTATTCGGTCGTGAAGCCGGCGGCGTTGTCGCCCACGTGCTGCAGCATCGCGCGCAGGTCCTTCAGGTCGAGCAGCAGCAGGCCGTTGTCGTCGGCGATCTTGAAGACCATGCCGAGCACGCCGGCCTGGGTCTCGTTGAGCGCGAGCATGCGGGCCAGCAGCAGCGGGCCCAGGTCGCTCACCGTGGCGCGCACCGGATGGCCCTGCTCGCCGAACACGTCCCACAGCGTGACGGGGCAGCCCAGCGGCTCGGGGCGGGCCAGGCCGCGTTCGGCCAGCACCGCCGCCAGCTTGTCGCCGATCTTGCCGGGCTGGCTGATGCCGCCCAGGTCGCCCTTGACGTCGGCCATGAACACCGGCACGCCGCGGCGGCTCAGGTTCTCGGCCAGGGTCTGCAGGGTGACGGTCTTGCCGGTCCCGGTGGCGCCGGTGATCAGTCCGTGGCGATTGGCCAGGGCGGGCAGCAAGAAGGACTCGGTTTCACCATGTTTGGCGATCAGGATGGGCTCGGCCATGACAAGGCTCCAATGGAGGGGACGGCTAGGGCAAGTAAAATCGCAGTCTATTCGCTAGTTCGTCATTCCAAATCCAAGAACCACAGGGCGCCTGCCGGGACATCCGGCCCGCCGCGCCCGCACGAGGAGCTTTTCATGGCCGGACATTCCAAATGGGCCAACATCCAGCATCGCAAGGGGCGCCAGGATGAAAAACGCGGCAAGCTGTGGACTCGTGTCATCCGCGAGATCATCGTGGCCGCGCGCCACGGCGGCGGGGACACCAAGGAGAATCCGCGCCTGCGCCTGGCCGTCGAGAAGGCCAAGGCGGTCAACATGCCGCTGGACACCGTCAAGAAGAACATCGACAAGGCGACCGGCGCCCTCGAAGGCGTGAACTACGAGGAAGTGCGCTACGAAGGCTACGGCATCGGCGGCGCGGCCGTCATCGTCGACTGCATGACCGACAATCGGGTGCGCACCGTGGCGGAGGTCCGCCACGTCTTCAGCAAGTGCGGCGGCAACCTGGGCACCGAAGGCTCGGTGGCCTTCCAGTTCAAGCACTGCGGGCAACTGGTGTTCGCACCCGGCACGAATGAAGACAAGGTGATGGAAGTCGCGCTCGAGGCCGGTGCCGAGGACGTCATCAACGACGACGACGGCGCCATCGAGGTCCTCACCGCCCCCGGCGACTTCGAGGCGGTCAAGGCCGCCCTCGAGGCCGCCGGCCTGAAACCCGAGGTGGCCGAGGTCACCCTGCGGCCCGAAAACACGGTCGAGCTGGCTGGCGACGATGCCCTGCGCATGCAAAAGCTGCTCGACATGATCGAAGACCTGGACGACACCCAAAATGTCTTCCACAACGCCCATATCGGCGAATGAAAGCAAGCGCATGAAAGTCCTGGTCATCGGTTCGGGCGGCCGCGAGCACGCCCTCGCCTGGAAGCTGGCGCAGTCGCCCAAGGTGCAGAGTGTCACGGTGGCGCCGGGCAACGGCGGCACGGCGCTCGATCCGCACCTGCGCAACCTGGCCATCACCGACGTGAAGGCCCTGGCCGACTATGCCGAGGCCGAGAAGATCGGCCTCACGGTGGTCGGCCCCGAGGCCCCGCTGGCGGCCGGCGTGGTCGACGAGTTCCGCGCCCGCGGCCTGCGCATCTTCGGCCCGACCCGGGCGGCGGCCCAGCTCGAGAGCTCCAAGGCCTTCGCCAAGGACTTCATGAAACGCCACGGCATCCCGACCGCGGCCTACGACACCTTCAGCGACCCGGCGGCCGCGCATGCCTATGTGGATCGCATCGGCGCGCCCATCGTCATCAAGGCCGACGGCCTGGCCGCCGGCAAGGGCGTGGTGGTGGCGATGAGCCTGGAGGAAGCCCACCAGGCGGTCGACTGGATGCTCGCCGCTGATGACAACAAGCTCGGCGTGAGCCACAACGCCGGCGGGGCGCGGGTGGTGATCGAGGAATTCCTGCAGGGCGAGGAAGCCAGCTTCATCGTGCTGTGCGACGGCAAGAACGTGCTGCCCCTGGCCACCAGCCAGGACCACAAGCGCCTGCTCGACCAGGACCAGGGCCCGAACACCGGCGGCATGGGGGCGTATTCGCCCGCGCCGGTGGTGTCGCCCAACGTGCATGCGCGTGCCATGCAGGACATCATCCTGCCCACCATCGCCGGCATGGCCCGCGACGGCATTCCCTTCACCGGGTTCCTGTACGCCGGCCTGATGATCGACGAGGAGGGGGTGCCCAGGACGCTCGAGTTCAACACCCGCATGGGCGACCCCGAGACCCAGCCGATCATGATGCGGCTCAAGAGCGACCTGTTCGATGTCTTCATGGCCGCGACCGACGGCACGCTCGACCAGGTCGAGCTGCAGTGGGACCGGCGTGTCGCGCTGGGCGTGGTGATGGCCGCCGCCGGCTACCCGCTGCAGCCGCGCAAGGGCGATGCCATCACCGGCCTGCCCGCCAACGACCCCGAGGCCATGGTGTTCCATGCCGGCACGGTGCAGCAGGGCAAGGGCGTGGTCACCTCCGGCGGCCGCGTGCTGTGCGTGACGGCGCTGGGCGAGTCGGTCAAGATGGCCCAGCAGCGTGCCTACGAGCTGCTGCAGGGCATCCACTTCGATGGCGCGCAGTACCGCGGCGACATCGGCCACCGCGCCATCAAGCCGCGCTGAACCGGTGGACTTCTCCTCCGTCCGCGGCTACCTGCTGGCCCTGCAGGAGCGCATCATCGCCGGCATCGAGGCCGAGGGCAGCGAAGCCTTCCTCAGCGATGCCTGGACCCGCGAGCCCGGCGGCCGCCTGGAAGGCGAGGGCCGCTCGCGCCTGATCGAGGACGGCAGCCTGCTCGAACGCGGCGGCTGCAGCTTCTCGCATGTGCGCGGGCGCGCCATGCCGCCGTCGGCCACCCAGCATCGTCCCGAGCTGGCCGGGGCGTCCTTCGAGGCGATGGGGGTGTCGCTGGTGTTCCATCCGCGCAACCCCTTCGTGCCCACCGTGCACATGAACGTGCGCATGTTCGCCGCCCTGCCGGCCGGGCGCGACCCGGTGGTGTGGTTCGGTGGCGGCATGGACCTCACCCCGTACTACGGCTTCGAGGACGACGCGCGCCATTTCCACCGGGTCAACCAGGCCGCGCTCGCGCCCTTCGGCGCCGACAAATACCCGCGCTTCAAGCAGTGGTGCGACGAGTATTTCTTCCTCAAGCACCGCAACGAGCCGCGCGGCATCGGCGGCATCTTCTTCGACGATTTCGTCGAGGGCGGTTTCGACAACGGCTTCGCCCTGATGCGCGCGGTGGGCGACAGCTTCCTGCCCGCCTACCTGCCCATCGTGCAGCGGCGCAAGGCGCTGGCGTTCACCGAGCGCGAGCGCGACTTCCAGGCCTACCGGCGCGGACGTTATGTCGAGTTCAACCTGGTGTTCGACCGCGGCACGCTGTTCGGGCTGCAGTCGGAGGGGCGCACCGAGTCCATCCTGATGTCGATGCCGCCGATCGTGAAGTGGCGTTACAACTGGGCGCCGCAGGCCGGCACGCCGGAGGCCCGGCTGTACAGCGACTTCCTGCGTCCGCGCGACTGGGCCCTCGAGGCCGCCTCTTGAAACGCATCGGCCTGTTCGGCGGCAGCTTCGACCCGGTCCACGCCGCCCATGTGAAGCTGGCCGAGGTGGCCTTGTCGCAGCTCGGGCTCGACCTGGTGCGCTGGATTCCCGCCGGCCGGCCGTGGCAGAAGTCGCGCGACCTGGCGCCCGCGGACCAGCGCGCCGCGATGGTCGAGCTGGCCATCGCCCATGAACCGAGATTCGTGCTCGACCGCCGCGAACTGCAGCGCGACGGCGCCAGTTACACCTTCGACACCGTGCGCGAGCTGCAGGCCCTCGAGCCCGGCGCGCAATGGTTCCTGATCATCGGACAAGACCAGTACGCCGGCTTGCACACCTGGCGCGGCTGGGAAGAGCTGCTGGCCCGGGTGACCCTCGCCGTGGCCAACCGCCCCGGGGCGCCCCTGCGGGCCAGCCCCGAGGTGCAGCGGGTGGCGCACCAGACGGTGGCGCTGCCGATGATGGACATTTCATCGACCGACATCCGCGCACGGGTGCGGGCGGGCCAGGGGATAGACGCTCTGGTGCCTGCCGCCGTGGCACGTTATATTGAACAACACCACCTCTACCGAGGAATCTCCGGGAACTGAATGGACATCCGAAAACTGCAACGCGCCATCGTCGATGGTCTGGAAGACGTCAAGGCCCAAGACGTCATGGTCTTCGACACCGAGCATCTGTCCTCGTTGTTCGAGCGCGTCATCATTGCCTCGGGCACCTCGAACCGGCAGACCAAGGCCCTGGCCGCCAGCGTGCGCGATGCCATCAAGGCGGAAGGCTTTCCCGTGCCGCGCACCGAGGGCGAAGGCAATGGCGAGTGGATCATCGTCGACTGCGGCGCCGCCGTCGTGCACGTGATGCAACCGTCCATCCGCGAGTACTACCATCTCGAGGAAATCTGGGGTGACAAGCCGGTCAAGCTGGCGGCCGCGGGGCGTGCCAATGGCCTGGCCAAGGCTTCCGAGGACGAAGCGGCGCCCAAGAAGGCAGCCGCCAAGAAGGCTCCGGCGAAGAAGGCGGCAGCCGAGAAGGCGCCCGCCAAGAAGGTCGCGGCCAAGAAGGCGGCGCCGGCCAAGAAGGCTGCCGGCAAGACGGCGCCGGCCAAGAAGGTCGCCGCCAAGAAGGCGCCCGCCCGTGCGGTGCCGGTGCAGGCCAAGGTGAAGACCGTGGCCCCGCCCAAGAAGGTGACGGCCGAGAAGGCGGCCTTCGAGAAGGTCGTGGCCCGCAAGGCAGCGGCCAAGAAGGCGGTGGCGCAGAAGGCGGCTCCGAAGTCCGGGGTCATCCGCACCGTGGGCGTCAAGAGCGCCTCGGCGGCCCCGAAAACCGCGGCCCGCCCGGTGGCGGCCAAGAAGGTCGCGGCCAAGAAGGCGCCTGCCAAGAAGGCCGCCGGCCGCGCGTGAAGCTGCTGCTCGCGGCTGTAGGCCAGCGCCAGCCCGCCTGGGCGGAAGCCGCCTACGAGGACTTCGCCAAGCGCTTTCCGCCGGAGATGCGCCTGGAGCTGAAGGCCGTCAAGGCAGAGACCCGCGGCTCCAAGACGGCCGCGCAGTTGATGGCGGCCGAGGCGGGCCGCCTCGAGGCGGCCCTGCCCAAAGGCGTGCGCCGGGTGGTGCTGGACGAACACGGCGACCGGCTCACCACCGTGCAACTGGCTGCGCGCATGAAGGCCTGGATGCACGACGGGCGTGACGTCGCGCTGCTGGTCGGCGGCCCCGACGGGCTGCATCCCGAATTGAAACAGACGGCCGATGAAACCCTGCGGCTGTCCGACCTGACCCTGCCGCACGCCTTCGTGCGCGTGCTGCTGGCCGAGGCCTTGTATCGCGCCTGGACGGTGATGGTGAATCACCCGTACCACCGCGAATGAGCGGCATGCACGATTTCGTCTACCTCGCCTCGCAGAGCCCGCGCCGCCGCCAGCTGCTCGAGCAGATCGGCGTGCCGTACCGGCTGCTGCTGGCCGGGCCCGAAGAGGACGCCGAGGCGCTCGAGGCCGAACGGCAGGGCGAACGGCCGGCCGACTACGTGGCCCGCGTCACCCTGGCCAAGCTGGCCGCGGCCCGGGAGCGCTGCCGGCGGCGCGGCCTGCCGCCGGCGCCCATCCTCTGCTCGGACACCACGGTGGCGCTCGGACAGCGCATCCTGGGCAAACCGGCCGATGCGGACGACGCGCGGCGCACGCTGGCGCTGCTGTCCGGACGCACCCACCGGGTCATCACGGCGGTGGCCGTCGCCCACGGCGCGCACGAGGCGATGGCCGTCAGCGTCTCCAGGGTGCGCATGGCCCCGGTGGACGCCGCCGGGATCGACGCCTACGTCGCCAGCGGCGAGCCGTTCGGCAAGGCGGGGGCCTATGCCATCCAGAGTGCCGCCGCAGCCTGGATCTCGCGCATCGAAGGCAGCTACTCCGCTATCATGGGTTTGCCTTTGTACGAGACCGCCGAGCTGCTGAAGCAAGCGAGTGTCCGCTTCCCCGCGGTGCCGGGTCCCTGACGCCGGCAGGGGCGCTCCCGGGATGCCCGGGGACGGATTTGAAACTAGGTCGAGAGAGCGTTGAGAGCGCGTCGAGAGAACGGTCCGCCATGCAAGACATCCTGATCAACTGGTCGCCCCAGGAAACCCGCGTCGGCGTGGTCGAGAACGGTGCGGTGCAAGAGCTGCACGTCGAGCGCACGCTGGAGCGCGGGCTGGTGGGCAACATCTACGCCGGCCGTGTCGCACGGGTCCTGCCGGGCATGCAGTCGGCCTTCATCGACATCGGCCTGGAGCGGGCGGCCTTCCTGCACGTGGCCGACGTGCACGTGGGCAGCGGCGCGCGCGGCGACCACGCCGGCGGCTCGACGCCGCCCCCCCCCATCGAGCGCCTGGTCTTCGAAGGCCAGACCCTCACCGTGCAGGTCATCAAGGACCCGATAGGCACCAAGGGCGCGCGGCTGTCCACCCAGATCAGCATCGCCGGGCGGCTGCTGGTCTTCCTGCCCCAGGACGACCACATCGGCATCTCGCAGAAGATCGGTTCGCACGAACTGCGCGAGCAGCTGCGCACCCGCATGAACGCCCTGGCCGGCAAGAGCGAGGAGCCCAACCCGAGCGCACCCTACAACGGCGGCGGGTTCATCCTGCGCACCAACGCGGAGGACGCCACCGATGCCGAACTCGCCGACGACATCGCCTACCTGCGCAAGACCTGGGGCGTGATCCGCGAGCGCAGCTTCAAGTCGCCTCCCGGCTCGCTGCTGCACCAGGACCTGAGCCTGGTCGAGCGCGTGCTGCGCGACCTGGCCAGCGACACCACCCAGTCCATCCGCATCGACTCGCGCATGCAGTACGAGCAGCTGCTCGCCTTCGGTGCCGAATTCACCCCGACCTCGGTCTCCAAGCTGGCGCTGTACAAGGGCGAACGGCCCATCTTCGACCTCTACAACATCGACGACGAGATCGCCCGCGCGCTGGCCCGGCGGGTCGACCTGAAGTCGGGCGGCTACCTCATCATCGACCAGACCGAGGCGCTGACCACCGTCGACGTCAACACCGGCGGCTATGTCGGGGCGCGCAATTTCGACGACACCATCTTCAAGACCAACCTGGAGGCCACCCAGGCCATCGCGCGGCAGCTGCGCCTGCGCAACCTGGGCGGCATCATCATCATCGACTTCATCGACATGGCCCGCGAGGAGCACCAGTCCACCGTGCTCGCCGAGCTGCGCAAGCAGCTCGCGCGCGACCGCACCAAGGTGACGGTGAGCGGGTTCACCCAGCTGGGCCTGGTCGAGATGACGCGCAAGCGGACCCGCGAATCGCTGGCCCACATGCTGTGCGAGCCGTGCCCGACCTGCGCCGGCAAGGGGCAGGTGAAGACCGCGCGCACCGTCTGCTACGACATCCTGCGCGAGATCCTGCGCGAGGCGCGCCAGTTCAATCCCAAGGAGTTCCGCGTCCTCGCCTCGGCCTCGGTGATCGAGATGCTGCTCGACGAAGAAAGCCAGCACCTGGCCGGCCTCAGCGATTTCATCGGCAAGCCGATCTCGCTGCAGGCCGAGCCGACGAGCTCGCCGGAGCAGTACGACATCGTGTTGATGTGAGGCTCCGGGGGCAGGCTCTGGCCGGCCTCCGTCATGTTGGATCCGGTCTGGCGGTGATGGGGATTCGAGTGAATGTTTTCGAATGCTCTCTGCCGTCCTGGCGACGGCTGGGGCAACGATGCGACGTTGCGGCCCTGCCTCGCTATGCCGTATCAGGTTTCCCGCTTGACCCGAGCCAGGTCGGCGTCGACCATCATGACGATGAGTTCCTCCAGCGAGGTTTTGGCCTGCCAGTTCAGCTTTTGCTTAGCCTTGGTCGGATCTCCCAGCAGCACATCGACCTCGGCCGGGCGGAACAGCTTCTCGTCCGTCCCCACGTAGTCTTCATAGTTCAGTCCAAGGTGGCTGAAGGCGATCCGGCACATCTCGCGCACTGTGGTGGTACGGCCAGTCGCGATGACGAAATCGTCCGGCTGATCCTGTTGCAGCATCAGCCACATGGCTTGCACATAGTCGCCGGCAAAACCCCAGTCGCGCTTGGCGTCGATATTGCCCATGAGGAGCTGCTTTTGTTTGCCCAGCTTGATGCGGGCGGCAGCGTCCGTTACCTTGCGTGTGACGAATTCGATGCCACGCAGCGGCGACTCATGGTTGAAGAGGATGCCGCTCGACGCGTGCATGCCGAAGCTCTCGCGGTAGTTGACGGTCATCCAGTGGGCGTAGAGCTTTGCCGCACCGTAGGGGCTGCGCGGGTAAAACGGCGTGGTTTCGCTTTGTGCAGGCTGTTGGATCTTGCCGAACATCTCGCTCGTGCTGGCTTGGTAGAAGCGGCCTTTGGGATTCACGATGCGTACGGCTTCTAGCATGTTCACCGCGCCCACTCCAGTCACCGAACCGGTGAGGATGGGTTGGGTCCAAGAGGTGCCGACAAAGCTTTGGGCCCCGAGGTTGTAGATCTCGTCGGCTCGGCTTGCTTGCATGATGCGGATGAGCGACGACAGGTCGGTGAGATCGCCTTCGAACATTTCCACCGCGTCAGCGATGCCCAATTCCCGCAGCCGCCAAGAGGTGTCGCTGGAGCGGCGCGCCAGGACGCCGCCCACGCGGTAACCCTTGTCGAGCAGCAGTTTGGCAAGATAGGCCCCGTCTTGTCCGGTCACCCCGGTGATCAGTGCGCTTTTGGTCATTTTTTTTCCTTGGATGTCCAGTGGGTCAACATGTCTTGAAGGGTGCGGTCGAATTCGATGGATGGCGTCCATCCGGTGGCGGTCTTGAGCTTCGCAGCGCTGCCTCGCATCCGGCGCTGTTCCGCCTTTCGCATGCGGGCAGGATCCGTGACGAGGCGGCAATCGATGCCGGCAAGGCGCTGTAAGCTGTCGACGAGGTCGCGCAGGCTGTGCTCCACGCCCGAGCACACGTTGTAGACCTCACCCGAACGGCCGTGGTCGAGCAGCGACTCGTACGCCCGCACCACGTCCCTCACATCGGTGAAGTCGCGGGTGACGTCGATGTCGCCCACCACCAGTTCAGGGGCCGCCTGGCCCAGTGAGATGCGTACGATCTGCCGTGCGAAGTCGGAGGCGGCGAAGTGGGGGGCCTGGCGCGGGCCGATGTGGTTGAAGGGGCGGGCCATGACGACGTCGAACTTCTCGGTCTGGCTCCATTGGTAGCACAGCGCTTCGGCCGCCACCTTGCTGACCGCATAGGGGTTGCGGGGGCGAAGCGCGCGTTCCTCGTCCACTGGCAGTTCGGCTTCGGGGACGGCTCCGTACAGGTCTGCCGTGCCGACGAACAGGAATCGTCCCTTGAAACCGGTCTCGCGCAGTGCCTGCAGCAGGTTGAGGGTACCGAGGACGTTGATCTCGATGGTTTCGGCGGGGTTGTCGAAGGAGGTTGGCACGAAACTCTGCGCTGCGAGGTGGATCACGCGTTCGGGACGCAAGGCGTCCACCGCCGCCAGCACGCCGCCACGGTCCCGGATGTCGATGGCTTTGCCGTCCAGGACCAGGCCGCGCGCCTGCGGCAGCCGGTCCGCGCAGTGCGAACCCACGAAGCCGGATAAACCTGTGATGAGATGGGTCATGGCGAGAGGATGCGGCGAGCGGTGTGCGGCAGGCGGCGTCGGCCCGGTGCATCGCGATGGGCGGTGTCGTGCGTGCCCGCAAGGGGCGGTATGTCTCGGTTCAACGGTACGCGGCGGAGCTGCCAGGCAGGAAAAAGTAAGGCATCATACGAGGTTCTGCAAGGCTGACCGCGGCCGCTGTGCAGGTCTGGCGCGGTGATCAGGTCCCGGATCGAGAGTTTCAGGGCGCCACGGCCCGAAAGCCTGTGCTGCGGCGGCTGCGGTCGAACCGTGCAGCCGGACGCGCATTGCGCGTTGATTCAGCAAGGTGCCGGATGAGGGGCGCCGGGGTATTCGGAGAAGGCATGAGTGAGCGCATCTATTTCGACATCACCGACATTGTTCGGTACGCGGTCAGCAACGAGCGAGTGTCGGGCATCCAGCGGGTGCAGTTCAACCTGATCGGACATCTGGCCCGCAAGCATGGGGGCGATGTCGTTCGATGTGTTTTCCACCATTCCGATGCGAAAGGCATGGTGGAGATCGATCCGGTGGCGCTGTTCGACACGCCCGAGTACGACTCGACCTCGCTGTTGCAGCAGCTCGGCCTGGAACAACCCCGCAAGCTGCTGCCTCCGCGCTCCAAGCTCAAGAGTTACCTGCGCCGCTACAACTCGAACAAGCCCCTGCGGACCTGGAAGAAGATCGAGGTGATCGCATTGTCGCTGTTCATGCCTGCCCGCCTCGCCAGGCTGGGGCTTGCGCTCCAGAACGTGAGTTATGCGCCGCTGGCCCTGACCTCTATCCAGGATCTGCCCGAGGGCGCGCGCTACGTGGTGCTGACGATCAACGCCAACAACCCCGATGTGATCAGGTTCGGGCGCCGTCATCTGCAGCGCGGCGGGGACATGGTGCAGCTCGTGTACGACCTGATTCCCCAGGTCTGCCCGCAGTTTTTCACCGCCGGCGCGGGCGACGCTTACAAGGCCTGGCTCACGGAGCTCGTGCGTCAGAAGCCCCGGGTCATCTGTATTTCCGACTGGACTGCCCGGGACCTGCGCAACTTCATCGGGGAAACCGCGTCGCGGTGGAATATCCGATCCATTCCGCTCGCGCATGAGCTCGACGGATTCGAGCGCAACGCCGGGGTCTCCTTGTCCGCGCATGAGTGTGCCAAGTTGCCCAAATCGCCTTTTGTGTTGTGTGTCGGCACGCTCGAAGTTCGCAAGAACGGTGTGCTCCTGCTGAAGGCCTGGCGCAGGGTGTTGTCCGAACTCGGCGAGGCGGCCCCGATGCTGGTGTTCGCGGGCAAGCACGGCTGGCTGATCGAAGAATTCTCCGCCATGCTGCGGGACACCCCGGGACTCGCCTCGAAAGTACTGATCGTCGATTCTCCCTCCGACCGCCAGCTTGCCTGGTTGTACGGGCACTGCCTGTTCACCGCGTATCCGAGCCATTACGAAGGCTGGGGCCTGCCTGTCGGTGAATCGGCCTGGTTCGGCAAGTACTGCATCGCGTCCAACACCTCGTCGATCCCCGAGGTCTGCGGGGATCTCATCGACTACGTCGACCCGACGAATCCGGATGAGATGGCGAGCAAGGTGCTGGCCGCGTTGGCCGATCCGGCCTATGTGGCTTCGCGTGAAGCCGGCGTCCGGGCCGCTCCTCTGCGCCGATGGGCCGACGTGGCGGACGACATCTACGACGTGGTGATTTCCACCCGCCAGACGCAGGCAGTGCGGCCGGAGGCGCCGCCCGTGGTCTACGAAGCGGGGCTGGCATGACGCGCGCCGCTGACGGGTATGTGGCCTGGAAAGGCTGGTCCGAAGACGAGTTCGGAAAGGTCCATCGGCACGCATCGCGTTACTACGACTGGCATTTGCGGCGCGCGGTCGGTGCCTGCAGCAATCTGAAAGTGCTCGAAGTCGGTTTCGGCAACGGCAGCTTCCTCGGGCACTGTCGAAGCCGTGGCTGCGATGTCTCGGCGATCGAAATCGATCCGCATTTGCGAGAGCGGGCGGCACGGGCCGGGTTCAAGACGGCAGCCGATGTCGGGTCGCTGCCCGAGGGCGAACTGTTCGATGTGATCGCCTTGTTCGACGTGCTGGAGCACATACCGGCTGCCGAACTAGTGGGTTTCGTGCGCGCGTTGGCAGCGCGTCTGTCTCCGGAGGGCGCACTTCTGCTGCGCCTACCCAACGGCGATTCGCCCTTCGGCCGACGCCACCAGCATGGTGATTTGACCCATGTGACAGCGTTCGGTGAATTCAAATTGAAGCAGTTGGCGCAGCTGTCGGAGCTGAAGCTGATCGCGCTGGGCGAGGCGCCCTGGCATGCGCAGCAGACCGAGCGGCGCAGTCTGCGCGCCTGGTGGCGCGCCGTCATGCGGGCGCTGATCAATCGGCTGTTCGGTTTCGCGTATTTCAACCGTGCCGTCGACCTTGCACCGAATCTGATGGCGGTGATGGTTCATCAGAGCTCGTCACGGCCGGCGTTTCCGTAGTGGGCTCGGTCTTCATGACCCGCCGTCTGCGGCGCTATGCCGAAGAAACGTGGATGCCGCCGTTCGAGCAGAGCCTGCCTTCGAGCGCGGAAGAGTACGCACGGGGCATCTCTGTGTGGAGTGCGGCGCGCCGCCGTATGCTGCGCGAGCTGAACATGAAGCTGCACGGCCAGGGGCCGCTGGTGCGCACTCGCATCGACCCGCAGGTCCACCGCAAGGTGCTGTGGATCCACCAAGGTATGCCGCAGGTGGGGGATTCACTGTGCGATCTCGCCGCTCGCGTGCTGCTGCGCGGCCGGCTCGATCGGCTCGACCTTCTGACCGATGCCCACCTGCTGCCGCTGTACCGGTCCGACGAGGTGTTCACCCGGGTCGGCTCGACGGCGGCCGAACTGCCCGGTCCTTACGATCTGATCCTGCTTCACAGCGCCTCTTCGCGGTCGGTTCAGGACAAACTCGCGCATTATCGGAAAGTTCCGTTTGCCCATGTACACGGCTATTTCACCGGTCCCGAGTTCAATCGAGCCTTGTATGGTTTCTATCGGCTGGCCCAACTGCTGGAGCTGCCGGTGAGCGAGCCTGAAATCCAGGCGATGGCCTGCCCCAGCATGCGTGCTTCGGCCGACGAAGAAGCCGCTGTCGAGCAGCTGCAGTTGCCGCCCGATGCCATTGTGATGGCCATAGGGGGCGTGTGCGACTGGCGCACCTATCAGCAGTGGCCGCAAGTGCTGCGCGATTTGCATGCGGCAGGGCTGGGGCGCCCGGTTGTGCTGGTGGGTTCCGATAATGGTCTGGCCATGCGTGACCAGATCCTGCAGGCGAACACGGGTGTCACGATCATCGACCGCGTCGCCAGGCACAGCCTCGGCGAAGTGCAAGCGCTCATGCGGCGTTGCGCATTGGTGGTCTGCGCGGATGGCGGCCTGCTGCACGTGGCCCATACCACTGGCGTGCCGGTGGTCACGCTGTTCGCTGGTATCTGCGAACCGCGTTTCCGGCTCACCGCTGCGAACCGCACGCGCTGGCGCTATGGGGCGAATTGGGTGAACGATGTGCCGGCCGCCGATCTTTCCCGTTGCATCGTCGAGGCGCTGGCTACCTGAGGCACTGCCTCAGCGCTCCAGCATGTGCCGGTAGATGGCCAGGTAGGCCTGGGCGGCCCGCTTCCAGGTGAACTGCGACGCGTGCCTCCGGATATCCTCGGCATGTGCGAGCAGGCGCGGGCTTTCCGACTCGATCACCTGGCGCATGGCATGCGGGGCGAAGTCATCGAAGTAGCCGGCCCAGGCGCCTCCCACCTCGGGCAGGCAGGTCCGGTTGGCCAGGTACACCGGCTTGCCGAAATGCATCGCCTCCAGTGGCGGCAACCCGAAACCTTCGGTGAGCGACGGGAACAGGAAGCCCAGGCAGTTGGCGTAGAGCCAAGCTTTGTGATCGTCGCTGACCTCTTGCACCACCTTCAGATTGTGAAGGCCCCGTTCCCTCGCCTGGTCGCGCAGCCGGTCGGAGTCGTTGTTGCGTGGTCCGGCCAGCACGATCTCCTGCTCGGGCCAGATCGCCGCCAGCTCGACCAGGCACTGCGGGTTCTTGGACGCTGCCATCCGGCTCAGGTGGAGCAAATAGCGGCCCGCCGAGACGCTCTCGACCGGCTCGCGTGGGTGCGCCGTCAGGTCGCGCGCACCGTTCGGTATCACCGGCACCTCACCCGTCCAGTGCAGATGCCGGCGCACGTCGGCTTCCACATGGCGTGTCAGCACCGTCACTGTCTCGAACTTGCGCAGGCGGCTCTGCAGCTTGCGCAGCGACTTTCGGGCGATGTGCGGGGCATCGTGGTACAGCGTGTTCAGGTCATGGATGGTCAGCAGCGAGTGACGCGTGCCGAGCGGCGGGCCGATGCGCCCAAGCTGGTTCAGCCCGTGCCACACGTCGAAGCGCCTCCATCCTTGCCAGTGCAGGTAGCCCTGCGACTTGTGGGTGGACAGGTAATCAACTGCCGAGCCGAAGCGGCCGTGCCAGCGCGCCGGCATGTGCAGGTGGAAACGCACCCCCAGCTCGCGCTGCCATTCGGGCGCCACTGCCGCGATGTGTTCGCAGATCTGCGTCGAGAATTCGCCCAGGCCATCGCTCAGCGAACCGATCTGGCCCAGGCTCACGCCCACGTGTCGGAACGAAGCGTTCATGCGACCAAGCGGTAGTGTTTGCGGCTGAGGTCGCAGCCGAGCAGCCGTTCGACCTTCATCGAGAGCCTGTGCTTGCGTTCGCGCGAGGTCAATACATGGGCGGGATCCGGCGCGAAATGGTGCTCCGCCTCGGTGGCCAGCCATTCCTTCATCACCGCCGGATGGCTACCGGCATAGGGTTTCAGCGATTGGGCATCGATGTTCCCGTAGCGCACGGTGGGTGCGCCATGCGACCAGTATTTGCTGACCTGGTCCATCTTCGCCTGCATGTACTCGGTGCGTCGCACGTGGCCGTAGTGGTAAATGTGCGCGTCGGCCAGCGCTGCGCGTGGATGGCGTCCGCGGCGGTGCCGGTCCATCACGACCCAGAACTGCCCATCGGGGGCGTAGGTGCGGATGGTGTTGCGGATGAGCCGGCATTCGCGTCGGTACCAGGCCGGGCTCACGGCCACCCAGTGCGGCGAGCCGTAGAAATGCAGGTAGTCGAACACCAGGGCTTCCACACCGGGGTTGGCATGGTGGCGATCGACTGAGGCTCGGATGGCGTTCAGTTCCGATTCGTGCAGCACCTCGTCGCCTTCCAGGTAAAAGGCCCAGTCGCCGGTGCAGGCGTACTGGGCGATCATCTTCTGCTGGGCATAGACGAAGCCGCGTTCGGCCATGCGCTCGTTCCAGACAGTGTCGATGAGGCGGATCTTCGGATCGCCGATGGCCAGCAGCCGGGCCCGTGTCGCATCCTCGCCTTGACCCACGGCGATCACGAATTCGTCGACCAGCGGCAGCAGCGAGCGCACCGATTGTTCGAACGGAAACCCAAGCTTGACACCATTGCGCAGAAAGGTGAAACCGCTGATCGAGGCGACGGATGGACTCATGAGGGCAGGGGGGGGGAGCATGGCGTGTGGTGGCGATGGATGCGCATTACTGCTCGATGCGGTTGAGCGCCTCGGCCTCTTGGCTGCTCCACTTCGTGTTCATCGGGATCAGCCGGCCCGCATCGGCGAAGGCGGGTGGGTTGGAGCGCATGGTGACCCGGATGTAATGGTGGACAAATACGTCGAGCGCGATATGCAGGGGGCGCACGTCGCCGTGTTCTACGGCCCGTTTCTTTGCGCGCAGGTAGAGGTCGGCATCGGCGGCCTGGATGCGTTCGTCCCACAGTCCGATGCGTTCCAGGCCGCGCCGGTTCATCAGTACCGAGTTGCCGACATACCCTTCCAGCACCCGGCCCTCGAAGCGCTGCGCACGGTCGCGGTTGAATTCCTCCCAGTTGCCGTACATCCAGCGCAGCGCCAGCTTCAGCCAGGGCTGCTGCGCGCCAAACAGCCGCACCGGCAGCGAGGCTCGTTTCCAGCGTTGGCGCAACTCGCGGGTCGCTTGAGGTGTCTCGATGCGCTCGATGCCGCAGACCGTCAGCGCATCCAGGCCGTTGCGCTCGGCACTGGCCAGGAGGCGGCGATCCCAGTCGGGTGACACGACGATGTCGTTGTTCAGGAACGCACACCATTCTCCCTGCGCCGCGGCGATGCCCTGGTTCTGGGTGTAGGGGTAGGAGTAGTTCGCGTCGTTGCGGATCACCTTGGCCCCCACCGACTCGAAAAATTCGGCCGAACCGTCGGTCGAGGCGTTGTCGATGACGATGAGTTCATAGGGCAGCCGTGTGTTGCGCTGCAGATGTTCGACATACCAGCGATTGATGGCGAGCTGGTTGTGGACGGCGGTGATGATGCTCAGCCGGGTCATTGCAGAGACGCGTCCGCGAGTGGGGCGTGCGCAGTCCGGAACTGCAGGGAATGCAGATGGGCGAAGAGGCCGTTCAGGGCCAGCAGTTCGGCATGGGTGCCTTGTTCGACCACCCGGCCTGCGTCTAGCACCAGCACTCGGTCCGCCGCCTTGATGGTGGACAGGCGGTGGGCGATGACGAGGCTGGTGCGCCCCTTCATCAGGCGCTCGAGCGCGTCCTGCACCAGGCGTTCCGATTCCGAATCGAGTGCCGAGGTGGCTTCGTCGAGGATGAGGATAGGCGCATCCTTGTAGATCGCGCGGGCGATGGCCAGGCGCTGGCGCTGCCCCCCCGATAGTTGGCCGCCATTGTGGCCGATCAGGCTGTCGATGCCCTGAGGCAGGCCTTCCACGAAGCTCAGCAAGTTGGCTGCGCGCAGGGCTTCGCGCACCCGTTCGCGGTCGGGGGGCGCCTCGGTGCCGTCGCCAAGCGCCACGTTGGCCGCCACGGTATCGTTGAACATCACCACGTCCTGGCTCACCAGCGCAAACTGGCGTCGCAGCGCGACCATGCTCCAGTCGTGGACCGGCCGGCCGTCGAGCAGCAGCATGCCGCTGGTGGGCTCGAGAAAGCGAGGCAGGAGGTTCACCAGTGTCGACTTGCCGGCGCCGGACGGCCCCACCAGGGCCACCGTTTCGCCGACGTTGAGGGTCAGGTTCACATCTGCCAGCGCGGGGGGCTGATCCGTCTTGTAGGCGAGGCTGACTCCGCGCAGTTCGATGTGGCCTTGTGCGCGCCCGGGGTCATGGTTGCCGCCCTGCTCGGCCGGGGCGTCGTTGATCAGCGCCACGCCGCGTTCGAGCGCGGCCAGCCCGCGGGTGATGGGGCCCGCCACCTCGGACAGGTGCTTGATGGGCGCGAGCAGCATCAGCATGGCGGTGATGAAGGCGATGAAAGTACCCTGGCTGCCACCCTGCCACAGCGCCGCCACGATCACTGCCGACAGCGCGCAGGCGGCGATCATCTGAGTGAGGGGGGTCATGGTGGCGGCCGCCATGGTCGATTTGATCGACAGCCGGCGCAGGGTGTCGCTGACCTTGCCGAAACGCGACGCCTGGGCCTTTTCGGCACCATGCAGCCGGACGATGCGCCAGGCGAGCACGTTTTCCTCTACCACGTAGGCAAGCTGGTCGGTGGCCTTCTGGCCCTCGATGGTGAGGCGGTGCAGGCGCTTGCTCATGGTGCGCATGACAAAGCTGACCGCCGGAAAGACCACCCCGACGAACAGCGTGAGCTGCCAGTTGACCCAGACCAGGTACACCAGCAGCGCCACCAGGGTGCAGGCGTCGCGTACCAGGGTGAGCACCGAGCCGACCAACATGGCCGAGCCACCCTGGACCTCGTAGGTCAGGGTGTTGGTCAGGCTGCTGGCGGTCGTCTGGCTGAACAGCGAGGGCTCGGCGGTCATGAGCCGCCTGAACATCGCTTCGCGCATCTTCTGGGTGCCGCGGTTCGTCGCCCAGGAGAGTCCGTACTGGGCGATCAACCCGGCCGTGCCGCGCAAGGCGAACAGGCCAATGATCGCCGCCGGGACCCACCAGAGCGGGAAGTTCGCGCCGTCGAAACCTTTGTCGAACAGCGGCTTCATCAGCGCGGGGATCGCCGGTTCCGTGGCAGCTCCAACCAACGAGCCGACGATCATCAAAAAGAATCCGCGGTGGCAGTCGGCGAAGTACGGCGCGATGCGCGCCAGGCGCGTCTTGAGGGGCAGGGTCGGGGTGTTCATGCAAGCGGGATTATCTCCAACGCGCGGGCCTGCCTACAATCCGGGGTTCAGGGCCATTGCCCGCCGAACTGTTTCCATGTCCGAGATTTCCCTCTCCGTCACCCTGATTACCCGCAACGAAGGGGAAAACATCGCTGCCTGCCTGCAGAGCGTGGCCTTCGCCGACGAGTGGGTGGTGGTCGATTCCGGCAGCACCGACCGCACCCGGGAGATCGCCGAGGCCTTCGGGGCGCGGGTGGTCGTGACCGACGACTGGCCGGGCTTCGGGGTGCAGAAGAACCGGGCGCTGGCGCTGGCCCGGGGCCGCTGGGTGCTGAGTCTGGACGCCGACGAACGGGTCAGCGATGCCCTGGCGGAGCAGATCAAGGCGGTGGTGTCGGGCAGCACGGCCGTGCCGCCGGCCGACGGCTACGAGCTGTCGCGCCTGTCGCGTTTCTGCGGGCAGTGGATCCGCCACGGCGACTGGTATCCGGACCGGGTGCTGCGCCTGTTCCGCCGCGAACGCGGCCGCTTCTCCGACGACCTCGTCCACGAGCGGCTGCAGCTCGACGGGAACCGGGCGCGCCTGCGCGGAGACCTGCTCCATGAGACCATGCCGACCCTGGACGACGCCCTGGACAAGATGAACCGCTATTCCAGCGGCCGGGCGCGTGACAAGGTGCGGGCCGGCCGGCGCGGCGGGCTGGCGTCGGCGCTGGGGCACGGGCTGTGGGCCTTCGTCCGCAGCTATCTGCTGCGCCGCGGTTTCCTCGACGGGCGATTGGGTTTCGTACTGGCGGTCTACGTGGCAGAGGGCACTTACTACCGTTATCTGAAGATGGGCCTGCTCGGCGCAGCCTTGCCCACTTCGATTGAACCAAGCTGAAAATGAGAGGTCAGGACACTTCATGCTGATGAACCGCCGTACTTTCGCCGCCGCCACCGGACTGGCCGTGGCCCTGCCGTCCCAGGCCCAGTTCCGGGTCGAGATCTCCGGCGTGGGCTCCACCCAGAAGCCCATCGCCATCGTCCGCTTCAAGGATGAGGAGCGGGTCCCCCAGCCCGTGTCCGCCATCATCCGCGCCGACCTGGAGCGCAGCGGGGTGTTCCGGGGCGTCGACAACGCCGCCATGATGGACGAGACCAGCGTGCCGCAGATGCCCGAGTGGCGTGCCAAGTCGGCCGAGCTGCTGGTGGCCGGCTCGGTCATGCGCCTGGCCGACGGTCGCTTCGACGTCCGTGCCAAGCTCTGGGACGTGGTCAAGGGCAGCTCTCCGGGCGGCCAGAGTTTCGTGGTCGCCCCGTCCGAGCTGCGGCTGGCGGCGCACCGCATCGCCGACTTCATCTACGAGAAGATCACCGGCGACAAGGGCGTCTTCTCCACCCGCATCGCCTACGTCACCCGCAGCGGCAAGACCTATGCGCTGCGCGTGGCCGACTCCGACGGCGAAGGCGGCCAGGTGGCGCTCAGCAGCCCGGAGCCGATCATTTCGCCCGCCTGGTCCAGCAACGGCCAGGAACTGGCCTACGTCTCCTTCGAGCGCCAGAAGGCGGTCGTCTACGCCCAGGACATCGCCTCCGGCCGGCGCCGCGAGATCGCCAACTTCCGCGGCTCGAACAGCGCGCCGGCCTGGTCGCCCGACGGCAACTCGCTCGCCGCCGCCCTCAGCCGCGACGGCCTGGCGCAGATCTACATCATGGGGCGCAACGGTGAGAATCCGCGCCGCGTGACCAACAGCCAGGCGATCGACACCGAACCGGTGTTCTCGCCCGACGGCGCGAGCCTGTTCTTCGTCAGTGACCGCGGCGGCGGCCCGCAGATCTACCGCACCTCGGTGTCGGGCGGGGCGGCCGAGCGGGTCAGTTTCACCGGCAACTACAACATCAGCCCTGCGATCAGCCCCGACGGCCGCTCGCTCGCCTATATTTCGAGGCAGGGTGGGGCGTTTCGTCTGTATGTCACCGAACTCGGGGGCGGCGGCGCGCCGCGCGCCCTGACCGAGTCGAGCGACGACGAAAGCCCGAGTTTTTCCCCCAACGGCAAGCTCATCATGTACGCCACCCGCTCCCAGGGGCGGGACGTGCTGATGACCACGACACTCGACGGCAGGATCAAGGCCAAGCTGGCCTCGACCTCCGCCGACGTCCGCGAGCCGATGTGGGGACCGTTCGGACGCTGAACCGTCCGATTTTTCCCTGCCGGTTGACGCGGCTGTTCGTTATTTTTATCCCCCAAGGAGATTGACCCATGAATGTTTCTAGATTCGCCGCCCTGGCTGCCGTCGCGTCCGTGTTGATGGCCGGCTGCGCCACCGATGTTCCCCTCGATGCGCCGAAAGTCGCGCAGGTCGAAAACCGCGACCCCCTCACTTCCAACAAAGGCGCGAACACCAGTGGCACGACGCAATCACAGGTCGCCAACGTCGACCTGACGAACAACAATGCCGCCACCGCCGCAGGCCGCGTCGTCTACTTCGACCTCGACAGCTACGTGGTCAAGGACGAGTACCGTCCGGTCATCGAAGCCCAGGCCAAGCTGCTCACGGCCAACCGCGCGAAGAAGATCACCGTCGAAGGCCACACCGACGAACGCGGCGGCAGCGAGTACAACCTCGCCCTCGGCCAGAAGCGCGCGCAGGCCGTGGTCAAGTCGCTGACCCTGCTGGGTGCCTCCGAGTCCCAGCTCGAGGCCGTCAGCTTCGGCAAGGAGCGTCCGGCCGTGCAGGGCAGCGACGAAGCCGCCTGGGCGAAGAACCGCCGCGCCGAGCTGAACAACCGCTGAGAGCCCCGCCATGAAGTCATCGATGATTCGCAACACGGCGGTCGCCTGGTGTCTGGCACTGGTCTCTGCGGTGCCGACGGCACACGCCGGGATCTTCGATGACGCCGAGGCGCGCCGGGCCATCCTGGAGCTGCGCGAGAAGGTCGCTAAGCTCACCGAGCAGCAGCGTGTCCAGGGCACCGAGGCCGCCGCGGCGCAGGAGCAGATCAACCAGCTCAAGCGCAGCCTGCTCGACCTCAACTCGCAGCTGGAAATGGCACGCGGCGAGATCGCCAGGCTGCGCGGCCAGGACGAGCAGCTCAGCCGCGAGCTGGCCGACCTGCAACGCGTGCAGAAGGACATCCGCCAGGGTGTGGACGATCGCATCCGCAAGCTCGAGCCGCAGACGGTGTCGGTCGACGGCCGCGAGTTCACGGCCGACCCCGAGGAGTCGCGCCAGTTCGACGAGGCACTCGGCATCCTGCGCAAGGGCGAGTTCGCCAGTGCCGCGGCCGCGCTGACGGCGTTCCAGAAGCGTTTCCCGAGCAGCGGCTACAGCCCCTCCGCCTTGTTCTGGCTGGGCAATGCACAGTACGGCAAGCGCGACTACAAGGAGGCCATGGCCTCCTTCCGGGCGCTGGTCGGCACCTGGCCCGACCACCCGCGTGCCCCGGAGGCCTTGCTCTCCGCCGCCAGCTGCCAGGTCGAGCTGAAGGACCTGAAGGGCGCACGGCGCGCGCTGGAAGAGGTGCTGAAGTCCTATCCCAAGTCCGAGGCCGCGCAAGCCGCCAAGGATCGTCTTTCGGCGATGAAATAAGCCACCGCCTTTCCCGCCGGTACCGCCCTGCGGCGACGTCATTGCGGCGTGCGCCGCGGGCGGTGTTTCATTTGCGACAGACCCGATGAACGCCTTGTCCGACCTGCAGCTTCCCGACCTCGAACGCCGCTTCGGCGGCCTGCGCCGCCTGTACGGCGAGGCCGGCTATCGGCGCGTGCGCGCCGCGCGCATGGCGGTGGTGGGGCTGGGCGGGGTCGGCTCCTGGGCGGCCGAGGCCCTTGCACGCAGCGGGGTGGCCGGGCTGGTCCTGATCGACATGGACCATGTGGCCGAGTCGAACATCAACCGCCAGGTGCAGGCGCTGGGCTCGACCGTCGGCCAGGCCAAGGGCGAGGCCCTGCGCCATCGCATCGCCGACATCCATCCGGGCTGCGAAGTCGAGCTCATCGACGACTTCGTCACGACGGACAACTGGCCGCAGCTGTTGCCGCGCCCGGTCGACGTGCTGATCGACGCCTGCGACCAGGTGCAGGCCAAGGTGGCGATGGCGGCCTGGGCCCTGCGCACCGGCACGGCGCTGGTCACCGTCGGGGCGGCGGGGGGCAAGCGCCGGCCGCAGGCGGTGGAGGTGGATGACCTCGCCCACACCACCCATGACCCCTTGTTGTCGTCGATGCGTCAGCGGCTGCGCAAGCAGCATGGCGCGGCACGCAGCGGCCGCATCGGCATCCGCTGCGTGTTCTCCCGCGAACCGGTGCTGTTGCCCGAGGTGTGCGAAGCCGACGGCGGCGTCGACGGCAACCTCAGTTGCCATGGTTATGGATCGACCGTGAGCGTTACCGCCACATTCGGCTTGGTGGCGGCCGAAGATGCGCTACAATGCAGTCTCTGCAAGTGAGTTGCAACAAATCCAAAAAGCACGTTATAATCGTGGGCTCGGCGGGTTGTTAGCTCAGTTGGTAGAGCAGCGGACTTTTAATCCGTAGGTCGTGGG
>CBIHOH010000048.1:0-33764 GCA_966211755.1 uncultured Rhizobacter sp. | reverse complement strand
GCATCCAGTTGAAGTTGCCCTTGACGGTGTTGATCTCGCCGTTGTGGGCCACCATGCGGTAGGGGTGGGCCAGCGGCCATTCCGGGAAGGTGTTGGTGGAGAAACGCTGGTGCACCAGGGCCAAGGCCGACACCACGCGCGCGTCCTGCAGGTCCTTGTAGTACTTGCCCACCTGGTCGGCCAGCAGCAGGCCCTTGTAGATGATGGTGCGGCAGCTCATGCTGGGCACGTAGTACTCGTGGCTGTGGGTGAGCTTCAGGCGCTGGATCGCGCTGGAGGCGGTCTTGCGGATGACATAGAGCTTGCGCTCCAGGGCATCGGGCACGATCACGTCGGGGCCGCGGCCGATGAACACCTGGCGGATGATCGGCTCCTTGGTGCGCACGGTGGGCGACATCGGCATTTCGGCGTCGACCGGCACATCGCGCCAGCCCAGCAGCACCTGGCCCTCGACCTTGACCGCACGCTCCACGGCCTGTTCGCAGGCGAGCCGCGACGCATGCTCCTTGGGCAGGAAGATCATGCCCACGCCGTATTCGCCCGGCGGGGGCAGCGTGACGCCCTGCAGCGCCATCTCCTCGCGGTAGAACTCGTCCGGGATCTGGATCAGGATGCCGGCGCCGTCGCCCATGAGCTTGTCGGCCCCGACCGCGCCGCGATGGTCGAGGTTCTCGAGGATCTTGAGCCCCTGCTCGACGATGCTGTGCGCCTTCTGGCCCTTGATGTGGGCGACGAAGCCCACGCCGCAGGCGTCGTGCTCGCGGCTCGGATCGTAAAGACCGTGGTCGGTCGAAAGCTGCAGCTCTTCGGACGAAGCGGTGCCCGGGATCGCCTGGTTCATGGCGCACTCCATGTCATGGGTAGGGATGGGCAAGGATACCCGAGGGACATCCCTAGTTCAACATGAAAAATTGGGGACAGACACTTTTATAAAAGCGACCCGAAAAACGTCTCAAATAAATAGGGACAGTCATTTCTCACCGGCAGCCGCCTTGGGAGGACGGCCTCGCCGCATCGGGGCCAGGCGTCGCTCGGTGGAGGCCGACAGCCGCTTGACGAAGTCCGGCGAACCCAGGGGCCAGCCCTTCGAGACCGCCTGGTTCAACAAGGCCCGATCCGCGCCGCGCAACGCTTGATCGAGCAGGCGACGGTAGGCCATCTCGCGATCGAAAGGGGTGTTGCCGAGCGACCAGAATTGGGCATGGTCGGTCACGATCGGATCGCTCTGCTGCCCGACATGGTGCGCCCGGCTGGAAGCCATCGGGGCCCCGGCCTCACCGACCACGAGCTCTTCGATGAGGCGCATGGCGTCAAGCAAGTGTCGTTCCGGCTCGAGGATGGTGGAGCGGAAGCGTCCGTCCCAAAGACTGCCGGTGCGGGCATGGCGACGATTGAAGTACCCGCCGTAGCGACGGCCCAGGCCCTGCATCATCTTGCCGAGCGACGTGGCATCGGCCGGAGAGGCCAGCAGATGCACCTCGTGCGCGAACAAGGCATAGGCATGGACCGCCACGCCGTTGGCACGTGCCGCTTCGGCCAGCATCTCGCGGAACAGCTGGAGGTCGGCCGCATCGGTGAACACCGGCTGCTGGTTGTGTCCGCGCAGCACCAGCAGGTGCGGCCACCCACCCACGCTGAGCCGGGGCAGTCTTGCCATCGCTTGCTCCTAGCCGAAGAGACGCCGGCCGGTCAGGCGCTCATGCTCGCGAAGCGCGAAGCGGTCGGTCATGCCGGCGACGTAGTCGGCCAATGAACGCAGGCTCGGTTCGGCACCGTTGTCGCCCAACCCCTCGGGGGGCGAGACCCGGTAGGCCGCGAACAGGTCGCGAACCACCTGCTTGGCGTCGTCGGTGGTGGCGATCACCCGGGCATGGCGATAGAGGTTGTGACGCAGGAACTGCTTCAAGGCGGCACTCTCGGCCGCCATCTCCTCGCTGAAGCGCACCAGCGGCGGGGCATGGCGCACCTCGTCGACGCTCTGCGGCGCATGCTGCGCCAGCGCCCGCCCGGTGGCCCGCAACACGTCGTAGACCTGCTCGGACAGCAGCAACCTGATGCTTTCGAACAACAGGCGCCGTCCCCGCAAGGCCGGATGCGCGCTCAGCGCCTGACGCTGGAAACGCCGGAACAGAGGCACCTCCTCGAGCTGTTCCAGGCGGAGCAGGCCGGAGCGCACCCCGTCGTCGATGTCGTGGGCGTTGTAGGCGATCTCGTCCGCCAGGTTGCAGAGCTGGGCTTCGAGACTGGGCTGGAGGCGGTCGATGAAGCGCTGCGCCACCCCTCCGGGCTCCCGGGCCACCAGCAAACGGGCATGGCGCAGGGAGCAATGCTTCAGGATGCCCTCGCGCGTCTCGAAGCTGAGGTTCAGGCCGTCGAAACCGGGGTAACGCTCCTCCAGCCGGTCGACCACCCTCAGGCTTTGCAGGTTGTGCTCGAAACCACCGCTGTCCGGATCGGCCGAGCGCAGGCATTCGTTGAGGGCGTCCTGGCCGGCATGGCCGAAAGGGGTGTGGCCCAGGTCATGCGCGAGCGCGATGCCTTCGACCAGGTCTTCGTTCAGCCCGAGACTTCGTGCGATCGAACGCCCCAGTTGGGCCACCTCGAGGGAATGCGTCAGCCGGGTGCGGAAGAGGTCTCCCTCATGGTTGAGGAATACCTGCGTCTTGTAGACCAGCCGCCGGAAGGCGGTGCTGTGGACGATGCGGTCGCGGTCGCGCTGGAAGTCGCTGCGCGTGGGCGCGGGCGGCTCGGCATGGCGCCGCCCCCGGGTGCGCAGCGGGTCGCAGGCATAAGGCCGCGTCATGGGGGCAGGACCCGACATGTCGGCCCTGGCCCTTCAGCCGGTATGCGCCGCGATGACGTCGCCCACGAGGGCATCCGCCACCGCGCGCAATGCGGCACGACCGGGCGCCTCGATGACGACGAAGCGGATCTCGCCGTCTTCGGCCTTTTTGTCGACACGCATCAGTTCGAGGTAACGCTCCGCCCCCAGAGCCGGTCCGCGCACCGGCAGGTGGGCGCGTTCGATCAGACGAACGACGCGCTGCACGTAGCTGTCGTCGACCAGGCCGAGACGCCTGGACAGATCGAGCGCCATCACCATGCCGCAACCCACCGCCTCGCCGTGGAGCCAGGCGCCGTAACCCATGCCGGCTTCGATGGCATGACCGAAGGTATGGCCGAAATTCAGGATCGCACGCAAGCCCGACTCGCGCTCGTCCTGCCCGACCACCCAGGCCTTGATCTCGCAGGAACGCTTCACCGCATACGCCAGCGCCCGCTTGTCGCGAGCCCACAGGGCATCGAGGTTCGCCTCCAGCCAGCCGAGAAACGCATCGTCGGCGATGGGGCCGTACTTGATGACCTCGGCCAGTCCCGCGGCCAGCTCGCGGTCGGGCAAGGTGTCGAGTGTGTCGAGGTCGGCGATCACACGCAGCGGCTGGTAGAACGCGCCGATCATATTCTTGCCCAGCGGGTGGTTGATGGCCGTCTTGCCCCCGACCGAAGAGTCGACCTGGGCGAGCAGCGTGGTAGGAACCTGCACGAAGGGGATACCGCGCATGTACGCGGCCGCCGCGAAGCCGGTGATGTCGCCCACCACGCCCCCACCGAGCGCGAACAAGATAGTCTTGCGGTCGCAGGCCGCCCCCAGCAAGGTGTCGAAAATCCGGTTCAACGAGGCCCAGTCCTTGTAGGCCTCCCCATCCTCGAGTTCGATCAACCGCACATGGGCATAGCGGCTGCCGAGCGCGGCCGCGAGGCGCTGGGCGTAAAGGGGAGCGACGGTCTTGTTGCTGACGATGACCGCATGGCTGGCAGCGGGCAGGTCACTGAAACTGGAGGCTGCATCCAGCAGCCCGGTGCCCACCCAAATGGTGTAGCTGCGTTCGGCGAGGTCGATCGGGATCAGTTCGGGCGATGGTTTCATGCCCTCCAGTGTAGCGGCCGCATGCCGCCCCGCAGGAACTAGGACTTGCTCGCCGGCGCCCCGACGGACGACGGCACCATGGCCGGGTCGATCACGCCGCCGAGTTCGAGCTGCATCAGCAGCATGTTGACCAGGGTCGGGACCGATGGGCGCCCGGTGTCGACCACGAAATGCGCCACCTGCTCGTACAAGGGATCCCGTTCCGCATGGAGTTGCCTCAAGCGGGCCAGCGGGTCGGCCACTTGCAGCAAGGGGCGCTGGGTGTCATGGCGCAAGCGGCGAAAGAGCTCCTCCGGCGTGGAACGGAGATAGACGACATCGCAGGACGCACGCAGCGCCTGCCGGTTGGATTCGCGAAGGACAGCCCCCCCGCCCGTCGCGATGACGGTCTGCCGGAGCAGGGCCAGTTCGGCAAGGACCTCGGCCTCGATGTCGCGGAAACGGACCTCCCCTTCCCGCTCAAAGAACAGCTTGATGGGGCAGCCGATGCGTTTTTCGATGACGGCGTCAGAGTCGGTGAAAGCCCATCCCAGGCGCTTGGACAAGTGCCGGCCTACCGTGGATTTTCCGCCTCCAGGCATGCCGACCAAGGCGACAGATTTGTGCTGATCCACAGTCAACGAACTCGAACCTGTTAGTGGGACAGCCCAGCATCGCGCGATGACTGCCATCCCCTCGGCGGCTTGCACCAACCCTATGAACGTTCAACTAGCCTTGTAAGTCATCGTGAAGGTGACCGGAACGTTCATGCTGTCAACGACCAGGACAGTGGCGTCCGTCAGGCAGTCTCCAAGTAAGTACACCTCGAAGAACTCCCCACGATTGGCCACCACCGCGGGACTGACCCCCAAGGCACTGGGAGCCGTACTTTCAATCCTGTAAGGTGCCGTCCCACCCACCGGGTAGACCCTGACCATGGCCTGATGAGACGCGCCCCCCACATTGAGGACTGGGCCGCATACCCCCGTGCCCGACGTGTAGCTCGCCGAGGGCGGTTTCACCTGCAGCGGCAGCGGAGCACCAGCCTCGTCATCCGTGCTGCCACCGCATGCCGTGAGAATCGCCGCACTGCCCAGGAAATACGCGATAGTCTTCAAGGAATTTCTTTTCATCTGCACACCTGTTTAACGACGCCTGCGGGTGACCGCCTACAACCTGACAATGACTGAAAAACGGCCGCGCGGAACGGCCGCAAGACCATACGAATCAGCGAGCCGCCGTGCGATCGGCAATGACCTTGGGCGTGATGAAGATCAGCAGCTCGGTCTTGCTGGTGCTGCGTGTCCTGGTCTTGAACAAATTGCCGAGGTAAGGCAGATCGCCCAGGAAGGGCACCTTGGTCACGTCGTCACGTTCATCCTGGGTGAAGATACCACCGATGACCACGGTGCCGCCGTTTTCCACCAGCACCTGGGTCCGCACGTGCTTGGTGTCGATGGCGAAACCGGCCTGGGTGGTGCGGCCCACGCTGTCCTTGTTGACGTCGACGTCCAGGATGACATTGCCCTCGGGGGTGATCTGCGGGGTCACCTCCAGGCGCAGGTTGGCCTTGCGGAAGCTGAGCGCGGTGGCACCGCTAGACGTGGCGATCTGGTACGGCAGCTCCTCGCCCTGCTCGATCAAGGCCTTGACCTGGTCGGCGGTGATGACCCGCGGGCTGGAGACGATACGCCCCTTGCCATCCGCCTCCAGGGCCGACAGCTCGAGATTGAGGAACCGGTTGGCGCCCGCGCTGAACAGCGACAGGGCGAAGGTAGCCGGGTTGTAGTTGTTCTCCCCGATGGCCGGCATGCTGATGAACTGGGAATCGCTGAAGGTCATGGGCGGAGGAGTCTGCCCCGTCTGGACCCCCACGGCATTCATGTTGCCGCCCACGGTGACGTTGCGGTCGCCGCCCACGTTGTAGCCCGGCACGCCGCCACGAAGCCCGCGCGCGTCGACCGTGCCCAGCTTGACACCGAGCGAGCGGCTGAAGTTGTCGCCGGCCTCCACGATGCGCGCCTCGATCAGCACCTGGCGCACGGGAATGTCGATCTTGGCGATCATCGCCTGGATCTCTTCGAGCTTGGACGGGATGTCCGACACGAACAGCTGGTTGGTGCGACTTTCGGAAATCACGCTGCCCCGGGCCGACAGGATGCGGGTCGCCGCCCCGCCCGCGCCCGAACCCTGGCCCGCCAGGCCCTTGGCGACCTCTTCGGCCTTGGTGTAGTTCAGCTGGAAGGACTGGGTGCGCAAGGGCTCCAAACCTGCAATGGCCGCCTTGGCCTCCAGGTCGACTTTCTCCTTCGCGGCCAGCTCGTCCTTGGGGGCGATCAGGATGACGTTGCCGGACTTGCGCAAGCCCAGGGACTTGGCCTGCATGATGATGTCCAGCGCCTGGTCCCAGGGGACGTCCTTCAGGCGCAGCGTGACATTGCCGGTCACGGTATCGCTGGTGACCACGTTGAAGTTGGTGAAGTCGGCGATGACCTGCAGCAGGGCCCGCACTTCGATGTTCTGGAAGTTGAGCGACAGCTTCTCGCCGGCGTAGCCGGGGCCCTGGACGAGCTTGTTCGGGTCGGTCTTCTGCGGCCGGACCTCGAGCACGAACTGGTTGTCCGTCTGGTAGGCACTGTGCTCCCAGACGCCCCGGGGCTCCACCACCATGCGGACGCGGTCACCATTCTGGAAGGTCGACACCGTCTGCACCGGGGTGCCGAAATCGGTCACGTCCAGGCGCCGGCGCAAGGCCTCGGGCAGGCTCGAACGGAGAAACTCGACCACCAGCGTCTGGCCCTGCTGGCGGATGTCGACACCGACCTGGTTGTTCGGAAGATCGACCACCACCCGGCCCGCGCCGTCCTGGCCGCGGCGGAAATCGACCCCCTTCAGGGCGAGCTGCGTCTGGTTGAGCGGCTCGGCGAAATGGACCGGCTCGGCGGCGGTGCCGGCGCCGCCCACCGCCTGCGCGGTGCTCTCCATGATGACGAGAAGCACCTTGCCCTGGAGCTGGGCACGGTAGTTGGCGGGCTGCTTCAGGTTGAGAACCAGGCGCGTGCGTTCACCGCCCTGCGCGACGTTGACCGACCGCAGGTTGCCCTGGTTGATGTCGACCATCGAGCGGCCCATCGCATTGCCCACCCCCGGAAGGTCGAGGGCGATGCGCGGCGGCGTCTGGACGGTGAACCCCGCGGGCACGGCCGTGAGCGGCTCCGACAGCTCGATCCGCACGACCTCGGAACCGGCCTGCTGGCTGCTGTTGATCGACTGGATCGCGTTCTGTGCCCATGCCGAGCAAGCCCCGCCGAAGACCAACGCCAGGGCCAGTGTATGTGCCCGCCAATGACTCATCATCTTCTTCTCCTGCATGTTCTTCATGGCGCCACCGACTCCTGAAGCTGAAGCGAGCTCATGCGCTCGGTCAATTCGCCCGCGGCATCCTGGATGACCTCCCGGAACACGACTTCCGTCTCGGAAATCTTCCGGATCTGCCCATAGTTCTGCCCGATGTACTCTCCCAGGGTCACCTGGTAAAGCAGGTTGTTCGCACGCAGCAAGGCATAGGGACGACCTTGTTTCATCACACTGCCGACCATGGTCAGGCTGTCGATGGGATAGGCCTCGAGCGGCTGCTTGCGCCTGTTGAGTTCACCGGCGAGCAAGGCATTGGCCTGCCGCGTCTCCTGCTTGATGGCCACCGTGAGCTTCTGGCTGCTGAACGGCTCGACACCCGCCGCCAGCAGGTAGGGCTGAGGGTCGAACTTCTTGGGCGGAGACAAGGGCGACACGTTGGGTTTGGCCTCGCGCCGTTGCTGATCCATCCATTCGTTCAATTCGTCCTGGGGGCCGCCACAGGCGGAAAGCACCGCCAGCGACAACAGGGCCGGCAACAAGCATCGGGACGGCAAGGAGAGTCGGCTGATCATTTCTTGGCTCCCGCCTTGGCCTGGGACTTCTTCTGCTCGTTGACTTCCTCGGGATCGAGGTAGCGGTAGGTGCGGGCCGTGGCTTCCATGGAGAGGATGCCGGCCAGGCCATCCTTTTCGCTCTTGGGCCCCGTGATCTGGAGATTGTGCAGGGTGACGATGCGCGACAGGTTCGCCACATCGGCGGCGAAGGCCCCCATGTCATGGTACCGGCCGGTGACGCGCAGGGAAATCGGCAGCTCCGCGTAATAATCGCGCACCCCGATCGAGCCCGGGCGGAACAATTCGAATTGCAGGCCCCGGCCCAGACCCGCCTGGTTGATGTCGGACAGCAGGGCGTCCATCTCGGCCTTGCCCGGCAGCTGCTTCTCGAGCTGGGTGACGTATTCCTCGACCTGAAGCTTCTGCTTGCGCAGCTCCTCGAGGTTCACCGCCTGGGCGAGCTTGGCCCGGTAGTCCTGCTTGAGGGCCGGCTCCTTGTCACGCTCGGCCATCAGCTCGTCGTCGGCGGAACTCAGCAACGCGAACCAGCCGGCAAACACCATGAGCCCGGCCAGAAGAGTCCACGCCGCGAGCCTCGGCAGCAACGGCCATTGGCCCGGCTCGTTCGGATTGAGTCCGCGGAACTGCGAGGCCGCTGCCCCGAAGACCGAGTTCAGGTCGATATTGGCTGATTTCGCTTGGCTTGCCATGGCGTCTCTAGGTTCAAGGCTTTTTCGGCGCGCTGGCCGCAGGCTGCGAGGCGGACGGCGCAGAGCCTGCGGCAGCCTGAGATTCGGCATCCTGCGGGCGCTTGATGCTCACACGCATGGAGAACTCGTACAGGCGTTTCTGCTCCTTGTCGGCGGTCTGCACGTTCGTCGCCTTGATTTCGACCAGCTCAGGGCGGCTCAGCCACTCCGAACGGTTGCCGGTGTTGCGCAGCAGCTCGGAGACACGCTCGTTCGTCTGGGCCACGCCGGTCAGGCTCAGCACCTGGCCGTCTTGCTTGACGGTGGTGAAATAGATGCCCTCGGGCGTCTGCCGGACCAGTTCGTTCAGCACATGCACGGGCATGTTGCGATCGGTCTGCAGGTCTTCGACCGCTTTCTGGCGCGCCTTGAGCGCATCGATCTGGGCCCGCAGGGTAGCGATGTCCTTGATCTCGAGCTCGAGCTTGGCGATGGCCGCGGACAGGGTTTCGTTGCGCTGCCGCTGGTTGGCGGTCAGCTGCTGCAAGACCAGATACCACAATAGCACCACCACGACACCGGCTGCAGCAGCCACGCCGAGACCCAGAAAGAACGCTGCCTTGCGCCGCTTGCGCTTTTCCTCCCGGTGAGGGAGCAGGTTGATCAGGATCACTGCAGAAACCTCCGCATCGCCAGTCCACACGCCGTGAGGTAGGAAGGCGCCTCGCGACGAAGCTTGCTCTCACGCACTGCCGAACCAAGCTTCATGTTGTCAAAGGGATTCACGACCATGGACGCAAAGCCGGTCAGCTCGGTCACCCGGTCCTTCAGGCCGGGCAGCGTGGCGGTCCCCCCGGCCAGCATCACATAGTGCACCTTGTGGTGCGGGGTGCTGGTGAAGAAGTATTGCAATGCGCGGCCGATCTCCTGGGAGAGACTGTCGACGAAGGGAGCGAGTATCGAGCTTTCGTAGTCTTCGGGCAGCTCGGCCGACAGCTTCTTCTGCTCGGCCTCCTCGAACGAGAAACCATACTGCCGCGAGATCAGCTGGGTGAGCTGCGAGCCGCCGAAGGCCTGGTCGCGGTCGTACAGCATCTCGTCGTCGCGTAGCACCTTCAGGCTGGTGGTATCGGCACCGATCTCGAACAAGGCCACCAGGGCATCCTTGCCTTCGTTGGGCAGGGCTTCGATGAGGCGCCCCATCGCCAACCGGGAGGCATGCGACTCGATGTCGAGCACGACCGGTTTCAGCCCGGCCGCCTCGGCCAGGCCCTGGCGGTCCTGGACACGGTCCTTGCGGGAGGCGGCGATCAGCACCTCGACATCGCCGACGGAGGTCGGGCTCGGCCCGATGACGGAGAAGTCGAGACTGACTTCGTCAAGCGAAAAAGGGATGTATTGGTTGGCTTCGGCTTCGACCTGCAGCTCGAGCTCCTCCTCGCGCAGGCCACCCGGCAGCATGATTTTCTTGGTGATCACCGCCGACTGGGGCATGGCGAGCACCACCTGCTTCGTCTTGGTGCCGCTTTTGGCCACCACACGGCGCACGGCTTCGGCGACTTCGTCGAACTTCTCGATCTGGCCGTCGGTGATCCAGCCCTTTTCGAAGCTTTCCGCGGCAAACCTCTCGAGCACGTACTCACCGGATGCGGTCTGTCCCAACTCGACCAACTTGACGCTGGACGAGCTGATGTCCAAGCCAATCATCGCTGGATGCGTGCGGCCCAACAACATATCAAGGAAGCTCACGAGGCCATCTCCCAGGGCGCAAAACGCTGCGCTGGATTGTTAAGAAGTTACTTCAATGCTAGCAGTAAACCCTTTGTGCAACAAAGAAATTTCCTTTTCTTGCATCTGGCGCACGTTGCGGAACTCACACGGCGAAACAGGGCGAAAAGTGTCAACTTCGGGTCTACCCTGAGCTTTGTATCCGGCCGATTGCCAAACAGTTCACGCTTGGTATCAGCCCCGGCCGGCGCTCTTTCTATAATCACGGCGAATTTTCCTGGAGTTTCATGAGCGATTCCCCGCGCGCGTCCGAGAGCCCGTCCCCATCGTCCTCCCGCCGATCCGCCCCCCGCCGGCCGAGTTGGCTTCGCCTGCCGCTGAAGATCGCGGCCTGGGGCATCGGTCTGGCCGCCGGCGGCCTGCTGGCGCTGGTGCTGCTGGCAGGCCTGGCCCTGGCGGTGGCGTATCCGAGCCTGCCCGAGATCGGCGGCTTGCTCGACTATCGGCCCAAGCTGCCCATGCGCATCTATTCCGCCGACAACGTGCTGCTGGGCGAGTTCGGGGAGGAGCGCCGCAACTTCACGCCGATCAGCGAAATGCCCAAGGTGATGCAGGACGCCGTCCTGGCGATCGAAGACGCCCGCTTCTATCAACACAGCGGCGTCGACTACAAGGGAGCGCTGCGCGCCGCCCTGGCGCACCTGAGCAATGCCGGCAGCCAGGGCGCCTCGACCATCACCATGCAGGTCGCGCGCAATTTCTACCTGTCCACCGAAAAGACCTTCACCCGCAAGATCTACGAGGTGCTGCTGTCCCTGCAGATCGAATCGCAGCTGACCAAGGAGCAGATCCTCGAGGTCTACATGAACCAGATCTTCCTGGGTCAGCGGGCCTACGGCTTCGCGGCCGCCAGCGAGATCTATTTCGGCAAACCGCTGAAGTCGATCACCGTGGCCGAGGCCGCCATGCTCGCCGGGCTGCCCAAGGCGCCGTCCACCTTCAACCCCATCGTCAATCCGAAGCGCGCGACGCAGCGCCAGCTCTACATCATCGACCGCATGCTCGAAAACGGGTTCATCACTCCCGAGCAGCACGCAGAAGCCCGCGCACAGCCGCTGAAGTACCGCGAGCCCTCCGAGGTGGCGGTGCACGCCGAGTACCTGGCGGAAGCCGCGCGCCAGATGATCTACAACCAGTACGGCGACGATGCCTACACCCGCGGCCTGAACGTGTACCTGACCATCCAGTCGCCCGAGCAGGCGGTGGCCTACCGGGCGCTGCGCAAGGGCATCCTCGACTACGAGCGGCGCCAGGTCTACCGTGGACCGGAGGCCTACATCGACCTGCCGACCTCGAGCAAGGACGTCGACGCCCGCATCGCCGAGGCGCTGCTCGACCACCCCGACAACGACGAGCTGCGCGCGGGCGTGGCCCTGGAGGCCTCGCCCAAGAAGGTGACGGCGATGCTGCAAAACGGAGAATCGATCGTCATCAGCGGCGAAGGCCTGCGGCCGGTGGCTTCGGGCCTGTCGGACAAGGCCAATCCCAAGATCCGCATCCGCCCGGGCGCGGTGATCCGGGTGGTCAAGAACGCCAAGGGCGACTGGGCCATCACCCAGCTGCCGGAAGTCGAAGGCGCCTTTGTCTCGCTCGACCCGAGGACGGGTGCCGTGCGCGCGATGGTCGGCGGCTTCGACTACGCGAAGAACAAGTTCAACCATGTCACCCAGGCCTGGCGCCAGCCCGGTTCGAGCTTCAAGCCGTTCATCTATTCGGCCTCGCTAGAGAAAGGCTTCACCCCGGCGACGGTGATCAACGACGCGCCGATGTTCTTCAACGCCGGCAGCACCGGCAGCCAGCCCTGGGAACCCAAGAATTACGACGGCACCTTCGACGGGCCGATGTCGATGCGCCGCGGCCTGGCCAAGTCGAAGAACATGGTGTCGATCCGCATCCTGCAGGCCATCGAACCCACCTACGCCCAGCAGTGGATCACCCGCTTCGGCTTCGACGCCGACAAACACCCCCCCTACCTGACCATGGCCCTGGGGGCCGGTTCGGTCACCCCGCTGCAATTGGCCTCGGGCTACAGCGTGTTCGCCAACAACGGCCACCGGCTCAATCCGTACCTGATCAGCAAGGTCACCGACAGCCGGGGCAAGCTGCTGAGCGAGGCCAAGCCGCAGGCCCTCGATGAAAGCTCGCGCACCATCGACGCCCGCAACGCCTTCGTCATGACCAGCCTGCTGCAGGAGGTCACGCGCGCAGGCACCGCCGCGCGCGCGCAAGGCATGCTGAAACGCCCCGACATCTACGGCAAGACCGGAACCACGAACGATGCCCTCGATGCCTGGTTCGCCGGCTACCAGCACGACGTGGTGGCCGTGGTCTGGATCGGCTACGACACCCCGCGCAAGCTGGGGGCGCGCGAGACCGGCGGCGGCCTGTCGCTGCCGGTGTGGATCGACTACATGGCGTCGACGCTCAAGGGCGTTCCCGTCCAGGAACCGGCGCCGCCGGCCGGCGTGGTGAACGTCGGCGGCGAGTGGTACTACGAGGAATACGCCAAGGGAGCCGGTGTCAGCAGCCTCGGCCTGGACGACAAGCTTCCGGCCGCCCCGAGCGAGGATGAGAAAAAAGGCATTCTCGACCTGTTCAAGAACTGAGCCCGACGCCGCGCGGGGGACGCCCGCCCCGGCCGTCAGGCCGGCGGCTGGAAGCGCAAGCCCAGGCCGGCCTGCTCGCTCGCGCAGGCCGACAAGGCGTCGAAGAACTCGCGCCCGTCGCGCGTGTCGACCCAGCGGCCTTGCACATATTTGTAGTGGAAACCGCCGCAGCGGGCGGCAAGCCAGATTTCATGCAGCGGCGGCTGGGTGTTCAGGATGAGATGGCTGCCATCGGGCAGCTTGAGTTCGAGCAACCCGCCGGTGCGCCGGGCATCGATGTCGACCACGTCGTCCTGAAGCCACTGGTCCACCGTGGCCTCCACCGAGGCCAGCAGCCGGGAGCTCAGCGCGTGAAACTCGGCATCGGTGAGGGGTGTGGGGACAAGTTCAGCAGTCATGGCCGGTAGAATTCGCGGTATGTTGAAACAGCACTCCAGTGTAGCCTCGCGCTCGATGGCGACTCTTGCAGTAGGTTCATTCCTCGCCTTGCTGCCCCTGCTGGGCGGCTGCGGCCAACGCGGGCCGCTGACGCTGAACGGCCGCACCGGCCCGGGTCTTGTCCAGCCCACGCGACCATCGCCGGCCACTCCGCCGGCGCCGGCTTCCGCCCCACTTCCAGAACCCTCCCCGGCCTCCGCGCCGCGCTGACCATGACTCTCCCCGGCTCCCCCTACCTGGCCTACCAAGGCGACGAACTCTGCATCGAAGGGCTGGCCCTGAACCAACTGGCCCAGCGTTTCGGCACACCGCTGTATGCCTACTCGCGCAGCGCCATGCTGGATGCCCTGGCCGCCTACCGGCAGGCGCTCGAGGGCCGCGACCACCTCATCTGCTACGCCATGAAGGCCAACTCCAACCTGGCCGTGCTGCAGACCTTTGCCAAGGCGGGCTGCGGCTTCGACATCGTGTCATCCGGCGAACTGCAACGCGTGCTGGCCGCCGGCGGAGATCCGGCCAAGGTGGTGTTCTCCGGGGTCGGCAAGACGCGCGCCGAAATGCTGCACGCACTGGAAACCGGGGTGATGTGCTTCAACGTGGAAAGCGAGGCCGAGCTGGAACTGCTGTCCCAGGTCGCGGCCGGGTCCGGGAAGACGGCGCGGGTGAGCCTGCGCGTGAATCCCGACGTCGATGCCGGCACGCATCCGTACATCTCGACCGGATTGAAAGGCAACAAGTTCGGCATCGCCCACGAACGCGCCGTGGCCACCTACCAGCGCGCGGCCGCCCTGCCCGGCCTGAAGGTCGAGGGCATCGACATGCACATCGGCTCGCAGATCACCGACACGGCGCCCTACCTGGACGCGCTCGACCGCCTCCTCGACCTGATCGAAGCGGTGGAAGCGCAAGGCATCCGCATCAGCCACATCGACCTCGGCGGCGGCCTGGGCATCACCTATGCCGACGAGGTGCCGCCCTCGGCGGCCTCCCTGGTGAGCGCCGTGCTCGAGCGCATCGACAGCCGCGGGCATGGGCAGCGCAAGATCGTTTTCGAACCTGGCCGCTCGCTGGTCGGCAACGCCGGGGTGCTGGTGAGCGAGGTGCTTTACCTCAAGCCGGGCGAGGACAAGAACTTCTGCATCGTCGATGCAGCCATGAACGACCTGGCGCGCCCGGCGATGTACGAAGCCTGGATGGACATCGTCGCCTGCACGCGGCGCGGGCAAACCGGCCTTGCCTGCGATGTCGTGGGCCCGGTCTGCGAGTCGGGCGACTGGCTGGGCCGCGACCGCCAGCTGGCCGTGCAGCCGGGCGACCGGGTGGCCGTGCTGTCGGCCGGCGCCTATGGCATGAGCATGGCGAGCAACTACAACAGCCGCGGCCGTGCCGCCGAGGTCATGGTGTCCGGCGATGCCAGCTGGTTGATCCGCGAGCGCGAGACAGCAGCCCAGTTGTTCGCGGGCGAGAAGTTGCTGCCGCTCGGCTGAGCGGCAACCGAGGCGCTTCTCCTCCACGACATGGCAGGCGACTCACACGCTGCCATGCTGTTGAAGCACAGGCATCTCGACCGAAGACACGGCTCGGCGACATGGCTGGGCAGGTCACCGCCAGGTCGTCGCTGACGGACTGCAAGAGGGGTGGTTTCCCGCACCAACCCTGGGCGAACGGGCCTCCGACATGCCGGAACGACGAGAACGGCAGGAAGTCCACGACCAGCAGGACGCCGATGGCCCGCGCGATGCGGCGGATCAAGACATCGAGCATGACCAGCATCGTCGCCGCAAACGAGACGGGAGCCGGCCGGAGGTCCGGATGGCTCCCGTCTCGATGACTCAGCAGGCCGGCTGGAACCCTACAGGGGCGGACGCACGGCAAGCACGTCAAGGTCGAGCCACTCGGTCCGCGGCTCGCCAGCCCCGGACCGAAAACGGCAAACTCAGAAGCGATGCCGCACACCCAGCGCCACGTTGGTGGAGTCGGTGCCGGCACTCGAGGTCACACCGCCGACAAAACCGGCCTGGCCGGGGGCCGCCTGGGCAAGACGCTTGTTGTCGAAATGCGTGAGAACGAAGTTCAGGTCGGTGCGCTTCGAGAAAGCGTAGGTGTAGACCCCCCCGTAGCTCAACACATCCGAATTGCCGGGACGGCGGTCATCCCAGGCGGTGGCCGCGGTATAGATGGTGTGGGGCCCTGTGGTGAAGCGGTAGCCCAGATGATACTTGCGCGCATCCTGCTTGAGGCCTTCCACAAAGGCGTTATGCACCCGTGCGGCATTGACGGCACCGACCTGTGGAGTCAATTGCCCGGGCAGGGAGGACAGCCCGCTGGGATGGTCGTCTTTCACCCTGGCGAAAAAGCCCAGGATCGTGCCCGGCCCCGCCTTGACACTCAAACCCACGAGAAACGTGGACAGCGAATCCTCGCCCAGCTCGTTCTTGCGCAAGTTGTAACCCGCGCCAACGGAGAAGGCGTCCGCCTTGTACATGGCGTTGATACCCTTGAAATGTCCGGTCGTGGTGCTGCTCTCGTCGGGCGCGTACATCGCCACCCCGGACACCGGCCCCATCTGCAGCCGATAGGCCACCGCATTGCTCGCACGGATGTCCACGGACGGTGGGAACGCCGCGGCCTGACCGGCGGCCAGGCTCGACTGGGTGGCCGTGGTGTCGAAGGCTCCCGCCACTTCATAGGCCGGCGTGTACTGCCGGCCGGCCAGAAAACCGCCGACGGGGGTCACCAGCCCCACGAAGACCTGACGGTCCCAGAAGTTGTTGGCCAGATTGGTACCGATCTGGCTGCCCAGCGTCGCCGCCACGGAGGTGACGACCGGTTGCAGGCCGCCCGGCAGGCCGAGCAGCGCGGCACTGGAAAGCCTGTCGGGCACCTGCGAGCCGGAGGGCGGACGCGACGAGATGCCACCGGTGTCGAGTTCCAGACGGTGCTCGAGCGTGAAGATGGCCTTGTAGCCCGAGCCCAAGTCCTCGGAGCCCTTGAAACCCAGCCGCGAGCCATCCATGATGCCGCTGACCACCGAGTTCTTGTTGCCCCCCGCCACGCCGGTCACCCGGCTGACACCTCCGTCGAGAATTCCGTAGACCTGGACGTTCTGCGCCATCGCGCAGGCAGGAACCAGGGAGAGAACAGCACAGACAGCAGTCGTTTTTTTCATAGCAGGTGGTTCTCCATGAGATGGACTGGTAGAAGAGTTGAGAACTATTGTGCACAAGCACCGATCGGGCGGAACAACATGTCGCAGCATAGCAACGCATGCAAGCTACAGGTATACCCGAACCGGAGAACGAAGAACTCGAGAACCCTGTTGACACCGCCTGCACAGGGCATGGCAGGCTGGCGAAGCGAGGCAGAGTCCGAGGCTCGATCACTCAGCGCCTGCCCGAGACGCATAAAAAAAGGCCACCCGAAGGTGGCCCTTTCAACTCGGATCTAGGCTTGCCCAAGGCAAGCGCTCGATCAGAAGTTGTGCTGGACGCCGATTTCGTAGCCGGTCTTCTGGGTCGTGATGACCTTGGTTTCGCGAGCGACGTCAGCGTACAGCTTGGTGCGCTTCGACAGGTTGTGGTGGTAACCCACGGCGTAGCGCGTGTTCGTCGTGACACCGGACACCTTCAGGCTCGTCCAACCAGCCTTGATCTCGCCCGCGCCGACCACGACGTTGGCGCCAACCAGGTAACCACGCAGCTTGTTGTTGGTGGCAGCGTTGGTACGGCCTTCAGAGCCACCTGCGCTCAGGGTCACGGGACCGAAGGTGTAACGCACACCGGCGTTGATCAGGCGGTCTTCGTCGCCCGAAGCGTTTTCGAACGACACACCAGCCCAGATCGGGCCAGCGCCGTAGGTGAAGGAGACCGAGTACGGACGGTCGTCGCCAGCGACGGTGGCCACGTGCTCGGCGATGTCACCGGAGACGGAGAAACCAGCGAAGCTGTTCTTGTACTTGACCGAGTCGGCGACACGGGTCTGGGCCACGGCGTTGCCGGTAGCCATACCGTAGGGGCGCAGAGCCGCAACACCGTCACCGCCGAAGGGGTCGACTGCGTTCTGGACATCGAACGCCGAGGTGTACTGGCGGCCGATCGTGACGGTACCCAGGGTCTTGCTGCTCAGGCCCACGAGGGACTGGCCGTGCCAGAAGGTGGTGTGGGCCTTGCCGTCGTCCGGCGTGAAGCGGTGTTCGATGGTGAAGATGGCGCTCAAGCCGCCACCCAGGTCTTCGGTGCCACGGAAACCGAGGCGGCTGTTGGCGGCTTCCTTGATGACCTTGTCAGACGAGCCGATGGCCTTGCCGAAACCTTGGTCGAGCTTACCGTAGATGGTGACCGAGGATTGAGCCGAAGCGGCCGATGCGAATGCGCCCAGAACCACGAGAGCGATCAGTGATTTTTTCATTGCGACTATCTCCAAGTTGGACAAGAGGTCCTGATCGCAGCGGGGGTTGTGTGCGTCGATCAGGCCGAACTCCTCAGCGGAAGTTGCCGTATTGCACCAGAGTGCCCGGGGGCTTGCAAAGGTTCGCCGGTTGAATCTGCGCAATATGTTGCCTTGACACAACGCGGTCGTTTTCGCACTGTTCAAAGGGGCAAGCGCCCCGGCGTGCGGGTCGGTCGGCCTCTTGCTCGGGTATGCTGCCAGGCGATGAACACCTCGCTGCACACCCCTCGCCGATCGGCCATCGACAACTGGCTGGCCGCGGCCGACAACGCATTGAAGACCTTGTCCGACGCGGGTCAGGCCGGGCGCATGCGCCCCTTGCCTCCCGCTGACGCGCCCCCGTTGAGCGACGCGGAGAAACGCCTGTCGGGCGCCTTGATGCGGGTCAACCATGTGGGCGAGGTGTGCGCCCAGGCGCTCTACAACGCCCAGTCGCTGACGACCCGCGATCCGACGCTGGACGTCCATTTCAAGGAAGCGGCGCGCGAGGAGACGGACCATCTCGCCTGGACCCGGCAGCGCCTGCATGAACTCGGCGCCCGCCCCAGCCTGCTCAACCCGCTGTGGTACGCGGGCAGCTTCGGCATCGGCTGGTTGGCAGGGCGCGCCGGCCCGGCCATCAGCCTCGGCTTCGTGGTCGAGACCGAACGGCAGGTCGAACGACACCTCGAGCGGCACCTGGAGCGCCTGCCCGAGGCCGACCTCGGCTCGCGTGTCATCGTCGAGCAGATGAAGGTCGATGAAGCGCGGCACGCCGACCAGGCCGAACTCGCCGGCGCGGCGCCGCTGCCCCGGCCGGTGCGCTGGATGATGCGGGTCGCCTCGAAGGTCATGACGACCACCGCTCACCGCATCTGAGGACACTCAGGCAGGCAACACCTCGAAGCTGGTGGTGATCTCGGCAGTCTTGGCCAGCATGATGCTGGCCGAGCAGTACTTCTCGTGCGACATCTGGATCGCACGGGCGACCACCGCCTCGGGCAGGTCTTTCCCGGTGACGACGAAGTGCATGTGGATCTTGGTGAACACCTTCGGATCGGTGATCGCCCGCTCCGAGCTGAGCTTGAGCTGGCAACCCCGCACATCGTGCCGCCCGCGCTTGAGGATGAGCACCACGTCGTAGGCCGTGCAGCCGCCGGTGCCGGCCAGCACGGTTTCCATCGGGCGGGGAGCCAGGTCGCGCCCGCCGCCGTCCGGCGAACCGTCCATCATGAGCATGTGGCCGCTGCCTGTTTCGGCCACGAACCCCATCCCACTGGCAGCCACCCAATTGATCGTGCATTCCATGTATGAACCCCGGTGTCTCTGAATTGAATGGCCCGGATTGTGCCGTGCCCGACGGGGTGACTGCGCTTCGCCCGGACATGGATACCCCCGAACGGGTTATTGCGACGCAACATGTCAGGTATTACACTGACATTCAATGAGGTTTTTCGCTAGATGCGGCCAACCTCGACCGATTGTCTCCTCCACCTCCTCCATTGGTGGATTCAGCCCAAGGCAGCGATGCCTTGGGCTTTTTTTCGGCTACCGCCGGCGCCGGACGCTGACGGTATGATCCGCGGCCCCGTTTCGACGCCCAGGAGTTCCCATGGCAAGCCCCGCTCGCCCCGCTCGCACCTCTTCCCAGCCCTCCCGCGCCGCTTCCGCGCGACGAATTGCCAAGACCGAATTGAGCCTGCCGGACTACCTGCGGAAGATTCTGAACGCCCAGGTCTACGATGTAGCGAAGAAGACGGCCCTGGAACACGCGCCCAAGCTGTCCAGGCGGCTCGGCAACCAGGTTTGGCTCAAGCGCGAGGACACCCAGCCGGTGTTCAGCTTCAAGCTGCGCGGTGCGTACAACAAGATGCGCCAGCTCTCGCCCGAACAACTCAAGCGGGGCGTGATCTGCGCCTCGGCCGGCAACCACGCCCAGGGCGTCGCCCTCAGCGCCAGGCGCCTCGGCTGCAAGGCCGTGATCGTGATGCCGGTGACCACGCCCCAGCTGAAGATCGATGCGGTGCGCGGCTTCGGCGGAGAGGTGGTGCTGCACGGTGAAAGCTATTCCGATGCCTACCTGCATGCGGCCGAGCTCGAGGCCACGCGCGGGCTGAGTTTCGTGCATCCCTTCGACGATCCGGAGGTCATCGCCGGCCAGGGCACGGTGGCGCTCGAGATCCTCGAGCAGCATCCCGGGCCGATCGAGGCGGTGTTCGTCGGCATCGGCGGCGGAGGGCTGGTCTCGGGCGTGGCGGCCTACATCAAGTCGGTGCGCCCCGAGATCAAGGTCATCGGTGTGCAGACCGTCGATTCGGACGCGATGACCCGCTCGGTGAAGGCCGGCAAACGCGTGCAGCTCAACGACGTGGGCCTGTTCTCGGACGGCACGGCCGTCAAGCTCGTGGGGGAGGAGAACTTCCGCCTGGCCCGCACGCTGGTCGACGAGTTCGTGCTCGTCGACACCGACGCGATGTGCGCAGCCATCAAGGACATCTTCGAGGACACGCGTTGCATCGTCGAGCCCGCGGGCGCGCTCGGGGTGGCCGCCGCCAAGCAGTATGCGGAGCGGCACAAGCTCAAGGGCAAGACGCTGGTCGCCGTCACCTGCGGTGCCAACATGAACTTCGACCGGCTGCGTTTCGTGGCCGAGCGCGCCGAAGTGGGCGAGGAACGCGAGGCCTTGTTCGCAGTCACCATACCCGAGGAGCGCGGCAGCTTCAAGCGCTTTTGCGAAGCCATCGGGCCGCGCAGCGTCACCGAGTTCAACTACCGCATCTCCGACGACCAGAAGGCGCACGTGTTCGTCGGCCTCAGCCTCGCCGGGCGGCAGGAAGCCGCCAAGCTCGCGCGCACCTTCACCCGCCAGGGATTCGCCGCGCTCGACCTCACCGACGACGAGCTGGCGCACCAGCATCTGCGCCACATGGTGGGCGGCCGCAGCGAACTGGCCAAGGACGAGCGCCTGTACCGCTTCGTCTTCCCCGAGCGCCCGGGCGCGCTGATGCGTTTCCTGTCGAGCATGCATCCGGACTGGAACATCAGCCTGTTCCATTACCGCAACCAGGGGGCCGATTACGGGCGCATCCTGGTCGGCATCCAGGTTCCGCGCGGCGACAAGAAGGCCTTCAAGGCCTTCCTAGACACACTGGCCTATCCCTGTGTCGACGAAACGGACAACCCGGTGTATCGCTTGTTCCTACGGTAGGCGGCGGTCCGGACGGCGCTCGAAGACATCCCGGCGACCCCCTCCAGCCGACGAGCGCCCTCCACCCGACCCGGACAGCCTTCCCCGCCGTCAAGATCGCAGACCATGTCCGCCACCCGCTCCCTCATCAATCCCACCACCAACGCGCTGCTCGAGCAGGCCCTGCGCGACAAGCTCAAGCGACGGGCCGAGACCACCGGCAAGCTGGGCGAGCTCGAACCCCTGGCCGTGCGGCTGGGACTGGTCCAGAACACCCTCAAGCCGCGCTTCCATGACCCGCAGCTGGCGGTGTTCGCGTCCGACCACGGCCTGGCGGTCGACGGCGTCAGCGGCAAGCTGCAACCCACGACCGCGCGCATCGTGCAGAACCTCCTCACCTCGCAGTTGCCGCTGGCGGTGTTCGCCCACATCCAGGGCATGGCCTTGAATGTGATCGACTGCGGCGTGGCGGAGCCGGTGGCGATGCACCCCCGGCTGATGGCGCGCAAGATCGCCCATGGCACGCGCAACCTGCGGGTGACCCATGCCATGACGCTGGAGCAGGCCCATGCCGCGATCCGCGCCGGCATGGAGATCGCCGATGCGCTGCCGGGCAATGTGCTGGCCTGCGCCGGCATCGGTGTCGGCTCGCACGAGAGCGCGGCGCTGGTGCTTTCGGGCCTGTCGCGCGAGCCCATCCGCGACCTGGTGATGCCGGGCCGCCCGATGAAACCCGAGGCCGAGAACCTGTTGATGATGGTGATGCAGACGGCCCAGTCGCGCCACGGCGAGCTGAACGACGCCGTCGAGGTGCTGGCCGCCTATGGCGGCTTCGAGATCGCGATGATGGTGGGGGTGATGCTGGTCGCGGCCAGCAAGCGACACCTGATCATCATCGACGGCATGCCGGCCTGCGCCGCACTGATGGTGGCCTCGCGCATCGCGCCGACCGTCACCGACTACTGCGTGTTCTGCCGCAGCCACAGCCACGCCGGGCTGACCCGGGGCCTGAAGCTGTTCCAGGCCCAGGCGCTGCTCGAGCTCGGCATGGAAAGCATGGACGGCACCGGTGCCACGCTGGCCTACCCGCTGGTACGCAGCGCCGCGGCGCTGCTCACCGAGGTGGCGGAAGGCGAGGACCCCGGGCCTTCGCTGCCGGGCGCCATGGGCAGTCCGCCTGGTTGAGTCGCCGGCGACACCCCGCCCGGGCGGCGGATCAGCGGCCGGGGCCGGCCGAACCGTCGCGACCGCGAGACGGCCCCAGGCCGGCGGGTTGCTCCAGCGGCGCCATCGAGGGCACGCCGGCGGACCCGGGGGACATTTCGCCCGGCAGGGGAACCGAGGGCTGCAACGAGGGATCCACGGCCTGCGCAGGCATGTCGGAAGGCGGCGGCATGACCGGAGGGGGGGCGGCAGGAGAGAGGGCCCGCATGTCGGCACCCGGCACCTGGCCGAGCGTGCCGGTGGCCGGCGCCGGCAAGGGCGGTATCTCGAGCACGAAGGCGGGCGTGCCCTGCGCCGGACCGAGGGTGGCGCTGCGCAGGCTCAGGGACTGCACCACGAGCTGGTCCTCCACCCGGGCACCCGCCGCGTAGGTGCGCGGAGGCTTGCCGTCGATGGAGATCAGCGCGACCCCGGCACCCGGCATGCCGGGCCGGCCGGCCATGACGCCGAGCAGCTTGAAGCGGGTGCTGGCGGGCGCGATGGCGACAGCCTGGGGCAGCTCCTCGGCCCCCAGCAGGCGCGACAGGTCGGTGCTGACGGCGCCGCCATGGCCCAGGGTGACCGCGCTGGCGGGCGGAGGCGAGGGACGCACCAGCAGCCGCAGCCCCCAGAAGACGGAGGCGGCGGCCACGAGAGCCCATATGACAAACGCTGACAATCTGGCAAGCATGTGAGAATTATCATCCATTGCCGAACTTTCACACGCATTCCATGCCCATGAAATCCCTGAACTTCACTTCCAAGCGCCGCGCACGCGGCTTCACGCTGATCGAGCTGATGGTGGTGCTGGTGATCATCGGCGTGCTCGGCGCGCTGATCGTCCCCGCCGTGCTCGACCGCGCGGTCGAGGCACGCGTCACCGCCGCCCGCACCGACGTGAACAACCTGATGCAGCAGCTCAAGCTCTACAAGCTCGACAACCAGCGCTTCCCCTCCAACGAACAAGGGCTTCAGGCCCTGGTGGCCAAGCCGACGGTCGGCGTCGTGCCGCCCAACTGGAAGCCCTACCTCGACAAGCTGCCGGCCGACCCCTGGGGCAAGCCCTACCAGTACGCCAACCCCGGCGTGAAGGGCCCGATCGACGTCTACAGCTTCGGCGCGGACGGCCAGCCGGGCGGCGAAGGCCCGGACGCCGAAATCGGCTCCTGGCAATAAGGGTGGCCAAGCGCGCCCGGCGCCAGGGCGGCTTCACGCTGATCGAGCTGCTCGTCGTGGTGGCGCTGATCGCCCTGGCCTCGGGCATGGCGACTTTCGCGCTGCGCGACTCCTCGGCCTCGGCGCTCGAGAACGAAGCCGCCCGCCTGGGTGCCCTGCTCGAATCCGCGCGTGCCCAGTCGCGCGCCAGCGGCATCGCCGTGCGCTGGGAACCGCGCGGCGCCGAGCCCCGCCCCGAAGGTTTCCGCTTCCTCGGCCTGACCCCAGGGAACGAATTGCCTGGACATTGGCTCAACAGCGGAGTCTCCGCCGAAGTCGTCGGGGCCCCGTTCGTGACGCTCGGGCCCGAGCCTCTGATCGGGGAGCAGCGCATCGTGCTGCGCCTGAACGATCAACGCATCCTGCTCGTGACCGACGGGCTGGCGCCGTTTGCCGTCCCCACCGAAGAAGCTTCGCCATCATGAAGTCCCGCCCGCGCGGTTTCACCCTCATCGAAGTGCTGGTGGCCCTGTCCATCGTCGCGGTCACCCTGGGCGCCGGCATCAAGGCCGCCGGCGCGCTCACCGACAACGCGCAGCGCATGGCGGAGGTGATCGCGGCCCAGTACTGCGCCGAGAACGAACTCACCCGCATCAAGCTGTCCAGGCAATTCCCCAGCGTGGGCGACGCGGACTTCAGCTGCGAGCAATTCGGCGCCACCTATGCCGGCAAGCTGGTCGTGCGCCCGACACCGAACCCCCTCTTCCGGCGCGCCGAGGCGCAGGTGGCCAACGAGGAAGGCCGCCACATCGTCAGCCTGTCCACCGTGTTCGGACGCCAGCAATGAAGACCGGCCGTGTGCGCCGCGCGGGCGGTTTCACCCTGGTGGAGGTGCTGGTGGCGATGGCCGTCATGGCCATCGTGGCGATCATGGCCTGGCAGGGGGTGGACGGCATCGTGCGCTCGCGGGAGGTCAGCCAGGCCAAGCTCGAGCAACTGCTGCGCGTGCACACGGTGCTGGCGCAATGGGAGCAGGACATCGCCTCCCTGCAGGACACCGGAGCGGCCGTGCCGGCACTGGCCTTCGACGGCGCCAGGATGACCCTCACCCGGCGCACGCCGTCGGGCCTGCAGCTCGTGGTGTGGTCGCTGCGCAGCGGCACCTGGATGCGCTGGGCCAGTCCGCCGGTCACCACCACCCGCGCCCTGCAGGAACACTGGCTGGCCAGCCAGCAGTTCCTGGGCAACGAAGCCGGACAGCTGCGTGCATTGATGGGGGTGTCGCAATGGCAGGTCTATTTCGACCACGGCGACGGCCTGTCCAATGCCCAGTCCACCGGCAACACATCGACCCCGGCCCCGCCGTCACCGCCGCCTCCCGGCGCGAGCGGGAGTCGCCAGAGCTCGCGCAGCACGCCCGCGACCGCGCTGCCGAAAGGGGTCCGCATGGTGCTGAGCTTCGACGGGGACAAGGGATTGGCCGGCGAGGTCTCCCGCTATATCGTGGTCGGGCAATGAAGCACACACCGCACCACCGCCTCGCAGCGCCCGCGTCCCAGCGTGGCGCCGCCCTGTTGATGGCACTGATGATCGTCACCCTGGTCTCCACGCTCGCCGCCTCGATGGTGTGGCAGCAGTGGCGCGCGGTGCAGGTCGAGACCGCCGAGCGGCTGCGCGTGCAATCGGCCTGGCTGCTCACCGGGGCGCTCGACTGGACCCGCGTCATCCTGAAGGAAGACGCAAAGGGAGACGCCCGGTCGTCGTCGGGCGCGGTCGACCACCTCGGCGAACCCTGGGCCGTGCCCCTGGCCGAAGCGCGCATCTCGACCTTCCTGGCGATCGACAAGGACAACACCGACGAGGCGCCCGACACCTTCCTCTCGGGCAGCATCGTCGACGCCCAGTCGCGCTACAACCTGCGCAACCTGGTCGGTGCCGACGGAATGCCCAAGAAGGAGGAACTCGAAACCCTGAAACGCCTGTGCACCAGCCTGAACATCAGCAACGGGGTGGCCGACCGGCTTGCCATGGGCCTGCGCGACGCGATCGTCCAGGATCTGTCCCCGCCCCCTCCCAGCGCCAACCCCAACCCGCCGCTGATGCCGCAGCGCATCGACCAGCTCGCCTGGGTCGGGCTGGATGCCGAATCGCTGAAGCGCCTCGAGCCCTACATCGCGCTGCTGCCGCCGTCCCCGAACCCGACCCCGGTCAATGTCAATACAGCCTCGAGGGAAGTGATTTCCGCGGTGCTCGGCATCGACCTCGGCACCGCCGAGCGACTGGTGCAGATGCGCGGCCGGGCGCCTTTCCGGACCCTGCTGGAATTGCAGACCCAGCTGCCCGGGGTCACCCTCGCTCCGGAGCGGGTCAGCCAGTCCAGCAACTATTTCATCGTGACCGGCCGCCTGCGCCTGGCCAACCAGGTGCTCGAGCAGCGCTCGCTCATCGAGCGGCGCGGGACGGTGGTGACCCCCCTGACCCGCGAGTGGATCAATTCGAATGATCCCGGTTGACATCCCGCTGACGCAAGGCGTTACTCCAAGAATCGGCCGTAAGCCTTTGATTTTCCGGAAAATACTTGCGATCGTTGCCTACAATGTCCGAAATTCCCCTCCGCCTCCATGAGCACACTTGTCGTCCAGATTCCACCCCGGCCGCGGCTGCGTGCACGCAGCACGGACGCGGTCGACGCTGACAGCCGCAGCGGCACCGAGTACAGCTACGCCCTCACCTCCGACGGGCTGGCGCTGATCTCGCAGGGCCGCTGCGCGCCCTCGTTGCTGCCCAAGGCGCCCAGTGTCGTGGCCGTGCTGTCCGACGCCGATGTCAGCTGGCATCGCATCACCCTGCCCAAGGCTCCGGCCGCACGCATGCAGGCCGCGCTCGCCGGCGTGCTCGAAGACGCGCTGCTCGAGGACGCCGAGGCCGTCCACCTGGCGGTCGCCCCCGAGGCGAACGCGGGCCAGCCCACCTGGATCGCGGCCACCGAACGCGCCTGGCTGGCCGCCGAGCTGGCCGTTCTCGAAAAGGCCCTGGTGTTCGTGGACCGGGTCGTGCCCATGTCCTGGCCCGACGAACCCGCCTGCGGCCATTTCGAGGAAGACGCCAACGGCCTGCCGGAGACCGACGACGGCCGGCCGGCCATCACCCTGAGCTGGGCCCATGCCGACGGCGTGGCCTTCGTGCCGCTGCAGGGCAGCCTGGCGCGCAGCCTGTTGCCGACGCCGCTGCCCGAAGGCACCCACTGGACCGCCACCCCGGGCGCCGCCGCCGTCGCCGAGCAGTGGCTGGGCACCCGCATCGCCGTCACCAGCACCGCGCACCGCGCGCTCAAGGCGGCCCGTTCGCTGTGGAACCTGCGCCAGTTCGGCCTGGCCCGCAAGACCCGCGGCTCGCGTGCGCTGCGCGACGTCTGGCGCCAGTTCCAGACCCCCACCTGGCGGCCGCTGCGCTACGGCCTGATGGCCATGGTGGTGATCCAGCTGCTGGGCCTCAATCTGTGGGCCGCGCACCAGCGCAGCATGCTGACGGCCAAGAAGCAGTCCATGCTGGCCCTGCTGCAGGCCACCTTTCCCAATGTGCGCGGCGGGCTCGACGTGCCCCTCGAAATGCAACGCGAGACCGACAGCCTGCGTACCGCCGCCGGCAAGCCGGGTGACGCCGATCTCGAACCCATGCTGCAGGCGGCCGCCGCGGCCTGGCCGTCCGACCGTCCCCCCGTCGACCAGCTCAAGTACGAACCCGGCCGCCTGACCCTCAAGGCCGATGGCTGGAGCCCCGAGCAAATCGACAACTTCAACAGCCAGGTGCGCCCTGCCGGCTGGCGTGTCGATGTGAATGAAGGCCTGCTCGTGCTCAGTCGCGCAGCGGCCAACGCCCTTCCCGCGAGCCAGCCATGAAACAAACCGGCGTGAACCTCTCCCCGGGCGTCACCGCCTTGCGCACCCAGGCGGCCGAACGCTGGCGCGCGCTCGGCGCCCGCGAACGCCTGGGCGCCAGCCTCGCCGCGGCGCTGGTGCTCGTCTGGCTGGTCTGGAGCATCGCGATGGCGCCGGCCCTGCGCACCCTGCGCGAGGCACCGGCCCGCATCGACGCCCTCGACGTCCAGCTGCAGGCGATGCAGCGCATGGCGGCCGAAGCGCGCGAACTGCGCGGCACCTCGCGTGTGCCCACCTCGCAGGCCATCGAGGCCATGAAAGCCGCCACCGACCGGCTCGGCGACAAGGCCAGGCTGAACGTGCAGGGCGACCGGGTCACGCTCACCCTGACCGCCGCCACCGGCAACGAACTGCGGGCCTGGCTGGGCGAGGCCCGCAGCGGGGCGCGGGCGCGGCCGGTGGAAGCGCAGCTGACCCGTGGGCCCAAGGGGTACTCCGGCACCATCATCCTCACCGTCGGAGGAGCCGCCTGATGGCCGCCCGCAAACTTCCCCGGCGCTTTCGCAAGAGCCGCTTCGCCAACAGCGTCGCCCCCAACACCTGGCTGGACTCCACCCAGGCCGAGGTCGCCTGGGACCGCTCGCGCGGCGCGGCCACCCGCTGGGCCATCGCCGGGATCTTCCTGGGCCTGCTGGTCGGCCTGGTCCTGTTCGCGCCGGCCCAGTGGCTGGCCAGCGCGGTGGCCTCGGCCACCGGCCAGCGCCTGGTCCTCGCCGATGCCCGCGGCACGGTCTGGTCGGGCAGCGCCACGGTGGTGCTGACCGGCGGGACCGAGAGCCGTGATGCCAGCGCGCTGCCCGGCCGCATGGAATGGTCGCTGGGCCTGCAGGGCGGCAAGCTCGCCGTCCACGCACGCCATGCCTGCTGCCTCAACGGCAGTGTCACCCTGCTGCTGAGCCCCGGCATCGGCCGCTTCTCGGTCACACTGTTGTCGCAGCAGGGCTGGGTCGGGCAGTGGCCCAGCGCCCTGCTGAGCGGCCTGGGCACCCCCTGGAACACCCTCAGGCTGGGTGGCACGCTGCGGCTCTTGTCGCCCGGCCTGACCCTGCAATGGGTGCAGGGGCGCTGGCTGCTCGACGGCCGGGCCGACATCGAGCTGAACGACGCCTCGTCGCGTGTCGCCACCCTGGATACCCTGGGCAGCTACCGGCTCAGCATCAGCGGCGACACCAGCCGCCCCACCGAGCCGCCCCAGCTGACGCTGGTCACCCTGGGCGGCGCCCTGCAGCTGTCGGGCACCGGCACCCTCACCCCGAGCGGCGTGCGTTTTCGCGGCGAGGCACGGGCCGCCGACGCGGACGCCCCCGCCTTGACCAATTTGCTCAATATCATCGGGCGGCGCGATGGCGCGCGGTCCGTCATTTCGATCGGATAAGCATGAAACAGCGCCCCTTCCTCGCGCAACCCAGGCGCCCGCTGGTCACCGCGGTGACGGCCGCCCTGCTGTGCGCCACACTCCTGCCCGCACCGCTGGTCCAGGCGCAGATGCCGGCCAAACGCACCCGCGCGGCCGAGCAGCAGGTCACGCTGAACTTCGTCAATGCGGAGATCGACGGCGTGGCACGGGCCATGGGCGCGATGCTCAAGCAGCAGTTCGTCGTCGATCCGCGCGTCAAGGGCACCATCACCCTCTACAGCGAAGAGCCCCTGACGCCGCGCGAGGCCTACCTGAACTTCCTCGCCGCACTGCGCGGCCAGGGCTTCACCGTGGTCGAGTCGGGCGGCCTGTACAAGGTGGTGCCGGAAGCCGACGCGAAGCTGCAGTCGGGCACGGTGTCGGTCGGCGGCGCCGTCTCGCGCCAGGGCGACCAGATCATCACCCAGATCTTCAAGATCAACCACGAGAACGCCAACAACCTGGTGCCGGTGCTGCGTCCGCTGATCAGCCCCAACAACACCATCAATGCGAACGCCGGCAACAACACGCTGATCATCACCGACTATGCCGACAACCTGGCACGCCTGGCCAAGATCATCGCGGCCATGGACACGGCCAGCGCCGGCGACGTCGAGATCATCCCGGTCAAGCACGGCGTGGCCTCCGACCTCGCCGCGGTCGTGCAGCGCCTGGGCGACACGCCGGGTGCCCCGGGCGCCGTGCCCGGCGGTGGCGGCAGCGGGCTGTCGGTGGTGGCCGACCCGCGCACCAATTCGCTCGTCGTGCGGGCGCCCAACCCGGCCCGCATGGCCGCGGCACGCTCCATCATCGACAAGCTCGACCGTCCGCAGCTGGGCGGCACGCCCGCCGGCAACATCGCGGTCGTCTACCTGAAGAATGCCGACGCGGTGAAACTCGCCACGGTCTTGCGTGCCGCCTACGGCGCGGGCGGCGGCACCGGCGGCGCGCCCGGTGGAGGCGGCGGCACCTCGCCGTCCAGCTCCCCCATCAATCCCGGCAGCGGCGCGGGCGGCGGTGCGCCCGGCGGCGCCTCGCCCGCCACCACCCCGGTGGCGGCCTCGGCCGGCCCGTCCACCGGCGGGTTCATCCAGGCCGATCCGGCCACCAACTCGCTCATCATCACCGCGCCCGAACCGGTGTACCGCCAGCTGCGCGCGGTGATCGACCAGCTCGACTCGCGCCGCGCCCAGGTCTACATCGAAAGCATGATCGTCGAGGTGGCGGGCGATGACGCCGCCGACTTCGGCTTCCAGTGGCAGGGGCTGTCGGGCCAGAAAGGCGACAACTACATCGGTGCAGCCGGCACCAATTTCGGCACAGGCTCCAACAACATCATCTCGCTGTCCGCCGCCACCGCCGGCGGGGTGACCACCGCGGCGACCGCCGCGGCCGGCCTCGGCAACGGCTTCAACATCGGGGTCATCAAGGACCTGGGCAACGGCCTGTACGGCTTGGCCGCCATCGCCCGACTGCTGCAAAGCAAGAGCAACACCAACATCATCTCGACGCCGAACCTGATCACCCTCGACAACGAGGAGGCCAAGATCATCGTCGGCAGCAACGTGCCCTTCATCACCGGCCAGTTCACCAGCACCGGCACCGGCACGACCAACCCTTTCCAGACGGTCGAGCGCAAGGACGTCGGCATCACCCTGCGCATCAAGCCCCAGGTCGGCGAGAGCGGCACGGTGCGCATGACGCTCTTCCAGGAACAGTCGAGCGTGATCGACCAGGCCGCCGGCACGACCAATGCCGGGCCCACGACGGCCAAGCGTTCCATCGAGTCCACGGTGGTCGTGGACGACGGCCAGATCATGGTGCTCGGCGGCCTGATCGAGGACCGCTTCGTCAACAACAAGAGCAAGGTGCCGGTGCTGGGCGACCTGCCTCTGCTAGGTGGCCTGTTCCGCAGCGAGAGTCGCACGAAGAAGCGGACCAACTTGATGATATTCCTGCGCCCGATCGTCATGCGCGATGCCGACAGCGCCAACAAGCTGTCGCTCGACCGCTACGACCTGATCCGCGGGCAGCAGAAGGCGGCGCAGCCGGCCCACAGCTTCGTGATGCCGATCAACGAGTCGCCGGTGCTGCCGCCGGCCAGGGTGGTCACCGAGCCGGGCAGTTCGGTCAAGCTGCCGGACCCGTCCGCGCCCGAACCGACCGCCCCTCCGGCCCTGGCCGTGCCCCCGTCGGCCCCCGTCAAACCGGCCAGCCCGGACGTTCCGGCCTCCGGCGCCACCAACTAAAGGTCATCCCCCATGGGCGCTCGCCACCCCCTGCCCTACGCCTTCGCGAAGGCCCACACCCTGCTGCTCGAGGACGATGGCGAGCGGCTGGTGCTGTGGGCGCCCGAGGACGTCGCCCTGCCCGCGCTGGGCGAGGTGCTGCGCCTGTTCGATGTCGACCTGCTCGAGCGCGAACCGGCCGCCACCCTGTCCAATCGCATCGCCGTGGCCTACGCGGGCGGCGAATCGAGCGCCGCCACCGTGATCGGCGAGGTCGAGAGCAAGGTCGACCTGAGCCGCATGATGCAGGACCTGCCAGCGGTGGAGGACCTGCTCGAGGCCGCCAACGACGCGCCGATCATCCGCATGCTCAATGCGCTGCTCACGCAGGCGGCCAAGGACGGCGCCAGCGACATCCACATCGAACCCTACGAGCGCTCGAGCTCGGTGCGCTTCCGGGTCGACGGCACGCTGCGCGAGGTGGTGCAACCCAACAAGGCCCTGCACGCCGCGCTGATCTCGCGCCTGAAGATCATGGCCGAGCTCGACATCTCCGAGAAACGACTGCCCCAGGACGGCCGCATCTCCTTGCGCATCGGCGGTCGCGCCGTCGATGTGCGGGTGTCCACGCTCGCCTCCTCGCACGGCGAACGTGCCGTGCTGCGCCTGCTCGACAAGGGCGAGGCGAAGTTCACCCTCGAAGGCCTCGGCATGGGCGGGGCCACGCTGTCGCGTTTCGACCGCCTCATCCAGCAGCCGCACGGCATCGTGCTGGTGACCGGGCCGACCGGTTCCGGCAAGACCACCACCCTCTACGCCTCGCTGGGCGGGATCGACACCAGCACCACCAACGTGCTGACCGTGGAGGATCCGGTCGAATACGAGCTGGCGGGCATCGGGCAGACCCAGGTCAACGCCAAGATCGACCTCACCTTCGCCAAGGCCCTGCGCGCCATCCTGCGCCAGGATCCGGACGTCATCATGATCGGCGAGATCCGCGACTTCGAAACCGCGCAGATCGCCATCCAGGCCTCGTTGACGGGTCACCTGGTGCTGGCCACGCTGCACACCAACGATGCCCCTAGCGCCGTGACCCGCCTCACCGACATGGGCGTCGAGCCCTTCCTGCTCAGCTCGAGCCTGCTGGGCGTGCTGGCCCAGCGGCTGGTGCGCAAGCTGTGCCCGCATTGCAAGACCAAGGACGAGAGCACCGGCCACTGGCGTCCCGTCGGCTGCCCCGAATGCGGCCTGAGCGGCTACAAGGGCCGCACCGGCGTGTACGAGCTGATGGTCGCCGATGAACGCGTGCGCGCCCTGATCCACAACCGCGCGCCCGAGGCCGACCTGATCCAGATGGCCCGCGTGGGCGGACTGCGCTCGATGCGCGAAGACGGCGACCGCCTGGTGGCCGAGGGGGTCACCTCGCCCGAGGAAGTCTTGCGCGTCACGCGCGAATAAATAGTCAGTCGTCGAACAGCCATCCGGACCTCGCATGCCCGCCTACAAGTTTGAAGCCCTGGACGCCGCAGGCAAGTCCACGACCGGCCTGCTCGAAGCCGACAACGCCAAGGCCGCGCGGGCCCAGTTGCGCGCCCAGTCGCTGGTGCCCCTGGACGTCAACCAGGTGAAGTCGGCCGGCACCGACACCAGCGGCGTCAGCTTCAGCCGCCGGGTGTTCAGCAACACCAGCCTGGCCGTGTGGACCCGCCAGCTGGCCGGACTGGTCGGCTCGGGGCTGCCGCTGGAACGCGCCCTCACCCTGCTCAGCGACGAGGCCGACGACCCGCGGCAGCGCGAGCTGGTGGCCCACCTGCGCAGCGAGGTGAATTCCGGCTCGCCCTTCGCGCGCGCGCTGGCCAGCGCCTCGCGCGAATTCGACGAGGTCTACCGTGGCGTGGTGGCGGCCGGCGAACAAAGCGGCGCGCTGGGTACCGTGCTCGAGCGCCTCGCCGACGACCTCGAGGAGCGCCAGACCTTGCGCAGCAAGCTGATGGGCGCCACCCTGTACCCCGCGATCATCTCGATCATCGCCGTCGTGATCGTCATCTTCCTCGTCACCTACGTGGTGCCGCAGGTGGCCTCGGTGTTCGTCAGCTCCAAGCGGGCACTGCCCTTCCTGACCACGGCCATGCTGGCCATCAGCGCCTTCCTGCGCCAGTACGGCTGGATCCTCGCGCTCGCGCTGGCCGGGGCGGGCTTCCTGCTCAAGGCCATGTTGCGCAACGAGACCTTCCGCATCTCCTTCGATGCCACCTGGCTGAACCTGCCCCTGTTCGGCAAGCTCTCCCGCGGCTACAACGCCGCCCGCTTCGCCGGCACGCTGGCCATGCTGGCGGGTGCGGGGGTGCCCATCCTGAAGGCCCTGCAGGCGGCCGCCGAGACCCTGTCCAACCGGGCCATGCGCGCCGATGCGATGGATGCGCTGGTCCAGGTGAGGGAAGGCGCGCCGCTCGCCTCGGCCCTGGCGGGCAAGAATCGCTTCCCCGGCTTGTTGTCGATGTTCGCCCGCCTGGGCGAGCAGACCGGCCAGTTGCCGCAGATGCTCGACCGCGCAGCCCGCCAGCTGAGCCAGGAGGTGCAACGGCGCGCCATGCAGATGGCGACCATCCTGGAGCCGCTGCTGATGGTGGTGATGGGCGCGGTGGTGATGGTGATCGTGCTGGCTGTGCTGTTGCCGATCATCCAACTCAACACCTGGGTGAAATAGGGCCCCCACGTCGCTTTCGCTCCTGCCCCCCGAGGGGGCGCCTCCCTTCGGGCCGGGGGACCCGTCCTTCGGGAGTTGCTTGATGGGCACTTCGCTTTGCTCGTGCTGGGCTCGCTTCGCATTGCATCCCGCCACCGCTCCGGCTTGTCGTCGGCACTTCGCTTTGCTCGTGCTGGGCTCGCT
>CBIHOH010000047.1:0-33803 GCA_966211755.1 uncultured Rhizobacter sp. | reverse complement strand
CAAACCTTGGGACAAATCGCTTCACGGCGCTTGACTCGAAAGACGGTTACTCAGTACGGTGCACCTGGTGGTCGGCTCGCGCTTCTTCACGCCCGCCAACAGCATCGCCCGGGCCGTCGCGCTGGCCGACCCGGTCGTCACGGCCGGCGGCGAGCTGCTGCGCTTCGAGGGGTTTTCGTCCTGCTGCAGCTGCTACGTCCGCGTCGATCTGCTGCCCGAGGCCTACGACGGCCAGGTGGTCGGCAAGGGCACGACCAACGTCGATTTCAATGCGCCCATGCGCGCCGCGCTCGCACGGCTGCGCGATGCCGACGGCCTCGGCCTGGCGGTCGGACAGGATGCGCTGAGCCTGCGCAGCGGCGGGCGGGAGGTGGTCGAACGCAAGGTGGAGCTGCCGCTGCGCTGGTTGCGCGGCATGGTCGAGGTGCAGTCCTATCTCGCCGGCATGCGGCGCAAGTTCGAGGTCAAGGGGCTGGACGCGCTGCGTTTCCTGAGGACGCTGCCCAAGGCATCGACCAGCCGCACCCCGTTGTGGGTGCTGCCCTCGCCGGCCGGCCCGTACACCACCACGCGTGCCCAGCCGCAGGGCGTGCGGGTGTCCGACACGAGCCGGCTGCGGGTGCTCGAGCCCTTGCTGTCCAAGGCGCGCAGCCTGGCCGTCTTCGCGGACGAGGCGCAGCAGGCCAGCGGCTGGGTGCTCGATTTCCCGGGGGCACGCCTGACCCTGGCGCTGAGCGCGGAGACCTGGCGCGGCTTCTCGGGCGAGGGGCAGGCCTTGCGCGCCCTGATGAGGCTGGAGGACGACCGCGCCCTGGCGCAGGTGCGGGCGCAGCTGAACTGGCAATCGTCCATCGATGCCGCGGCCCTGGCGACCAGCCTGGGACTGCCCGCCTCGGCGGTCGAGGACAGCCTGCGCATCCTGGGTGCCTCGGGCCTGGTCGGCTTCGACCTGGCCGAGTCGCGCTATTTCCATCGGGTCCTGCCCTTCGACCTGATGTCCGTGGCCGACCTGCACCCGCGCCTGCAGGACGCGCGCGAGCTGCTCCGCCAGGGCGCGGTGCAGGTGCTGAAGACCGAGCCGGTGGAAGGCCGCGTCGACAGCGGCGGCAGCACCCACAGCCTGCGCGAGGTGGAGGGCCAGCTGCACTGCACCTGCCCGTGGTTCGGCAAGTACCAGGGCGAGCGCGGGCCCTGCAAGCACCTGCTCGCCCTCGAAGCGGCCGTCGCGACCCGGCGGGCCGCATCGCCCTGACCCCGGCGTCCCGTGAACGAACGAAAAGGAATCCCCCGTGCCTGAACTTCCGGACCCGCTCCTGCCTGTATTCGGCCCGGACGACCCTCTCGAAAGCGCGATCCGCAGCGGCGACTGCGACGCCACCATCGCCTGCCTGCTGCGCCTGACGCCGGCCGAGCGCCACTCGCGCCGCGCCGGGCTGCGGCAGCTCGGCGAGCGGATCCAGCACAGCCACTGGCCGGCCAGCTTCTACGCCAAGGCCTGGGGCGCCGAGGCCAACGAGGCCCAGTACCAGGCGCACTACACCGCCTTGCTCGCCTGCGGGCGGCCCGAGGATTTCATCAACGGCCCCGATCACTACCCCGGCCTGGACGCCACGGCCTTCGCCGCCCTGTGCGAGCGCTTCGAGCTGGACGCCGCGGCCTGGCGCGCCCGCCTGCAGGAGCAGGTCCGGGCATCGCTGACGAAGGGAGGCGACATCGTGGCCATCCAGCGCCTGGTCGCCGCCGGGCTGATCGAGCGGCCGGCCGGCGACGACTACGTGACCGCCCTCATCGGCCTGCCCCGGAGGCTGCACTGGCAAAGCCCCGGCGGCATGCCGCGCTTGTTTCAACAGGACCCCGGCCTGCATCAGGCGGTGCTGCGCTTCTTCGAGGTGCAAGGCAGCAGCGAGAACAACCTGGCGGCGATGGACAAGTACTGCAGCGACCCGCAGCGCCTGTGGAGGAACATCTTCCTGCAGGCGCTCTCGGATGGGGCCTATACCCGCGCGCAGTTGCTGGACAAGACCCTGGACACGCTGGAAAGCGACTGGCCGCAGTTCCGCGCCAGCTGGTTCTCCCACTTCCACCAACAGCTGGCGCCCGACCCGGCGGAAATGGCGGCGCGGGCGGAACGCTACCTGGGCCTGTGCCAGAGCCGCATCGCCCCCACCGTGACGCTGGCGCTGCAGGCGCTCAAGGTCCTGCTCGACGCCGGCGCGGTGCAGGCCCCTGCCCTGCTGGCCGCCTTGCGGCCGGTATTGAGCTCCAGCATCAAGGGCCAGGTCGAAGCCGCCTTGAAACTGCTCGACACGGTGGTGCGGCAGGACCCTTCGCTGGCGGCACAGGCCAGCGAACTCTGCAGCGTGGCCTTGATCCACGAATCGGCCGAGCTGCAGAAGAAGGTCCTGCAGCGCCTGGCCGGATGGGGGATGGACGACAGCACCCGCCTCGCCCTGGCCGAGCACCTGCCGGGCATCGCCGCGGTCCACCGGCCGGCCCTGCTGGCCCTGGTCGGAGACGTGCCCGAGGCCGCGCCTGACACCGCCGTCGACGCGCGGGCCGCGATGACGAACCCGGCCCCGGCCTCCATCGCGACACCCCTGGACCCGGACCGCGCGCTGCGGCCGCTGGACGATGCGGACGAGCTGCTCGACCGCTGCGCCTTCGTGCTCGAGAACGAACTCGCGCTCGACGACTTCGAGCGCGTGGCCGAGGCCCTGGTGCGGCGGGCGCCCTTCGATGCGGAGGTCCGCAAGCGCTTTTCGCCGCTGGTGAAACGCGCCCGCAGGATCCGCCCGGACAAACCGGTGACCGCCGAGCTGGCGCGGCTGGTGTTGTGGGTGATGCAGGGCGAACGGGTCGAGTCACTGGCCCTCGTCCATCATCGGGAATGGTCGACCAGGAAGCCGACGAGCTACACCGCGGAGGTCTACCTGGGGCTGCGCATCGACGACTGGATGGAGCTGGCGGCACTCGGTGCCGGCGTGACGCCGCTGTCCGCGGCGACCCACCGGCGCGGCTTCGTGGCCCCTTCGGTCCTGGTCGAGCGCGCGGCGGCGCATGCGGCGCGCGGCGTGCAGGCATCGCCGCTGGAGCAGGTGCAGTCGCTGCTGCGCCTGCCTCCCCGGCCCGAGGCCGGCTGGCCCGACACCCTGCTGCGCGGCGCGCGTGCGCTGCCCGACACCCCCTTCAGCCGCGCCTTGCGCCACGCCCTGGGGGACACGGTGCCCATCGCCGCCTTGGCCGACCCGGCCCCTGGCGGCGAACTCGAACGCGAGCTGTTCCTCGCCGCCGCCCGCATCCGCTGCCCCGGCGCCGACGATGCGGCGGTCCTGGCCGCCTACGGCGACCTGGGCCCGGACGCCGGCGCCGCGGCGCGTTTCCAATGGGAGGTGAGAGCCGTGCCCCCGAACACGGACGGGCCCTCCACGGAGACGTTCATCCACCACTTCCTGGTGCCGAGCGCCCAGCCCAGCCTGCTGCGGCCGTCGCCGCATGGCCTGGCACGCTGGCGCATCCCGCTGTCGCAGCCCGGGCAGGAGGCGTGGCAAGCCACCTGGCAGTTCCAGTACTTCTCCGGCAGCTCCGAGGCCATGGTGATGTACGCCGCGTCGCTGATGCCGGGCAGCCTGGAAGCGTTTTTCGCGGGCGGCGCGGGCTCCATCGGCAACAACCTGAAATGGGGCGAGGCACAGTGGAAGGACAACGCCTACCTGCGGCTGCTGCAGGATCCCACCGTGCCCCTGTCCCCCATGGCCCTGCTGACCTTGGCCGTGGCCCTGTGCGCGAAGGAACCGGGGCTGGTGGCGCTGGCCGTGGACGTGCTGGTGCAAAGCCACGCCGAGGGGCGGCTCGATGCGCAGGCCCTGGGCGACACGCTGGGCAGGCTGCTCGCCACCCCGCTGGTGCTGGCCAGCCGCTACCGCAAGAGCCTGCAGGCCGCGTTGCGTTGCGATGGACGGGCCGCCCCGCTGGTGTTCGGGCTGATCTGCGACATGCTGGCGGCCCAGGCCGACCCACCGGCCAGGGACCTGGCCGCCCTGCTGGAACTGCTGCTCGAACTCAGCCTGAGCTTGCGGCGGCCGTTGCCCGGTCCCTGCCGGGACGTGCTGGGCCGGCTGCCCCTGGGTGGCAAGGGCCGGGCGCTGCAGAAGGCGCTGCTGCAAGACGCCCCGGCCTGAGCCAGGGCGGTCTCCGAGGCAAGGCCCCGCCGGGCGGGTAGCGGCTTGCTCGTCGTGCCCGGGTCGAGCGCCGGGCTCAGGGGGTCGACCGGGCGGCTTCCAGACGTGCCAGCTCTTCGGCGTAGGCGCGCATGAAGGCGGCGCCGAACACCTCGTGGTAGTTGTCCTCGGCCTGGTGCTGGAGGCGCTTGAAGTGCTGCAGGTAGAGCTCCCACAGCTTGGCGCGGCGGTGCATGGGCAGCAGCGCATCGAGCACCCCCTGGGCCCCGAGCTGGCTTTCCAGCCGCCCCGGCTCGAACTGCGCCAGCACGGCGTCCAGCGCCGCGTGCAGGCCGGCGGCGGTGCCGTTGGCATGGCCGAGCAAGTCGTCCATCACCTCGTTGAAGGCGGCGGGCCCGGCGATGAAGTCGCGGCTCGGCGGCTGCAGCAGGCGGTCGATGGCGACCCGCGCATCCGACGAGAACTTGAGCGGGTTGTTGTGGCGCCGCTGCAAGGTGGTGAGGTCGGCGCGCAGCTCCTGCTTGGCGGCGCTACGCGAGGCCACCAGCTTGAGCGTGCCGTCCACCGCGTGGCGCAACAACTCGCCGATGATGCGCATGAGATCGGGGTTGAGCCCCTGGGGCACCTGCAGCTCGATGTCCGCTCCCTCGCAGAAGGCCTGCCACAGCACCTCGGCCGAGGCGGCGTCCACCGGCGGCCGTACCAGCGGGCGGGCCGCCGGCATGGCAGGCGGCTCGGACCGCACCGGGGGCATGGGCATGAGCGGCAGCGGCGGCCTGGACGGCGGCGGCGGGGCCGCTGCCACGGCATCGTCCGCTGCCGGCCTCGGCACGGGCTGCGTGGGCTCGAAGACGGGTTCCGGTGCGGCCACCTGGCCGGAGCTCGCCGCTGCAGGCGGCTCCATCGCGGCGGCCGGGACCGGGTCCGCGGGCTCGGGCACCGCCTGGGCCAGCGCCGGCGACACCTCGGGCTCGGGAATCAGGGTGAATCCGGCAAACGGGTTCTTCTCCTGCGGAAACGGGGGAACGTCGGGCGCATCGGACGGCCCGGTCGGAACCGGTGTGTCCAGCAGGTCGGGGAACAGGGTCGCGAGCGCGGGATCCTCCTCGGCGGCGGATGGTGCCGGCGCGGCGGCCTCGCGCGACAGATGGCGCGAAGCCGCCTGGGCCTGGATCAGGCCACGGCCGTCGACCACCGTGCGCTCGGGCGACTCGTCCGCGGCCTCGGCTTCCAGCGAGGCGCGCATCACATACGTGCCGATGACGATCTCGTCGCCGTTGACCAGCGTGATGCATTCTCCCGGCATCACGGGCCGGCCATTGATCAGGATCGGGTTGGCGCTGCCCACGTTGCGGATCGAGAAGACGCCTCTGCTGAAGCGCAGCTCGGCCTGCACGCGCGAGATCAGCCGCTGCGCATCGGGCAGGACCAGCGCGTTGGTTTCCATGCGGCCGATGGTGCCCCCGCGTTCGTCGAAGCGGCCGATGAGCGGCGGCGACAAGGGCTCGTTCTTCAGGGTATGCGCGTGAATGAGCAGGTTCATGCAGACTCCGACATCGGGTTGCGGCCGGATGCCGGGACCCAGCTGCCCCCCGGCCGTTCGATGACTGGCGCTAGTGTGCCTGCGCCGCACCGTCCGCAGGCCCGGCTTCGCCAAAGTGCCACGTTTGCGGCGGCAAATCCGGACCGAGCGTGAAAAAAATGACAGGCCCCTGGAATCGCCCGGCGCAGGCCCGCGGCTAAACTGCGGCCCCCTGCGCAGACGACCGGAAGACGCCGGTCGCGCGGGTCCCCGCCCCCGAGCCACCGGAGCCGCCGAATGCCCGACACCCCGCGCAGCGTCCTGCCCGACGACGAGATCCATCTGTGGATGAGCTCGCCGGCCCGGGTGGACGATCCCGCGACACTGGCCCGGTACCGCGCCCTGCTGTCGCCTGAGGAACAGGCGCAGCAGGCGCGTTTCCACTTCGCGCACGACCGCCATCGCTACCTGGTCACCAGGGCGCTGGTGCGCACCGTGCTGAGCCGCTATGCCGCCACGGCACCCGGGGACTGGCGTTTCGCGCCGACCGCCCACGGCCGGCCGGCCCTGGTCGAGCCCGCAGAAGACGCACGCGACCTCGTCTTCAACCTGTCGCACTCGAAGGAGCTGGTCGTGTGCGCCGTGCGGCGCCACGGGGCCCTGGGTGTCGACACCGAGAACCTGTGCCGCAAGGTGTCGATGTCCACGGCCGAACATCACTTTTCCGCGCCTGAGCTGGGCGAGCTGCAGGCCCTGCCGGCCGCCGCGCGGCCGGCCCGCTTCCTGGCCCTGTGGACGCTCAAGGAAAGCTACATCAAGGCGCGCGGCCTGGGCCTGGCTATCCCGCTCGACGACTTCGGCTTCCGCCTTCCGGACAGCGGCCGCATCGACGCCTATTTCAAGCACGGGGACGACCCCGCCCACTGGCGTTTCTGGCAACTCGACTGCGGCCACGGCAACCTGGTGGCGCTGTGCGCGCAGGACGACCGGCCGTTGCGCCTGCGCTGCCACGAGGGAGCGCCCTTGCAGGCCTGGCAGCCGGTCGAGCCCGCGCTGCTGCGCTGCTCGGCGTGAGACCCGGCCGCTCGGCAGCGGCCAGGTGTTTCTGACACAAATTGTCGAGAACTGATTCAAGCCCATCGTCCTCGCGCCGGCTTCCGCGGCCTACCATGCGTGCCCGGCCGCAGACCGCGGCCTTCGGCCCGGCCCGGCCCGGCTCGGCGACAGCGAAGGCCTGGCGGGCCGACCGGAAAACGAATCAGCAGTCCCCCTCCCCACTTCCAAGGAAGTCGACATGGACCCGACACGACGCCAACTCCTGCGCTATCCGCTCGGCCTGGGCGCGTCGTTCGCCGTGGCGGGCCTGCTCCCCGGCTGTGGAGGTGGAAACGAGGCCGAGGCCACGGTGGAGACCGAGGCGCTGGTGCCGGATGCCGAGGCACAGGCGGCTCGTCCGGACAGCAGCTATGCCAACGTGAAAAGCGCGCCCTTCCATGCCAAGGGCGATGGCGTGAGCGACGATACGGCGGCGCTGCAGGCCGCTGTCGATGCCTCGGCCAGGGTCTATCTGCCGGCCGGCACCTACCGCGTCGGCAGCCTCCGCTTGCGCGACCGGACCGTGCTTCTCGGCGACGGCAACAGCTCGGTCATCCAACAGTCCTCGGCCGCGCACCTGCTCACCGCCGAGTCGGCGTCACCGACCGCGTTCGTCGAAGGCATCCGCCTGCGCAAGCTGCAGTTGCGCGGGCAGGTCACCACCCTCGGCTTCCGCGAGCACACGCACCTCCTCGCCGTCAACGGCGTGCGCGACCTGCGCATCGCCGATTGCCTGTTCAGCGGCTTCCGCGGCGACGGCATCTACCTCGGCGGCATGAGCAGCTCGGGCGGAACGCCACGGCACAACCAGGCCACCACCATCATCCGCTGCGAGTTCGACGGCGCGAACGGCGACAACCGCAACGCGATCACCGTCATCGACGGTGACCAGGTGCTGATCCAGGACAACCGTTTCCACGACTGCACCCGCCCGGACATGCCCGGCGCGGTGGACATCGAGCCGAACGACAACGACTTCCACATCGTGCGCGGGATCACCGTGACCGGCAACGACTTCAAGAACATCGGCGGCAACGTGGGCGTGGTCGCGGTGGTGCTCGCGGGCCACCACTACACCAGTCCTCCGGGCGACTTCGAGGTCTCGCACAACACCATCGACACCTGCAGCGCCTACGGCTTCGCCTTCGTCAACCACCCGGCGGGCGGCGTGCCGGCGGATGCACCCGGCCATGCCACGCGGGTCCTTTCCAACACCGTGCTGAATGCAAGAAGCGGTTTCGGGCTGACCGGTGCGGTCGGCGTGACCCTGGAGGACAACCGGTTCACCGACCGCAACGGGTCCTACATCGGCTATGTCGGCAACGACCTGCGCTGCCGCGACATCACCCTCTCGCGCAACCGGTTCATCCACTGCGGCAGCGTGGGCCGCATCGGCCTGCAGGCCTTCACGGTCGACCGGCTGCTGCTGCAAGGCAACACCTTCACCGACTGCGGCAATGGCCTGGCCGCCTCCTATGCGCTCGACTTCAAGAGCGGCAGCTCGAGCCAGGTCTCGCTGCTGGACAACACCTTCGAGGCCCCCACGGGGCAGACGCTGGTCGCGATCCAGAAGGAAGCCGGGCACAGCTTCAGCCCGGCAGGCAACCGTTTCTCGGGCAACATCTTGAACGGCTTGCCGAACCATTTCGAGTGGACTTGAGCTTGCCGCCCGGCCGCGGCGTGCGGATGCCGCGACGCCACCGGGCCCCGGGACGTCAAGCCTCCAGCGCCTCGCCCAGCACGCCCTTGGACAGGATGAAATTGGCGTACGGCTGCAACTCGCCCGTCTGCACGATCGCATGCGCGCGGCGCACGCGCTCGTAGAAGGCGAAGCGTTCCACGCCGGCGCATTGCTCCGGCCGCACCCAGCCGGCCTCGGCGAACTCGCCGATGACACGGCGCTGCAGCGCGCTGCGGTAACCCTCGGGGGTGTCGCAGACCTTCATGTAGGACACCGGATGCGGCACGCCGAGGTCGAGCGGGAACAGGGACAGCACCGCCTGGCACACCCGCCCGACCCCCACGCCCGGCAGGTGGATCAGGATCTTGCCGCGTCCCAGCGTGGTGCCGGTGAAGTTGGCGTCGGCGATGACGATGTCGTCGCCATGCCCCATCTCGGCCAGCACACGCAAGAGTTCAGGAGTCAGCAGCGGATCGATACCTTTGAGCATCAGAAACATCCCATGGAGCGGCCCCGGGGCCGGAATTTGATCGGTGCGTGCGGCCCGAGCCTGGACGGCGAAGCTGCGCGCGCGCGGGTTGGCGCCCGGCGTGCGCGGCACGCCAAGCCCAGGCGATGCCTGGCGGGCCGGGCACCGCCCCCCCCGGACATCGGCGGCATGTTATGCGAAGTCGAGAGGAGGCCGGGCCGGCTTCCTCAGCGCGGGCAGCTGCCGTGGTGGGTCAAGCCGTGGCTGCGCAGCAGGGCCTTGGCCAGGACCTCGTCCCCCACGCCGCGACCGGTCGCCTGGCCCGCGGCATTGCTGAACTCGAAATGCAGCCCGGCCCCGACCCGTGAGCGGCCCGCCTCCGCCTCCGCCTCGCTGAAGCTGGTGTAGCGGCGCGCTCCGCCGGTGGCCGAGTCCGTCTGCAGCACGAAGGCGATGCGGTCGGAGCAGAAGTAGCCGCGCAGCACGGTGCTGGCCGCTCCGGCAAAGGCACTGTGGCCCGACACGGCTTCCGGCGAGCTGCCGATGCCGCCCGCGCGCGGGGCCCATGCCGGATCGGCCTGGGTATCGGGGTTGCCGTCGAGATCGGCCTCGCGGATGGCGGTGGCCGGCCGCCAGGCGTGGGTGTCGTACTTGATGCGGAAGGTCGGCGCGACGACGTCGGACAGCGCCATGCCGAGCAAGGCCATCAGACGGGTGCTCTCCGGCAGACCGAGCGCGTGCTCCCGGCTCAGCGCCAGGGCCAGCTTGATCCACTCGCCGGCCGGCTGCGCGCTGCCGCTGCCGCCGGCCCAGAACTGGAAGGTCTGCATGGCCAGCGGATCGTCCACGGCCGCGCTGCCGAGCAGCTTCACCTCGTTGAACGCGCTCGCATAGGCCGCGCTCGTCAGCGCCGGCGGCACGAAACCGGCATAGCGTGCCGGGTCGGCCAGCACGAAGGGCGCGAGGCGGCGGAACTGCACGCCCGACCAGTCGGCGCGGAACACCCCGGGCCCGGTACCGCCCGGCTGCGTTTCATTGGGCGTCGAACCGTCGTTCTGCCGAAGGGCATGAACCGCGCTGCCGACCTCGGCCCCCCAGGCCTGCCCCTCCTGCTTGGCCGCGCCGTCGGCGATCGCTGCCAGATCGGCCGCCAGCCGGGCATCGTAGAGCGCGGCGCGCTCCGGATGGGCCCGGACCAGCAGCGCATGCCCGGCCGCCGCCGCCGCCGCGCCTGCGTGGGCCCTGGCGGATACGCCCCGGGCCGGCACCAGGGCGGGCTGGCGCCTCACATCCGTCTGCGAATCGATGCCGTTGACCGCATCGTAGAGGGCGACATTGACCATCGCATACAGCCGTGCCGCCTGCGCGTCGCTCAGCGACAGGCCGCGCACGGTCTCGAGGGCGGCCTGGTTCCAGCTCTGCACGGGATGGGCGTCCCAAGGCCCGGCCTTCACCGCCGCCGCTTCCGTGGACCCGGCCGCGACCCGCGCCGGCCCGGCAACGGGTTCGTCGCTCGAGCCGCCCCCGCCGCAGCCGCCGAGCATGCACAAGACCAGGCCGGCGGCAGAGGTGCGCCGCCAGATTCGAATGTCGATCATCATGTCTTCGTCTTCCATGCTGAAAGTGCGGTCTGCCGGCGTCACTTCGGCGCGCCCCACCATGGGCAGACCGATCTGCACGGCGGGACGGAAACGGGCTCTCTTCCCAGGAGAACGCCGGTTCGAGCGGCCCCTCGCCCGCAGGGCAAGACCCGGCCGAACCTGGAGAGGCGCATGCTAGGCAGCCCGCGTGGCCGCCGCCATCCCGCAGACTGCGCCGTGCCGCAAATTCTTCCCGGCAAGCCGGGCCTGCCCCGGTCTGCGCGCCGCCCCATGGACGCCGCGGTGGCAGCTTCGCGCCAAGGAAAAAGGGCATGTCGCTTGCCCCGGGAGCACCTCCGATCCCCGGATGGCCGGGTCGTCCCCTCGCTCGCGCGCACTTCGTCCGTGCCGCTTCCACGTGCCTCCCGTCGAAAGCGATCCCATGACCACGCACATCGTCCCTCCGCACGGCAGCCTGCAGACCGAACCGCATTCGGCCCCGCCGGCCGGCTGGCGCCGCTGGCTCTACGCCACCAACCACAAGGACATCGGGACGCTGTACCTGCTGTTCTCGCTGTCCATGCTGATGACCGGCGGCGTGCTGGCCCTGCTGATCCGGGCCGAGCTGTTCCAGCCCGGCCTGCAGTTCTTCAACCCGCAGTGGTACAACCAGCTGGTGACCCTGCATGGGCTGATCATGATCTTCGGCGCCATCATGCCGGCCTTCGTGGGCCTGGCGAACTGGATGATCCCGCTGCAGATCGGCGCCGCCGACATGGCGTTCGCGCGGCTGAACAACTTCAGCTTCTGGCTGCTGGTGCCCGCCGCCGCGCTGCTGCTGGGCTCGTTCTTCACCGCCGAAGGGGCGGTCGGCGCCGGCTGGACCCTGTACCCACCGCTGACCTACCAGATGGGCGCCTCGATGGACATGACCATCTTCGCCATCCACCTGATGGGCATCTCCTCCATCCTGGGGGCCATCAACATCATCGTCACCGTGCTCAACCTGCGGGCGCCGGGCATGGGCCTGATGCGCATGCCCCTGTTCGCCTGGAACTGGCTGATCACCGCCTTCCTGCTGATCGCCGTCATGCCGGTGCTGGCCGCGACCATCACCATGACGCTCACCGACCGGCATTTCGGCTCCACCTTCTTCAACTCGGCGGGCGGGGGCGACCCGCTGCTGTACCAGCACCTGTTCTGGTTCTTCGGCCATCCCGAGGTGTACATCATGATCCTGCCGGCCTTCGGCATCATCAGCCACGTCGTGCCGGCGTTCTCCCGCAAGCGCCTGTTCGGCTATGCCTCCATGGTCTACGCCACCGCGTCCATCGCCGTGCTCAGTTTCATCGTCTGGGCCCACCACATGTTCGCGACGGGCATGCCCGTCACCGGCCAGCTGTTCTTCATGTACAGCACCATGCTGGTGGCCGTTCCCACCGGCGTGAAGGTCTTCAACTGGATCGCCACCATGTGGCGCGGCTCGCTGAGCTTCGAGACGCCGATGCTGTTCGCCCTGGGCTTCATCTTCGTGTTCTCGATGGGCGGGTTCTCCGGGCTCATCCTGTCGGTCGCGCCGATCGACATCCTGGTCCACGACACCTACTACGTCATCGCCCACTTCCACTATGTGCTGGTGGCCGGCTCGCTGTTCGCGCTGTTCGCCGCCTACTATTTCTGGTCGCCCAAATGGACCGGCGTGAGGTACCCCGAGCGGCGCGGGCAGATCCATTTCTGGACCTCGCTGGTCTTCGTCAACCTGTCGTTCTTCCCGATGCACTTCCTCGGGCTGGCCGGCATGCCGCGCCGCTACGCCGACTATCCGATGCAGTTCACCGACTTCAATGCGCTGATCTCCGTCAGCGCCTACGGCTTCGGGCTGGCCCAGGCCTACTTCGCCCTGTTCATCGTCCTTCCGGCCCTGCGCGGCCGCGGCGAGAAGGCGGCCGCGAAACCCTGGGACGGCGCGATCGGGCTGGAGTGGGAAGTCCCCTCGCCGGCGCCCTTCCACACCCATGAGACACCACCCGACCTGCGCCCCAACGAGGCCCCGGCGCACACCTGAGCCCCGCGGCCGCGCCGGCATCAGGAGGCATGCGCCTTGCCGCGCAGGGCCGCACGATCCCACAGGAGTACGCCATGGTCCACCCGCCCGCCACTGTCGACCGCCCGGTCTTCCTGGACCCGCTGAAAGTCCGCCTGCCGGTCACCGCGACCGTGTCGCTGGCCCATCGCATCTCGGGCATCCTGCTGGTGCTCGGCCTGCCGTGGCTGGTGTGGGCGCTGTCGCTTTCGCTGTCCGGCGAGCGCGTCGCCGGGCCCTGGCTGGCCTGGCTGGGCAGCACGCCGGGCCGGCTCGTGCTGCTGCTGCTGACCTGGGCCCTGGCCCACCACACCGCGGCCGGCGTGCGGCACCTGCTGTTCGACGCCGGCTATGCCACCCGCTACCGCCAGGCCCGCGCCAGCGCCTGGATCGTGCACGGCGTGGCCCTGCTCACCACGCTGCTGGCGGCCGCGGCCCTGGCCCTGCAGGCCTGGACGGCCGCGTCATGAAAGCCACGCTGAGCGGCCTGCGCGCCTGGGTCGTGCAACGTGTGACGGCCATCGGCTCGCTGCTGTTCCTGCTGTACTTCGCGCTGCACCTGCTGCTGGCGCCGCCGAGCTCGCAGCAGGCCTGGCAGGCCTGGCTCGCCACCCCGGCGATGAAGATCGCGCTCATCCTGTTCTTCGGCGCGGTCGCCCTGCATGCCTGGGTGGGCATGCGCGACGTGGTGCTCGACTACGTCAAACCCTTAGGCCTGCGCCTGGCCTGCCTCGGGCTGCTCGTCGGCACGCTGGTCGCCACGGTCGCCTGGGTGGCGGTGCTGCTGCTGCCGCTGGCATGAAAGGACACCGATGAAACTCTCCATCTACCGTTACCGGCCGGAGCTGGACGACAAGCCGCGCATGCAGGACTACGAGCTGCCGCTGCAGGGCGAACGCATGCTGCTGGACCTGCTAGAGCGACTCAAGCGCGAGGACCCCTCGCTGAGCTATCGCCGATCCTGCCGCGAAGGGGTGTGCGGCTCGGACGCCATGAACATCAACGGCCGCAACGGCCTGGCCTGCCTGGCCAACCTGCGCACGCTGCACGAGCCGGTGGTGATACGGCCGCTGCCGGGATTTCCGGTCATCCGCGACCTGGTGGTGGACATGACCCGGTTCTACCGCCAGTACCACGCGGTGCGCCCCTTCGTCATCCCCAAGGGGCCGCTGCCGGACACCGAGCGCCTGCAGACGCCGCGGGAACGCGAGGCCCTGAACGGCTTGTACGAATGCATCCTGTGCGCCTGCTGCACCAGCTCCTGCCCCTCGTACTGGTGGAACCCGGAGCGTTTCCTCGGCCCGGCCGCCCTGCTGCAGGCGGCGCGTTTCATCGCCGACACACGCGACGGCGACACCGAGCGCCGCGTCGACGAGCTGGACGACGCCTACAAGCTCTTCCGCTGCCGCGTCATCATGAACTGCGCCGACGTCTGCCCGAAAGGCCTGAACCCCGCCGCCGCCATCGAAGGGGTGCGGCAGGTGCTGCTGCGGCGCCGTTTCTGAACGCGCGGCGCCGGGCCGCGCCAGCCGTCCTCAGGTGCGGGTCCCGCACTCGGTGCAGAACTTCACATTGGCAGGCAGGACCGCCGTGCAACGGCCGCAGCGGATGCTGGAGGTGGCCAGGTCGCAACCGCATTCCGGGCAGAACTTCGCGCCCAGCGTGGGCGACTTGCAGCGGGGACAGGCGTTGGTCGACGGCCGGGCGACATCGCGCGCCTGCGCCATCGCCTCGCCCACTTCCTCGGCCCGTTCGCGCGCCTGCCGCACCTCGGCGCTGCTGCGAGCCTGCTCGACCTCGGCCTGGACATCCGGCGCACAACCCAGGCACAGGCCTTTCGGCACATTCCAGCACTTGTCGCAGGCCTGGTTGTGGCAGCAGGCACAGCGGTGGAAGTGCTGCTCCGCCTGGTCGATGGCCTGGCGGAAGGCCTGGTCGCGCGCCTCGCCCCAGCCGGCGTCGGCCAAGCCGGCCGCCGCCCGGCCCGCGTCGCGGGCCACGCCGCTGAAGACCGAGGCCGCCCGCGACAACCAGCCGGCGACCTGGCCGCGGCGATAGGGCTGGAAGGGGCTGCGCCAGGTGTCGCGGCAGCGCTCGCAATAGAACTCGAACTGGAAACCGGCATCGACGTCATGCGCGCCTCGGCTCACATCGCGGGTGTTGCGGGAGTATTTGGTCGAGTCCATGGTGTCCGGGAAATGAGGGGTTCGTGAACGCGTGGCCACCGGCAGGAAGAGGCTCGGCGTCACCCAGGATGGCGAGGCAGTATAGGACCGGCATCCGTGCGCGGGAGCGCACTCCCCCCTGAACCGGGAGGTGCGGGGCCGGGCCCTACGCGGCGGCGCCCCCCACGCCACTCCTCATCGGCCCGCACCCGACCGGTCTGCCGCCTCCCCGCCCAGCAGCGCCGAGATGCGCCCGGGAACACGAGCGACGAGATGCTCGATCAGTGTCCTCAGCGCCGCGGTCTGGTGCCGCTGGGCGGTGTACACCAGGTGCACCGGCTCCAGCGGCAGCTGCCACTGCGGCAGCACCCGCCGCAGTTCTCCCGCGGCCAGCAGCGCGGCCACCTGGATCTCGGGCAGCGCGGCAATGCCCAGGCCCATGCGTACCGGCTCCAGCAGATGCTCCGACGGCCCCAGCACCCAGCGGGCCGGCAAGCTGAGTTCGGCCCGTCCGGCGGGGCCGTCGAGGGTGATCGCCGCGGCCGAGCGCGATTGCACCAGGCAGCTGTGCGAGGCGAGCTGCGAGGGCTCGGCCGGCAGGCCGTGCGCCTGCACGTACGCGGCACCGGCGCACAGCACTCGCCGCACCGAGCCCAGGCTTCTCGCCTTCAGGCCGGAGTCGGGCAGGCTGCCGATGCGGACCGCCAGGTCCATGCCCTGCTCCAGCAGGTTGAGCCGCCGGTCGGTCAACTCGGTCTCGATCGACACCTGCGGATGGGCGAGCAGGAACTCGGTGATCAAGGGCAGCAGCACGTACTTGCCGAAGCTGCCGGAGGCCGACATGCGCACCACCCCGCGCGTGGCCTGGTCGCCGCGCAGCAGCTCGTCGGCCACGGACTCCAGGCGGCGCACCAGCGGGCCGGCCTCGTCGACCAGGTGGCGGCCGGCCTGGGTGAGCTGGAAACTGCGCGAGCTGCGCTGCGCCAGCGCGACGCCGCCGGCATCCTCCAGGCGCGACAAACGCTGCGACAGCGTGGACTTGGGCACGTCGAACAACCGCGACGCGCGCGACAGGCTGCCCGCCTCGGCGATGCGCAGGAACCAGACGAGGTCGTCCACCGAATAAGGAGATGTGTTCATTTTCTGGAACGCCGGCATACAACCCGCAAGGCTATCGCGAACCGGGCGGATTCCCAACAATGTGCCGGCATCCGCCTGCAGGAGAAACAAACTTGATCCACCATGTGTCCATCCCCGCCCGCGACCCGCGCCACGTGGCCGAGGTCCTGACCGAGCTGTTCGACGGCCTGCTGACCGGCTTCGGCCCCTACCACGACTCCTACATCGCCTGGGCCGGCGACGCGCACGGCACGGCCATCGAGGTCTACCCAGTGGGCACCGAGCTGTTCCCCGACCGCGGGGCCGGCCAGGCCAACTTCCGCCACCGCGAAGGCAGCCCGCCCTGCGTGGCCACCCACGTCAACGTCTCGGTCGAATGCAGCGCGCAGGAGATCTTCGCCCTGGCGGCCCGCGAAGGCTGGCGCGCGATCGAGCTGCCGCGCGGGCCGAACAAGGTGATCGAATTCTGGATCGAGAACAGCGTCATGCTGGAGCTGATGACGCCTGAGATGACACGGGACTATCTGGCGGCACGGCCGCGGCGTCGCTTGCCGGGAGACTTCCAAGCCGGTTGAACGGGGCTGCGGGCCGAGGGACACCTCGGGCGACCCGCCAGACACGGGCGCGCACCGGATTCGCGAGACGAGCATCGGCCCCCTCATCCCAGGTGGCTGCAGTGCCAGCGCATTTGTGCGAGCCGGCCTTCCCGTAGACTCGGCCCGACTCCACGATCGTCCCGACCATGCCTTCCCTCGACTTCGAACTCGAAAAGTCCCAGTTCCGCACCTACTACGAAGAGAACGCGCTGCTGCTGGAGGACGCCCACTCCTCCTTCGTCGCCCTGCTGACCGCGCTGGTCACCCACTCGGGCAGCATCCAGGTGGCCAAGGTCTACGGGCGGGTCAAGGACAAGGAGGAATGCATCCGCAAGTTCTCGCGCAAGTACCGGGTCGCGCTGGAAGAGTCCAAGACGCCGTACGAGATCGCGCCCCACATCACCGACCTGATCGGCCTGCGCATCGTCTGCCTGTACGAGGACGAGATCGAGAAGATCGCCGAGGTCGTGCGCTCGCACTTCGAGGTCATCGATGTCAACGACAAGGTGAGCGCGCTCGAGAGCACGGAGGACTCCTTCGGCTACAAGGGGCTGCACATGGACTTGAAGCTGAACGCGGCCAGGGTGCGCCTGCCCGAGTACAAGTCCTATGCCCCGCTGCGCTTCGAGCTGCAGATCCGCACCATCATCCAGGACTCCTGGAGCGTGCTGGACCACAAGATCAAGTACAAGAAGTCGATCCCCAACCAGCTCAAGCGGCGCATCAACGTCCTGTCGGCGCTGTTCGAGCTGGCCGACCGGGAGTTCCGGCAGATCCGCGACACCACCGACGCCGAACTGCTGGAAGCGCCCGACGAAACCTCGGCGCCCTCGCCGCCGGCCTCGGCACCGAACAACGGCCAGGCCGTGCCGCCCGGCAGCGCGCTCAACGCGTTCACCTTCCTGAAGATCGCCAACCACTTCTTCAAGGACTTCGAATTCGAACCGCGCAAGGTGGACAGCTTCGTGCACAACATCGTCGAATGGTCGCCCGGCCTCACCCGCGCCCACTTCAACCAGCTGGTGCGCGAGAACATCACGCTGGTCAGGCGCTACAAGCAGCACCTGGAAGACAGCGGCTCGACCGACAAGTTCAACCCCTACACGGTGATGCGGCACTGCCTCTACCTGAGCAACAAGGACAGCTTCGCCCGCGCCCTCACCCGCTCTTCACGCGAGTCGTTCGAGAGCTGGCTCGCGGGCACCGCCGCGCCTGGCGGGGCGGCCGGCGGCCCCTGAGCCGGGCGGCGAAGGCGCTGCCCGCGCGCCGGCGGCCTCAGGCGCCCTGCGGCAGGTAGATCGGCCGCGCCGCCGCGAGGCCCTGCCGGACCTGCCGGGTGGCCTCGTCCGCCAGCACTTCGTCCAGGCCCGACTCGATCCCGTCCAGCGCACGCCCGGCGATGTCCTGCGGTCTGGCCTTCGGCGCCTCGAAGCCGCGCACCATGTCGGTGTCGACGAAACCCATGTGCAATCCCAGCACCTGGGTCTTCTGCGCCGCCAGTTCGTGGCGCAGCGAGTTGGTCAGGGACCACGCGGCGGACTTGCTGGCCGCATACGCCGCCAGCTCGCCGCCGTTGATCCACGACACGATGGACAAGACGTTGAGCAAGGCGCCGCCGCCCTGGGCCGCGAGCACCGGGGCGAAGGCCCGGCTCATGCGCAGCATGCCGAAGAAGTTGACCTCGAACTGGCGACGCGCGGCCTCCTCGCTGTCCGGCGCCAGGAAGCCCCCCGTCTCGGCGACTCCGGCATTGTTGATCACCAGGGTGACGTCGCCCGCGCGCGCCACGGCGGCCGCCACCTCGTCGGGCCGGGTGACATCCAGGCGCAAGGCCTCGACGCCGGGCTGGACGAGGGTCGAGGGATCGCGGGCCGCGGCGTAGACCTTGCGCGCACCGCGGGCCAGCAGTTCGCGCGTGAACGCCAGGCCGAGGCCGCGGTTGGCACCGGTGACGAGAGCGACGGCGTTTTCGATCTTCATGGGAGTCTCCTCGGGAGTGTGTGGCAGGGAAATGAATATGATTTACGTCATATTCCTGGGCGAAAGATCGGCCGTTCCGTCCCGCATGTGGAATCAGCAGGCGGCCGCGGCCGGTGTGTCGTACTGCCGGATCAGCGCCCGGCGTGCGGCGGCGAGCACGGCGCGCCCCGCGGCCCGCCCGCCCAGCGCGCGCGCGAGCTGCAGGGTCCCGACCAGGGTGCCGGCCACCACGCCGGCCTCCGGACGGGAGGCCTCGGGCAGGCTGCCGCGCACGGCGGAGATCAGGCACTGCACCTGTGCCGCCGACGCATCGCAGACCGCCGGCGACTGGCGAGGCATGTCGCTCCCCAGCGCCGCCACCGGACAACCCGTCTCCAGCGCGGCGCAATGCGCCTCGGAGAGATAGGCCTCGACCAGCGCACGGAACGGGCTCACGCCCTGGCCGGACAGCTGCTCGGCCCCCTGCATCAACGTCTCGACGCTCTCGGCGCCGGCACGCTCCAGGGCCTCGACGAGCAAGGCATCACGCGACTCGAAGTGGGCATAGAACCCGCCGTGCGTGAGTCCGGCCTCCTTCATCACCTCGGCGACCCCCACTCCCGCATAACCACGCCTGCGGATCGCACGCGCGGCCACCTCGACGATGCGCTCGTGGGTCTCGTGCTTGCGGCTGTTGGGCGTGCGGCTCATGGGGTGGGCGGATTCCGTATGACGATCATCATATTCTTTCGCCCACCGGGCGGTCAAGCCGGGGGTGGCGCGGTACCGCGAATCGCCCGTGCCGCGATATGACTTCCGTCGTCCCGATCCGGCAGCACCGGGTGCTACGCTGGTGGCCCACGCCGGCGAAAGGCGGGCCCCAGGAGGCGGACATGACGATTTTGGAGATCCAGGATTCCACGGATGCGCGCGACCGGCTTCAGGACCTCTACGGGATCGCCGGCGACGACGCGCAACCCTTCGTCGACCTGCTGGGCCTGCTGTGCGGCTGGCACACCTACCCATCGTTCGCCAAGAACCTCGAGATCGTGTCGTCGATGATCTGGCGCGAGTACAACCAGAAGGGCATGATCGAGCGGCCGAACCGGTTCACGCGTTCGATCGTCAACCTCGCGAACAAGAAGTTCGGGTTCATGGTCCAGGACAACGTCGTGTTCGCCGGCCCCCTGGGGGGCCAGAGCTTCGGCGCGCACGTCCGCGGCAAGGTGCTGTGGAAAGACTCGTTCGCACTCGGGCACGGCGAGTTCTCGCACAGCTACCAGTGGCTGACCGCGGGCTTCGCGCTCGGCTGGAACGAGGCCACCGCGGCGATCTATGCCAGCACGGCCGGCAGGATGTCGCGCATCCCCCTGTTCTGCAAGGACAACGGCGGCATCGCCTACCGGCGCTCGCCGCTGTGGGAATGGCTGGTCGACTGCACCCTGCACCAGAACTGGTTCGACAACGCCGCCGGCCACGCCAAGGCCGTGCAGGACTGGGTGGAGCGGCGCCCGCCGAACGAACCGGCGCTGAGCGCGCAGGCCCAGGGTGAGCTGGTATCGGGCTACCCGAAGGCCAATGCGCTGACCAAGACCAGCTTCCGCTCGGCGAACAACGTGGCGACGCTGGCGCGCACGCAGACGGAATGGTTCATCAGCTTCTACGAAAGGCACCGGCAGGCGAAACTGAAGCTGGCGCAGGCCCGGGGAGAGGCCCTGGTGGCGCAGTTCGACGTGGCGCCACGCAAGAGCTCGGAGCAGCTGATCCCGAAAGGCAAGTCCCCCTACCTGGGCAACAACGGCATCGAGCGCGGCGACGAGCACGAGCAGCCCTACCTGGAGCGGGTGGACAAGGACGCCGTCCGGGCGGCCTCGCATCCGATCCAGGCCATCAAGGCCGAGCGGGCCTTCCACTACGGGCTGGAGAAACCCGCCCAGGGGGAGAACTGGAACAGTCCCGCGAAATTCGTCCACCACAAGCCGATCGACCTGGCGACCACCCTGCCCCATGCCAAGGGACAGGTGCGGATCCGGCTTCACGGGGTCGAGGGCAGCCTCAACGAGCGCCTGCAGGGCTTGATCGTCTAGGGCCTGCGCAAGCCCTCTGGGCGGTCACCCGATGCAGGCGCGCCGCACCCCTGAGGCATCAGCCCTTCCACGCATCGCCGTGCGCCAGCAGGGCGGCGCGGAGCTGGCCGACCCGGGACGACCTCTCCACCCCGCGCAGGTGGAAGCAGTGATAACGCAGGCTCGGCAGCTCGGGCAGGGCCACCGCGACCACCCCCTCGGGCAGGCGGCAGCAGGCATTGACCACGGCGACGCCGATGTTCATGGCCACGAAACTCAGCATCAGCTCCCAGCCGTTGGCCTCCATCGCCACCTCCCAGGCCACCTGCTCCGATCGCAGCAAGGCGCCCAGCATCTCCCTGTGCGGGCGTCCGGGCGGCGGCACCACCAGGCGCTCGCCGGCCAGGTCCTTGAGCCTCAGGCGCGAGCGGCCGGCGAAGCGGTGCCCGGCCGGCACCGCCAGGACCTGGCCCACCGTGGTCAGCAGGGTCGACTGCAGCGCGTCCGGCACGCCGTCGAGCGGCGCCACGCCGAGCTGGGCCTTGCCGCCCAGCACGGCCTGGACGGTTCGATCACGGTCCAGGCTCATCAGGCGCAGCGGCGCCCCGGCCTCGCGCTGGAAACGCCCGATCCCCGCCCCCAGCAGGTACAGGTAGGCGCCCTCGCCCGCCGCCAGGGTCACGGGCTGCCCGGGGCTGCCGTCGAGCTGGCCCAACACCTCCGCGGCGCCGGCCCGGAGCTGCCGGCCGTAGCGGGCCAGCGCCTCGCCGTGTTCGGTCAGCTCCAGCGTGCGGCCGACCCGCCGGTAGAGAACCCGGTCGAGCGACTCCCCGAGCTTGCGCACCTTCACGTGCAGCGCCGGCTGCGAGATGTTCAGCCGGCGTGCCGCCGCGCTGAAATTCATGTCGTCCGCGAATTCGGCGAACGACAGCACGGCATCGAAATCGAGTCGGGAAGGAGGAATCATCTATAGCGCAGCATTATATTGACTACAAGAACAATAGTTCCCGCAATATGACGATCTCCCTACCATGGCGCATCCAAACAATGAACAACAAGGGGAATCACATGATGAAACTGGGAATCGACATCGGCCGGGTGCTGATCGCGCCGGATGACGTGGAAGGCGGAGCCGACACCTCGTTCATCGGCGGCTCGATGGAGGACGCGCTGGCCACGCCTCCGTACGAGGGCATGTTCGAGGTCGTGCCCGAGCTGGTGCGGCTGTTCAAGGGGCAGGTCTGGCTGGTGTCCAAGGCCGGGCCGCGGGTGCAGGAGAAGACACGCGCCTGGCTGCGCCACCATGCGTTCTTCGAACGCACGGGCATGGAGCCGGAGCACCTGCGCTTCTGCCGCGAGCGGCCGCAGAAGGCCGATCATTGCAGGAAGCTGGGCATCACCCACTTCATCGACGATCGCCCGGACGTGCTGGTGCACCTGAACTACATCGTCGCGCATCGCTTCCTGTTCGGGCCGCAGAAGAAACCGTATCCGCCGGCGGGTGCCGTGCCCGTCCTGTCCTGGGCCCAGGCCTGGTCGGCGATCGTCGGCGCCAGATGAGAGCCGGGGCGGCGTAACCCCCGGGTCGGGGGGCGTCGCCGCCATGCCCGCCGGACTTCACGGCAGCGCAGCGATGCGACAATCCCGCTCCACGGCGCGTCGCACGGTGTGCACGTGGGAAGCGAGCGGGGACAGAGGAAAGCACGCAGGAGATGACACCATCTTCCGCGCAGCCGACGGCCGCCCCTTGTCGGCCTTGTGATGCCCGGACCGGTGTGCACACCAGGCGACCCGGGCGGTTCGTCCTGCTCCTTCCCCTTGGTCCATCCCAACGCCCCTGAAGGGCCGTCGCCAAGCCGGTGATGGCCCGGTACCTGTCGATCGTGAACATGAAAATGCGCTCAAGTCTGTCGGAACTCTCTCGATGCCTCGCAGCCCTCGCCATGGGGCTGCCACTCGCCGCCGCCGGCCAGGCCATGGAGCCGCTGGCCGTGCCGGTCTGTGCCAACCAGCGCTGCGGCGTCATCGACCAGGACGGCAAGCTGCTGCTGCCCTTCGACAACGCCTACAGCATTCTTTATTCGAACCGTCCGGGCAACTCGGTGTTCGCCGCCGCGCCCAAGGCCCGCGATGGCGTCTGGCGCCTGCTCGGCGCCGACGGCAAGCCCCTGCTCAAGTCGGGTTTCAAGCAGCTGCGCTTCCTCACGCCGGGCTACTACGGCGTGAGCAAGGGCTCCAAGTTCGGGATCATCGACGAACAAGGCAACGAGATCCAGCCGCAGCGTTTCGACGAGGTCTATGAAATCGGTGAATCGAACACCCGGTTCATCGGCTATGAGATCCGCGGCAAGCAGGGCATCCTGAGCGCCAAGGGCGAGAAGATCACCGAGGCCGTCTACGAGGACATGGAGCGGCCCGTCGGCCAGTTGGTCCTCGCCCAGCGCCAGGGGCAGCGCTGGATGATCAACCTGGAGACGAGGACTGAACAGCCCGTCGCATTCGACAGCCTGCAGAAGCCGGGCGCGGACGGGGTCATGATCGCGCAGGACACGACCAAGCAGAGCTATGGGCTGGTCGATGCGCAGGGCAAGGAACTGATCCCGCAAAGCGGCGACTACCGCTTGATCATGGGCTCCGCCGCCCAAGGCTACGTCGCGTTCCAGAAGGATCACGGCGCGCCCTGCGGCTACATGGACTACAGCGGCAAAGTGGTGATCCAGGCGCAGTTCGCCGAGTGCGGGGCCTTCGGCAAGTTGGGCGCCATGGTCCAGGCCCTGGGCACCGAGGACAAGAAGGGTCAGTTCGGGCTGCTGGGCCGCCAGGGCCAGTGGCTGCAGTCTCCCCGCTACGACTCGGCCGAGAAGGCCGGGCTGGGGCTGCTGGGCCAGGCCTACCTGCACGAGGTGCCCGGCTACAGCGCCGTCGGGCGCCTGAAGGATCCGCTGACCGCCCGCTACGGCATCTTCAGCACCGACGACGGCAAGGAGGTGTTCGCGCCCAAACACCTGCTGGTCGGCGTGCTGACGCCGGATCTTTTCGTCTACAGCGACGAGAAAGCCCCCAAGGTCCGGGTCAACTTCATGGGCAGCGTCGAGGAGATGGCGGCGGTCGGCCTGATGGACCGCGGCGGCAAATCCCTGGTCAAGCCCGACCGGATGATGGGCTTCAGCCTCGACCCGTCGGGCCGCTTCGTGCTCGGCCACGAGGGCATCTCGGTCGACGCCAAGGTCGGCCTGTTCGATCTGCAAGGAAAACCCTTGATCGGGCCCGAGTGGCAGAAGATCGAGATCGACCCCACGCGGGGATACATCACGGGGCATGAGGTCTTCCTGGACGCGGACAATCAGCAGCAGAGCAATCTGCGTGCGCTCTACGACCTGACGGGCCGTGCGGTGTTCACCGTCAAGAACCTCGACTGCGGTGCCGAGCAGGTCGTCGACGGCGCGGGCCGCCCCATCTGGCCGATCGACCCGGCGCCTTATTGCCCCAAGAAGCAGAAGAAAAAGTAAGCGGGCTTGTTCGCCTCCGCGCCGCGGGAAACTCCACGAGCCTTGCCCGTGTCCCGCTCCGCGGCGCACGTGGGAAAAACAAGCACGCAGGAAACGGCACAAGCTGCCGCGAGGGCGGCGCGCCACGTCGCGGGCGCCTTGCTCCTGGTGGAGTTGGTCGCTCCAGGACCGGAGAGTGCATGAGCGCCCCGGTCGGTTCGTCATCCCTTCCCTTGCCTGAGCCCATTTCAACGCCTTTGGAAGGCCTTGCCGAGCCGGTGAGGGCCTGGCACATGCTCATCATGAACCTGAAAATGCGCCCCAATTTGCTGGAAATCTCCCGGTGCCTCGCGGCCCTCGCCGTGGGCGTGCCGCTCGCCGCCTCCGGCCAGGCCATGGAGCCGCTGGCCGTGCCGGTCTGTGTCAACAGCCGCTGCGGCGTCATCGACCAGGATGGCAAGGTACGGCTGCCGTTCGACAACCCCTACAGCAACCTCCTATCGAACCGCCCCGGCAACTCGGTGTTCGCTGCGGCGCCCAAGGCCCGTGACGGCATGTGGCGCCTGCTCAGCGCCGACGGCAAGCCCCTGCTCAAGTCGGGATTCAAGGAAGTGCAGCTTCTCACACCAGGCTACTACGGCGTGAGCAAGGGCTCCAAGTTCGGCATCATCGACGAACAGGGCAAGGAGATCCAGCCACAGCGCTTCGACGATGTCTATGAAATCGGCGAGTCCGGTGCCCGGTACATCGCTTATGAGATCCGCGGCAAGCAGGGAATCCTGAACGCCAGAGGCGAAAAGATCACCGCGGCTGTCTACAAGGAGATGACACGGTCCTCCGGCCACCTGGTCACCGCCGAGCGCGAGGGTCAGCTGTGGATGATCAACCTGGAGACCCGAGCCGAACAGCGCGTGTCCTTCAACTATCTGAACACGCCGGGCCCGGACGGAGTCATGATCGCGCAGGACATCGACAAACACACCTATGGACTGATCGATGCCCAGGGCAAGGAACTGATCCCGCAGAGCGACGAGTACCAGCTTTTCACGGACTCCGCCGCCAACGGCTACGTGGCGTTCCGCAAGGGGAGCGGCCAGCCCTGCGGCTACATGGACTACAGCGGCAAAGTGGTCATCGAACCACAGTTCGCCAAGTGCGGGGCGTTCGGCAAGCAGAGCGCCATGGTCCAGGTGCAGGGCAGCGGCAACAAGGACGGGCCGTACAAGCTGGTAGACCGCCAGGGTCAATGGCTACAGTCCCCACACTACGACTCGGCCGGGAAGGCCGGGCTGGGAATGGTGGGCCAGGTTTACCTGCATGAGGTGCCCGGCTACAGCGCCGTCGGGCGCCTGGAAGATCCGCGAACCACCCGCTACGGCATCTTCAGCACGGACGATGCCACGGAGGTGATCGCACCCCAGTACGTCCTGGTCGGCGTGCTGACGCCGGATCTTTTCGGCTACAGCGACGAAAAGACACCCAAGCTCCGCATCAACTACATGGGCAGCCTCGAGGAGTTGACGGCCATCGGCTTGATGGACCGGAGCGGCAAGCCCCTGCTGGAGCCGGGCCGGATGATGGGCTTCAGCCTCGATCCGTCGGGCCGCTTCGTGATCGGCCACGAGGGCACCTCGCTCGATGCCAAGGTCGGCCTGTTCGATCTCCAGGGGAAGCCGGTGATCTCGCCCGAATGGCAGAAGTTCGAGGTCGACGCCACGCGGGGATACATCTTGGGGTACGAGGTTTTCCGGGACGCGGACAACCAGCAGCAGAGCAATCTGCGCGCGCTCTACGACCTGACGGGCCGTGCGGTATTCACCGTCAGGAACCTCGACTGCGGTGCCGAGCAGGTCGTCGACGGCAGCGGCCGGCCCATCTGGCCGATCGACCCGACGCCTTATTGCGCCAAGAAAAAGTAGGCGGGCCCGGCCGCCTGCGGGCTGGAGGAGATTCCGTGCGCTTTGCCGGGCCACGGATCTCTGTCCTTGCCCGGCAGGGATTCCCTCGGCACGAGGACTTGGCCGAGTACAGGCGGCGCAGGGGCCCCCAGGCGTCGCTGCCTGGGCAGGGCGACGGGAGCCGCCCCAGGCGACACCACCGACATCCAAAGGCCGGAGCCGTCCGGCCGGCGAAGCAGGCCACGCGGCCGGCATGCACGCGTCGCGCCCCCGAAGTGCCCGGCGTCCGTCGCCTCGAACAAGGCCTGCAAAACGGGTTATCTCTCAGGCCCGGCCGCATCCCCCCCCGCTAGACTCGGTGGCGCTTGGGCGAGGTCTCCGTGCCTGCTGCCCAAGACACGTGTGCCACCCCGGCCTGCTTCGGCACCCGGGCCCGGTGCCCTGTGTGTCAACAGCGTTGGTTTCAGGCCCTTGCCCATGGCTTTCCCTAGGAGGTCGCCGCCGATGATCCGTGGTGTTGGACGCCTGATCCCCCTGGGCCTGCTGCTGCCTTCCCTGTGCCTTGCCGCCGCTGCCGAGACGCCCGAGACCTTGCCGCGGCTGATCGCCTCCGCCCTGCGGGAACATCCCTCCGTGCTGGCCCAGCAGGCGCATGCTCAGACGGCCAGGGCAGGCCTGGACAGCGCGAAATGGCAGTTCTACCCCACGCCGTCGGTGGCGATCGAACGGGCGAGCGCCGGCAGCTCGGACCCCGCCTACTCCGGCGACAAGACGGTATCGATCTTCCGCCTGCAGCAGCCGCTGTGGACCGGCGGGCGCCTGACGGCCGGCAGGGACAAGGCCGAGGCGACGCTGCAGCTCGGCGAGAGCGCGCTCGAGGAGGCCCGCGAGCAACTGGCCCTGAAGGTCCTGCAGGCCTACGGCGACTGGCTGGCCGCCCACCTGAAGGTGCAGGCGACCGAGAAGAGCCTGGCCACCCACACGCGCCTGCACGAACAGGTCAAGCGGCGCATCGAACAAGGCGCCTCCTCCGAAAGCGACCTGATCCTGGCGACCGGCCGGCTGGAGTCGGTCGCCGCCGACATCACGCTGGTCAAGGCCCAGAAGGAGATCGCGCGCGCCCGCCTGGGCCAGCTGGTGGGCCGCCAGGTCGACGAGGCCGCGTTGAGCGCGGCGCCCGCCCTGCCGCGCCGGCTGGACACCGGGCTGCAGCCGCTGCTCCAGCTCGCGCTGGCACGTCATCCGTCGATCAAGAAGCTGCAGGCGCAGGCCAGGGCGCGCCAGGCCACGGTCGAGGAACGCCGCGCCGAGCTGTCGCCGGAGGTGTATGCCCGTGCCGAGCGCCAGCACGGCAACCACGGTTCAGGCAACACCTCGCCGGAGAACCGGTTCTTCATCGGTCTCAGCAGCCGCTTCGGCGCGGGCCTGTCCGGCCTGTCCAACGTGGAAGGCGCCCGGGCCGAGCTGCAGGCCGCGCTCGCGGAAGTGGAGCAGCAGAACCGCCTGGTGAGCGAGCAGGTGCTGGCCGACTACACGCTGAACAGCTCTTCCGAGGCGCGCCTGCACGCGCTGAGGGCGGCCTTGAAGGCCGCCGGCCAGGTGGCCGAGTCCTACGACCGCCAGTTCCTCTCCGGCCGCAAGAGCTGGCTGGACGTGATGAACGCCGCGCGCGAACTCGCGCAGACCGAGATGCAGCTGGCCGACATCGAGGCCTCCCAGGTGCTCGTGACCTGGCGCCTGGCGATCCACGGCGAGGGCCTGGCCGGCATCCCGGAGGACCGGCCATGAGCGTCCCGGCCGCATCGCCGGGCTGCCTGCTCGCCTGCCTGACCCGCCTGGCCCAGCTGCAGCACGATGCCGTGGATCGGCTCGCCCTGCAGGAGGCGGCAGAAGCCGCCCTGGCCGGACGGGCGCAGGACCCGCGCGCCCAACTGGAGACGGTGGCCCGGCACCTGCAGGTGGCCGGGCCGCGCTGGCTCGACGCCCCCGACGCCACCACCGTGCCCGCCCTGCTCTGCGAGGGCGACGGGCGATGGGGCGTGCTGCGCGGCAAGAACGCCCAGGACGAGTGGGTGAGCGAGTGGTGGGATGCCGAGACCGATCGTTGGCAGGAACGGGCCGGCCACTCGCTGGGCGGCCACGCCGTCGCGGCGCTCGGACTGAGCGCACCCTACGTCGCCAGCAGGAGCCCGCTCTATCAACTCATCCGGCGGGAGGTCTTTTCCCACCGGACGCTGCTCTGGGAAGCCGTGCTCGGCGGCCTGATGATCAACGTCGTGGCGATGGCGGCCTCCTTCTACAGCATGCAGGTCTATGACCGGGTGATCCCGACCGGCGCCTCGCAGACCCTGCTGGTGCTGACGCTGGGAGTCCTCGCGGCCATCCTGTTCGAATGGGTGGCCAAGCGCACCCGGACCCATCTCTACGAGCAGCTCGTCGACAAGGTGGACCAGCGCCTCGCGCGCATGGTCTACATGCGCTTCCTGTCCATCCGCCTGGACCAGCTGCCGCACAGCGTGGGCGGGCTGGCGTCGCAGATGCGCGGCTACGAGACGGTGCGTGGCTTCTTCACCTCGAGCACCACCAACCTGCTGGTGGACGCGCCCTTCGCGCTGGTCTTTTCCCTGATCATCCTGTCCATCGGGGGCCTGCTGGCCCTGGTGCCGCTGGGCTTCTTCTTCCTGTCCGTCCTCATCGGCCTGTACTCCCGCGGGCGCATCGAGGCGCATGCGCTCGACGCCGTGGCGGCCGGCAACCACAAGGCCGGGCTGCTGGTCGAGACGGTGGAAGGCGCGGAGACCATCAAGTCCGGCCAGGGCGGCTGGCGCATGCTCTCGCGCTGGATGAAGACCACCGACGAGGCCCGCGAGAGCGAAATGCACATGCGCCGCATCAGCGAGCAGGCGCAACACCTGACGGCCCTCTTCCATCAGGTGTCGTACGTGCTGCTGATCGCCTTCGGCGCCTTGCTGGTCAGCCGCGGCGAACTCACCATGGGCGGCCTGCTGGCCTGCTCCATCCTGTCCGGGCGCGTGCTCGCGCCGGTGGCGGCCATCCCCCACCAGCTGGTGCAATGGGCCCATGCCAAGGCCGCCCTCCAGGGGCTGGATCGCCTGTGGGCCCTGCAGGACGACCACCACGGGCAGGAACAACCCGTGATGCTGTCGCGCATCCGCGGCCAGTACCAGCTCGACTCGGTGCAGGCGCAGTATCGCGGCAAGACCGGGCTGTCGGTCGACAGCCTGCGCATCCGGGCGGGCGAGAAGGTGGGCATCCTGGGGCCGGTCGGGGCGGGAAAGACCACCTTGCTGCGCCTGCTGTCGGGGATGTACAAGCCCCAGCAGGGACGCGTGCTGCTCGACGACATCGACCTGGCGCACATCGCCAAGCCCCTGCTGGCCGAACGGCTGGGCTACGTCCAGCAGGAAGGACGGCTCTTCGCCGGAACCCTGCGCGAGAACCTCATCCTGGGCCAGCTCGATCCGGGCGACGACGCCATCCTGCAGGTGGCCCGCGAGGTCGGCCTGCTCCAGTCCGTCATCCAGCAGCACCCCAAGGGCCTGCAGCAGGAGATCTTCGAGGGCGGCAGCGGCCTGTCGGGCGGGCAGCGGCAGCTGGTCAACCTCGCCCGCGCCTTCCTGCGCAAGCCGCGCATCTGGCTGCTGGACGAGCCCACCGCGTCGATGGACCGCCAGCTCGAACTGCAGGTCACCCAGGCGCTCAAGCGGACGCTGCAGGCCGAGGATACCCTGGTCCTGGTGACCCACAAGTCGGAAATGCTCGAGCTGGTCGATCGCCTGGTGGTGATCGCCAACCACCGCATCGTGCTGGACGGCCCCAAGGCGCAGGTGCTCCAGCAGCTGCAGGCCACGCCCTCGGCCCAGGAAAGGAGCACATGAAAACCGAGTCCCCATCCGGCCGGCCGGGCCGGTTCTCCATGACGCTGCTGATGCTGCTCGGCCTGAGCCTGTTCCTGGCCTGGGCCGCCCTGTTCGAGATCGACCAGACCGTGCGGGCCCAGGGGCAGGTGATCGCCAGCGCGCGCACCCAGGTCATCCAGGCGGCGGACGGCGGGGTCCTGTCCAAGATCCTGGTGCAGGAAGGCCAGAGCGTCGCGGCGGGCGAGTCCGTCGCCATCCTCGAACGCGAGCGCTCGAGCGCGGCCTACGAGGAAAGCCGGGCCAAGCAAGCGGCCCTGGCCGCCGCCCTGGTGCGCACGCAGGCCGAGGCGAGCGGCCAGGCGCCGGTCTTCGGGAAGAAATTCAAGGAATTCCCCGAATTCGTCACGGCACAGCAGGCCCTGTACGAGCAACGGAGGCGTAGCCTGCAGGAAGAACTCGCCAGCATGAAAGAGGGGCTCGAGCTGGCGGAGGAGGAACTGCGCATCAACGAATCGCTCTTCAAGACCGGAGACACCAGCCACCTGGAGGTGATGCGCGCGAAACGGCAGGTCGGCGAGCTGAAGGGGAAGATGAATGCGGTGCGGAACAAGTACCTGCAGGACGCACGGCAGGAGGCCAGCAAACTGGCGGAAGAGCTCTCTTCGAGCCGCTACAAGCTCGAGGAGCGGCAGCACATCCTCGGCCATACGGTCATGACCGCGCCGGTCGCAGGGATCGTGAAATACCTGAGGGTCACCACCATCGGCGGCGTGCTGCGCGCCGGCGACGAGCTGATGCAGATCTCGCCGACCGACGGCGACATGATCATCGAGATCAAGATCAACCCGGTCGACATCGGCCAGCTCAAGCTCGACCTGCCGGTCAGCGTCAAGCTCGATGCCTTCGACTACGCCGTCTACGGCAGCCTGCCGGGCACGATCAGCTACATCAGTTCGGACACCCTGACCGAACAAGGCCACAACGGCACGGCCGTCGCCTATTACCGCGCGCAGGTGCGGCTGGACGCGGACAAGTCCAAGGCCAACCGCAAGCTGGCCGAGGTGCCGCTCAAGCCGGGCATGACGGCCACCGCCGACATCCGCACCGACAGCCGCTCGATCCTGCAGTACCTGGCCAAGCCGGTGTTCAAGGCCTTCGGCGGGGCGATGAGCGAGCGCTGACAGAAAAACCCCAACCCCTGGTGCCCTATGCAAGCCAACCTCGACCTTGCCATCGTGCTGCACAACGGCAAATCGGCACAGCCGCTCGAACCCGGGCGGCTTCATCGCTTCAAGGCCCGGGCGGGCGAGCACTATCGCGTGCTCAAGGGCCGGGACGATGGGCAGGCCCTGCTCGACAACGTGGTCGCCAGAAGGAGCGGCGACGACCTGCAGCTCGGCTTTGCCGATGGCACCCAGCTCGTCCTGGAAGACTACTTCGACGTGTGCCGGGCCGGTGACTGCGACATCCGCCTGCCGGCGCCGGACGGTGGCGGCCATCTGGTCCGCGGGGACGGCACCGGGGGCGCGGTCCTGGGCGACGGCTCCAGTCTCGTCTATGCGCACGGCACCCAGGACACGCTGATGGGCATGGCGCAGGGCGACAGCGCCCTGCAGGCGGCGCTGGCCGGCCCGGCAGGCACCGGGTTCGCCTATCTGCCGCCGTCCGCCCCGGGAGGCATCGGCCTGCCCGACCTGCTGGGCGGCCTGGGCGCAGCGCTGGGCGTGGCCGTCGCCTCGGGCGCCGGAGGAGGCGACGACGGCGCCCCCCCCGCCCCGGTGCAGCACATCGTGACGGTGTCGGTGGTGGCCGGACCGGTGGTGGAGGGCAACGGCCTGACGGTGCATCTCTACCAGGCGGATGGCGTCACCCTGCTGGGCAGCGGAAAACTCGACGCCAGCGGATCCTTCAGCTTCGACGTCGGCAGCTACAGCGGCGTGGTGATCGCCAAGCTGCACGATGACGACAGCGGCGGCGGCACCAGCGACTACATCGACGAGACGACCGGGCAGGCGCACGACATCACGGCCCAGCTGATGGCCGTGGGCGTGGTCGGCAGCGGCGGCAGCGTCAGCCTCAACCTCAACGCACTCACCACCCTCGCCGCCATCAAGGCGGGCGTGGTGTTCGACGGTGACATGGCCGTGGCGCTGACGCCCGAGACCGTCATCCGCACCAACGCGGCCGTCGCCGATGCCTTCGGCCTGAGCGACCTGACCGGCACACCCGTGGTCACCACCGTCAGCAGCGGCGGCGGCGCCAACCCGCACTACACGCCGGAAAGCCTGAGCGCCGGCGAAAAATACGGGGCGGTCCTAGCGGCGCTGTCCGGCGCCGACGCCGCCCATGGCGGCGACACACAGGCCGTCATCGACGAACTCGCCGCCGGGCTGACCCTGAACGGCAGCACGGGCACGCTGAGCGCCGGCGCGATGGACACCGTCATCAGCGGCGCCAGGGCCGCCGCGCCGAACAGCGGCGGCAGCAACGGCAGCAGCCTGACGGGTGTCGTCTCCAGCCTGCTGATGCAGACCAGCACGTCGGTGGGCATAGACGACGTCACGGCCGACGACCTGCTCAATGCGGACGAGCAGACGGCCAGCGTCACCGGAAGCACCGTGGCCGGTGCCTCGGTCAGCCTGGACATGGGCGGGAACATCCGGCTCGCCACGGTCAGCGGGACCAGCTGGAGCTACCAGCTCACGGCCGACGACATCGCGGCCATGGGCCAGGGCGGCGAGACCATCGTCGCCACCGTCAGCCTGGGCGGTGGCGGCAGCGCCAGTGCCACGCGCAGCATCGTCATCGATACCGTCGCGCCGTCCGCGGCAGGCGGCCTGGTCGTCGCCGCCGCGGGCACGGGCAATGCCAGCAATGACACGACACCCACCTTCACCGGCACGGCCGAGGCCGGCAGCACGGTCCGCCTGTATGACAGCGACGGCACCAGCCTGGTCGGCAGCGCCACTGCCGGCAGCACCGGCCAGTGGAGCATCACCGGCAGCCCGCTGGCCTCCGGCCCGCACCGCCTCACGGTGGCGATCACCGACTCCGCGGGCAACACGAACGCCCAGGCGGGGGTCATCGACCTCGTCATCGACACCACGGCCCCGGCCCGGGCCGGCAGCCTGGCAGTGGTGGGCGCCAGCGCTGGCAATGTCACCAGCGACACCACACCGACCTTCACCGGTACGGCCGAGGCCGGCAGCACCGTCCGGCTGTACGACGGCGACGCAAGCACCCTGCTCGGAAGCACCACCACGGGTGACTCCGGCACCTGGAGCATCACCAGCAGCGAGCTGGGGCTGGGCGCGCACAGCGTCACGGTGGTGCTCACCGACGCCGCAGGCAACACGACGACCGATGCCGCGGCCATCCAGCTGACGATCAGCGCCGAAGCGCCCACGGTGCTCATCACCAGCGACGACGACGCCCTGCGGGCGGGCGAGACTGCCACGCTGAGCTTCACGCTCTCCGAAGCCTCGTCCGATTTCACGCTGAGCGACATCAGCGTGAGCGGGGGCGTATTGAGTGGTTTCGCGGCCACCAGCGGCACCGTCTATACCGCCACCTTCACGCCCGATGCCGACAGCCACACGGCCGCCACGGTGGGCGTGGCCGAGGGAAGCTTCACCGGCGCCGGCAATACCAATGCGGAAGCGAGCCCGTTGACGCTGGGCGTGGACACGCGGGCGCCCTCGGTGACCGGTGTGGGCATCAGCTCGGCCAGCGGCGGCCAGGACGGCATGCTCAACGCCGGGGATGTGGTGACTGTCACCGTCACGATGAGCGAAGCCACGACGGTGACCGGCACGCCGCAGCTCGCCCTGGACATCGGCGGCACCACCGTCCAGGCCAGCTACGCCTCCGGCTCCGGCACCACGGCCCTGGTGTTCAGCTACACCATCCAGGCTGGACAGACCGACGCCAACGGCATCTCCATTGCGGCCAACAGCCTGAGCTTGAATGGCGGCACACTGACCGATGCCGCCGGCAACAACGCCACCCTCACCCATTCCAGCG
>CBIHOH010000046.1:0-34766 GCA_966211755.1 uncultured Rhizobacter sp. | reverse complement strand
ACCCCCCGCGGGGGGCCGCGGGGTTTCCCCCCCCCCCCCCCCCCCCGGGCCCCCCCCGCCCGGGCCGGGGCGGGGGGGGGGGGCCGCGCCCCCCCCCCCCCCGCCGCCAGCTCGAAGCTGAGCGCCGACGAGTCGCGTTCATGGAACGCCCCGTCGAGCAGGGTCGCCTTGAAGTCCACGCAGGCATGGCCCGCCACCACGCCGACACGTGCCGCACGCCGGATGCCCGCCTCGACCGCCGGAACGAATTCGCGAGGAATCGCGCCGCCGACGATGTCACTCTCGAACACCACGCCCGCGCCCCGCTCCAGCGGCTCGAAACGCAGGTGGACCTGGGCGAACTGCCCCGGCCCGCCGCTCTGCTTCTTGTGCACATGCGTCAGCTCCACGCTGCGGGTGAGGGTTTCGCGCAGGCTCACCCGCGGCCTGCCCACCGACACCTCGACACCGTGCCGCGTGCGCAACTTCTCGACCGACACCTCCAGCTGCAGCTCGCCCATCCCCGAGAGGATGGTCTGGCCGGACTCCGCATCGTGGTGGACACGCAGGCTCGGGTCCTCCAGCGCGAGCGACTGCAGCGCCCGGCCGAGCTGCTGCTGGTCGAGCTGCGTCTTCGGTTCGATGGCGACATCGATGACCGGGTCCGGCACGCTGATCTCCTCGAGCACCAGGGGGTGCGCGGGGTCGCACAGCGTATGGCCCGTCAAGCTGTCCTTCAGACCGACGACACCGACGATGCCGCCCGCCTCCACCAGCTCGCGTTCCTCGTGCCGGTTCGCATGCACTTCGTACAAGCGCGCCACACGTTCGCGTCTGCCGGTGCTGGCGTTCAGCACCACGTCGCCCCGCCTCAGGCGGCCGCGATAGACCCGCACGAACACCATCGCGCCGTGCGACTCGGCCACGACCTTGAAGGCCAGCGCCGCCAACGGCCCTTCGGCATCGGCCTCGGGCTGGCCGGCCGCGGCCACCTCGCCCGGCGCGGGCAGGTAGGCCACCACCGCATCGAGCAAGGGCTCCACGCCCTTGTTCTTGTAGGCCGAGCCCGCCAGCACCGGCACGAAGGCGCCCGCCAGCGTGCCCTTGCGGATGCACGCCTGCAGCTGCGCCAGGCTCGGTTCGCCGCCGTCCAGGTAGGTCGCGAGCACGCCGTCGTCCTGGTCGGCCACGGCCTCCACCAGACGCGCACGCTGCGCCTCGGCGGCCGCCAGCAGGTCCTCGGGCACCGGTCCGTCGTGAAGCTCCGCGCCCACCTTGGCCTCGGTCCAAGTCAGCGCACGCAGGCTCAGCAGATCGACCACGCCGCGGAAATCGCCCTCGGCGCCGATCGGCATCTGCAGCACCAGCGGGGTGACACCGAGCCGCTCGCGCAGCATCTGCACGACACGGCCGAAATCGGCCCCGACGCGGTCGAGCTTGTTGACGAAGCAGATCCGCGGCACCCGGTACTTGTCGGCCAGGCGCCAGTTGGTCTCGGTCTGGGGTTCGACACCGGCGACGCCGTCGAACACGACCACCGCGCCGTCCAGCACGCGCAAGGAGCGATTCACCTCGATGTTGAAGTCGATGTGCCCGGGCGTGTCGATCAGGTTGATCTGGGCGCCCTTCCAGAACACGGTCGTCGCCGCGCTGTGGATGGTGATGCCGCGGCGCTTCTCCTGTTCGTCGAAGTCCATCGTGGCCGCGCCCTGGTTGACCTCGCCCATGCGGTGGATCTGGCCGGTGTAGAACAGGATGCGTTCGGTCGTGGTGGTCTTGCCGGCGTCGACGTGGGCGATGACGCCGATGTTTCTGAGTGTCGAGGTGTTCATGCGGAACTTTCTCGGGAGCCGCCGTGGCGTGCTCCCAGCGTGAAGGGGGTGACCCCCTCCAGGCCGAAGCCGCAGTCAGGGGGTCGTGTGGTGTGTCGTCGATGCGCCAAAGCACGCGCGCAAGCCTGCCGTGCCTTGGCGGTCGTGAATCGTGGCGATCAGCTTGTCGTAGGTGCGAATCAGAAAAACTCCAGAAACAAAAAACCCCGGTGGGAGCGAACCAACCGGGGTTTTGACGCCGGAAGGCCGCAGCCTTCCGAACCGAATTCGAAAGGCCAGACTACATTGCGAAAGTCACGCGCTCACCCTGCGCACCTGCCTGGTGGCAGGATGCGGTGCTGACGCGGCTGTGAATGATCGACAGGTGGAACATGAGAATCGATGAGGCCAGTGAACGGCGCCGCCAAGGACGACGCCAGAAACAAGATGATCGTATTTTGATCCTTGCAGAGCGCGATGGCAAGGACTCCCGTCGCGCAGCGACGACCTTCCCCCTCGTCCGCGGGGCTTCGTCCCTCCCGGCTTCGAAACGGATCGGCTTGGGTAAGAATCGAGCCTGCGGCGACTTCGCCCGTTCCTCTTCGTTCTCCACCGCATGACCCACCCCCTCCGGCACCGGCTTCGCAACATGCTCGCGCCGGGCCGCCTGCAGGGCGCGTGCGCCTGAGGCCTGGCACCATGTCCGATACCGACTTCGAGCGCGAAGGCTGCGCCTTCTTTCCCTCGCTGCTGTCGGCGGCCGAATGCGAGGCCGCCGTGGCCGCCCTGCCGGCAGACGGGGAGCGTACGGCGGGCACGCGCCGGCTGCTGGCCCAGCCCTGGTGCCGCGAGCTGGCGGCCGGCTTGCGCTCCAGGCCCGGCCTGGCCGCCCTGCTGCCCGCCGACGCGGTGGCGGTGCAATGCACCCACTTCGAGAAATCGGCGACGCTGAACTGGCTGGTGGCGACACACCAGGATGTGAGCATTCCGGTGGCCGAACGGGTCGAGCATCCGGACTTGCGCGGCTGGTCCGCCAAGGAAGGTTCGCTGTACGTCCAGCCCCCGGCCGAACTGCTGCAGCAGATGGTGGCGGTGCGCCTGCACCTCGACGACTGCGGCGAGGACGACGGCCCGCTCCAGGTCTGGCCGGGCTCGCACCGGCACGGCTTGCTGCCGGAGAACCTGGTCGCCGGCTTCCGCGCCACGCTGCTGCCGCGGATCTGCGTGGCGCCGAGAGGCAGCGCCTGGGCCATGCGGCCGCTGCTGCTGCATGCCTCCTCCAAGGCCCGCGGCCACAGCCGGCGCCGGGTGCTGCATTTCCTGTTCGGGCCCGCCCGACTGCCGCTGGGACTGCGCTGGGCCGATCCGGCCTGAGGCAGCCCGCAGGCCGCCCCGTTCACGGGCTACAGGCCGACCTGGAAGTCCAGCAGCGGGCCGTCCTGCGGCTTGATCTGGTCGAAGCGCCGCACCAGGCGCGCCTGGACGACGACCGGCATGGCGGTGAAGCCGGACGCGCGGATGAGCTCGTCGCCGCGCAGCAGGATCCAGTAGAGGAACTTCGCGGTGCTGCGCGCGCGCTCGGCACTCTTGGGTTTGGTGTCGAGCAACACGTAGGTGGTGAGGGTGATGGGCCAGCTGAAGGGACCGGCCTGGTCGAGCAGCGAGACGCTCTCGTCACCGGTCTTGGCCAGGCCCGACTGTTGCACGGCCGCACGAAAGCCCTCTTCGGAGGCGGCCACGAAGTTGCCTGCCCGGTTGCGCAGGCGCACCGCGCTCAGCCCCTGGCGCGTCACCCGGTCGAAAGAGACATAGGCGATGCTCCCGGTCACCGCCAGCAAGCTCTTGACCACGCCGTCGTTGCCGTCGGCGGCGGTCGGCCGGCCGGGCCAGGGCACGGCCAGCCCCTGCCCCACCGCACCCTTCCAGGCGGGCGAGACGGCCGACAGGTAGCGGGTGAAGGCCTCGGTGCTGCCCGATTTGTCGGCACGCACGATGCGTGCGATGGGCAGCGCGGGCAGGTGCAGGCCGGGGTTGAGGGAGGCGATGCGCCTGTCGTCCCACATCGTCACCTCGGCGCGCATGATGTCGGCCAGCAGCTCGCCGCTCAGCTGCAGCTGGTTGGCCTTGATGCCCGGCAGGTGGACGACCGGCACCACGCCGCCGACGACCATCGGGATCTGCATCAGCCCATGACGGGCCAGTTCGTCGGCGCTCAGTACCGAGTCGGAAGCGCCGAAGTCGAGCTCGCGCGCCATGATGCGCTTCTGGCCGTCGCCGGAGCCCGTGCTCTGGTAGAGCACCGGGTGGCCGGTGCTCTTTTCATAGGCGGCGGCCCAGGTCGTGTAGACCGCGCCGGGGAAGCTGGCCCCCGCGCCGCGGATGGGAGGCTCGGCGGCCGAGGCAGCCCCGCCCGAGAACAGGACCAGGGCAAGCAGGAAACTGAAGGATCGCATGGAAAAGGGCCGTACTGCAGGGGGATTCATCGGGTCGATGCCCCGATTGTCCGAACCTCTTCTTACATCCTCATGACAGATTCCGGCCGTCGCCGCTGCTTCGTTCCGACCCTGGACAGGGCCGGACGATGGGCGCGAGGCCGCTTGCTCAGGGACCGGCCCGCAACAGCCGCATCGAACGCGCCGGCGCCGACACGCTGGCTGCACTGCCGTCGACGGGCGTGGCCCAGTCGGCCGGTGCGGTACCGTGGGCAAGGACGGCGTCGTAGCGCAGGCCCGCAGGCAGTCCGCTCAGCGAAAGCGTGGCATCGGCGCTGCCGTAGTTGATCACCACGAGCACACGCTCCGCGCCGCTGCGGCGTTCATAGACCAGGCTGGCGCCGGCGGCGGCCAGCACCTGCAACTCGCCCTCGCGCAGGGCCGGGCTGGCACGCCGCAGATTCAGCAGGGACCGGTAGAAATGCCAGAGCGAAGCGCTGTCGCCGGACGCCAGCAGCACGTTGTGGCTGGCGATGTTCGGGGCGGGCTGGAAGTAGTTGAAGTCGGCGAACGGGCCTTGCCGCGTGTTGTCGGTGACGCTGGGCGAGGCCGCCCAGCTCATGGGGCCGCGCAGCGGCCAGTCGGTGGTGCCGTCGAAGCCGCTGGCGTCCAAGGGCAGGTTGCGCATGCCGACCTCCTCGCCGTAGTAGACGAAGGGAATGCCGGGCAGGGTCAGCAGGCTGGCCGCGGCCAGCCGGTAGCTGGTCTCGTCGCCGGCGAATTCGTCCATCAGCCGCAGGCCGGCGAAGCGGTCGTGGTTGGCCAGGAAGGTGCCCATGCGCGACAGCGGGCGGCTGCCGAGGGAGGCGGCGAATTCGACCAGACCGGCCGTCTCTCCGCGCGCCAGCCGGCGCAGGCTGTCGTTCAGCCCGAAGGCGAAGGCAGAGCCGCAGGCCGACTCGGCAGCCGCCTGGTCCGGCTGCGACGGGTTCTCGCAGACGACGTAGCGCTTCGCGTACGCGTGCACGACCTGCTGCAGCCTATGGACCAGGGCCATGCTTTCGGGGTTGTCGTCGAGTTCGCCCGGCCCCCGCTCGACCAGCTTGCCGACGGCGTCGAAACGAAAGCCGTCGACCCCCAGGTTGAGCCAGTGGCGCAGGCTGTTCTCGTGGTACTCGACCACCGCGGGCTCCAGCCAGTTGAAGTCGGGCATGCCCTCGTTGAAGGCGGCATAGTAGAACCCGCTGGCGACCTGGTACCACGGGTCGCGGCCGCTCCAGGTCGTCCAGCCGCCGGGCTTGGCCGCGCTCAGCAGGTACCAGTTCCGGTAGGCGGCGTTGCGCGACGAGGCCGCGTTGCGGAACAGCGGGTGGCTGGCCGCGCTGTGGTTCGGCACGTAGTCCATGATGACGCCGATACCGCGCCGGTGGGCCTCGTCCAGCAGGCGCTTGAAGTCGGCCGTGGTCCCGTAGTCGGTCTCGATCCCGCGGTGGTCGGTGACGATGTAGCCCGAGTCGTGATCGTCGGTGCGGTTGATCGGCATCAGCCAGATGCCCCCGATGCCCAGGTCCTTCAGGTAGTCCAGCTTCTGCGTCACGCCGTTCAGGTCGCCGATGCCGTCGCCGTCGCTGTCATGGTAGGCCCGCACGTTGATCTCCATGAACGCGCCCCGGGTGTACCAGCGGTCCGGCAGGCCCGAGTCGACATCGGCCACCGCCACCGGCCCGAGCTGCAGGGTGGACGGCACGGGCGTCTCGGCCTCGGTGCTGTCGCCGCCGCCCCCGCAGCCCGCCAGGCAGGCCAGGGCCAGCAGGCCGGGCGCCACGAGGCGCCGGCGCGGCGCGCGGCGGAACCGCTCGGGTACATCGACGGGCATGACGGGCTCCTGGTGTGGCGTGCCGCGGCGCGGCCCTGCGCATCACACGGCGCGTACGGTAGCGGCCACGGCCTCGGCCAGCATTTCAATTGTTGCGCCCGCCTGCGCGGGCCGCTGGCTCAGGCCCCGGCGCCCGCCCGGGCCACCAACGCGGCCCAGGCGGCGCCGTGCCAGGCCAGGACATGGCAGGGCACGCTGCCCCCGCCGGGCGGCATCCAGGCTTCGTCGCCGACATGGACCGCGCCCAGGTGCGCATAGAAGCGCCGGGCCCGGTGGTTGGACTGGAGCACCGACAGCGCCATGCCGCAGCCAGGGGCGGCGGCGTGGCACCAGGCCGCCGCGTCCAGCAGCAGGCGGCGGCCCAGTCCCTGCCCTTGCAAGCCGGGTGCCACATGGAGGTTGTCCAGCAGGCTGGGGCCGTCGAGGCCGGTCGGGCGTGCGCCGGCGGCCACGGCACAGGCGAAACCGAGCAACTCGCTCTGGCGCTCGGCCAGCACCGTGTACATGCCATGCGCCGGCGTCGACAGCCGTGTCGCCCACAAGGCCTGGCGTTCGGCGACGATGTCACCCGCCAGGTAGGCAGGACTGAGCGCGGCGGCATAGGTGCGGCGCCAGCTCGCCGCATGCAGGGCGGCGATGGCGGCGACGTCGTCCGCGCCGGCCGGGCGAAGCTGCGCCATGGCGGGCACGTCAACCGCCCATGGGCGAGCACAGCTCGACCAGCGTGCCGTCCGGACAGCGCACATACGAGACGAGCTGCCCCCAGGGCTTGGCCTGCGGTGCGTTCAGCTCGGACGCACCTGCGGCCACGGCCCTGGCGTGCGCGCCGGCGACGTCGGGCGTGACGAAGGCGACCTCCATGCCCAGGGGCTGGGCCGAGCGGTCGGCCGCCACGTAGCCATGGGGAAAGTGCATCTCGCCCAAGGCATGGGCGGCGAACGCGAGGGTGGTCGCGCCCGTCTCGAGTTCGCCGTAGCTGCCCGACTCGTGCAGGAAGCGGCATGGGAAGCCGAAGGCCTTCTCGAAGAAGGACAGGGACGCCGCGACGTCCGACACGTAGAGGATGGTGTAGCCGAATTTCATGGATGGGCCTCGAGTCGCCGAACCGGCCATTCTGCAGCAGCGCGTAAGCCCGGAGGCTGTCCGGTCAGCTCTCCTCAGGCGGCTGCGCGATGCGGACGGAACGCCCCGGCGCTATCGCGGACGCCGGCCGACGAAGTCGCCTGGTTCCGGGCCCACCGTCCCTAGTCGTCATGGACCCGGAGGCCGCGCCGGCCAGGCCCGCATGGCGATGCTCGCCAGATCGCACAGCTCGCCATGGCCGGCGCCGTCGCGCGCCTGCACCGCCATGCCTTGCACCGTGGCCGCGAAGTAGCGGGCCAGCGCCCCGGTGTCGGTATCGGCCGGCAACTCGCCTTGCCGCACGGCCTGGGCCAGCCGGGCGCCCATGAGTTCGCGCGCGCCGCCGCGCTGCGCGGCCAGGCACTGTTGCAGCGCCTCGTGGGCGCCGGCCGTCTGCAGGGCCGCATACGACACCATGCACCCCGGCGGCTGGCCCGGACGCGTGAACTGGCGCGCCGCCGCGAGCAGCATGCGCTCGAAGCCCAGGCGCGTGTCGGCCTCGGCCTCCAGCGCGTCGCGCAAGACGCGGCCGTGGGTGGCACGGTAGCTCGCCACCGCCTCCAGGTACAAGGCCTCCTTCGATCCGAAGGCCGCATACAGGCTGGGCGGGGCCACGCCCATCGCATCCGACAGGTCCTTGGTGGAGGTGCCCTCGAAGCCGTGCCGCCAGAACAGGTCGAGCGCCGTCGCCAGGGCCGCGTCGCGGTCGAACTGGCGCGGGCGGCCCGGAGCCCGGCGGCTTGCGGGCGGCGGTGACGGCGCAGCGGTCATGAAGGCTCCGGTTCGTGGCGTGAAAAATTATTGTATCAACCACTAAAAAACAAACACGGACCATCTGTTTCGCCTTATATTTTAGCGATCGATAAACAATTATGGAGTCCGTATGCCCACGCCCCTGCCCTGCCGCCACTACCGCTTGTCGACGTCCCCGAACGGGCTGGTCCTCGAAGCCGGCGTGCGCCGTCAACTGCCCCCGGCGCCCCACGAGGTGGTCGTGCGCGTGCACGCCGCCAGCCTGAACTACCGCGACCTGCTGGTGATGCGCAACGTCGCCGGCGACACCCGGGATGGCCTGGTGCCGCTGTCGGACGCGGCCGGCACCGTGATGGAAGCGGGGGCTGCCGTCACCCGCTGGAAGCTCGGCGACCGGGTGGCCCCGACCTTCTTCACCGGCTGGCGGTCCGGCCCCTTCCAGGGCGGGTACCTGGCCTCGATGCTGGGCGGCAAGGGGACCGACGGAGTGCTCGCCGAGACCGTGACGGTGGCCGAGACCGCCCTGGTCGCGATTCCCGCCCACCTCGACTTCGAGGAGGCGGCCACCCTGCCCTGCGCCGGCGTGACGGCCTGGCACGCCTTGTTCGCCCGCGGCCAATTGCAGGCGGGCGAGACCGTGCTCGTGCAAGGCACCGGCGGCGTGGCGCTGATGGCGCTGCAGCTCGCGGTGGCGCAAGGCGCCCGGGTGATCGTGATCTCGTCGTCGGACGAGAAACTGGCGCGCGCCAAGGCGCTCGGGGCCTGGGAGACGCACAACTACCGCCAGGATCCCGCCTGGGACGCGGCGGTGCTGCGCCTGACCGGGGGGCGCGGCGCCGACCACATCCTAGAACTCGGCGGGCCGGCCACCTACGACCGCTCGGTGGCGGCAGTGGCCGCCGGCGGGCGCATCGCCCAGGTGGGCACACTGACCGGCTTCGGCCCGACACCCAACCTGCTGCCGCTGCAGTTCAAGAACGCCAGCGTGAACGGCATCTGCGTCGGCTCGGCCGAGCATTTCGAGGCGCTGAACCAGTTCCTGACCCGGCATCGCCTGCGGCCCGTCGTCGACCGCCGCTTCGGCTTCGACGAGGCCGCGGCGGCCTATGCCCACCTGGCGAGCGCGGCGCACTTCGGCAAACTCGTGATCGGAGTCGACTGATCCGCAAGCTTGTGCACGGCGCCGAGGCGCAGCCGTGCCGCCCCCTCCCGCAAAGACGCTACAGTCGGGGACGACCCCCACGCTTTTCCCGGGAAGGGCCTCGATGCAAACCTTCACTCCGCGTCACGATCCGCCCGGCGCCGTGCTGGCGCCCGCCTTGTCCGCATGAGTCCGGACGACCTGTCCGAGGGGGCCGGCGGCGAGCTGCTCTACGCCAGCGAGCACACCCGGGTGGTCCGCCACGGCCCGCCCGGCGCGGCCGGGTCGTTCATCTGCAAGGAGTCGATCGGCCCGGACGCGGCCAGGCGCCAGCGCCATGAGCGGGCGCTGATCGCGCGGCTGGCGGGCATCGAGGGCGCGCCGCAGCTCGCGCCCGGCCAGCATGCCGACCACGTGCTGCCGCTGGTGGATGTCGGCGGCGTGACACTCGAACACGTGCTGGCCAGCGAGCGCCTCGACCCGGCGGCCCTGCTGGCCCTCGCGCTGCGGCTGGCCCGGCTGATCGGCGAGGTGCACCGCGCCGGCGTCCTGCATCTCGACATCAACCCCTCCAACATCCTGCTCACCGGTCCGCAACGCCGGCCCGTGCTGATCGACTTCCACCTGGGGGCCACCTTCGGCGACGAGCGGGCCGACCTGGACCCGCGGGACATCGTGGCCGGCACCCTCGCCTACCTGGCCCCCGAGCGTACCGGCCGCACCGGGCGCCGCATCGATGCCCGCACCGACCTGTATGCGCTGGGCGCCACCCTGTACGAAGCGGCGGTGGGGCACCCGCCGTTCCGGCGCGGCGACCCGCTCGACCTGATCCGCGACCACCTGGTGCTCGTGCCCGCCCCGCCGGTGGAACTCAACCCGCAGCTGCCCAGGACGCTGTCGGACATCCTCCTGCGCCTGCTTGAGAAGGAACCGGAGCGCCGCTACCAGAGCGCCGACGGCCTGGCGCACGACCTGCAGCGCCTGGCCGAGGGCGGCGGCGCGCCCTTCGTGCTGGGCGAGCGCGATTTCCCGGCCCGGCTCGGCCCGTCCTCCAGCCTGATCGGGCGCGAGGCCGAGGTGGCCGAGCTGCACGCGGCCTTCGAGGCCTCGCTGCGGGGCGAGGTGCGCTGCGTGCTGGTCGCGGGACGGCCGGGCGTGGGCAAGAGCTCGCTGATGCAGGAGCTGCAGTCCCTGGCCCGTGCGCGCGGCGGCTGCTATGTGTCGGGCAAGTTCGACCCCTACCGTCACGATGCCCCGCCCGCCACCGCCCAGGCCTTGCGCAGCCTGGCCCGCCTGCTGCTGGCCGAGCCCGACGCCGCCTTGCTCGAGACCCGCGCCTGCCTGCTGGGCGCCCTCGGAAGCAACGCCGGCCTGATCACCGCCATGGTGCCGGAGTTCGCGCTGCTGCTCGGCCCCCAGCCCGAGCCGGCGGCGATCGATCCGGTCGAGGCCGATACGCGGCTCTGTCTCACCGTGCTGCGGCTGCTGCAGGCGGTCGCCTCGCCCGCCCGGCCGCTGGTCGTGGCGCTGCACGACCTGCAATGGGCGGGGCCGGGCTCGTTCCGCCTGATCGAAAGCCTGCTCAACGCCGAGGACAACCGCGGGCTGTTGCTGCTGGGGTCCTACCGCGACGACGAGATCGGGCCCGACCACCTGCTCTCGGCCATGCTGCCGCGCTGGCAGCGGCTGGACCACGCGCCGCTGCACCTGCACCTGGAGAACCTGCCGCCGCACGCGCTGGCACGCCTGCTGGCCGACATGCTGCGCCTCGGCGGCGAGCCGGCCGCGAGGCTGGCCCAGGCGATCGCCGAACACACCGCGGGCAACCCCTTCGACACGCTGGAACTGGTCAATGCCTTGCGCAGGGACGGCGTGCTGCGGCCGGCCGCCGGGGACGACACCTGGCGCTGGGACGACGGGGCGCTCAGGCGCCACCTCGACCAAGGCACCGTCATCGACCGGCTGGCGGCACGCGTGGCCCGCCTGCCGCCGCCCACCCGCGCCTTGCTGGACACCCTGGCCTGCCTGGGCGGCGAGGTGTCGCCCGAACTGCTGCAAGCGGCCACCGGCGAGGCCGCGGACAGCCTGCGTGCCCAGCTCGCACCCGCCCTGGACGACGCCCTGCTGGTCATCGACCATCAGCAGGAGGGCCAGCTGCGCTTCCCGCACGACCGCGTGCACCAGGCCGTCTACGGCATGCTGGACGCGGGCACGCGCCAGGACCTGCATCTTCGGATGGCGCGCCGGCTGGCCGCGGTGCCCGCGCTGCACGCCCAGGCGGCGGAGCAATACCGGCCGGCCGCCGGCGCGGTGACGGACGCGGCCGAAGCGCGCCTGGCGGCCGGCCTGCTGCAGCGCGCCGCCGCGCAGTCGCGCCTGGGGGCCTCGCACCTCACGGCCGAGTCCTTCCTCCGGGCGGCGCGGGAGATGCTGCTGCGGCTGGCCGATCCGGCCGACACGGGCGCCCTGATGCAGATCGAGATCGACTGGCACGCGGCCCTCTACAGCCTGGGCCGCACCGACGAAGCCGACCAGGTCTACCTGGCCCTGGACGCGCAGGGGCACGACCCGCTGCGGCTCAGCGAAGCGGTGTCGGTGCAGGTGAGCAGCCTGACCACGCGGCGGCAGCCTCGCGCGGCCGTGTCGCTCGGCATGCAGCACCTGCGCCGCCTCGGCCTCGAAGTGCCCGGCGCCGACCGGCTGGAAGCGGAAGTGGACCGCCGCTACGAGGCCTTCTGCCTCTGGGTCGAGCAGGACCTGCGGGAGGCCGGCCCGCAGCGGCCCGTCTCCACCGAGCCGCGGGTGCTGGCGGCGGCGCGGCTCATCAACCGGATGATGTCGCCATCCTTCTTCGTGGATCCGACCACCCGTGCCTGGCTCATCCTGGAAAGCCAGCGCCTGTGGGTGGAGCATGGCCCGTGTGCCGCGCTGATGGCCAACCTGAGCCGGGCGCCGCTGCTGACCATCGGCCTGCGCGGCGACTACCGCACCGGCTACACTGCCGCACGCCATGTGCTGGCGGTCGGTGAACACCTGCGCTTCGAGCCCGAGACCTCGCAGGCCCGCCACCTGTTCGCCCTCACCGGCGCGCACTGGTTCGAATCGCTGGAAGACACCGCCCAGCAAGTGCAGCGCGCGCGCGAGGGGCTGCTGCAAGGCGGCGACCTGCAGAACGCGAGTTCCGCCTATTTCCCCTACATCCTGAGCCGGCAGGACAACGCGCCGCACCTCGACGCCTATGCCGACGAGATCGACGCGGCGCTGGCATTCGCCACCCGCACCGGCAACGACCGTGCGCCCGACGGGCTGCTGCCGCAGCGCCAGCTGGTGCTCGCCCTGCGCGGCCAGACCGCGTCGCCCGGGAGCTTCAGCGACAGCCGCTTCGACGAGGACGCCCACATCGCCCGCATGGGCCAGACCTCGATGGCCGCGGTCTTCCACATCCATCGCGCGCTCGGCGCCGCCCTCTTCGACGACATGCCGCGCCTGCTCGAACACGCCGCCGCCGCGATGCCGCTGCTGCCGCGCATTCCGGGGTTCTATGCGACCGCCATCGCCCACCTGCTGCAGGTCCTGGCCCTGGCCGAAAGGCTGCGCAAGCGCGTTCCGGGCGAGCGCGCCCGGCTGCTGGGCGCGCTCGATGCCAGCCGCACCTGGCTGGCGCGCCGGGCACTCGACGCGCCGATGAACTTCCGCCACCTGAGCCTGCTGGCGGACGCCGAACGCGCCTGGGCCACCGAGGACTTCCACCGCGCCGTCGGGGCCTACGACGCGGCGCTGCGCGAGGTCGAACCCCTGGTGCGTCCCTGGCACAAGGCCTTGATCGCCGAACGCGCCGCGCATTTCCACCTCGCCCACGGCCTGCAGCGCGCCGGACGGCAACTGCTGCGCGAAGCGGCGCAGACCTATGCCGACTGGGGCGCCAGCGCCAAGGTGGCGCAACTGCAGGCCGGCCATGCCTTCCTGCGCACGGCGCGCGACGCCACGGGCGGTGCCCCGCGGGCCCCGGGCAGCAGCGGTGTCTCGGCCGAGAGCATCGACATGCTGGCGGTGCTGCGCGCCTCGCAGGCACTGAGTTCGGAGACCAGCCTAGACCGACTGATCCGTCGCGTCATCGAGCTGCTCGGCACCATGACCGGCGCCGAGCGGGTGCAGGTCGTGCTGCGCAGCGAGGGCCCGCCCGGCTGGTCGCTCGCGGCCGCCACCCCCGTGGAGGGCGGGGACGCGGCGCTGCCCCTGCCGGTGGACACGGCGGGCGACCGCGGCCTGCTGCCGCTGTCGGCCTTCCGCTACGTCGCGCGCACCGGCACGCCGCTGCTGCTGGCCGACGCCGTGCACGACGACCGCTTCGCATCCGACCCCTACCTGGCCGGCCTGCTGTGCTGCTCGCTGCTGCTCGTCCCCATCCTCGGCCAGGGGCAGCAGCGCGCCGTGCTGCTGCTCGAGAACCGGCTCAGCCGCGGCGCGTTCTCGGCCGACCGGCTCGACGCGGTGATGCTGGTGGCCGGCCAGCTGGCGGTCTCGCTGGAGAACGCGCGGCTCTACGCCTCGCTGGAACAGCGGGTGGCCGAACGCACGGCGGCGCTCGAGCAGGCCAACCTGCAGCTGCTGCGGCTGTCGGTCACCGACCCCTTGACCGGCCTGTCCAACCGGCGCCGCTTCGACGAGGTGCTGGCCAACGAATGGCAGCGTGCGCTGCGCACCGGGCAATGGATCAGCGCCCTGATGATCGACGTCGACCAGTTCAAGCTCTACAACGACCACTACGGCCACCTGGCCGGCGACAGCTGCCTGCAGCAGGTCGGCGCGGCGCTCCAGCAAGGCCTGCGCCAAGGCACCGACCTGGCCGCGCGCTACGGAGGCGAGGAGTTCGCGCTGATCCTGTCGGGCACCGGCCCGGACGGCGCGCGCGAGGTCGGCGAGCGCATACGCGGGGCCATCGAGGCCTTGCAGTCGCCCCATGCCACCTCGCGACACGGCGTGGTGACCGTGAGCATCGGCGTGGCCTCGGTGATTCCGGCGGCGGGGCTGGAGGCGGCGCGGCTGTTCGACCTGGCCGATGCGGCGCTGTACGAGGCCAAGCGGGCGGGACGCAACCGGGTGGAGATCCACCGGTCGATCTCGTCCAGCGCCGATCCCTCATCGCATTGAATGAGCACCTGCCGGAAAAGGCAGGAGATCCCGCATCGCGACCATGGCGACCAATTGGTCATCCCCCAGAGGCAGCGCATCGGGATCCGAACGCGCGGCCTCGACGATGGCGGCGTCCTCTTCTTCCGTCGGCCATGCGATGCCCGGAAGGCTGGGTGCGTTCGACATGAAGCTTCGTCTTGCGATGTTCGATCAGGTGAAGTGACAAAAAAATGGCAGCAGGTAGAAATCGATATCCGACCTCCGGCCCGCTGCCGGCACGGCCATGACGGCCGGCCAAAACGCCCGAAGGCGCCCTGTGTGATCAGGGATAGAGGCCGCGCTCCTCGCGTGCACTCAGGATGCGTTCGCAGGCCACGGCGAAGGTCGCGGTGCGCAGGCTGATGCGGTGGCGGTCGGCGGTCTCCCAGATGTAGCGCAGGGCATCGACCATGATCTTGTCGAGCCGCACGTTGATCTCGTCCTCGGTCCAGAAGAAGCTGCTGAAGTCCTGCACCCATTCGAAGTAGCTGACCGTCACGCCACCGGCATTGCAGATGACGTCGGGCACCACCAGGACGTTGCGGCTCACCAGCACGTCGTCGGCCTCCGGCAGCGTGGGGCCGTTGGCCCCCTCGAGCACCAGCCTGGCCTTGATGCGGTCGGCCCGGGCGGCGGTGATCTGGCCTTCGAGGGCGGCCGGGATCAGGATGTCGCAGTCGACATCCCAGAACGACTCGTTGTCGACCGCCTCGGCGCCGGGGCAGCGGCTGATGCCGCCGTCGCGCTTGAGCACCTCGAGCACCGTCGGCAGGTCGAAGCCCTTGGGGTTGACGAGGGTGCCGGTGTGGTCCTGCACGGCCACCAGCTTGCCGCCGGCGGCCACGAACAGCTCGACCGCCGTGCTGCCCACGTTGCCCATGCCCTGCACGGCGATGCGCGCGCCCTCGAGCGGCAGGCCGATGCGGCGCGCGGCCTCGCGGCCGGTGACGAACACGCCGCGGCCGGTGGCCCGCACGCGGCCTAGCGAGCCGCCGAGATGGATCGGCTTGCCGGTGACCACGCCGGTGGCGGTGGCGCCGGTGTTCATCGAGTAGGTGTCCATCATCCAGGCCATCACCTGGGCGTTGGTGTTCACGTCGGGCGCGGGGATGTCGCGCTGCGGGCCGATGATGATGCCGATCTCGCTGGTGTAGCGCCGCGTCATGCGCTCGAGCTCCTTGCTCGACAGCTGCTTCGGATCGACACGGATGCCGCCCTTGGCGCCGCCGAAAGGCAGGCCCACGCCGGCGCACTTGACCGTCATCCAGGCGCTCAGGGCCATCACCTCCTCGAGCGTGACATCGGGGTGGTAGCGCACGCCGCCCTTGCCCGGCCCGCGCGACAGGTTGTGCTGCACGCGGAAGCCCTCGAAGTGGCGCACCGTGCCGTCGTCCATCTCGATCGGCACGTCCACGATCAGGGCCCGCTTGGGGCGGCGCAGCGTGTCGGCCCAGCGGCCGAGGTGGCCCAGGTAGGGAATGACCCGGTCGACCTGCGAGAGATAGGTCTGCCAGGGGCTGTCGGCGTCTTGCCCGACGTAGGACAGCGAGGCGGGAGAATGTAGTCGAGACATGGAATTCACCTCTTAGTTGTCCTTCGGTTTGCCGAAGCCGCCACCGCCCGGGGTTTCTATCACGAACACGTCACCCGCCGCCATATGGGTGGACCCGATGTGGTCCAGCAGCTCGACCCGCCCATCGGCCCGCTCGACCCGGTTGATGCCGGGCTTGCCCGGCGATCCGCCGGCCATGCCGAAGGCGCCGCTGTGGCGTCCGTTGGAGAGGATGGAAGCCGTCAGCGGTTCCAGGAAACGCACCCGGCGGATGCCGCCGTTGCCGCCCTTGAACTCGCCGTCGCCGCCGGAATCCGGGCGGATGGCATAGCTGTCGAGGCGCACCGGGAAGCGGAATTCCAGCACCTCGGGATCGGTCATGCGGGAATTGGTCATGTGGGTCTGCACCACGTCCGTGCCGTCGAAGCCCGGGCCGGCGCCGGAGCCGCCGGAGATGGTCTCGTAGTACTGGTAGCGCTCGTTGCCGAAGGTGAAGTTGTTCATCGTGCACTGGCCCGAGGCCATCACGCCCAGGGCTCCGTACAAGGCATTGGTGATGCAGGTGGAGGTCTCCACGTTGCCGGCCACCACCGAGGCGGGCGGCAGCGGGTTGAGCATCGACCCCTCGGGGATGATCACCTTCAGCGGCTTCAGGCAGCCCGCGTTGAGCGGGATGTCGTCGCCGACCAGGGTGCGGAAGACGTACAGCACGGCCGCCATGCACACCGCCCGCGGCGCGTTGAAGTTGTTCGCCAACTGGGCCGAGGTGCCGGTGAAATCGATCACCGCGCCGCGCTCCACCGGATCGACGGTGATGCTGACGCTGATCTGGGCGCCGTTGTCCAGCGGCAGCGTGAAGCGGCCGTCCTTCAGGCGGGTGATGACACGGCGCACCGATTCCTCGGCATTGGCCTGCACGTGGCGCATGTAGGCCTGCACCACGTCGAGGCCGAACTCGCGCACCATGGCGTAGAGCTCCTGCACGCCCTTCTCGTTGGCGGCGATCTGCGCCCGCAGGTCGGCCAGGTTCTGCGCCGGGTTGCGCGACGGATATTCGCCGCTGCCCAGCAGGGCCAGCATCTCCGCCTCGAGCAGGCGGCCCGCGTCGACCAGCTTGAAGTTGTCGATCTGCACCCCTTCTTCCTCGATGCGGGTGGAGAACGGGGGCATCGAGCCCGGCGTGGTGCCGCCGATGTCGGCCTGGTGGCCGCGCGAGCCGACGTAGAACAGGATCTCCTTGCCCGCCTGGTCGAACACCGGCGTGACCACCGTGACGTCCGGCAGGTGGGTGCCGCCGTGGTACGGGTCGTTCAGCGCGTACACGTCACCGGGTTTCATGCGGCCGGCATTGCCTTCGATCACGGTCTTGATCGACTCGCTCATCGAGCCCAGGTGCACCGGCATGTGGGGCGCGTTGGCGATCAGGTTGCCGCTGGCGTCGAACACCGCGCAGGAGAAATCCAGGCGCTCCTTGATGTTGACCGAGTAGGCCGTGTTCTGCAGCTGCAGCCCCATCTGCTCGGCGATGTTCATGAACAGGTTGTTGAACACCTCGAGCATCACCGGGTCGACCGTCGTGCCGATCGCCTTGCGGGCCTCGCGCGGCTTGACCCGCACCAGCACCAGGTGGTCGAACTCGGTCACCTGGGCCTGCCAGCCCGGCTCCACCACGGTAGTGGCGTTCTTCTCCGAGATGATGGCCGGGCCGTCGACCACGTGGCCGGGCGAGAGCTGCTCGCGCACGACCAGCGAAGCGTCCTGCCACTTGCCGCCGGTGAACATCTTGACGGTGGAGGCCACCGGCCCGTGGCCGCTGGCGTTCAGGGGATGGCGCGGCTCGCGCGGCGCGTCGCCCAGGGCCACGGCTTCCACCGACACCGCCTCGACGACCAGGGCGCGGCCCTGCATCAGGAAGGCGAAGCGCTGGCGGTAGGCCTGCTCGAACTGCTGCTGGATGGCCTCGACCGAGCCGAACGGCACCACCAGGGCCGAGTCGGTGCCCTCGTAGCGCACATGCACACGCCGGTGCACCTCGACCTGGCCCGCGGCCACGCCCTGGCGGCTCAGCTCGCCCTGGGCCTCGTCGGCCAGGGTGTCGAGCTGGCGCTGCACCACCTGGATGGCGGCGAGCAGCGGCTGCTCGATGGCGGCCTCGCGGATCACGTTCTGGCTGGCCAGCCCCATGCCATAGGCGGACAGCACCCCGCCCAGCGGATGGGCGAACACCTTGGACATGCCGAGCGCGTCGGCGACCAGGCAGGCATGCTGCCCGCCGGCGCCACCGAAGCACTGCAGCGTGTAGCGGGTGACGTCATAGCCGCGCGCCACCGAGATCTTCTTGATGGCGTTGCACATCGCGCCGACGGCGATGTCGATGAACCCTTCCGCCACCTCCTCGGGGCTGCGCAGGGCGCCGGTGCTGCGCCGGATCTCCTCGGCCATGGCCGAGAAGCGCTGCACCACCACTTCGCGGTCGAGCGGCTGGTCGGCGTTGACACCGAACACGCTGGGGAAATGGGTGGGCTGGATCTTGCCCAGCATGACGTTCGCGTCGGTCACCGCGAGCGGGCCGCCGCGGCGGTAGCAGGCCGGGCCGGGGTTGGCGCCGGCGCTCTCCGGGCCGGCGCGGAAGCGTGCGCCGTCGAAGCTGAGCACCGAGCCGCCGCCGGCGGCCACGGTGTGGATGCTCATCATCGGGGCACGCATGCGCACGCCGGCGACCTGGGTCTCGAAGGCGCGTTCGAACTCGCCCGAGAAGTGCGACACGTCGGTCGAGGTGCCGCCCATGTCGAAGCCGATCACCCGCTCGAAGCCGGCCAGTTGGGCGGTGCGCACCATGCCGACGATGCCGCCGGCCGGGCCGGACAGGATGGCGTCCTTGCCCTGGAAGGAATGCGCGTCGGTGAGGCCGCCCGAGGACTGCATGAAGAACAGGCGCACGCCGGGCATCTCGCCGGCCACCTGCTCGACGTAGCGGCGCAGGATGGGCGACAGGTAGGCATCGACCACGGTCGTGTCGCCGCGGCCCACCAGCTTCATCAGCGGGCTCACCTGGTGCGACACGCTGACCTGGGGGAAACCGATCTCGCGGGCGATGCGCGCGGCGGCCAGCTCGTGCGCGGTGTAGCGATAGCCGTGCATGAAGACGATCGCCAGGCTGCGCAAACCGTCGTCGTAGGCGGCCTGCAGCTCGGTGCGCAGATGGCTCTCGTCCAGCGCCTCGACCACTTCGCCGGACGCGCCGGTGCGCTCATGCGCCTCGATCACGCGGGTGTACAGCAGCTCGGGCAGCACGATGTGGGAATCGAACAGGCGCGGGCGGTCCTGGTAGGCGATGCGCAGCGCGTCGCGGAAGCCCCTGGTCGTGACCAGCAGGGTCGGCTCGCCCTTGCGCTCCAGCAGGGCATTGGTGGCGACGGTGGTCCCCATCTTGACGCAATCGACCAGCTCGGGCGTGATCGGCTGGCCGGGCTTCAGGCCCAGCAGGTGGCGGATGCCCGCCACCGCCGCATCCTTGTACTGCTCCGGGTTCTCGCTCAACAGCTTGTGGGTGACCAGGCTGCCGTCGGGCCGGCGTCCGACGATGTCGGTGAAGGTGCCGCCGCGGTCGATCCAGAACTGCCAGCGGTCGGGGGTCGTGGGATGTTCGAGCATGGGAGACTTTCGATAGGCAAAGAGATTCCAACAAGCCTCCGCCCCTGGAAGCAGGGAGGCCTTGGTTGGTTGAAAAAACGATGATCCGATGCAGCGGCCCCGCGCCGGGACCGCCTGGACGCGGACTTACTCGCGTTGGAAATAGGGAACGAAGATGCGGTTCGCCTCGGGGCCCACCGCACGCAGCCATTCGAGCGAGAACTTGTCGCCCAGGCGCTTGATGTCGACGCTGAATTCGTGCGAGATGCGTTCGACCTTCACGCCGTTCTTGCGCAATTCCTCGACCGAGTCGGCCGCCACCGCCGCACTCTGGGCCCAGCCCCGGGCCTCGGCGGCCGCGGCCGCCTTGAGCAGCGCCTCGCGGGCTGCCGGCGACAAGGCCTTCATGGCCGCGCTGTTGACCATGACGATGTTCTTGGGGAACCAGGCATTGATCTCGTAGTAATGCTTGACCGAGCTCCACACCTGGTTCTGCACGCCGCTGAACGCCGAGGTGATCATGCTGTCGATCTTCCCGTCCGCCAGGGCCTGGCGGATCTGCGTCAGCGGCACGTCCACCGCCTGCGCCCCCAGCAGGGCCGCGATGCGCTCCGTGGTGGCGTTGTAGGTGCGCATGCGCGCGCCCTTCAGGTCGCCGGTGCGGATGATCGGCCGGGTCGAGAACAGCCCCTGTGGGGGCCACGGCACCGCGTACAGCACCTGCACGCCACGCTCCCGCAGGTGTTTCTCGACCAGGGGCCGCTGCAGGCGCCACATGCGCTCGGCGTCCTTGTAGGTGCCGACGATGAAGGGCACCGAGTCGGCCCCCGCGATCGGCATGTCGCCCACCATCGTCGTCATGATGGTCTCGCCCGCCTCGACCTTGCCCGCGGAGACCGCGCCCGTCACCTCGGCCAGCTTGACCAGGCTGTTGTTGGGATGGACCTCGATGCGCAGCTCGCCCTGGGTGTCGCGTTCGACCTCGGCCGCCAGTTGAACCAGGTTGGTCGTGTGGAACGCATCCGCCGGATAGCCGGTGGCCAGCCGCCAGGAAACACCCGCGTGGGCGTGTCGTCCCACGGCCGCGCCGATGGCGAGCAGGATCAGGTTCCTTCGTCCGATAGCAGAGTTCATCACAACGCTCCTTGGTTCAAGCACCCCGTCACAGCCCGAGGTAAGCCTTCTTCACGTCTTCGTTGCTGGCCAGGTCCTGCCCCGAGCCCTGCATGACGATGCGCCCCGTCTGGATCACATAGCCATGGTGGGCGATCGACAAGGCCTTGTGGAGGTTCTGCTCGACCAGCAGGACCGTGACACCGGTTTCGTTGACCCGCTGGATCACGTCCAGCACCTTGGTCACGAACTTGGGAGCGATGCCCCAGGAGGGTTCGTCGAGCATGAGCAGGCGCGGCTGGGCCATCAGGCCGCGGGCGATGGCCAGCATCTGCTGCTCGCCGCCGCTCATCGTGCCGGCCAGCTGCTCGGAGCGCTCCTTCAGGATGGGGAACAGGCTGAACATCTCGTCGATGCTGTTGGCCACCTCGTCGTCGCTGCGCCGCGTGAACGCGCCGAGTTCGAGGTTGCGGCGCACGCTCAGGCGCGGGAACAGCCGCCGGCCCTCGGGCACCAGCGACAGGCCCAGCGGCACCCGCATGTGGGCCGGCATCTGGTCCACGTAGTGGCCGTTGAAGCGGATGTTGCCCGCATCGACCTTGTTCAGGCCGGCGATGGCGCGCAGCGTGGTCGACTTGCCGTTGCCGTTGCCGCCCACCAGCGCCACGATGCGCCCTTCATTGACCTTCAGGCTCACATCGGACAGGGCCAGCACCCCGTCGTAGCTGCAGCGCAGATTGGTCACCTCCAGCATGGCCTTGGCCGCCTGGCCGGCTCCCTTGTCTACTTCGCCCTGCATCATTCGTCTCCCAGATAAGCAGAAATCACCACCGGGTCGCGGGAGACCTCGGCTGGCGTGCCGTCGGCAATCTTCACCCCGCGATCGAGCACGACGATCTGGTTGGCGATGGGCATGATGCCCTCGAGCACGTGCTCCACGATCAGGCAGGAGATGCCTTCGTCGCGGATGCGCAGCACCACCGCCACCATCTCCTGGACCTCGGCCGGGTTGAGGCCGGCCATCACCTCGTCCATCAGCAGCAGCTTGGGCCGGATGGCCAGGGCACGCGCGACGGCCAGCCGGCGCTGCTCGCTGACCGTCATGCTGCCGGCCGGCTTCTCGGCGAAATGGTCCAGGTGGACGAACTTCAGCCACTTCATGGCCGTGGCCCGTGCGTGGGCCACCGCCCGCTCGCCCAGCAGGGCGGCGGTCATCACGTTCTCGCAGGCCGTCATGCTGGTGAAGGTGCGGGCGACCTGGAAGGTCCGCCCCACCCCGGCCAGCGCGCATTTCTCGGGCGGCAGCCCGGAGATGGTCTTGCCGTTGAGCAGGATGCTGCCGGCGCTGGGGGTGTAGTAGCCGGCGATGCAGTTGAAGGCGGTGGTCTTGCCCGCGCCGTTGGGGCCGATCAGGCCGACGATCTGGCCGGCCCGGATGCTGAAGGAGACATCCTGGTTCGCCGTCAGGCCGCCGAAGCGCTTGCTGACGCCATGCAGTTCGAGCAGGTTCATTTGGAGGACTCCTTGGCGGCGGCGTTGCGGTTTTTCCAGCGCAGCAAACGTTCGCGGTACCAGCCGATGACGCCGGTGGGATAGAACACCGCGATGACCACGATCAGGCTGGCATAGATGATGATGTCGGTGCCCTGGCCGGATCCGCCGAACAAGGTGCGGGTGAACTCTTCGATGGTGGTCAGCACCACCGAGCCGATCACCGGGCCGAACAAGGTGCCGACGCCGCCGAGGATGGAGACCAGCGCCATCTTGATCGACAGCCCGGTGTGCAGCACCGAACCCGGGTCGATGTACAACTCCTTCTGGGCGTAGAGGCTGCCGCCCAGGGCCGTGAAGAACGCGCTCAGCGCCAGGGCCACCTGCTTGTAGCGGCTGATGTCGATGCCCACGCTGCGCGCCGCATCGGGTTCGTCCTTGATGGCGCGCAGGTAGTAGCCGAGGAAGCTGCGCTCGATGGCCACCGTGGCGAGCAGGGTCAGCACCAGCAGGCCGAGCGCCAGCCAGTAGTACGGACGCTTGTCGTTGAACACCATCGAGGCCCAGCCCGGCTGCCCCATCGGCACGGTCAGGCCGACCGAGCTGCCCGCGAACTCCCAGTTGGTGAAGACGATCTGCACGATCTCGGCCACCGCGATCGTGGCCATGACGAAATAGTGGCCCTTCAGGCGGAAGCAGGACCAGCCGAACGCCATGCTCAGCACCGCCGACAGCAGGCCGCCGGCCAGCATGCCCAGCCACGGGTTGACGCCGAAGTTGAGCAGCAGGATGGTCGAGGTGTAGGCCCCGAGGCCGAAGAACGCGGCGTGCCCGAGCGACACCTGGCCGGCGTAGCCGCCGAGCATGTTCCAGGCGACGCCGACCTGCGCCGTCATCAACACCAGGATGAACAGGTTCAGGTGCGAGACGTCATCGGTGGTGAAAGGCAGCACCAGGGCGGCGACGGCCAGCGCTCCCCAGAGCAGAGTGGTGGAGGAGAACTTCACGGGAGCCCCGGAGGTCGGCTGGGTGGTGGTGAATTGGTTCATGCTTTCCCCATCAGGCCTTGTGGCCGGAACATCAAAACGGCGAGGAACAACACCAGCACGACGGCCAGCTTGTACTCCGGCCCCAGCAGCAGGCCGCCCATCACTTCGATGACACCGACCAGGATGCCGGCCCAGAAGGCGCCGCTCACGCTGCCGAAGCCCCCCAGGTTGACCACCACGAAGGCGAGCAGGATGAAGTTGGCGCCGACGTCCGGAAAGATCGGGAAGAAGGTGGCGAGCAGCACGCCGGCCACGCCGGCGCAGGCCGCGCCGATGCCCCAGGCGAGCGAGAACATCTTGTGCGAGTCGATGCCCATCAGGCGGGCGGCTTCCTTGTCGGCCGCGGTGGCCTCCAAGGCGGCACCGTACTTGGTGCGGTTCAGGAAATAGTAGATGCCGCCGGTCACCAGCACGGCGCCGACACCGGCGGTGAGCTGGGGCAGGCCGACCTGGATGCCGGCCAGCTTCACGCTGCCGCTGACCCAGGAGTTCTCGACCGAGCGGAAATCAGGCTTCCACAGGAACTGGGCGATGCCGCGAAACAGGATCATCAGGCCGAAGGTCGTGAAGGTCTGGCTGAGCATCGGCGCATCGATGATGCGGCGGATGACCGTGCCATAGATCACCCGGCCGAACACGAACAGCATCAGCGCCGTCAGCGGCAGCGTCAGCATCGGATCGAAGTGATACAGGGAGAACAGCCAGAAGCTGGAGTACATGCCCAGCATGAGGAATTCGCCGTGGGCGAAGTTCACGATGTCCATGACCCCGAAGATCATGGTGAGACCAATGGCGACCAGGGCGTAGATCAAGCCGATCAGCACGCCTGACGCGAGGGTCTGTAGAAGGATTTCGACAGTCATAATGTTTCTCGGCTTGTCGGAAGTGGTACTGCTAGGGAAACCGATCGACCCGTGTGCGCCGCGCCGGGCGTCGCACACGGCGATCAAGACCCTTTACTTGCGCTGGTCCCACTTGGGCATGGGCCAGACCACGTCGCGCGTGGCCAGGTTGAACGGATAGACGGTGTTGTACTTGCCGTCCACGATCTGCACCAGGATGCCGCGGCCCAGCACGTTCTGGCCGTGCTCGTCGAACTTCACGCCCTTCCAGGGCATGATCAGGTTCTCGGCGCCGATCTTGGTTTCGGTCAGGGCCTTGCGGATCTTCTCGGGCTCGGTGGAGCCGGCGCGGTTGATCGCATCGGCCATCACCATCAGGCCGGTGAAGCTGCGCGACGAGTTGCCGGTGAAGTTGGCCTTGTAGCGGCTATAGAACAAGTCGTTGACTTGCTTGATCAGCGGATTGCGTGCCGCCAGGTCGAGGGACCAGACCTCGCGCGTGATGACGTATTCGGCATCCTTGCCCAGCACGCGGATGAATTCGGTGTCGGTGAAGCCGGCGTTGTTGGCCAGGATCATGTCCGGCAGGAAGCCGAGTTCCTTGTAGGTCTTCATCGACAGGATGGCGTCGGCCAGGTAGGACGACTGCATCACCACCGACGGGTTGGCCGCCTTCAGGGTCTGCACCTCGGAGGTCAGCTGGGTGGTCTTGTCCGGATAGCTGACCTGCTTGACCAGCTTGTAGCCCTTCTCCGGGGTGAGCTTGGCTTCGAGCTTGGTCGTCTCGCTGCCCCACAGCGCGTTCACGTTGAAGGTGGCGATCGGGCCGATCTTCATGTTCTTCTTGGCTTCGAGCTCCTTGAAGAAGTCATAGAAGTTGTTCACGAAGACGTCGTCGTGAGGGGTGGTGCGGAAGAACCACTTGAAGCCGCGGGCGGTCAGCGAAGCCGACGAGGACTCGGGGTTCAGGAAGGGGATGCCGTAGCGCTCGGCGGTCTGGCTGGCGGTGGCGGTGACGTTGCTCTGATACGCACCGAGCAGGGCGACGACCTTCTCCTGGCTGATCAGGCGCTCGGCCTCGGTCGCGCCGGTCTGCGGGTTGCTCTGGTGGTCGGCGAAGACCAGCTTGATCTTCGCGCCCTTCAGGCCGGGCAGGCCGCCGCCGGCCGAGAACGGCAGCTCGGGGATGCCCTTGGTGCCGTTGTTGATGATGTCGGCCGCCATCTCGAGTGCATTGCGCATTTCCGCGCCGCTGGAAGCAGCGGGACCCGTCAGCGGATAGATCACGCCGATCTTGATTTCTTGCTGGGCATAGGCGGCGGCGGTAAAGCACAGGCTCAACACGGCGCCACTCAATGTCCGGATCACGGTTCTACGCATGGTTCACTCCTTGGTTACAGAAAAAGACCGTCTACTTCGTGCCACAGGGCCGACGGAAGCCGTCAAAAACTCGCGAGCTGCTGGTTCAGCAAGTCGGTGATCAGCATCGCCCCCGGGGCATGGGTGATGCAGAAATCAGGGCGTGCCTGGGTGATGGCGGCCTGCGGCGTGACGCCACAGGCCCAGAACACCGGGATCTCGTCGGGCCGCACCTCGACCGCGTCACCGTAGTCGGGGCGCGCCAGGTCGGCGATGCCGATCAGCGCCGGGTCGCCGATGTGCACCGGCGCGCCGTGCACCGACGGAAAGCGCGACGTGATCTGGATGGCGCGGATGGCGTCGGCGGCCCGCAGGGGCCGCATCGACACCACCGTCGGGCCGTTGAAGGGGCCGGCGGGGACGGTGGCCAGGTTGCTGCGGTACATCGCCACATTGCGGTTCTGCTCGACGTGGCGCAAGCGCAGGCCGGCGTCGATCAAGGCCTGCTCGAACGAAAACGAGCAGCCGATCACGAAGGTCACCAGGTCGTCGCGCCAGCGATCGCTGACATCGGTGGGTTCGCCGACCAGCTCGCCCTTCTGCCAGACCCGGTAGCGCGGCACGTCGGTACGGATGTCGATGTCAGAGCCCAGCGTCGGCAGGCGCGGATCGCCCGGCTCGGACACCGCCAGCACCGGGCAGGGCTTGGGATTGCGCTGGCAGAAACGCAGGAAATCGTTGGCATAGGCCTGCGGCAGGATCACCACGTTGCCCTGCACCTGGTCGCGGGACAGGCCGCTGGTGTGCCCGGTCCACTCGCCGCGGCGGATGGCGGCGCGGGCCTGGCCCACGGTCTCGAAGTCGCTGGAGGTCGGAGTCGTCTTCACGTGGAGGCCCTGCAGTTGGTGGATGGAAACCTGTCTGAGGCGGATTGTGTGGAGACTCGCGGCTCCGATCAAACGAGTAATTTTTCTTTCACCTCATCGATTTTTTCGATGCACCAAAACGGGACGATACGTACTCGAGCACCTCCTTTACAACGGCGGCGGCATCGCTGGCAGTCGGGTCTTCCCTATAACTGGCGTGAATAGGCAACGGAAGCAGGCGCGCATCGCAACTGAGCCGGCGCAAAGGCAGCCGCTCGTTCAGCCGCTTGACGGCGGCCAGCGGCAAGGTGGCGATGCCGAAGCCGCTTTCGACCAACTGCACCATCGCGGAGATCGAGGAAATGGTGTGCACTCTTTTGGGTTCCACCTCCGCGGTCCGCAGCAGTTCGAGCAGCCCGGCGTGCGGCTGCGAGCCGCGCTGGAAGGTGAGCAGGTCGTGGCGGGCGATGTCGGCCAGCGTGTAGCGCCGCTTCACATGGTGCTCGGCGTGGCCGACGAACACCATCTCCATCGGCGGCAAGGCCCGGTTGCGCAGCCCCTCGGCGATGACCGGCATGGCCGAGAACGCCAGGTCCAGCGTACCGCGCCGCATCTGCTCGCCCAGCACCACGGTGGTCTCGACCGTCAGCTGGAGTTCGAAGTCGGGCGCGTCCTTGCGCATGTGCTGGACCCAATCGATGAGCCAGGAATGCAGCACCGACTCGACCGCGCCGATGCGCAGCGACACCGTCTGCTTGTGCCCGCCGGCGGCCCCCATCTCGACCTTGATCTCCTCCTGCAGGGCCAGCAGCCGCTGGGCATGGTCGAAGAAGCGCATGCCGGCGGTGGTGAGCCGGAACTGCTTGTCGCGGCGGTCGAGCAGCAACACGCCCAGGTCCTCCTCGAGCGCAGCGATGCGGCTGGACATCGCCGACTGCGTGATGAACAGCTTCTCGGCGGCGCGCGAGACGCTCTTGAGCGAGACGACCCAGTAGAAGGCCTCAACGAAACGCAGGTTCATCGCATCATTCCTTGGCAGGGAGCGGCGGCGCCCGAGCGCCTTGGCCGTCTGCAACAAGTTTATCGATGCGCTCAGCGAAGGAGTATGGGCGGGCCGGGATGGCATGGCCCTCCGTGAACACCCTGCCCGCAGGGCAAGCCGATGCGGCTTCAGTACACGTCGCGGCGGTAGCGCCCCTGCTCGACGAGCTGCTCCAGCGCGGCCTCGCCCAGCATCTCGACCAGGGCGGCCTCGACGCCGCCCGCCATGCCCTCCAGGCTGCCGCAGACGTACACCGCCGCGCCCCGGCCCAGCCACTCGCGCACCGATGCGGCCTGCTCGCGCAGGCGATGCTGCACGTAACGGCGCTCGGGCTGGTCGCGCGAGAACACCAGGTCCGCCCGCGCCAGCCCCCCCGCGGCCAGCCAACCCTCGATCTCCTCGCGGTAGTAGGCGTCGTGCCGCGACTGCCGCTCGCCGAACAGCAGCCAGCAGCCGGGTGCTCCCTGGCGGGCCGCACGCGCCTTCAGGTGCGCGCGCAGCCCGGCCAGGCCGGTCCCGTTGCCGACCAGGATCAGCGGCCTGTCGGCATTCCCGCCCACCCGGAAGTTGGCATGCGAGCGCAGCCGCAGCTGGACGGCCGCGCCTAGCGCCGCCTCCTGCGTCAGCCAGCCCGACGCGGCCCCCAGGCTGCCGTCGGCGCGCCGCTCCTGGCGCACCAGAAGCTGCACCCTGCCGTCGGCGGGCAGCGAGGAGATCGAGTACTCGCGCGGCCGCTGCGGGTCCGCCGGGGCAGCCACCTGCACCAGGTCGCCGGCCTCCCAGGCCGGCAGCGGGCCTTCGACCGGCTCGAGTTCGAGATGGAAGACCGCCCCTCCGGCGCTGCCCGGGTTCAGGTGGCGGCGGGCGGCGAGCCGCCAGGACTGCCAGGCCGGGGCCTGCCAGTCCGGCAGGTCGCTGGTGCCGGCCAGGTGGCTCAGCCGGTGCTGCCAGTCGCTCAGCGCCGCCTCGTCCGCGTTGTCCACCTCGATGCGCGCGAACAGCGGCGAGGCACCGCTGGCCAGCAGCCATTCGTCGAGAGCCCGCCCGAAGCCGCAGAAGTTCGCGTAGTGCCGGTCGCCCAGCGCGAGCACCGCGTAATGCAGCTCGGCCAGCGGCGGCCCGGCCGCCATCTGGCGGCGCACGAACAGGACCGCGTTGTCCGGCGCATCGCCCTCGCCGCAGGTGCTGGCGATGAACAAGGCCCGCTCGGACGCGGCGAGCTGCTCCCGCGTGACCTCGGACAATGGCAGGGTGCGCGTGAGCACGCCCGCCGTCTGCAGCAGCCGCGCGGTCTGCGCCGCGAGCTGCTCGGCCAGGCCGGTCTGGCTCGCATAGGCGATCAGCAGCGGGCGGCCCGCCAGCAGGGAACTCGCGGACGCGGGCCGGGCGCGGCGGCGCCTGTCCTTCAGATGCCGCCAGGCGATGCCGGCGCACATCAGTGCGTACAGGCCGACGGCGCCGGCGGCGGCGAGCGACTTCACGAACGCATGCCGTCGAAGGCGCTGCTGCAGCGCTCCGACATCCGGCCGTCGTCGTCCCGGCAGACGAAGTAGGCCGCCAGGCCTTGATCTTCCGCCAGGGCGAGGCCTTCGTCCGCCCCCAGCACGGTGAGGGCGGTGGCCCAGGCATCCGCCCAGACGGCTTCGCGGTGCAGCACGCTCACCGACACCACGCCGTGGCGCACCGGATACCCGTCGCGGGGATCGATGGTGTGCGCGTGGCGACGCCCGTTCCAGTGGAAGTGTTGGCGATAGTCGCCCGAGGTGGCGACGGCCAGCCCGTGCAGCGCGATGACGGTGTCGTCCAGGGCGCCGGCCGCCTGCGGCGGGCATTCGAGCGCCACCCACCAGGGCTGGCCATCCGGCTTGACGCCGGCCCCGCGCAATTCGCCCCCCACTTCGACCAGGAAATCGCCTAGGCCCCAGGCCTCCAGGTGGCGCGCCACCCGGTCCACGCCGAAGCCCTTGGCGATACCGGAGAAGTCGAGTTCGACCCCTCCCGGCTGCAACACCGAGCGGGACACCTTGTCGAGTTCCAGGCGCTGCCAGCCGCTGCGCGCACGCGCGGCATCGACGGCCGGCGCGTCCGGCGGGACGAAGCCGGGCATGTCGTGGCGGCCGGCCGCACCGAACCCCCACAGCGCGACCAGGGCGCCGGCCGTCGGATCGAAGGCGCCGCGGCTCAGCCGGGCCAGCTCCAGGCCGTGGCACAGGACCTCGAAACAAGCCTCGGGCAGAGGCCACCAGCGGCCCGCCGGAGCGCGGTTGAAACGGCACAGGTCGGAGGTGTCGAGCCAGCTGCTCATTTCGGCCACCACCGCGTCGAGCTCGGCTTGCACGCCTTGCCGCAGCGCGCCCGCATCGAGCTCGCGCGGCCCGACCAGCCGGACCGACCAGGTGGTGCCCATCGTCGAGCCCTGCAGCAGGTGCAGCCGCCCCCCGAGCGCCGGCCCCGCGGCGTCGATGCGGTGGGGAACCAGGACCCGTCTCATCCGCGCCCGCCCTACTGGGGCAGCACTTCCAGCGTCACGGCATAGCTGGCGCGGCGCAGCGGCGCGGCCATGGTGCCGACCGGGCCGGCCGCTGCCGCCGTGGCATCCCCCCCCATGGCCGGCCGGGGCGAGTCGCCATGGCTCGTGCTCAGCCAGTACATGCCGGCGGCCGGCCACTTAACGCTGAACCGCCCCTGCGCGTCCGTCTTCAAGGTGATGTCGCCCAGCTGGTTGCGATAGCGGACACCCCCCGGAACCACGCTGACCGAGAGATGAGCCGCGGGCTGGCCGTCCAGGAGGAACTGGAAGCGAGACTCGTCCCCGGCGAACAAGTCGTTCGGGTGCGTGAGGGGGATCAGCTCCAGGCCTTGCCGGGTCGGCTGCATCGCGGCATCGGTCGGCTTGCCGGAGGTGACGAAAGCCTCCACCCTCGACTGGGCACGCGACACGTTGAGGACCTCGGCCTGGGGCGGGATGTCCTTCGCCAGGGATTCGGCGCTGCCGCGGGCGCGTTTGTTTTCGCCGTTCAGCTTGTAGCTCGCCACCAGCTCGTCGCCGACCACCGCCAGCTTGTAGGTGCCTTTTTGCGACAGCCGGAGATCGAAGGTGTGGCGGAACTTGCCGGTGCCGACGTTCTCGGGCGCCACCTTCGTCCCGTCGGGAGCCCAGACACTCAAGCCGTCGAGCTTGAGGGGGGTGTTCTCCAGGTGGAACACGTCGCCGGACACAGCCGCGTCGACACTGACCCAGGGTTCATTGCCGGACAGCACGGTGGCCGAGGGCAGCAGCCAGCTGCGATGCGCCTGCGCGATCGACGGAGCCAGCACGGCGGCGACAAGCGCCAGCAGGGCGACGGGGCGGGAGACAAGTTGGTTCATGGAGGGAGCTCGTGTGAAGTGGGATCTCAGGGCCGGGTGTCGACCGACACCGGGCCCAGCTCGTGTTCGCCGCGTGCCGCGCCGCTCTGCGCCGCCTTGGGTGGCCAGGCGAAGGGCACACGCACCAGCTCGCGCCCGCCGGCCTCGCGCACCGCCTCGACCACCAGCTGGTACTCGCCCGGCGGCAGCTTGTCCAGGGGCGCCTTGGTGTCGCTGAAGTTCAGCGTGTGCACGCCCGGTGCGCGGGTGGCGCCGCTGAAACCGTCCACCGGCATCTGCAGCTCACGTCCGCTCTTGCGCCACCACTGGCGCATGTCCTTCAGCCACTTCGTCCCTTCGTTGTTCCTCGCCTTCAACTTGTACCAGACGGCCAGGTTGGCCGCGAAGGACTGGTCGCCCCGCTCCAGCCAGACCGCGGCATAGGGACGGTGGTACTCGGCCACGTTCAAGCGCGGCAGCTCGAGCTTGACGGTCAGGTCGGCCGCCACGGCCGAGGGCAGGCCCAGGACCGCGGTCATCGCCGCGCAATAGCGGATGTGCATGGAACACCTTGTCGAAGGAGGAAAAAGAATGAGTGGCTCAGTGAATGAACAGCAGCGCCAGCAACAGCGGAATCAACAGCCCCAGGCCGACGACAGGCCAGGTGGTCGGCCGGTTCGCCGCGTGCATCTTCAGGATGAACAGGCCGGTGATCGAAAACACCAGCGTGGCCACGGCAAAGGCATCGATGAACCAGCTCCAGGCGGCGCCCGTATGGCGCCCCTTGTGCAAATCGTTGAAGTACGAGATCCAGCCGCGGTCGGTGAGCTCGTACTCGGCCTCGCCGCTGGCCCGGTCGATGCGCACCCAGGCATCCCCCCCCGGGCGGCCGAGCGCGATGTACACCTCCTCGGGCGACCAATCGGCGGCGGCCTCGCCCACCTCGGCCGACCAGGTCTCGCTGATCCAGCGCCGCAGCGCCGGCGGCAAGGGCGCAGCCGTCAGCCTCTCGTCCTGCGCCGCCAGCACCTCCATCAGCGCGGCGGGCACCTGCCCCTTGCGGCTCAGCACCTCGGGGCGGGCCTCGATCTGCCCGGCATGGTTCAAGGTGATGCCGGTCAGGCTGAACAACAGCAGCCCCAGCAGGCACACGGCCGAGCTGACCCAGTGCCACTGGTGCAGGGTCTTGAGCCAATAGGCACGGCGCTGATGGGGCGAGTCGGATCGGGCATTCATGGGAAGGCCGGAGTTTACATCTAAATGCGAATCAGTCTCAACAAGATGCGACCCCTTCCTCCAGACCCCGGAAACGTCATGAGAGTGTGCGCACACCCCCTAAAAAACCTGGGGTATATACGTAGAAATGCGGCATCGCCTCCCGCCGTTTCCAGCCACAGTCGCCCCCTGACGCCAACGCCCGCCGCACCGCGTCGGCAGAGCCGATGCCTCGCATCGCCTGGCCCACGGGGATAGCGGGCGCCAACCCATCCATCTCATCTCCCGAACAGGGACGGCGGCCGCGCCGCAGTTGCAAGGAGGCAACACCCATGAAACGGATCTTCCAGTCACTTTATGTCCAGGTCATCACGGCCATCCTCATCGGGGTGGTGCTCGGGCACTTCTATCCCGAGACCGGTGCGGCGATGAAGCCGCTGGGCGATGCCTTCATCAAGCTGATCAAGATGATCATCGCCCCGATCATCTTCTGCACGGTGGTGGTGGGCATCGCCGGCATGGAAGACATGAAGAAGGTCGGCAAGACCGGCGGCCTGGCCCTGCTCTATTTCGAGATCGTCAGCACCATCGCCCTGGTCGTGGGCCTGGTGGTCATCAACCTGGTGCAGCCGGGAACGGGCATGCACGTCGACGCGTCCTCCCTCGACACCAAGGCGCTGAGCGCGTACACCGGCCCGGGCAAGATGCAGACGACGACCGAGTTCCTGATGAACATCATTCCGTCCACCTTCGTCGACGCCTTCGCCAAGGGCGAGATCCTGCAGGTCCTGCTGCTGTCGGTGATGTTCGGCTTCGCCCTGCACAAGTTCGGCGGCCGCGGCACGCTGGTGTTCGACATGATCGAAAAGAGCTCGCACGCGCTGTTCTCGATCGTCGGCTACATCATGAAGGTCGCCCCGATCGGTGCCTTCGGCGCCATGGCCTTCACCATCGGCAAGTACGGCGTGAGCTCGTTGATCTCGCTCGGCGCGCTGATGGCCACCTTCTACGTCACCTGCCTGCTGTTCATCTTCGTCGTGCTGGGCACCATCGCCCGCCTGCACGGCTTCTCCATCTGGAAGTTCATCAAGTACATCAAGGAAGAACTGCTCATCGTGCTCGGCACCTCGTCGTCGGAGTCGGTGCTGCCGCGCATCATGACCAAGCTCGAGAACCTGGGCGTGCGCAAGTCGGTGGTCGGCCTGGTGGTCCCGACCGGCTACTCGTTCAACCTGGACGGCACCTCGATCTACCTGACGATGGCGGCCGTGTTCATCGCCCAGGCCACCGATACCCCGATGACGCTGGTCCAGCAGCTCACCCTGCTGGCCGTGCTGCTGCTGACCTCCAAGGGGGCCGCCGGCATCACCGGCAGCGGCTTCATCGTGCTGGCCGCCACGCTGTCCGCGGTCGGTACGGTGCCGGTCGCCGGCCTGGCGCTCATCCTCGGCATCGACCGCTTCATGTCGGAGGCCCGCGCCCTGACCAACCTGATCGGCAACGGGGTCGCCACCGTCGTGGTCGGCAAGTGGACGGGCGACCTGGACAGCGCCCGCATGCAGGCCGGCCTGAACGGCGAGACGCCCGAGGAGGCGAACGAGCCCGAAGCCGTGCTGGACGCGGTGGATGCACAGATGAACCTGAACCCCGCGCCGGCCCGTTCCTGAGCCCGGGTCCGTGTGGGGGCCACGGCAGCCGCGATGATCCCTCGGGCCGCGGCGCTCGCCTCGCGCCGGTCTCCTGGCGCTGCCCCGGTGCTCGGCTGCGCCGCCTCCATCCGGGCGGGGCGCCGGGCGCCCTCCCCTTGAAGAACCGCCCTCCGGACGGAGTGCGAGAATGCCTGCGTCCTCCGCTTCCGGATCCGTGCTTGCGCTCCACTGTTCTTCTGGTCGATGACCACCCCCTCTTCCGCGACGGCGTCGTGGTGCTGCTCGGCCACGAGTTCCCGCGTTGGCAACTCCTGCAGGCCGGCACGCTGGCCGAGGCGATCGGGCACCTGGAGCACGATCCGGACATTTCCCTCGTGCTGCTCGACCTGAGCCTGCCCGACAGCGAGGGGCTCGCGGGCCTGGTCCGCTTGCGCGAGCACGCCGCGCGGCCTCGCTACGTCGTCATGTCCTCCAGCGACAGCGAGAGAACCGTGCTGGCGGCGATCGAGCACGGCGCGGCCGGCTTCATCCCCAAGACCTCGCAGGCCGGCGCGATGCTCGGTGCGCTGCGCACGGTGCTGGGTGGCGGCATCTTCCTGCCGCCGCACTTTGCCGGCGCGTCGATGGAACGCGCCGCCCCGCCTACGGCCTCGTCCGCCGACGCCCTCGGCCTGTCCTCGCGCCAGGTCGATGTGTTGCGGCAGTTGGCCGAAGGCAAGAGCAACAAGCTGATCTGCCGGGAGCTGGGAATCTCCGAATCGACGGTCAAGACCCATCTCGAGACCATCTTCCGCAAACTGGGCGCCACCTCGCGCACCCAGGCGGTGGTGGCAGCGGCACGCGCCGGCCTGCTGCGGCCCAGGGTGGACTGAAGCGTGCGCGGCCTCAGCCGCGCGCCCCGGCCACCTGGCCCAGCCAGGCGCGCAATGCCGCCGGGTTCACCGGCTTGTGCATGACCGGCAAATCGCTGGAGGCGATGTCGATCAACTGCTCGCAGGTCACGTCGCCCGTGACGATGAGCGCGGGGACCTCGCGGTCGGACAGCTCGCGCAGCCGGGCGACCAGCTCGACGCCCGTTTCGGCCGCGAAGCGGTAGTCGCACAGGATGGCATCGGGCATGCGCGCCCCGCCCGCGCACTGCGCCACGGCCTCCGCACCGTCGTGGGCGGCCCGGCAGTCGCAGCCCCAGGCATCCAGCAAGCCCTGCAGCGCATGCAGGATCGGCGGCTCGGCGGCGGCGGCGCGCACCCACAGCCCCGCGATGTCCCGCGGCGCGGGCGCCGCCGGGCGCGGCGGCGGCGGCGCCCGCGCGGCGGGGGGG
>CBIHOH010000045.1:0-36449 GCA_966211755.1 uncultured Rhizobacter sp. | reverse complement strand
CCTGGAACAGGCGGAACTTGTACTTGCCCGAGAGCTTGCCGAAGGCGATCACCGAACCGCTGAAGGTGATGGCGCCGATGGCCGCCCCGAGGAAGAGCTCGATGCGGTTGCCGAAGGGGATGGGCTCGCCGCGGGCGGCGATCTTGAAGGCGTGCGGCTCGGCGACGGCGGCGACCGCGATGAACACCGCGGCCAGGCCGATCATGCTGTGCATGAAGGCCACCAGCTCGGGCATCTTGGTCATCTCGACCCGCTTGGCCATCAAGGTGCCGGCGGCTCCGCCGGCGAGCAGGGCGCCCAGCACCCAGGTCAGGCCGGTGACCGGGGCCTGGCCGGCCTCGCCGGCGAGTTTCCAGATCAGCGCGCCGGTGGTGACCACGGCGATGGTCATGCCCAGCATGCCGAACACGTTGCCGCGGATCGAGGTGGTCGGGTGGCTCAGGCCCTTCAGGGCCTGGATGAAGAAGACGCTGGCGACGAGGTACAGCAGCGTGACGAGATTCATGCTCATTGGGTGCCTTCCTTCACGGCCGCTTTCTTCTCTTTCTTCTTGAACATCTCGAGCATGCGCCGGGTCACGAGGAAGCCGCCGAAGACGTTCACCGCGGCCAGGGCCACGGCCAGCACGCCCATGCTCTTGCCGAGCGGGGTCTCAGTCAGGGCCGCGGCCAGCATGGCCCCGACGATGACGATGGCCGAGATGGCGTTGGTCACGGCCATCAGAGGGGTGTGCAGCGCGGGCGTGACGGTCCACACCACGTGGTAGCCCACGTAGATGGCCAGTATGAAAATGATCAGATTGGTAATGGTCGGCGAGATGATGTCCATCCGACGTTCTCCTGGTGATGAGTATCAGAACTTGCGAACTTCCTTGACCGCGTTGCGCTCGTCGAGCAGCAGCACCTTCGGCTTGTAGACAGCCGCCTCGGCCTCGGTCATGGTGGCGTAGGTGCAGATGATCAGCAGATCGCCCACCTGCGCCCGGCGCGCGGCCGCGCCGTTGAGCGAGATCACCCCGGAGCCCGCGGGCGCCTTGATGATGTAGGTGGAGAACCGCTCGCCGTTGTTGACGTTGTAGAGTTCGATGCGCTCGAACTCGCGCATGTCGGCCAGTTCCAGCAACTCGCTGTCGATACCGCAGGAACCTTCGTAGTGAAGATCGGCTTCGGTGACAGTGGCGCGGTGCAACTTCGCCCGCAGCATCACACGATTGCTCATTTCCGCTTGACCTCGCCGCCTTGGGTCATCAGGCAGGCGACGACGATGTCGTCGTCGGCCGGCACATGGAACGCGCCTTCCTTGGTGATGACCAGTTTCAGGAAGTCGAGCACGTTGCGCGCGTACAGCGCGCTGGCGTCGGCCGCCACCAGCGCCGGCAGGTTGGTCTCGCCGACCAGGGTCACGCCGTGCTTGACCACCGTCTTGCCGGCCTCGGTCAGCGGGCAGTTGCCGCCCTGCGCCGCGGCCAGGTCGATGATGACCGAACCCGGCTTCATGGCGCGCACCATGTCCTCGGTGACCAGCACCGGCGCGGCGCGGCCCGGGATCAGGGCGGTGGTGATGACGACGTCGGCGGCGGCGACCCGCTTGGCGACCTCGACCTTCTGGCGGTCCAGCCAGCTCTGCGGCATGGGCTTGGCGTAGCCGCCGGAGCCCTGGGCGGCCTCTTTTTCCTCGGGCGTGTCGTACGACACGTCGATGAACTTCGCGCCCAGCGACTCGACCTGCTCCTTGACGGACGGGCGCACGTCGCTGGCCTCGATGACGGCCCCCAGGCGCTTGGCGGTGGCGATGGCCTGCAGCCCGGCCACGCCCACGCCCAGGATCACGACGCGGGCGGCCTTCACCGTGCCAGCCGCGGTCATGAGCATCGGGAAGAAGCGCTGGTACTTGTCGGCGGCCATCATCACCGCCTTGTAGCCGGCGATGTTGGCCTGCGAGCTGAGCACGTCCATGCTCTGCGCCCGGGTGGTGCGCGGCGCGGCTTCCAGGGCGAAGCTGGTGAGCCCGGCGGCAGCCAGGCGACCGAGCCCGTCGCGGTCGAACGGGTTGAGCATGCCCACCAGGGCGGCCCCGTTCTTCACCAGCGTCAGTTCGTCGGCGCTGGGCGCGCGCACCTTGAGCACCAGGTCGGCGCCGAGCGCACCGGCACGGTCGGTGATTTCGGCACCGGCCGCCACATAGGCCTCGTCGGTGACGCTGGCAGCGACACCCGCCCCCGATTGCACCTTGATCGTGTGCCCCTGGGCCTTCAGTTTTTTCGCCGTTTCAGGCGTGACCGCAACACGTGTTTCCCCGGCCGCTGTCTCGAGCGGAACCCCAATCAACATGAATGCCTCCTCAGGCGAGGGTGATGGTTTCACCCAGCTTTACATCAACGAACAGGGCCGCTAGCGTAACCCAAAGCAAGATGATGCCGGTTCCTGGCAACAAGGCGACACCTAGAAATGTTGTGCAGAGTGCACCATCTAAAATGTCCGCCATGCCCGATCGATGGAAACCCAGCGTCACCGTGGCCGCCATCATCGAGGACGGCGGACGCTTTTTGTTGGTCGAAGAACACACTCCCCAGGGACTGAAGCTGAACAACCCGGCCGGGCATCTCGACCCGGGCGAATCCCCCGAGCAAGGGGTGGTGCGTGAGGCCCTGGAAGAAACCGGCCGCGTCTTCTCCCCCGACTGCCTGGTGGGCGTATACCTGTCGCGCGTGCGACACACCGGCGAGGGCGGGGACGAGGACATCACCTACCTGCGCCTGGCCTTCGCGGGCACGGCCGGCGAACCCGATCCCGCGCGCGCGCTCGACACCGGCATCGTGCGCACCCTGTGGATGAGCCCGGCCGAGCTGCGGGCCAGCCGCGATCGCCACCGCAGCCCGCTGGTGCTGCAGTGCATCGAGGACTATCTCGCCGGGCGGCGCCATCCGCTGGACACCATCACCACCCACGCCTCGGTGTTCCAGGCCCGGTAGAGCGGCTCCCCTGCGGCGGTCCGGGCCGCGCCGCCCGCCTAAAATCGAGGAATGTCAAAACAACGTGTCGTGGTCGGATTGAGCGGAGGGGTCGACTCCGCGGTGAGCGCCTACCTCCTGAAGGCGATGGGCCACGAGGTCGTCGGCATCTTCATGAAGAACTGGGAGGACGACGACGACGACGAATACTGCTCGACGCGCCAGGACTTCCTCGACGCGGCCAGCGTGGCCGACGTGCTCGGCATCGAGATCGAGCACGTGAACTTCGCCGCCGACTACAAGGACCGGGTGTTCGCCGAGTTCCTGCGCGAGTACCAGGCCGGCCGCACGCCCAATCCGGACGTGCTGTGCAATGCCGAGATCAAGTTCAAGGCCTTTCTCGACCATGCGATGCGCCTTGGCGCCGAAAAGATCGCCACCGGCCACTACGCCCGCGTGCGCGAGACCCCGGACGGTTTCCAGCTGCTCAAGGGGCTGGACCCGCTGAAGGACCAGAGCTACTTCCTGCACCGCCTGAACCAGGCGCAGCTGCGCCATACCTTGTTCCCGGTGGGCGAGCTGCCGAAGACCGAGGTGCGCCGCATCGCGGCGGAGATCGGCCTGCCGAACGCGAAGAAAAAGGACTCCACCGGCATCTGCTTCATCGGCGAACGGCCGTTCCGCGAGTTCCTCAACCGCTACCTGGCGAACACGCCGGGGCCGATCCGCGACGACCGCGGCCGCGTCATCGGCGAACACGTCGGCCTGAGTTTCTACACGCTGGGCCAGCGCAAGGGCATCGGCATCGGCGGCCTGAAGGAGCGCGGCGGCAAGGGCGGCAGCGAGCACGCCCCCTGGTTCGTGGCGCGCAAGGACATGGCCGGCAACACCTTGTACATCGTGCAGGGGCACGACCACCCCTGGCTGCTGTCGCAGGGCCTGCTGGCCGCGGACGCCAGCTGGGTCGCGGGCCACGCCCCGTCCGCGGGGGCGCTCGCGGCCAAGACCCGCTATCGCCAGGCCGATGCGGCCTGCGTGCTGGGCGAGGCCGAGGCCGACCGCTTCGCGCTCGACTTCGGCGCGGCGCAGTGGGCGGTGACCCCCGGACAGTCGGCGGTGGTCTACGACGGCGAGGTGTGCCTGGGCGGCGGGGTGATCGCCTCCGCCCGCTGAGCGCGGCGGGCGCGGTTCAGGGGCTGGCCAGCACCATGGTCCAGTAGAGGCCGTAGCCGCCCGCGGCCTCGCGGCGCGCGCAGGCCAGGCCGACCTGGGTGAAGACCGGGTTCATCAGGTTGGCGCAATGGCCGGGGCTGGCCTGCCAACTGGCCATGGCGGCGGCGACGCTGTCCTGGCCGGCGGCGATGTTCTCGCCGATGGCGTGCCAGGTGTAGCCGGCCGCGCCGAGGCGGTCCTGCAGCTGGCGCCCCCCGGGGCCGGTGTGGCCGAAATAGTTCCGTTTCGCCATGTCCCCCGAGTGGGCCGCGGCGGCGGCGGCGAGCCGCTCGTCCCAGGCCAGCGGCGCGGCGGCCGCGAAACGGCCTTTGCTGCCGCAGCTGCGCGGCGCCGAACGGAACTCGTTCACCCGTGCCAGGACCTCGGCGGCAACAGCAGGCCGGCCGCAGCCGGATGACGGCGCCGGCGCGGGCCCGGCGGCGGCCGGCGCGAGGTCGCCACCACGGCTGCCGCAAGCAGACAAGGACACGCCCAGCAGGGCCGCGCTGGCGCAGGCGGTGAGGCGGCGGCCGGCCGGCGCGCCAAAGATCGATCCATGCATACCGAGAGCTTATCGGCAGCCGGCACCGGCCGGCGCGAGGCGATGCCGCCCCGCGCATTTGCGTGAACGGCTTCACGCCCGCGGGGCCGGCCGCGCCGCCGGGTTCAAGTCGCCTGTCCGCGAGGCCGATACCTGGGAGACGAAGCGGCCGCTGCGGTCGCCCGGTGCTTGACCGCCCTGCCCACCAAAGATCGACCCGCCCTATGCGCCCGCTGTTCGCCCCGATGTCCCTGATGCGCCCGCTGCAGGCCTGCCGCAGCGGCTGCTCGCGGCTGTTCGCCTGGAGCGGGCAATCGCTGGGCATGCGCATCGTGATGCTGTTCCTGGGCCTGTTGCTGGCGGTCCAGACCGTGAGTTTCGTGGCCATCCGCGCCAGCATCGACCACAACGCCCGGGCCTCCATCGCCTCCGAGTTGAAAGCGAGCGAGCAGCTGCTGCGGCGGCTGCTCGACCAGAATGCCCAGAAGCTCATCCAGGGCGCCAGCCTGCTGGCCGCCGACCATGGCATCCGCTCCGCCCTGGCCAGCAACGACACCGAGACCATCGATTCGGTGCTGGCCAACCACGGCGAGCGCCTCGGTGCCTCGGTCACCGCGCTGCTGGACACCCGGTTCGCGCTGCGCCCAGGCGCGCAAGCCGGCCTGGAAGGCCTGATCCCGTCGATCCGCCGCCTGTCGACCCACACCACCCACGGCCGCTCGGCCAGCGAGGTGGTGGTGTTCGGACAACGCCCCTTCCAGCTGGTGCTGGTGCCGATGCGCGCGCCGACGATCGTCGGCTGGGTGCTGATGGGTTTCCCGATCGACCAGAACCTGATGGCCGACATGCGCGACCTGTCCTCCGTGCAGGTCAGCCTGCTGGTGCGCAGCGCGCCCGATAGCCGATGGACCACCACGGTGTCGACCCTGCCCGCCGGCAGCTTCGCGGCCGCCGTCGAGGCGCACGCTCCCGGTGCGTCCACCCTCGAACTGCCGGACGGCGAATACAGCAGCCGCGAGGTGCAGCTGTCGGAACAGGAAGACGGCCGTGTCACGGCGATGCTGCTGCGTTCGGTGGACGAGGCGGTCGCTCCCTACCGGCAACTGCAGCTCGGGCTGGGCCTGCTGACCCTGCTGGGGGTGCTGGTCTTCGGCCTCGGCAGCGTGATCACCGTGCGTCGCATCACCACCCCGCTGCGCAAACTCGCGGCCGCGGCCGAACGCCTGCGCTCGGGCGACTACAGCATGCCGCTGCACGACCAGCAGCGCACGGACGAGATCGGCGAGCTGGCGCAGTCCTTCGAGCGCATGCGGGTCAGCATCGCCAGCCAGCAGCAGGAGATCCTCACCCTCGCCTACTGGGACAGCCTCACCGGCCTGCCCAACCGCGGGCAGTTCCGCAACCTGCTGATCGAGGCCCTGGCCGAGGCGGCCGCGGGCGGCCGCTCGGTGGCGGTGGTGATGCTCGATCTCGACCGCTTCAAACACGTCAACGACGTGCTCGGCTACCGCTACGGCGACCTGCTGCTCAAGCGGGTGGCGGAGCGGTTGATGCAGCAGGCGGTGCGTGAAGGCGACCTGGTGGCCCGGCTGGACGGCGACGAATTCGCCGTCATGCTGCGCGACCTGAACCCCGGCAACGACATCGGCCTGGCCCATGCCGTGGCCCAGCGCATCGACCGCGCCTTCGACGGCCACCTGCAGCTCGACGACCAGGCGGTGGACATCAGCGCCAGCATCGGCCTGGCCCTGGCGCCACACCATGCGAGCGATGCCGACACCCTGCTCAGCCGGGCCGAGGTGGCGATGTACAACGCCAAGCGCCGCCGCGACGGACCGCTGGTCTACGACGCCGCGCAGGATGCCGCCAGCAGCCAGACCCTGTCGCTGCTGACCGAGCTGCGCCATGCGGTGGGCCATGGCGAGCTGCGCCTCTACCTGCAACCCAAGCTGGCGCTGGACAGCGCCAAGGTGGTCGGGGCCGAGGCCTTGATGCGCTGGCAGCACCCGGTGCGCGGGCTGGTGCCGCCGATGGAATTCATTCCCTTCGCCGAGCAGACCGGTTTCGTGCGCGTGCTGACGATGTGGATGTTCGAAGCCGCCACCGTGATGTGGCACCGCCTGAGCGAAAACGGCTTGGACATCACCTTGTCGGTCAACCTCTCGACACGCGACCTGCTCGACCAGGAACTGCCGCAGAAATTCGAAGCCCTGCTGAACAAGAACAGGGTGCCGGCCAAGGCCTTCTGCCTGGAAATCACCGAAAGCGCGATCATGGACGACCCGCAGCGCGCCCTCGCCACGCTGGACCGGCTGAGCGCCCTCGGTTTCCGGCTGTCGATCGACGACTTCGGCACCGGCTATTCCTCGCTCGCCTACCTGAAGCGCCTGCCGGTGGACGAACTGAAGATCGACAAGTCCTTCGTGCTCAACATGGAAAAGGACGTCGACGACGCGCGCATCGTGCGCTCGACCATCGACCTGGCCCACGGCCTGGGCCTGACGGTGGTGGCCGAAGGAGTGGAGAACGCCCAGGTGTGGGAACTGCTGCGCACCCTCAGCTGCGACGAGGCCCAGGGTTTCCACATGAGCCGCCCGCTGCCGGCGGACGACTTCATGCACTGGTGCACCGTCTGGACGGCCCGCCACAGCCCGCCCACCGGCGCCGGCCTGGGCCCGGACGCGGCCTTCACGCTGCACTGAACGGCGGAGCGGCAGGCCGCACCGTTGGGCTGCACGCCGCGCCTGCGGGCTGGCGCGCCGCCCATCGAGCGCCGGCACCGCGACGAAGCGGCCGCAGCAGATCGGCGCGAATGCACGGGCCCGACCCGGCGTACAGACGTTCCTGCCGGCCGCCGGGGCCGTCCTTGTCCTGCGGTCCTTGGACGCGCGCATCGCCTGCCGCACCCGTCCGCATCGCGTGCCCGGCGGCAACGTTGCCGCAGACAAACGGCTTGTGACAAATTGCAAGCGAAGCACCTGCCGTGCGCCGTCGCCGTGACGCGTCCACAGGGATCCACAGCGTGACGGAAGTTCCAGGGAAAGCGCCGCCGGGCCCTGCGCTGGCTGGCCGGAGGCCCGCGCCACGGTTACGTCTGCGTACTTGTCCGTCCGATGAAGGCAGGCGGTCTGCATAGACTTCGACGCACTTGCCGTGCACCGGGCGTTCGATCCGCTCACGAAAGGACAAGACAGGGGCCCGGCCGAGGACACCGCACCATGTGACAGGCCGGGCGAGGGGAGCGATTCGCCGACCGCGATGCATTGAACAGCCATGCACACGCGAAGAGGCGGACGCGGCCGACATGCAGGGGGACGGGTGGTATGGAAACAAAGAACGAACGCCGGCAGTTTCTGCTGGGCATGACCTCGCTCGCGGGCAGCCTCGGACTGGCCGGCTGCGGCGGGGGCAGCGGAACCGGCAGCGCCGTGGCGCCGGCGCCGGCAGCGGCCTCGACGCCGCAGCAGACGCAGCCGCAGGACACTTCGCCGACGGAGACGACACCTCCAGCGCCGGCTCCGGGCCCGGCACCGGCACCGGCGCCGCCCGCGCCCTCCCCACCCGTGCCCGGCGTCGAACTGCAGGCGCAGGCCATGGATCTCGCCCGGATGATCGTGTTCAACGGCTGGCACGAGTCCAGCCGCTATGAACGCTACCAGCGCCTCACGGTGCTGCGCGGCACGAATGCCGTCATCAACTTCCATGGCGAGGACTTCGCCGCGGGCGGGGCCCTGCGGCCGCTGCTCGCCACCAGCTACACGCTGCACGTGGACTCGACCCCCATGGCCAGCAGCAGCATCGCCGCGGGCTCGTCCAAGGGCAGTTTCACGCTCCCCCTGGAGAGCCTGTCGCAAGGCTGGCATGTCTTCGACATCACCGGCGGCACCGCGGAGACCTGCCCGCGCTGGTTCATGTACGTCGACAAGGGCCTGCCGCGCACGGATCCGCAGCTGCCCGTCGCCACCGGCTCGTACGACGTCGCGCACCGCGGAACCAAGCACTTCGTGGCCATGCTGCCCAGCGGGCTCAGGCCCACCGCCTGGCCGCTCGCCCGGCGGGAATGCCCGGCATTCAGCGAAGCGCTGCCCCTGTCGCAGCTGTTCCGCGAGAACATCGTCCCCAGCCGCGAGGGCAACATCAACCGCCTGAACCGCAACGCCGACGGCGTGGAATCGACCTTCAACCGGCAGTCCTATTTCTGGTCGGACCTCATCCGCAAGCAGCCTCCGCTGCCCTTGCTCGACGGCCCGCGCAATGTCGGCACCTTGTCCATGCCCACGACCGTGTTCGTCACCCGCCAGGGCGGCGCCTACTTCGCCGACTCGTGGCGGGTCGGCCGCATCGACCCCGACGGCACCATCCGCACCCGGGCCGGCTACCGTCACCGCAGCCTGCCTTCGTACTACGAGGGAGCGCAGGACCTGGAGCTGGTGGGCGACTGGTCGGCGATCCCCGCCGAACGCCGCGGCTTCCACGAGATCTGGGGCCTGGCCTGGGACATGGCCTCGCTCGCCACCGACCCGAGCGCGGCCCCCATCGACAACGAGCAGCCGCACCTCAGCGGCCCGCGCATGTTCGTGAGCGACAGCCAGAACAACCGCGTGATCCTGCTCAGCTTCAAGCACAACACGCATGACGCCCCGGTGGTCACCGAGTTCCTCACCGGACTGCGGGATCCCTGGGATGTCGCCTGGGCGGACGGGGTGCTGTACGTCTCCGAACGCAAGGCCGACCGCATCGCGGCCTACGATGCGCGCAGCGGGGCGTTCCTGCGCACGGTCGTCGCCTCGGCCTCCCCGGTCCCGCTGGCCTCCATCGACGGCAACCGCGACGTCAAGCGATTGGCCGACCTCGCCACCCTGCGGGCCCAGCCCTGCGTGGCACCCGAAGGGCTGTTCCACCAGGACGGCTGGCTGTACTTCGGCGCCAAGGCCAACGGCCAGGTGCGCCGCGTCCACCTGGGCAGCGGCGAGTTGCAGGTGGTGTGCGCCCCCGTCATCGACGGCAACAGCAAGTACGTCAAGATCGCCCTGTCGGACGGCAGCTTCGGCCCGCGCGGCACGGTCTTCACCTGGACCTGGAGCATCAACAACTTCGGCATGCCCGAGGCCCACCTGCCCAACACCCCCGGCGCCAACGGCACCCACAGCACGCGCTGGTCCTACAACACCTTCGAGCGTCTGACACGCGGCAAGGGCGGTCGATGGGAGTCGCTGGGATACGCCTCGGCGGGAGGCATCGGGCTGGGCCGCCTGCTGTCCGGCTCCTCGCAGGAGGGGCTGGTGCAGATCAGCAAGGCGCTGCCGACCGACCCGGCACCCAACCTGCGGTCCTACCTGGCTGGCCAGACCGCCTTCGTCGAGCGCGGCTACAACGTGATCCACGGCCACCACGGCTACGGCTACTTCGGCATGGCGCTGCCCTGGGGAAAGTCGGAGGACATCGACTACTACCTGCGCTGGAACGGGCTGCAGCCTCCCACCCCCTGAACCACCCTCACCCGAGGGGTGCGGTCCCAAAACCGCTCGCCCGGGTGTTAGGGTAGCCCCCGTTCGCCAAATCGACGAAGTACATAAAAGCGAGGGGGAAACATGGGCCTGTTCACGCTGGAGCACTCCAGGGCGGCGTATCGCGCCGACTTCGTGGTCTATTCCTCGGCGGTCGCGCTGATGGCGGGGGGGCTGCTGTTCCGCGGGCCCGGTGCGCTGCGGCCCCGGATGCTGGCCGCCGTGCTCTGCGGCCTGATCGCGTGGAGCCTGCTGGAATACCTGCTGCATCGTTTCCTGCTGCACGGCATGGCGCCGTTCCGCGACTGGCATGCCCGTCACCACGATCGCCCGGCCGCCCTGATCGGCACCCCCACGGTCTTCAGCGCGGCCCTGATCGCCGCCTTCGTCTTCCTGCCGGCGCTGTCGCTGCTCGGCGCCTGGCCGGCCGCTGCGTTCACCCTCGGCGTGCTGGCCGGCTATCTCGCCTATGCCTGCACCCACCATGCGCTGCACCACTGGCGCGCCGAGTCGCCCTGGCTGCGCCAGCGCAAGCTCTGGCACGCGCGGCACCACCACCCGGCCGAGCGGCCAGGTTGCTACGGCGTCACCACGGCCTTCTGGGACCACGTGTTCCGCAGCACCCGTCCGCAACGCTGAAGACGGGGCCGGCCACGCCCTCCGGGGCCTCCCCGGGCGCAGGCCGGGTTTCTGGGAAACTCGACGGGATGAAGCTCCCGTTTTTCCATGACAGCCATCGCGCAGGCCGTGCCCGGTCCGCTGCCCCGCTGATCGCGCTCGTCATCGGCCTGGTGTTCCACGCCGCGGCGCAGGCCGCGCCCCGGGTCGAGGACAGCATCGCCCAGCGCGCCCTGGCCTGCGTGGGCTGCCACGGCCAGCAAGGCCGTGCCGCCCGCGACGGCTACTACCCGCGCCTGGCCGGCAAGCCGGCCGGCTACCTGTACCACCAGCTGCAGCACTTCCGCGACGGCCGGCGCCACTACGGGCTGATGACCCGGCTGGTCGATCCGCTGTCCGACGCCTATCTGCTCGAACTCGCCACCTATTTCGCGGAGCTGGACCTGCCCTACCCGCCACAGGCGGCCGTGCCGGCCACCGCCGCCTCCGCGCGCGGCGAGGCCCTGGTGCGGCAGGGCGACCCGGCACGCGGCATCCCCGCCTGCGTGCAGTGCCACGGTGCGGCGATGACGGGCGTGGCTCCCGACATCCCAGGCCTGCTCGGCCTGCCGCGCGACTACCTCAACGCCCAGCTCGGGGCCTGGCGCAGCGGCCACCGGCGCGCCCACGAACCCGACTGCATGGGCCACATCGCCCGCCAGCTGAGCCTGCAGGAGCTGGGCGAGCTGTCGGCCTGGTTGTCCGCCCAGCCGGTGCCCGCCGGCGGAAAACCCGCCAGCGGCCTGCCCCGGCCCTTGCCGATGGCCTGCGGCGGCGTGCGCGTGGAGATCCGGCCATGAAGCGAGTCCTGACGATCCTGCTCGCCGTCCTGCTGGCGCTGGGGCTGCTGCCGGCGGCGGCGGTGGCGTGGCTGAACGTCCGCGGCGAAGCGCCCCTTCCCGCCGGGACCGCGCCGCGCGACGGCAGCGCCGAGCAGATCCGGCGCGGCGCCTACCTGGCGCTGGCCGGCAACTGCGCCGGCTGCCACACCGCCCGCGGCGGCGCGCCCTACGCCGGCGGGCTGGGCATGCAAACGCCGTTCGGCACCCTCTACACCTCCAACCTGACCCCGGACCCGGTGCACGGCCTCGGACGCTGGTCGGCCGACCACTTCTGGCGGGCGCTGCACCACGGGCGCTCGCGCGACGGGCGGCTGCTGTACCCCGCCTTCCCCTATCCCAACTACACCCGGGTCAGCCGCGAGGATTCGGACGCGCTGTATGCCTACCTGCGCAGCCTGGCCCCGGTCGCGCAAGCCAACCGGCCGCACGCGCTGGAGTTCCCCTACGACCAGCAGGCCGCCCTCGCCGTGTGGCGGGCCTTGTACTTCCGGCCCGGCGAGCCGCTGAACGACCCGTCCCGCTCGGCCGCCTGGAACCGCGGCGCCTACCTGGTGCAGGGCCTGGGCCACTGCAATGCCTGCCATTCGAGCCGCAACGCGCTTGGGGCCTCGGCCGGCGCCTTCGACCTGGGCGGCGGCCTGATCCCCATGCAGAACTGGTACGCCCCCTCGCTGACCGCGCGCGAACAGGCGAGCGTGGCGGACTGGGAGGCGGCGGACATCGTCGCGCTGCTGCGCACCGGCGTGTCGCCGCAGGCCTCGGTGCAGGGCCCGATGGCCGAGGTGGTGTTGCGCAGCACCCAGCACTGGAGCGAGTCCGACCTGCTGGCCACCGCCACCTACCTGAAGGACCTGCCGGTCACGCCCGGTCCGGCCGAGCGCGCGGAACCGGCCGTCCTGCCGCCCGGCGGGCGCGGCGCCCAGCTGTATGCGCAGCACTGCGCGCAATGCCATGGCGAGCGGGGCGAGGGCGCGCCCGGCGCCTACCCGGCCCTGGCCGGCAACCGCGCGGTGATGCTGGATCCGCCGGCCAACCTGGTGCGCATGCTGCTGGAAGGCGGGTTCGCCCCGGCCACCGCGGGCAACCCGCGGCCTTATGGCATGCCGCCATTCGCCACTGTCCTGGATAGCCAGGAGCTGGCCGCCGTGCTCACTTATGTGCGCGGCAGCTGGGGCAACCGGGGCTCGGGGGTGTCGGCTTTCGAGGTGGATAGGTACCGGGGCGGCGGGCAGGACTGAGGTTGCCCCCAAGTTCACAGTTCATAGCCCATCCGGGGAATACTGGGATAGGAGCCAAAGATGAACGAGGAACGGACAAGAATCACACTCACCCCGAAATCTTTCGAACCACGATTGAAACCACCGAAACAAGCAGGATTTCTTCTGGAACCGCTTTTCACTCCATCCATGAAAATTCAGACACCGCACCTAGCGCATTTGAAAATAAAATTTAATACAGCACAACTTGAAAAATAAGTCGCCACGGCTTGGAGTGCGACCCATCAGGTTCGATTTCTCGAGAAACTCAACTTCACAACCAGCAACCATATCAATGAGCAAGCTTACGGGCAGCATTAATCAAAATTTTCTTGATTTACCTTCTTTCAGCGTCTCAATTGACAGCGAAGAATTCTTCATCAGAAAGTTCGGAGCAGGACCAAATCTTGTTTTCATTCACGGGTTTTTTGTGAGCGGCTACACATGGCGCTTCGTTCTACCCTTTTTGTCGAAGTTCTTTACCTGTTATATCATCGACACCCCAGGTTTTGGGAAAAGTCGGTGGCACAAAAAATCAGAATTATCATTTACTGCACTTTCTGTCAAATTTGAAAAGCTATTCAAAAAACTCGATTTGAGCAGTTTCAGCATCGTGGCCCAAGACACTGGCGCATCAATAATGCGACTGGTTCTAATGAAAAAAGGCGTAAAACCGAACAAAGTAATTCTAATAAACACTGAAATCCCAAATCATCGCCCTCCATTCATACAGCTACACCAGTTTTTCGCCAGACTGCCGCTTTCCAATCAAATCTTCAGGATTTTATTGAAATTAAAATTCGTTGTACGTTCGAAAATACTAATTAACCAGTTTTATTCGAATAAATCACTCCTAAAGAGTGATGCTTATATAAAAAAATACCTAGACGACCTATCGACCAAACAAGGCATGGATGGAATGCTCAAATACCTAATCGGTATTGACTGGGAGGTTGTGGATAGTTTTATAACTGGACATTCCGAAATCGATAGCGATGTGCTTTTGATTTGGGGCTCCGACGACAAAACATTTCCCATCGAATTGGCAAGATCCATGAAAAACCAATTCAAGTCCTGTGATCTGATCGAAGTCAAAAATGCATCACTAATGCCTCACGAGGAGCAACCCGAAACGGTTGCAGAATGCATTAAAAATTTCATCCTTCAAACTGAACCACTACGCAATATCGCCTGAATTGCGGCGCGGAATTTGCAATGAGAATATTGACCCCGCATTTTCTTGCAAATCCTGCAACCCATGTAGCTTCATTCCCGGGCCACCGGGCGTGGTTTAAAAAACGCCATTTTTGCCGTTCATGGACAAGCAGAATCGGCTCACAAATGAATGAGAAGATTCAGTCATCCGAGGTGCAGCCCGGAGCAGCGCCTGCTGTGTCGGCTTGGGACTACATTCGCAGTTATCGACGCTGCCTACGTCGCCATACGGCCGGAACCCGACGCATCCATCTCGCCCGCGAAACATCCGGGCTATAGGAGCGTACCGCCGTGCAAGGACAGCAGCACGCCAACGCCGAGCGCCGCCAGCCAGCCGTAGAAGCTGGTCTGGCGCACCGCCGCCGGCCCGCCCCGCCAATGCAGCAGCACCAGCATCAGCGACACCGAGCCGCTGAGCACGAAGACCAGCGCCAGCGCCAGCCCGAGCCGTGAGCCTTCGCGGAAGATGGCGATGCCGTTCACCACCTGGCCCATCAGCAGGCCGCACACCCAGGCCGCCAGGGCCTGCCGGGAGACGAGAAGACCGGAGCGCCGGGCGGGAGAACGGTTCATGGCGAGGACATCGTGAGGCGACTCCCGTTTATGCCATGGGGCCGCACGGCGCAGACGGCGGAAGATGCGGCTTAATACCGGCTTGTTCGGCCGTCGGCCGGCAAAACCCCCGCCGATCCCCGGGCATGCGGTGCTGGTTATCCTGGCCCGCCTGACAGACGGAGCCGCAGCCGCATGGTGCCAACGGGTGGAGCAAGCGAGGAAGAACAGACCGCTGGCCGGCCGTCCGGCGCCGCCACCGGCGACGACCTGGTGGTGGCCCGCCCGCAGGGCCTGTATTGCCCGCCCGGCGATTTCTACATCGACCCCTGGCGCCCGGTGCCGCAGGCGCTGATCACCCATGCCCACGGCGACCACCTGCGCGCCGGCCACGGCCGCTACCTGTGCGCCGAGGCGGGCCGCCGGGTGGTGCGGGCCCGCGTCGGCGAGGTCGATCTCCAGACCCTGCCCTATGGCGAGACCCTGACCCATCGCGGGGTGCGCCTGTCCTTCCATCCGGCCGGGCACGTGCTGGGTTCGGCGCAGATCCGGCTCGAGCACCGGGGCCGGGTGTGGGTGGTGTCGGGCGACTACAAGACCGATCCCGACCCGACCTGCGCGCCCTTCGAGCCGGTGCGCTGCGACACCTTCGTCACCGAGTCCACCTTCGGCCTGCCCATCTTCCACTGGGTGCCGCAGCAGCAGGTGTTCGAGGCCATCGGCAGCTGGTGGCAGGCCAATGCCGCGGCCGGCCGTTGCTCGGTGCTGTACGCCTATTCGTTCGGCAAGGCGCAGCGGGTGCTGGCCGGCATCGACGCCTCCCTCGGCCCCGTCGTCGCCCACGGGGCGATGACGGCGCTGAACAGCGCCTACCGCGAGTCGGGCGTGGCGCTGCCGCCCACGCTGCAGGCGGCGTTGGCCGCGCCCGCGGAGCTGCGCCGCGCGCTGGTGCTGGCGCCGCCCTCCGCCCAGGGCAGCGCCTGGCTGAAACGTTTCGGCGACTTCAGCGACGCCTTCGCCTCGGGCTGGATGCAGTTGCGCGGCACCCGCCGCCGGCGCGGGCTGGACCGGGGCTTCGTGCTGTCCGACCACGCCGACTGGCCCGGCCTGCTGCAGGCCATCGCCGCCACCCGGGCCGAACGGGTCGTCGTGACCCACGGCTACACCGGGCCGCTGGTGCGCTACCTGTCGGAACGCGGCTGGCGGGCGGGCGCCTTCCAGACCGAATACGGCCACGAGGAGGACACGCCGGCCGAGCTGGCGGCCGAGCCCGTCGACGCCACCGGAGAGGCTGCATGAAGCAGTTCGCCGAGCTGTACGCCGCGCTCGACGCCACCACCTCCACCAAGGCCAAGACGGAAGCACTGGTGGATTATTTCAGCCGGGCGATGCCGGCCGACGCCGCCTGGGCGCTGTACTTCCTGGCCGGCGGCAAGCCCCGGCAGACCGTGCCCAGCGCCCTGCTGCGGGCCACGGCGCGCGAGGCGGCGGGAATTCCGGAGTGGCTCTTCGACGAAAGCTACGACGTGGTCGGCGACCTGGCCGAGACCGTGTCCCTGGTGCTGCCGCCGCCCGGCGCCACGGTCGAGGTGCCCTTGCACGTGTGGATGCAGGAGCGGCTGCTGGCCCTGCGCGGGCGCACGCCCGAGGCCACCGCCGCCGCCCTGCGCGGCTACTGGGATGAACTCGACACCCACGGGCGCTTCCTGCTGACCAAGCTGATCGGCGGCAGCTTCCGGGTCGGCGTGGCCCGCAACCTGGTGCTGCGCGCGCTGGCGCAGGTGAGCGGGCTGGACGCCAAGCTGCTGGCCCAGCGCCTGATGGGCTACACCGACAAGCAGCACACGCCGAGCGCCGCCGCCTACACCCGCCTGATCGACAGCGAGCACCAGGCGCAGTCGGCCGGCCAGCCCTATCCGTTCTTCCTGGCGCACCCGCTGCAGGCGCCGGTGGAGTCGCTGGGCGAACGCAGCGACTGGCAGGTGGAATGGAAATGGGACGGCATCCGCGCCCAGTTCATCCGCCGCGGCGGCGAGGCCTGGCTGTGGTCGCGCGGGGAGGACCTGCTCAACGGCCGCTTTCCCGAACTCGACGCCATGCTCGGCCTGCTGCCCGACGACACGGTGCTGGACGGCGAGATCGTGGTCTGGCGCGACGGGCGGGTGCAGGCCTTCGCCGCCCTGCAGCAGCGCATCGGCCGAAAGAACCTCACCAGGAAGATCCTCGGCGAACTGCCGGTGGTGTTCCTGGCCTACGACCTGCTCGAGGTCGACGGCAGCGACTGCCGCCACTGGCCGCAGCAGCGCCGCCGCAGCCGCCTCGAAAGCCTGGTCGAGCCGCTGCCCGGCAGCCCGCTGCGGCTGTCGCCACTGGTCGAGGCCGACAGCTGGAGCGCGCTGTCGGCGCTGCGCGGCGAGTCGCGCAGCCGCGGCGTCGAGGGTTTCATGCTCAAGCACCGCGACGGCGCCTACGGCACGGGGCGCACCAAGGACGTGGGCGTGTGGTGGAAGTGGAAGGTCGACCCCTACACCGTCGACGCCGTGCTCGTCTACGCCCAGGGCGGCCACGGCCGGCGCGCCAACCTCTACACCGACTACACCTTCGCGGTCTGGGACGGCGACGCCGCCGACCCGCTGAACCCGCGCCGCCTGGTGCCCTTCGCCAAGGCCTATTCCGGCCTCACCGACGAGGAAATGCGCCTGGTCGACCAGCGCATCCGCCAGACCACCACCGAGAAGTTCGGGCCGGTGCGCAGCGTCACGCCCACCCTGGTGGTGGAGCTCGGCTTCGAAGGCATCCAGGCCTCGTCGCGGCACAAGTCGGGGCTGGCGGTGCGCTTTCCGCGCATGCTGCGCCTGCGCTGGGACAAGCCGGTCGAGGAGGCCGACGAGCTCGCCGTGCTGCGCGGCTACGTGAATGGCTGAGCGGGCGGGCGCGGACGCGGCCGGGGCAGCGCCCCCCGGCCCGGCCGCATGGCTGGCGACGCGCGGCTGGAAAGCCGTCAAGTTCCAGCGCGAGGTCTGGCAGGCCCTGGCCGCCGGCCGCAGCGGCCTGCTGCACGCCACCACCGGGGCCGGCAAGACCTATGCGGTCTGGCTGGGCGCGCTGGCGGCGCTGTCCGGCCGCCCCCCGCGCGGCGCCCCGCCCCTGAGCGTGCTGTGGATCACGCCCATGCGCGCCCTGGCGGCCGACACCCTGCGCTCCCTGCAGACGGCGGCCGCCGCCATCGCCCCCGGCTGGACGCTGGACCTGCGCACCGGCGACACCCCCGGCGGCGCACGCGCCCGCCAGGCCCGGCGGCTGCCCACCGCGCTGGTCACCACCCCCGAGAGCCTGAGCCTGCTGCTGACCCAGGAGGACGCGGCCGAGCGGCTGGGCACGGTGCGGCTGGTGGTGGTCGACGAGTGGCACGAGCAGATCGGCAACAAGCGCGGCGTGCAGGTGCAGCTGGCCCTGGCGCGGCTGCGCCGCTGGAGCCCGTCGCTGATGGTCTGGGGGCTGTCCGCCACGCTGGGCAACCTGGCCGAGGCACGCGACGTGCTCACCGGACCCGAGGGGCTGGTGGTGCGCGGGCAGATGCGCAAGAGCCTGCGCATCGACACCCTGGTGCCACCACAGGTGCAGCGTTTCCCCTGGGCCGGCCACCTCGGGCTGAGCATGCTGCCGGCGGTGGTGGCCGAGCTGGAGGCCAGCCGCAACAGCCTGGTGTTCACCAACACCCGCTCGCAGGCCGAACTCTGGTACCAGGCGCTGCTGGAGGCCCGCCCCGACTGGTCGGGCCTCATCGCCCTGCACCACGGCTCGCTGGACCGCAGCGTGCGCGAGTGGGTCGAAGCCGGCCTGAAGGAGGGACGGCTGAAGGCGGTGGTGGCCACCAGCAGCCTGGACCTCGGGGTCGACTTCTCGCCGGTCGAGCGGGTGCTGCAGATCGGGTCCTGCAAGGGGGTGGCGCGGCTGCTGCAGCGGGCCGGCCGCTCCGGCCATGCCCCGGGCCGCCCGTCGCGCATCACCCTGGTGCCGACCCACAGCATCGAGCTGCTCGAGGCCGCCGCGGCGCGGCGCGCCGCCACCCAGGGCCGCATCGAGGCGCGGCACAGCCCCGACAAGCCCTTCGACGTGCTGGTGCAGCATGTGGTCACGGTGGCCCTGGGCGGCGGCTTCGACAGCGAGGACTTGTACGAGGAGGTGCGCGGCACCAGCGCCTACCGGACGCTCACGCCGCAGGAATGGCAGTGGGTGCTCGACTTCGCCGGCCGCGGCGGGCCCTCGCTCAAGGCCTATCCCGACTACCGGCGCATCGAACAGGGCGGCGACGGGCGCTTCCGTGTCGTCGATGCGCAGCTCGCCCGCCGCCACCGCATGTCGGTGGGCACCATCGTCAGCGATGCCAACCTGCGGGTGTCCTTCCTGAAGGGCCCGGTGCTCGGCAGCGTGGAGGAGAGTTTCATCGCCCGCATGTCGCCTGGCGACTGCTTCCTGTTCGGCGGGCGCCAACTCGAGCTGGTGCGCGTGCACGACATGACCGCCTATGTGCGCTCGGCCAAGGGCCGGCGCGCGGCCGTGCCGCGCTGGAACGGCGGCAAGATGCCGATGTCGTCCGAGCTGGCGCAGGCCATGCTGGAGGAGATGGCCGCCGTCGCCCCGCAGCTGGGCGACCCGGCGGGCACCCGGCGCGCGATGGCGCCGGAGATGCGCGCCCTGCTGCCCTTGCTCGAGGTCCAGCAGACCTGGTCCGCCCTGCCGCAACCCGGCAGCGTGCTGGTCGAGAGCCTGCGCTCGCGCGAAGGCCACCACCTGTACATCTATCCCTTCGCCGGGCGCCAGGTGCACCGGGCGCTGGCCACGCTGTGGGCCTACCGGCTCGGCCAGGTCAGCCCGCGCAGCTTCTCGATCTCCTTCAACGACTACGGCATGGAGCTGCTGTGCGACGAGGCGGTCGACCCTCGCTTGCTGCCTTCGCTGCTCGACACGGATCGGCTGCTGCACGACGTGCTGCACAGCATCAACGCGGCCGAGCTGTCGCTGCGCCGCTTCCGCGAGATCGCCCGGATCTCGGGCCTGGTCTTCGCGGGCTATCCCGGTGCCCACAAGAGCATGAAGCAGCTGCAGGCCTCGAGCAGCCTGTTGTTCGAGGTCTTCCGCCGCTACGATCCCGGCAACCTGCTGCTGAGCCAGGCCGAGCGCGAGGTGCTGCGCCAGGGGTACGAGATGGACCGGCTCGAGGACACCCTGCTCGAGCTGCAGCAGCGCCGCTGGGACATCCGCGAGGTGCGGCGCTGGACACCGTTTTCCTTCCCGCTGCTGGTGGAACGCTTCCGCGAACGGCTGAGCACCCACCAATGGCATGAACGGGTGCAGCGGCTGCTGCTGGAGTTGAACGCCGCGTCGGAGCCGGCGGGCCAGCGCCGGTGAGCGCACCCGGCGGTGGCGCTTGTTGGTACAGTCGGCCCAGCCGTCCGGCTTGTCGACAGCCCTTTTACGCACAACGGACCGATGTGGAGATGCCCCGTGGGTGAATGCGCCCCCCTGAAGCGATCGCCGCCCTGAGCATGGGACCAAGGAGATGGGCCGCGGCCTTCGGATCGCTCAAGCTGCGCATCACCGCGGCGGGCATCGCCTCGCTCGTGCTGGGCATCGGGCTGGTCGCCGCGCTGCTGGTCAGCCGGGCCGAACACGACACGCTCAAGGACCAGCGCGACCGCGAGGCGACCGAAGCCGCACGGCTGGCGGGTGGGCTCTCGCGCCGCGTGTTCGAACTGCAACGGGCGCTGCATGTCGTGGCCCTGCAGCTCGACGCCGGCACCCTGGACGACGAAGCGGCGCTGACGCGTTTCATCGAGGCGAAACCCGTGCTGCGCGCGGTGTTCGCCGATGTCTTCGCCGCGTCCCGGGACGGCCGGATGCGGGTGTTCGCCGACCGCTCGGGCACACGCCGCTTCCCCCCCGACCTGTCGAACGAGACCTACTTCCGCCACGCGCTGGAACAAGACCGGCCGATGGTGTCGCCGCCGCTGCGCAGTCGCATGTCCGAGGAGCCGGTGGTGATCTTCACCCAGCCGCTGCGCAACCGGGAAGGGGTCTACGGTGTGCTCGGCGGCACCTTGCAGCTGGAGGGCCGGGAATTGCTGGGCTCGCTGCTCGACACCCAGGAGGCGGAAGCGGACGCGCTGCTGGTCGTGACGGATGCCGGCGGCCGCACGCTGGCGCACCCGGAGCGACAGCGCCTGATGCAGCCGCTGTCGGAGGAGCCGCGGCTGGCCGCCGCCTTCCGGGCCTGGCTGGGCGCCGGCAGCCCGGCCGAATCGCAGGGCATGCAGCTGCCCCAGCCCGGCGAGGTGGTCAGCACGGCCGCGGTGGCCGGGCCGGAATGGATGGTGTGGCGCGCCCGTTCGGAGGCCGAACTCCTCGCCCCCCTGCGGGCCGCGCGCCGCCAGGCCCTGGCCTGGGCCGGCGCGGCGATCGCCCTGCTGTCGGCCGCCTTGCTGGGCCTGCTGTGGTGGCTGCTGCGTCCGCTGGCCCTGCTGCAAAGGCGCGCCCAGCACCTGTTCGACGGGACACTCGACATACAGGCCGGCTGGCCCGAGGCGGTCGGCGAGATCGGCCACCTGGCGGATGTGCTGCGGCATGTCGGCGCCGAGCGCGTCCGGCTGGAGGGGCTCAATGCCCAGGTGCTGGCCAGGCTGGGTTCGGTCATGAGCGCGGCCCCGGTCGGCATCGCCTTCGCCCGCAGCCATGGGCTCGAACTGGTCAGCGCCGAATTCTGCCGCCTGTTCCGGCGCAGCGAGCAGGCCCTGGTGGGCGAACGCATCCAGACGCTGTTCGCCGCCGCCGAGGACTATGTCCTGCTCAGCCAGCAGGTGCGGCAAGCCATCCAGGCCGATCACCACTATGTGGGCGAATGGCAGATGCAACGCGGAGACGGCACGCGCTTCTGGGCCAGCCTGCGCGGCAAGCCGGTCGACCTGGACGACCCTGGCGCCGGCACCATCTGGACCATCACCGACATCAGCGACCAGCGGGTGGAACGTGCGCAGCTGGAATGGTCCGCCACCCACGACCCCCTCACCGGCCTGAGCAACCGCAGTGGGTTCGAGCAGCGTGCCGGCGCGGTGGTGGCCGCCCTGCCGCGCTCTCTTCCGGCCGCCCTGGTGCTGATCGACCTCGACCACTTCAAGCCCATCAACGACACCGCCGGCCATGCGGCGGGCGATGCCATGCTGCGCGCGGTGGCCGCGGCGATGAGCACGCGGGTGCGCAACAGCGATCTCATCGTCCGCCTGGGCGGCGACGAATTCGCCTTGCTGCTCGAACGCTGCAACGAAGAGGCGGCGCTGCGGGTGGCGCAGAACGTGTGCGACGCGATCGCCGCGATCGAACTGCCGTGGGAGAACCGCACGCTCAAGCTGGGCGCGAGCATCGGGGTGGCCCACCTGAGCGGCGACATACCGACCCTGGCCGCCTGGACCGAAGCCGCCGATGCCGCCTGTTATGCGGCGAAGGCGGCCGGGCGCGGGGTGGTGCGGGTGGCGGGTTCGCCCGCGCCGGCCGCCGCGACGGCCTCGCCCCCCTGCTGAACAAGGTTTTCACCTCCGCGACAATGGCGCCATGGGGTCCGACCACCTGCTGCACTGGCCCGACGCCGCCGCCCCGGCCGCGTTGCGGCTGCGGCTGTTGCCGGAGCGCGCGGTGTTCGAACCGGAGGGCCGCACCTTGTTCATCGCCGACCTGCATCTCGGCAAGGCCGCCGTGTTCCGCGCGCGCGGGCTGCCGGTGCCCGAGGGCAGCAGCCGCGCCAGCCTGCAGCGGCTGTCGGCGGCGATCGAACGCACCGGCGCCACGCGCCTGGTGGTGCTGGGCGATTTCCTGCACGCGAAGGAAAGCCTGGCCCACGGCACCCTGCAGGCCCTGCGCGACTGGCGCGACCGCCATGCCGGCCTCGACTGCCTGATCGTCGAAGGCAACCACGACGCCCACGCGGGACGGGTGCACGCCAGCTTCGGCATGCGCACGCTCGAAGGCGCCTACGTCGGCGGCGGACTGCGCGGCGTGCACGATCCCGCCGAGGCCCTGCCCTCGGACGGCGGGCTCACCCTGGCCGGCCATGTGCACCCGGTGCTGCGCCTGAGCGGCCGCCACGACAGCCTGCGCCTGCCCTGCTTCTGGCTGTGCGGCAAGGTGCTCACCCTGCCGGCCTTCGGCGAGTTCACCGGCGGGTTCCCGGTCGACCGCCACGCCCGGCGGGAACAGCAGTTCTTCGTCGTCAGCGACCGCGTGACCCCGTTGCGACCGGAGGCCTGAGCCGGCTCAGGGCCGCAAGGGCAGGCAGATGTCGGTCACCAGCGCGGCGGGCGGCGTGTCGCGCGGGTTGTTGAGGTAGTGCTCGACCACCGGTGCGTCGGCGGGTTCGCGGCCGGAGCGCGGCAGCCAGTCGCCGTACAGCCAGTCGTAGGCCGCCTTCATCGCGGCGTACGGACCGGTATGCCGCAGCACCGCGTACGGACCGCCGGCCACGCGCACCGGCACCAGCGGCAAGTCCGGCGGCGATGGAGGCTGCCACAGCGCGCAGGCCATCGAGCGCAGCTCGGCCTCGCGGGTGGCCGTCGGGTCTTCGAAGAAGAGGCCGGCCACCGGCAGCCCGGACGAGGCCGGGTAACGCGCCGCGAGGGTGGCGAACAAGGTCTCGAAGGCACGGCCGACCTGCATGTACGAGCCCTGGTGGGGCACGCCGACGGCATGCAGCTCGGCACAGTCCTTCACCTCGACCACGGGGGCATGGGCCGACAGCGCCGGCTGCCTGGCGCCGATCCGGAAGGCCGCGTGCGTGCCCTGCCGGCGGTACTGCGCCGGCGGCATGCCGTAGACCGACTTGAAGATGCGGGTGAAGGACTGCAGGTTGGCATAGCCGCAGCGGGCGGCGACCCGGCCGATGTCCATCGAGGTCTGCGCCAAGTCGCCGGCGGCCCGGTGCAGGCGCAGGCGCTTGACGGTGTCGGCGATGGTCTCGCCATGCAGCGCATGGTAGACGCGATGCCAGTGGTGCGGCGACAGGCAGGCCACCTCGGCCAGGGTGATCAGGTCGAGGCGTTCGTCGAGGTGCTCGTGGATGTAGGCGTACACCCGCTCGAGCCGGCGGGCATAGGTCGCCCATTCCTGGGCCGCCCGGGGCGTGGACACGGCGTCAGGACTCGATGCCGATGAAGATGTCGATCTCGCCGGACGGCCGGTAGCGCTCGTAGTCGGCGATGAAGGTCTTGGTCCGCTCATGGAAGTCCCAGATGGTCTGCCACATCGAGGCGACCCGGTCGGTGCGCCCCGGCTCGACCGCGAACACCATTCTGGCCGAGGCGGGCACGGCGACGGACACCAGGCCCGCGGGCACCGGCGCGGCCGGGTCCACCGCGGCGCCGATGACCAGCGAATACACCCCTTCGTTGTCGCGCCCCGCATGCTCGAAATGGGTGTAGACGGCATAGACGTCGTCCGAGAGCCGGCCCGGAATGCGCGCCAGCACGCCTTCCGAGGAGAAGCGCGCCCAATGCGGCGGGATCGTCCGCGACGCCTCGGGGTTGGAGGTGCGCAGCTCCAGGCCGGTGACCTGGAAGGCAGGGATGTGCTGGAAAGTGGGCATGGGAATCTTTCGGTTCGAAGGGCCGCGCGGGCGGCATCCAAAGCTAACACCGGGCCGTTTGACAAATCTTGCGAACCTGGTCCGGGCGGCCGCCAAGCCCCCACCCGCCAACCCGTCAACCCGGGCCCCGCGCACGCGGCAGAGGGGCCCGGCACAAAATCGCGCCTCGGTCGGCGCCCGCCGCCGATCTCCACGACCACCCAAGGACAAGCCATGATCACCCTGTACACCTGGACCACGCCCAACGGCCGCAAGATCTCGATCGCCCTCGAGGAACTGGGCCTGCCCTACCAGGTCCGGACCGTGGACATCGGCCGCGGCGAGCAGTTCGCGCCCGACTTCCTGAAGATCTCGCCGAACAACAAGATCCCCGCCATCGTCGACGACGAGGCCGAGGGCGGCCCGCTGCCGGTGTTCGAAAGCGGCGCCATCCTGACCTACCTCGCCGACAAGAGCGGCCGCCTGCTCGCGCCCTCGGGCCCGGCACGCTACAAGGCGCTCGAATGGCTGCACTGGCAGATCGGTGGCCTGGGCCCGATGCTCGGCCAGCTGGGCTTTTTCGCCGTGCGCTCGGCCGACAAGTCGCCCCTGGCCATCGAACGTTTCACGCAGGAGGCCGACCGGCTGCTCGGGGTGATGGACCGGCGCCTGGCCGAGCAGCCCTACCTGGCAGGCGAGGACTACTCCATCGCCGACATCGCCGCCTACCCCTGGACGGTGGCCGCCAGCACCTTCCTCGGCACGGTGCTGGCCGAGTCGCTGGCCGGCAAGCCGGCCCTGCAGCGCTGGCTGGAGCAGCTGGGCCGGCGGCCGGCGGTCATCCGCGGCATGGGGGTGCCGGCGGCCTGAGGACGGGCTGCCGCTTCAGCCCGGGGGCGGAGCGGCGGCCGCCGCGGCCTGCGGGCAGCCGGCGATCCAGTCGCACTGGTCGGCCCGCAGCTGGGTGCGCAACTGCATGCCGCTGTGGTGCTCGAAGATCTCCGCCACCCATTCGACGAACACCCGCACCTTGGACGACAGATGGCGGTTCGACGGGTAGACCACGTGGAAGGGCGTCGGGTCCGACAGCCACTCGCCGAGCACGATCTCCAGCGCGCCGCATTCCAGGTACTGGTTGAAGATGTAGGTCGGCAGGCGGCCCACGCCCAGCCCCGACAGGCAGGCGTCGACATAGGCGTTGGAATCGTTGAGGGTGAGGCGGCTGTCCACCGGCAGCACGATGCGCTCGCCCTGGTGGGAGAAGTCCCAGTCGAACTGGGCACCGCCGCGACCCGAGAAATAGCTCAGGCAGGTGTGCGCCTTCAGGTCCTGCGGATGCCGCGGGACCCCATGGCGCGCCAGGTAGCCGGCGGTGGCGCAGGTCACCATGTGCATGGTGCCGACGCGCCGGACGATCATCGACGGGTCGAGGATCTCCCCGCCGCGCAGCGCGCAATCGATGCCGTCGCCGAGCAGGTTCAGCGGACCGTCGCTGCAGCCGAGTTCGAGGTGGATGTCCGGATACAGCGCGAAGAACTCGTGCAGGCGGGGCATCAGCAGCCGGCTCGCTACGGCCGTGCTCACATCCACCCGCAACCGCCCGCGCGGATGCGCCTGGCCCGAGGACAGCGACTCCTCCGCGTCGCGCAGGTCCTCGAGGATGCGCACGCAGCGTTCGTAGAAGGCCGCACCGTCCGCCGTCACCGACACCCGGCGCGTGGTGCGGTGCAGCAGCCGCACCTTGAGGTGCGACTCGAGCTCGCCCACGCTGGCCGACAGGCTGGCCTTGGGGGTGCCGAGCAGCTCTGCCGCCCGGGTGAAGCCACCGGTGTCCACCACCGCCACAAACGCCCGCATCGATCGGATCATGTCCATTGTGTGGATTTCCTGAACAGTCATTTCCAGAATCGACACTTTATCGGTTTGTCCCGCGCAAATACAGTTCGTGCTGCGACGCACCATACGGCGCGCCCGACCGCGAGACCGCCATGAGCCCCACCCCGCCCCCGCCATCCAGTGCCGACGACAGCTTCGAATGGTCCGCTCCCAGCGGGAGACTGGTCATGCGCACCTACTTCGGCACGGCCGCCCCCTCGCCCGCCCTGCTGGTGTTTTTTCCGCCCGGCGGTTTCATCGAAGCCGATTTCGATGCCGCCGACGACTGCCTGAAATCCTTCGCCATCGCCTGCCGGGCGACCGTGCTGGCACCGGGTTACGCGGTGGCGCCGGCGCAGCCCTTTCCGGCGGCGGCCGAGGACGCGCATGCGGTGCTGAACCTGCTGGCCCAGCGCAAGCTGCGCATTCCCGGCTGGACCGGCGCCCACCTGTTCGTCGGCGGCTTCGAGGCCGGCGGCAACCTCGCGGCGGTCTCCACGCTGATGGCCCGCGACCGGGCCGGCCCGCCGCTGGCCGGCCAGATCCTCATCATGCCGATGCTCGACCCGAGCATGCGGGTCAGCTGCCTGGGCGTGCAGCCTCCCGAGGCCGTGCGCGCGGCCCAGGCCATGAGCAGCGCCTACCGCGACTACCTGCCGCGCCCTGCCGACCGTGTCCACCCCTACGCCTGCCCGCTCGAATCGAGCCGGCTGGCCGGCCTGCCGCCGGCGCTGCTGGTCTATGCGCAGGACGATGCGCTGTCCGACGCGACCGAGCGCTACGCCGACAAGCTCGAACGCGCAGGCGTGCCGGTGCAGCGGGTCGCCCTGCCGGCCATCAGCCAGACCGACGCCGATGCGCGTTGCAGCGCGGCGCGCGGCGAGACCTCGGTGTCGGCCATCGCCGCCTTCATCGCCGAGCGGGTGGCCGGCTCGAAGCGATGTCGGCCCTCCCGTCCCTAGCGCCGCCCGCCCCTGCCGCCCTGCCCGATCGTTCCCTGTTCCCCCGCGACGGCGCGCCATCCACCACATGGCGCCGTCCGTGCGTGTTTGTTCCCGGTGCCTGACGCCCGGCACCGCCCACCCTTTCCGCTCACGAGGCCTCCGCATGAAAACTAGACACCTGCCACACACCCTCAGCGTCGCCGCGCTGGCCCTGGCCGCCGCCGGCCTGACCGTGCTCACCGGCTGCAGCGACAGCGCCGCCAAGGCCGAGTCCGCGGGCGCACCGCCCGCGCCGCCGGTCAGCGTGGCGGCCGTGGTCGCGCGCAACGTGGTCGAGCACCAGGAGTTCTCGGGCCGCATCGAGGCGGTGGAGTCGGCGGAGATCCGTGCCCGGGTGCGCGGCACGGTCGAGTCCATCCACTTCAAGCCGGGCTCGATGGTCAAGAAGGGCGAGCTGCTGTTCGTCATCGACCCCCGCGCCTATGAGGCCGAGGTCATGCGCAGCGAGGCCGCGGCCCAGAGTTCGCAAGCCAAGGCCGACCTCGCGCGCACCGAACTCGAACGCTCCAGCCGCCTGCTGGCCGACAACGCCATCGCGCAGCGCGACTACGATGAACGCGCCGCCGCCGCGCGCCAGCTCGAGGCCAGCGCGCGCGCCGACAAGGCGGCGCTGGCCACCGCGCGGCTGAACCTCGGCTACTCGGCCGTGCGCGCCCCCTTCAGCGGACGGGTCGGCAAGGCCGAAGTCACCATCGGCAACCTGGTCGACAGCAACGTGGTGCTGACCTCGCTGGTGTCGGTGAACCCGGTGTACGTGAGTTTCGACGGCGACGAAGCCACCTACCTGTCGCTGGGCGCGGCCGCGCGCGGCGGCGACTCGGCGGTGAAGGTGCGCATGGGCCTGGCCAACGAGACCGGTTATCCGCGCGAAGGCCGGCTCGACTTCGTCGACAACCGCATCGATCCGGGCACCAGCAGCGTGCGCATGCGCGCGCTGGTCGACAACCGCGACAACGCCCTCACGCCGGGCCTGTTCGCCCGGGTGCAGATCGGCGCGACACCGGCCGCCTCGATCCTGATCAACGACTCGGCCGTGGGCACCGACCAGAACCGCAAGTACGTCTACGTGGTCGGCGCCGACAACAAGGCCGAGTACCGCGTGGTGCAGCTCGGCCCGGTGGTCGACGGGCTGCGCCTGGCGCGCAGCGGGCTGAAGGCCGGCGAACGGGTGGTCGTCAACGGCCTGCAGCGCGTGCGTCCCGGGGCACCGGTGGCCCCCACCGAGGTGCCGATGCTGGCGCCGCCGGCCGCCGCCGCCAGCGCCACCGTCGCCTCGGCCCACTGAGCCCAGCGGAGACCGCCATGCAATTCTCGAGATTCTTCGTCGACCGGCCGATCTTCGCCGGCGTGTTGTCCATCCTCATCTTCCTGGCCGGCCTGCTGGCCATCTTCGAGCTGCCGGTGTCCGAGTACCCGGAGGTGGTACCGCCCTCCGTGGTGGTCAGCACCCGCTTCCCCGGCGCCAACCCGACCGTGATCGCGCAGACCGTGGCCGCGCCGCTGGAGGAAGCCATCAACGGGGTCGAGAACATGTTGTACATGTCCTCGCAGGCCACCGGCGACGGCGGCATGAACCTGACCGTCACCTTCAAGGTCGGCACCAATGTCGAGCAGGCCGAGACGCAGGTGCAAAACCGGGTGCAGCGCGCCCTGCCGCGCCTGCCCGAGGAAGCCCGCCAGGCCGGCGTGGTGACGGTCAAGAGCTCGCCCAACATCACGATGGTGGTGCACCTGGTCTCGCCCGGCTCGCGCTACGACGAGGTCTACCTGCGCAACTATGCGGTGCTCAACATCCGCGACCGCCTGTCGCGGGTCCCGGGCATGGGGCAGGTGCAGGTGTTCGGTGCCGGCGACTACTCGATGCGCGTCTGGCTCGACCCGCAGAAGGTGGCCGCGCGCGGCCTGACCGCACCCGACGTGGTGCGCGCCATCCGCGAGCAGAACGTGCAGGTCGCCGCCGGCGTGGTGGGCGCCTCGCCCGCCAAGGACGCCCCCTTCCAGCTGTCGGTGAACGCGCAGGGGCGACTCAACACCGAGGAGGAGTTCGGCGACATCATCATCAAGACCGCCACCGACAGCGGCGGCGTGATCCGCCTGCGCGACGTGGCGCGCATCGAGCTGGGCGCCTCCGCCTACTCGCTGCGCTCGCTGCTGGACAACAAGCCGGCCATCGCCATGGGCCTGTTCCAGGCGCCGCAGTCCAACGCCCTGCAGCTGTCGACCGAGGTGCGCGCCCTGATGGAAGAGCTGAAGAAGGACTTCCCGCAGGACGTCGACTACGCCATCGTCTACGACCCCACGCAATTCGTGCGCGACTCGATCAAGGCGGTGGTGGTCACGCTGCTGGAGGCGGTGGCGCTGGTCGTGCTGGTGGTGATCCTGTTCCTGCAGACCTGGCGCGCCTCCATCATCCCGCTGCTGGCCGTGCCGGTCTCGGTGGTGGGCACCTTCGCGCTGATGCTGGCCTTCGGCTTCTCGATCAACACCTTGTCGCTGTTCGGGCTGGTGCTGGCCATCGGCATCGTGGTCGACGACGCCATCGTGGTGGTCGAGAACGTGGAGCGCAACATCGCCGCCGGCCTGAGCCCGCGTGCCGCCACGCTGCAGGCGATGAAGGAGGTGTCGGGCCCGATCATCGCCATCGCCCTGGTGCTGTGCGCGGTCTTCGTGCCGATCGCCTTCGTGTCCGGCCTGACCGGCCAGTTCTACCGCCAGTTCGCGCTGACGATCGCCATCTCGACCGTCATCTCGGCCTTCAACTCGCTGACCCTGTCGCCGGCGCTCGCGGCCGCGCTGCTCAAGCCGCACGACGCTCCCAAGGACGCGCTGTCGCGCGGCATGGAACGTGTGTTCGGCGGCTTCTTCAAGGTCTTCAACCGCTTCTTCGACCGCTCCTCCTCGCGCTACCAGAACGGCGTGACGCGGGTGCTCGGCCACAAGACGGCCACCCTCGGCGTGTACCTGCTGCTGGCGGTGCTGGCGGTGGTGATGTTCCGGGTCGTGCCCGCGGGCTTCGTGCCGGCGCAGGACAAGCAATACCTGGTCGGTTTCGCGCAGCTGCCCGACGCGGCCTCGCTGGACCGCACCGAGTCGGTGATCCGGCGCATGAGCGACATCGCCCAGTCGGTGCCCGGGGTCAAGAGTTCGGTGGCCTTCCCGGGGCTGTCGATCCATGGCTTCATGAACGCGCCGAACTCGGGCATCGTCTTCTACACGCTGGAGGACTTCGACAAGCGCAAGGGCCCGGGGCTGTCCAGCGGCGCCATCGCGGCCGAGGTGAACAAGCGCCTGGGCGCCATCCAGGACGCCTTCATCATGGTGTTCCCGCCGCCGCCGGTCGACGGCCTGGGCGCCATCGGCGGCTTCAAGCTCTACATCGAGGACCGCGCCAACCTCGGCCCGGACGCGCTCTACCAGGCGGTGCAGGCCCTGCAGATGAAGGCCTGGCAGACGCCGCAGCTGGCGGGGGTGTTCTCGGGCTACCAGATCAACGTGCCGCAGCTCGACGCCCAGGTCGACCGAACCAAGGCCAAGCAGCTCGGCGTGCCGCTGTCGGACATCTTCGACACCATGCAGATCAACCTCGGCTCGCTGTACGTGAACGACTTCAACAAGTTCGGCCGCACCTACCAGGTGATCGCCCAGGCCGACGCGCCCTTCCGCTCGGACGCCGCCTCGATCTCGCAGTTCAAGGTGCGCACCGCCGCGCAGGACATGGTGCCGCTGGGCAGCCTGATGAACGTGAGCAACAGCTACGGCCCCGACCGCGTGGAACGCTACAACTCCTTCATGGCGGCCGACTTCAACGGCGGCCCGGCGCCCGGCGTGTCCAGCGGACAGGCCCAGGCCATCATGGAGAAGCTGGCCCAGGAGACGCTGCCGCGCGGCATCGGCTTCGAGTGGACCGGCCTGACCTTCCAGGAGATCCTGGCCGGCAACACCATGGTGGTGGTGTTCCCCCTGTGCCTGCTGCTGGTGTTCCTGGTGCTGGCGGCGCAATACGAAAGCTGGACCCTGCCGCTGGCGGTGGTGCTGATCGTGCCGGCGTCCATCCTGTCGGCGCTCACCGGCGTCTGGCTGACGAACGGCGACAACAACATCTTCACCCAGATCGCCCTCTTCGTGCTGGTGGGGCTGGCGTCGAAGAACGCCATCCTGATCGTCGAGTTCGCGCGCGACCTGGAGCACCAGGGCCGCGGCATCGTCGAGGCCGCGCTGGAGGCCTGCCACCTGCGGCTGCGCCCGATCCTGATGACGTCCATCGCCTTCATCATGGGGGTGGTGCCCCTGGTGTTCTCCTCCGGCGCCGGCTCGGAGATGCGCCACGCCATGGGTGTGGCGGTGTTCTCCGGCATGCTCGGCGTGACCTTGTTCGGGCTGTTCCTCACGCCCGTGTTCTACGTGCTGCTGCGCAAGCTGGCGGTGTATCTGCAAACCCGGCGCGGGGCGGCCCCTGCCGTCGCCGCCGCCGAGCTGTGAGGCCTGCATGAGACTGCAACTGACCCCCCTGTTCCTCGCCCTGTGGCTGGCCGGCTGCGCGACGGCACCGGCCGTGCCGCTACCCGAGCTGGCCGTTCCCGCGGCCTACAAGGAGGCCGCCGTGGCCGCCGCCGTCACCGAAGGCGGTTGGAAACCCGCCGAGCCCGCCGAAGGCGCGGCCCGCGGCAGCTGGTGGACCGCCTTCGGCGACCCGCAGCTCGACGCGCTGCAGGCCCGGGCCGTGTCGGCCAGCCCGACACTGGCCTCCGCAGCCGCGCGGGTGAAGGCCGCGCGCAGCGTGCTGAACGGCGCCCAGGCCGGGCGTTTGCCGCAGCTCGACCTCAACGCCGGGGCCGCCCGCAGCCGCCCGGCCCCGGCGACGCTCGGCCTGCCCGAGGGCAGCGCCACCTCGCCGGGCAACAGCTTCCAGGCGGGCCTGGGCGCGAGCTACGAGATCGACCTGTTCCGCCGCATCGGCAACGGCATCGACGCGGCACGGGCCGATGCGGCGCGCAGCGAAGCCAGCTACCGTTCGGTCCTGCTGGCCCTGCAGGGCGACGTGGCGCAGACCTACTTCGCGCTGCGCACCCACGACGCCGAGATCGCGCAGCTCGACGCCACCGTCGCGCTGCGCGCCGAAAGCGCGCGCCTGATCGACAAACGCTACCAGGCCGGCGACGTGGCCGAGATCGACCTGGCCCGTTCGCGCACCGAGCTGGCGACGGTGCAGGCCGAAGCCGCGGCGCTGCGCGGCCAGCGCGCGCGCCTGGAACACGGCCTGGCCCTGCTGCTGGGCGAAACGGCGGCCGCCTTCAGCCTGCCGCCGTCGCCGCTGACCGAGGCGCTGGCGGTGCCGGTGGTGCCGCCCGGGCTGCCCTCGGCCCTGCTGGAACGCCGGCCCGACGTGACCCAGGCCCAGCTGGCCATGCAGGCCGCCACGGCACGGGTCGGCCTGGCGCGCTCGGCGCTGTTTCCGGCGCTGCGGCTCACCGCCGACGGCGGCTATGCGTCCTCGCAGCTGGAAGACCTGTTCAAGCGGAGCAGCCGGGACTGGCTCGTCAGCCTGGTGTTTTCACTGCCGCTGATCGACGGCGGGCGCAACCGGGCCGCCATCGAAGGCGCCCAGGCGCAGCTGGAAGGCTCGGTGGCGGACTACCGGCAATCGGTGCTGGCCGCCTTCGCCGATGTCGAGGACCAGCTCAGCGGCTTGCGCAGCGTCCAGGAGCAGGTCGGATTCACCCAGCAGGCGCTCGCCTCGGCACGGCGCGCCGCCTCGCTCGCCGACAAACGCTACCGCGCCGGCGAGGACAGCTATTTCCAGCTGATCGACGCCCAACGCAACCTGCTCGCGGTCGAACGCCAGGCGGTCAAGCTGCGCGGGCAGTGGGCCGCCGGCACGGTGAGCCTGATCCGCTCGCTGGGCGGCGGCTGGGAAACAGGAGAAGCCGCTCGCTGATCCGGCGGCAAGGCCCCGGGAGGCCGATGGATGTCCCCCACCGCGGCCGTTTCCAGGCCGGGTGGCAGGACAAGGCGCCGCACGGCCGGTGCGGCGCGCAAGCAGGTGCCGGGCCGTCGGTGTGCGGCCGGCCCGGCACCCTCCCCTCGCCCCCGGATGGCGGGACGGCGAGAGAAACGGGTCGTCGCCTCAGGGCGCGAAGGCGAACGGGACCGTGGCGTTGGCCGTCTTCAGGTCCACCACCGCGCCCTGGGTGGTCTTGCCGGGCACCGAGGCTTCGACGGCATAGATGCCGGCGGCCGCGCTGTCGGGCGTGAAGACGAAGCTGGTGGCGCCGGCCACATAGGCGGTCTTGAGCGGCGCACCCACCGGCAGCGAGGCGCTGTAGGCGCCGGTCTCCGTGTCCACCGGGCGGGCGAACAACTCGATCGGGGTGCCGCCGACGGTCTGCGACACCCGCACCAGTGCATCCGGGATGGCGGCCGAACCGATGGTGCTCACCAGGCCCGAGGCGCTGCGCATGGCACTGACGGGCAGGTCGAGCGCGGCGGTGACCGGATTGACCACGGTCTTCGCGCTGGCCAGCACCGGCACGCCGGTCATCACGGCGGTGACACGGCCTTCGGCCGAGATGACGAGGTCGTAGCTGCCGGCCGGAACCGGCGAGAGCACGAACCTGCCGCTCGCGTCGGGCACGGTGGCGCGGCTGACCACGCCGGCGTGCTGCAGCGACACCGAGGCCCCGGCCAGGGACGGGCTCAGCTGGCCTTCGACCGACAGCCCGGCCAACGCGACACGCGGCAGGATGGACACGACGGGCTTGAGGTTGTAGCGGCCGGACTGGCCGGCGCGCACCACCGATTTGCAGGCGTCGAAATCGAGCACGACGTCGGCCACTTCGCCGGGCGCGACGTCGATGTCGGCGTTCATCTTCAGGCCCGATTGCTGGGCGCTCGGCGTGGACAGCGCCGTCTCGGTGCCGCCGCTGGGCACGACCGAATTGGCGAAGGGATCGGCATCGGTGTTGGCGGCCAGCACCAGGCGCAGCTGGCCGTAGTGGCCCGCCGGCAGCGGCGTGCTGCCGAGCTCTTCCAGCACCCCATTGGTCAGCTCGAGCAGGTTGACGCGGCGGGGCGGGCTGAGCGTGATCTCCGACCAGCCGGCCTGGTCGTCCGCCGCGCCCGGGCTCTGGTGCACGCGCACTTTCTGCACGCTGACGTTGACCTCGTCGTAGCCGCAGGCCGGGGCGTCGGTCAGCGCCACGCGCAGGCTGCCGTTGCCGGCGGGAGCCGACGTGGCGGCGCTGTCGCCACCACCGCCGCAGGCGCTCAGCACCGCTGCGGCCGACGCCAGCAGCCAGGAACCCATTTGCATCCGAATCTTCATGTCACTCCTCAGGGCTGGATTTTGTCACTGAATGTGCAAATTGCACATTTGACGCATACTATGCCTCAAGACGAGCCGAGTGCCAAAAAGATCACCCTTTGGATGACTCTTGTTTGGGCGACGCCGCGCTCGCCGGCGATGCGCAGCGGGCCCGCGTCCCACACCTCTTTCGGGGTGGCGGCGCCCGGGGGACCTCGCCGTATGATGGCGGGCATCTCATCCACCCGCGTCACAAGGAACGTCCTCATGATCCCAGCCTCCCTGCGTCCATGCAGTCTCGTGCTCGGCACCGCCGCCCTGCTGATGGGCTGCCAGAACGTGCCCAACGCCGACACCTCGGCCGCTGCGCCGGGCGCACCGAGCACGGCCAGCGAAGCCCCTGCGGCCAGGACGGCCAAGGAAACACCCGCTCCCAAGGCGAGCAAGGAACGCGAGGCCAAGGAAGGCGAGGTGGTGGGCAAGCCGGGCCCGCACAGCAAGTTCCACCTGGTGAAGATCGGCATGGGCATGAAACAGGTCATGGACCTGCTGGGCCCGCCCACCGACCAGGGCGCCTATGTCACCGGCAAGGCCTTCATTCCGTTCTACTTCGGTCCGGACCAATACCGCCACGAACTGCTGTACAAGGGCCAGGGGCGCCTGGTGTTCTCCGGCGGCGGTGTCGGCAACCTGTACGCCGGCCGCCTGAGCCGCATCATCCACAACGCCGACGAGAAGGGTTACCGCTAGGCGTGGAAACCGGCGTCATGGAGCCGCCCCACCCGGGATGGATCTAGCCATGCATGTTCGATTCACCTGGGCAGCTGCAGCGACCAGGCCAGGCCGAGCGTCCACAGCGGCAGCCACCAGCAGGCGCCGCGCCAGACACGGCGCCAGGGCGTCGCGCGGCCCAGCGCGATCACGGCGGCCAGCACCGGCAGCAGGACCAGGCCTTCGATCAACAGGTTGCGCCAGAGATAGTAGTTGCGCAGGTCCAGGTGGCCGGCACTGGGCAGCAGGCCGATGGGCGACGAGACCTCGCCTCCCGCCCAGGGCCAGAACAGCGGCAGCGCATGGACGCCGACGAGCAGGTCCAGCAGCAGGTGCGAGCAGCAGGCCAGCGCCAGCGCCGGCCAGCACATCACCGGGCACGCCCCCCGCGTCTTGCGGACGAACCACCAGACCAAGGTGGCCAGGCCGAGGCAGAACAGCAGCGAATGGGTGGCCCGGGGTTGCGGCACGATCCGGAACAGCCACAGCCCGAGGTAGTCGATGTCCGGGGCCATGGCCAGGAACACGAAGAGGGGCAGCACCCAGCGCGGCTGCGCTGTGCCAAGATGGCTGCGGCTGAAATAGAGGGCCGCGCCGGTGGCCGCATGGCCTGCGAATGACGACATGGAGCAGTGCGACGAAGAGGGGACCGGAGGACAGGCGGTTCAGTAGTTCAATTCGTACCGGTAGCCCCTGAACTCGAGCACCGCCGACTTGAGCCTGATCTGGCGCAGCGTCAGGTTGGGGTTCAGGGCGTCGCCTTCATGGAACAGCTGCCCATTGATGATGAGCATGCGACTGGCCGGTTTGTCTGAATACATGGCGCCCCCCGCGGTCAACTGCGGCAACTGGCGCCGCACATCGTCGGGCAGTTCGTTCAGCTGGTAGATGCGCGGCTCGGCCGCCGGAGGGCGCTCGGGCCTGGCCGGCGGCACAGCGGCCGCCCCGGACGACTCGCCGGCGGGGCCAGAGGCGGACGGTGCAGCCGCCTTGCGCGGCACGACACGCGATTCGGCCGCCACCGGCTCGCGGGGTCGCGGGGCCGGCGGGGCCAGGGCCACGGCCGTCTCGGGGGGCGCCGTCACCACCGAAGGTGGCGGCGGAGTGGGCTCGGCAGGCGCCTGTGCGACCGGTGCTGGTGCTGGTGCTGGTGCTGGTGC
>CBIHOH010000044.1:0-36793 GCA_966211755.1 uncultured Rhizobacter sp. | reverse complement strand
TCGATAGCGCCACGCGGCCGCTCGACGACATCGCCCTGGCCACCCCGGCCCAGGCCGCGGCGCTCGCGGCCTGGGGCGAAGGCTCGTGGGACACCCCCACCGCGCCGGCCTACCGCTCGCTGCCCGCGCAATTCGCGCACTGGGTGCGCCAGCAGCCCGAGGCCCCCGCGGTGCGCGCGGCCGACGGCGAGTGGAGCCGGGCCGAACTGCAGGACCGCGCGACACGGCTGGCGCAAGCCCTGCGCGCACAGGGCGTGGGAGCCGGGGCGCGGGTGGCCCTGCTGAGCGAACGCAGCGCGGCCTTCGTGGCCGGCCTGCTCGGGGTGATGAAGTGCGGTGCCGCCTTCCTGCCGCTGGACCCCGCCCAGCCGCCGCAGCGCCTCGCGCAGCTGCTCGCCGACGCGGGCCCGGCCCTGCTGCTGGCGCAGGACCCGGCGCTGGGCCGCTCCATCGCCGGAACCATCCCGGTGTGGCGGCTCGGGGCCGAACCCGCGGTGCATGCGGAGCCGGCCTTGCCCGACGAGCTGCCGGCCCGGTCGGCGGCCTACGTGATCTACACCTCCGGCTCCACCGGCACGCCCAAGGGCGCGGTGCTCACGCATGCCGGCCTCGCGCAATACCTCGCCGGGCTGCAGGCACGCCTGCGGACACCGGCCGGCGCGCGCCACGCCATGGTCTCCACCGTGGCGGCCGACCTCGGCCACACCACCCTGTTCGGCGCGCTCGCCAGCGGCGGCACGCTGTGCCTGCTGCCCGCCGCGCTGGCCTTCGACCCGGACGGCTTCGCGCACTGGATGCGCGAGCAGGACATCGATGTGCTGAAGATCGTGCCCAGCCACCTCGCCGGCCTGCTGGCCGCCGAGACGCCCGCCCTGCCGCGGCAGGCGCTGGTGCTCGGCGGCGAGGCCGCGGCGCCGGCGCTGCTGCAGCGGGTACGGGAGCTGGCCCTGCCCTCGATGCGCCTGCTGAACCACTACGGCCCGACCGAGGCGACCGTCGGTGTGCTGACCGAAGAGATCCCGCTGGACGAGGCCCTGCCGCAAGCCCCCGTGCCGCTCGGCCGGCCCCTGCCCGGTTGCCGGCTGCTGGTGCTCGACAACGCGCTGCAGCCGGTGCCGCCTGGGGCGGCCGGCGAGCTGTACATCGGCGGGAGCAGCCTGGCGCGTGCCTACCTCGGCCGTCCCGACCTGACCGCCGATCGTTTCGTGCCCGACCCCGGCCGCCCGGGCGAACGCCTCTACCGCAGCGGCGACCGGGTCGCCTGGCGCAACGACGGCCGCCTGCTGTTCCTGGGCCGCATCGACGAACAGGTGAAGATCCGCGGCCACCGGGTCGAGCCCCATGAACTCGCCGCCGCCCTGCGCGCGCTGCCCGGCGTGCAGGACGCGGCCGTGGCGGTGCGTGCCGGCGAACAAGGCGGCCTGCGCCTGCTCGCCTATGTGACGCCGGCCTCGCTGCAGGTCGAGCCGCTGCGGCAGGCCCTGGCCGCCAGGCTGCCCGAGCAGCTGCTCCCCGCGGCCCTGGTGCCCCTGGCCAGCCTGCCGCTGACCCCCAACGGCAAGCTGGACCGCCGTGCCCTGCCCGACCCGCTCGCCGACCTCCCCGCGGCCCCCGGCGGCGACGACACGCCGCGCACGGCGGCCGAAAGAACGCTGGCGGACATCTGGGCCGCGGTGCTGCAGCGCGAACGGATCGGCCTGCACGACAACTTCTTCGAACTCGGCGGCGATTCCATCCTGAACCTGCAGGTCATCGCCCGCGCACGGCGCGCCGGCCTGCGCATCACGCCGCGCCAAGTGTTCGAACACCAGACCATCGCCAGGCTCGCCGCCATGGCAGCGCCGCTGGCGCCGGCCGCTGCGCCGGCGCCGTCCGGCCCGGACGGGGACGACGCACCGTTGACGCCCATCCAGCACTGGTTCTTCGCCACGCCCCAGCCCGAGCCGGACCACTGGAACCAGGCGGTGCTGCTGGAGTCGGACCGTCCGCTGGACGCGGCCAGGCTCGGCACCGCGCTGAGCCGGCTCGTGGCCCGGCACGATGCGCTGCGGCTGCGCTTCAAGTCCACCCCGCAAGGCTGGCGCCAGCGCGTGGCGCCGCCCGGGACGGCCTGCCCCGCGCCGGAGTCCTTCGACCTGAGCACCTGCAGCGACGAGCAGGCCGACGCCGAGATCGAACGCCTGGGCACCCTCTTGCAGCAAGGCCTCAGCCTGGGCCAGGGACCGCTGCTGCGCGCGGCCTGCTTCGATCTCGGTCCGCGCCGCCCTGCCCGGCTGCTGCTGGCCGCGCACCACCTGGCGATCGACAGCGTCTCGTGGCGACTGCTGATCGGCGAGCTGCAGATGCTCTGCGAAGAGCCGGCCAACGCGCTGCCGGCCACCGGCCTGCCCTACCTGGCCTGGGCCCGCCGCCTGGCCCGCGAGGCGGCAGGCGCGCGCGCCGAACTGGCGCATTGGCAGGCGAGCGCCGGCGAGGCCGTGCCTGCCGGTGCCGACATGCGCTACGCCGCCGCGCGCCGCCACCGCACACAGCTGCCGCGCGAAGCCACCTCGGCCCTGCTCGGCCGCGCACCGGCCGCGCTGCGCTGCCGCAGCGAGGAGCTGCTGCTGACCGCGCTGGCCCAGGCCTTGTGCGAGGCCGGCGGGCAGGAAGCCGTCGCCATCGAGCTGGAAGGCCACGGACGCGAGGCCGCCTTCGCCGGCGACGGCGAGACGCCGGACCTGTCCACCACCGTGGGCTGGTTCACCTGCCGCTATCCGGTCAGGCTGGCGCCGGGCACCGGTGGCCCGCTGGCCGCGCTGCGGGCGGTGGCGGCGCAACTGCGCGCCGTGCCGGGCAGGGGCGGGGCCCACGGCCTGCTGCGTTACCTGCACGAAGACAGCGCCGTGCGCGAGGCCCTCGCCGCCGTGCCGGCGCCCGGGCTCTGCTTCAACTACCTCGGGCGGCTGGACGCGGGCCTGTCCGACGGCTGGCTGCGTCCGCTGGACGGCCCCACCGGCCCGACCCGCAGCCCGCGCAACCGGCGCAGCCACCCGCTGGACGTGGACGCCCACGTGGCGCACGGGCAGCTGCAGGTCGAATGGACCTGGGCGCCGGGCGCGTTGCACGATGCCGGATCCATCGAATCGCTGGCGAACGGCTTCATGCGGCGCTTGCAGGCCCTGCTGGCCCTGGCCGAACAGGCCCCGCAGGCCGGCGCGGCCGACTTCCCGCTGGCGAGGCTGAGCGAGGCGGAGCTGCGCTCGCTGCAATCGCGCTGGCCGCAGGCCGAGGACATCTATCCGCTCGCCCCGCTGCAGGCCGGCATGCTGTTCCACAGCCTGGACCCGCGGACAGGGCAGCCCATGTACCTCAACCAGCTGCACTGCGAGATCCGTTCGCCGCTGCAGCCCGCCCTGCTCGAACAGGCCTGGCGCGAGGCCGTGGCGCGGCACCCGGTCCTGCGCAGCGTGTTCGCCTGGGACGGGCTGGACGAGCCGCACCAGCTGGTGCTGCCGCGGGCCGAGCTGCCGGTGCGGCGGCCGAAGCTGCCCGACGCCGCCGCGCTGCAGGCCTGGCTGCGCGAGGACCTGGCCGAGGGCTTCGCGCTGGACCGCGCCCCACTGATGCGCCTCGGCCTGATCGAGCTGCCCGACGCCTGGCACCTGGTCTGGACACGCCACCACCTGCTGCTCGACGGCTGGTCGAGCGCACGCTTGCTGATGGAAGTATTCCAGCGCTACGACACGCTGGCCCGCGGACAGGCCCCGGCCGCCCCGCCGCCACCGCGCCCCTACCGCGAGCACATCGCATGGCTGCAGCAGCGCGACGCGGCCGCCGACCAGGCCTGGTGGCGCGACCGCCTGGCGGGACTGGACGAACCCAGCCTGTTGCAGAACCACGCCGGCCAGCGTCGGAACGACACCGGCCTGGCCCGGCTCGCCCGGTCCCTGGAAGCCGGGCTGGGCGACACGCTGGCCGAGCTGGCAAGGCGGCAGCACCTGACCGTCAACACCCTGGTGCAGGCTGCCTGGGCCTATGTGCTGTCGCGCCACCTGGGACGGCGCGACGTGGTGTTCGGCATCACCGTCTCCGGCCGTCCGGCCGAGCTGGCGGGCGCCGACACCATGCTGGGCCTGTTCATCAACACCCTGCCCCTGCGCGTGCAGCTGCCGCCGGGGCAGGCCCTGTGCGACTGGTGGCAGGCGCTGCAGCGGCACAACGCCGAGCTGCGCGAGCACGAGCAGGCCCAGCTGGCGCAACTGCAGGGCCTCGCCGGCCTGCCCCCCGGCACGCCGCTGTTCGACACCCTGCTGGTGTTCGAGAACTACCCGGTCGACCGGGCCGGGCTCGACGCCCTGCGCGGCACGCTGGACATCACGGCGGTCGAGGCCGACGAGACCCTGAGCCTGCCGATGACACTGATCGTCTACCCCGGCAGCGCCATGGCGATCGAATTCGCCTACCAGCGCGCGGCCTTCGATGCCGATGCCGTAGGGCATCTGGCCGACCAGTTCTGCCGGGTGCTGCGCGATTTCGTGGACATGGCGACGCAGCCGATCGCGGCACTCGCCCTGCAGTCGGCCCCCGCGTCCGCGCCCACCCCGCCGGCCCCCGACAACGGCAGCCTGGTCAGCCGTTTCGAGGCCCGGGCGGCACGCCACCCCGAGGCCATCGCCCTGTGCGGCGGCGGTCCGCAGCTCAGCTACGGCGAGCTGAACCGGCAGGCCAACCGCCTGGCGCGCTGCCTGGTCGACCGGGGCGTCGGGCCCGAGGTGCCGGTGGCGCTCTGCCTGGAACGCTCGAACGCCTTGGCGGTGGCCATTCTCGGCGTGCTGAAGGCCGGCGGCTGCTACGTCCCGCTGGACCCGGCCTCGCCTGCCGAACGGCTGCGCCACATCGTGGCCGACAGCGGTGCCCGCTGCCTGTTGCTCGACGGCCCGGGCTGCGGCTGGCAGGACGGCCTCGCCATCCCGACGCTGCAGCTCGACGCCTTGCCCGACACCCCCGGCGACGACGGCACCGACGGCAACCCGCCGCCGCGGGCCTCGGCGCAACAGCTCGCCTACGTGATCTACACCTCCGGCTCCACCGGCCTTCCCAAGGGGGTACCGGTCACCCATGCGAACGTCATGCGGCTGTTCGACAGCTCGGACGCACTGTTCCGCTTCGGCCCCCAGGACGTATGGACGCTGTTCCATTCCTGCGCCTTCGACTTCTCGGTGTGGGAGCTGTGGGGCGCCTGGCTGCACGGCGGCAGGCTGGTGCTGGTGCCGCAGGCCGCCGCGCGCGACACGGCGGCGTTCCTCGAGCTGCTGTGCCGCGAGCGGGTGACGGTGCTCAACCAGACCCCCTCGGCCTTCTACCCGCTGGCCGAGCTCGCCCTCGCCGGCGCCGCACCCGACTGGGCGCTGCGCTGCGTGATCTTCGGCGGCGAGGCGCTAGCCCCGCGGCGCCTGCTGCCTTGGTGCGAACGCTTCGGCGACACGGCGCCGCAGCTGGTCAACATGTACGGCATCACCGAGACCACGGTGCACGTGACCCACCGGCGACTGCGCCAGCACGAACTCGGACAGCGCAGCCTGATCGGGCAGCCCCTGCCCGACCTGCAGCTGCAGGTGCTGGACGATGCCCTGCAGCCGCTGCCCGCGGGCGTGGCCGGCGAACTCTACGTCGGCGGCCCCGGCCTCGCGCGCGGCTACCTGGGCCGGCCGGAGCTGACCGCCGAGCGTTTCGTGCCGGACCCGTGGAGCCGCGACGGTGCCCGCCTGTACCGCAGCGGCGACCTCGGCCGGCGCCTGGACACGGGCGAGTTCGAATACCTGGGCCGCGCCGACCAGCAGGTCAAGGTACGCGGCTTTCGTATCGAACCCGGCGAGATCGAGGCGCAGCTGCGCCGCGGCCCCGGCGTGGAGCAGGTGGCGGTGCTGGCGCGGCCCGACCGGCAAGGCGCGACCCAGCTCGTCGCCTGCGTGGTCCAGGACGGCCACGCCGACCTGCAGGCCCTGCGGCGCCATGCCCGCGAGCACCTGCCCGCCTACATGGTGCCGGCCGCCTTCGTCGCCCTGCCGGCCTTGCCGCTCACCGTCAACGGCAAGCTCGACCGCCGCGCGCTGCTGGCCCAGGCCGACGCGCAGGAGAACGAGCTGCCTGCCGTATCGCAGGCGCCGCGCGATGCCCTGGAGCGGCAGATCGCCGCGCTCTGGTGCGAGCTGCTGAAGCTGGAGCAGGTCGACATCGACGCCGACTTCTTCATGCTCGGCGGCCATTCGCTGCTCGCCGCGCGTGTCATCGCCCGGCTCAGGCAGGCCACCGGCCTGGCGCTGGGCATCGTCGATCTGTTCGACCACCCCACGGTCGCCGGCCTGGCCCGGCACATCGGAACACGGCTCGCGGCCGACCAGGCCGACGGCACGGCCAACGACACCGAACTCATGTCGCAGTTGCTCGACGAACTCGAACAGGAATCCTCTTGAACAAGCCCCTCGCTCCCCATCCGCAAGACGCCCTCGGCGGCAACCCCTCCCAGGCCTCCCTGGCCGCGCTCGCCCAGCGCCTGGCCCGGCTGCCCGCCGCCCAGCGCGAGCAGTTCCGCCGCGGGCTCGCCGCGCGCGGCATGTCCCCGACCGAGCTGCCCATCGTGCCCCAGCCCAGGGAGGGCCGGTCCCCGCTGTCCTCGGCCCAGGAAAGGCTGTGGTTCCTCGACCAGCTCGAAGGCTCGGGCGCGGTCTACAACATCGGCAGCGCATGGCGCCTGGAGGGCCGTCTCGACACGGCGGCGCTGCGCCGGGCCTTCGAAACGCTGCAGCAGCGCCACGCCGGACTGCGCACGGCCTTCATGGCCCACGAGGGCCGCGCCTACCAGCAGGAGGTCGAGGGCCCGGCCCTGCCCTGGCGCGAGCTCGACCTGGGCGGGCTGCCCGAGCCCGAACGCCAGGCCCGGCTGGACAGCCTGGGCCGCGAGATGGGCGGGCAACACTTCGACCTGTCGCAACCGCCGCTGTGGCGGCTGCTGCTCGCACGCACCGGCCCCGACACGCATGTGCTGTGGCTCACCCTGCACCACATCGTGGCCGACGGCTGGTCGCTGGGCCTGCTGATGCAGGAGGCCGCCGCGCTGTATGCGGAGTACAGCGGCGGCCCCCCGGCCGGGCTGCCGCCGCTGGCCATAGACCCCATCGACTGCGCGATCTGGCAGCGCGAGCTGTTGCAGGGCGAGCTGCTGGACTCGGCCCTGGCCTACTGGAAAGCCACGCTGGGCAACGAACACCCGCTGCTGATGCTGCCGGCCGACCATCCCCGGCCGGCCCGCCAGAGCCACCGCGGCGCGCTGCACCGCTTCGAGCTGCCGACCTCCGTGGCCGCCGGGCTGCGTGCACTGGCGCGCCGCGAAGGCAAGACCCTGTTCACGCTGGCGATGGCCGCCTTCCATGCCCTGCTCTACCGCTACACCGGCCAGCGCGACCTGCGCGTGGGCACCCCGGTCGCCCACCGCGAACGCGCCGAGACGCAAGGCCTGGTCGGCCTGTTCCTGAACACGCTGGTGATCAAGAGCGAGCCGAGCGGCGCCATGCGCTTCGACGAACTGCTGGACGGCGTGGCCCGGCGCCTGGTGCAGGCGCAAGCCCACCAGCACCTGCCCTTCGAACGCCTGGTCGACGCCTTGCAGCCGGCGCGCGAGCTCTCGCATGCGCCGCTGTTCCAGGCCATGCTCATCGTGCATGCGCCCGGCGAAACGGTGGCCTGGCCGGGCCTGTGCGTGCAGCCCCTGGCCACCCCCGCCACCACGGCCAAGTTCGACCTGACGCTCGAGATCGCCGACGACGGCCAGGCGCTGCAGGCGGGTTTCAACTACGCCAGCGACCTGTTCGAGCCCACCACCATCGAACGCCTGGCGCGCCACTTCGTGCAGCTCCTGCAGGGCATCGTCGCCGCGCCCTCGGCCCGCCTGGACGAACTGCCCCTGCTGGAGGCCGCCGAGCGCCACCACCTGCTGCACGGCTGCAACGACACCGCCACCGCCTATCCGCAGGGCGCCTGGGTGCACGAGCTGATCGAACGCCAGGCGCGCGACACACCGGACGCGCCGGCCCTCTTCTTCGGCGAGCAGGTGCTGAGCTACCGTCGCCTGAACCAGCGCGCCAACCAGCTGGCCCACGAGCTGAAGAGCGCCGGCGTCGGCCCCGACCAGGTGGTCGGCGTCTGCTGCCTGCGTTCCATGGACATGGTGGTGGCACTGCTGGCGGTGCTCAAGGCCGGCGGCGCCTACCTGCCGCTGGACCCGGACTACCCGGCGGAACGCCTCGAGCGCATGCTCGACGACGCACAGGCCCGGCTGCTGATCACGCACCAGGCCGTGGGCTGGCGGCCCCGGGGCACCGGACGCCCGCTGCTGGTGCTCGACGAGGCCAGGCCACGGATCGCGCGGCAGCCGCTGCATGATCCGGGCACCGTGCTGCAGGCCGGCCACCTGGCCTATGTGATCTACACCTCCGGCTCGACCGGCGTGCCCAAGGGAGTCGCCGTGCCGCACGGCGGGCTGCTCAACCGGCTGCAGTGGATGCAGGCGGAATACCGGCTCGAACGCCAGGACCGCGTGCTGCAGAAGACGCCCTTCAGCTTCGACGTCTCGGTGTGGGAATTCTTCTGGCCGCTGATGGCCGGCGCCGGGCTGGTCGTCGCCGAACCCGGGGACCACCGCGACAGCGAGCGGCTGATCGCGCTGATCCGGCAGCGCGGTGTCACGACCCTGCACTTCGTGCCCTCGATGCTGCGCGCCTTTCTCGACCATCCGCAGGCCGCGGCCTGCGACTCGCTGGAGCGCGTGCTGTGCAGCGGCGAGGCCTTGCCGCTCGATCTGCAGCAGCGCTTCTTCTCGTTGCTGCCGGCCGAGCTGCACAACCTCTACGGCCCGACCGAGGCCTCCATCGACGTCAGCCACTGGGCCTGCCGGCGGACGGGCGGCGACACCCAGGTGCCGATCGGCCGGCCGATCGCCAACACCCGGCTGCTCGTGCTCGACGAGGCGCTGAACCCGGTGCCGGTGGGCGTGTCCGGCGAACTCTTCATCGGCGGCGTCGGCCTGGCCCGCGGCTACCTGGGCCAGCCCGGGCTGACCGCCGAACGTTTCATCCCCGACCCCGGGACCGCCGGCGAGCGCCTCTACCGCAGCGGCGACCTGGTGCGCCGGCGCGCCGACGGCGCCATCGACTACCTGGGCCGGCTCGACCACCAGGTGAAGGTACGGGGTTTCCGCATCGAGCTCGGCGAGATCGAGACCCGGCTGCAGGCCCACCCCGGCGTGGCGCAGGCGCTGGTCGTGGCACGCGAGGACCGCCCCGGCCACCCGCGCCTCGTCGCCTACTGGGTGGCCGACGCGGCGGCCGGTGCCCCGGTGTCGGACGAGGAGCTCGGCACCTTCCTGCGCGAGACCCTGCCCGAGCACATGCTGCCCTCGGCCTGGGTGCGGCTGCAGGCCATGCCGCTGTCGACCAACGGCAAGCTCGACCGCAAGGCCCTGCCGGCACCGGGCTTCGCCGTCACCACGGCCGAGGACGCGGCCCCGCGCAACGAGCGCGAACGCCTGCTGGCCGAGGTCTGGAAGGAAGTGCTCGGCCTGCCCGCCGTCGGCATCCACGACAACTTCTTCCGCCTCGGCGGCGATTCCATCCTCAGCCTGCAGGTGGTGGCGCGCGCCCAGCAGCGCGGGCTGAAGCTGGCGCCGCGCCAGATGTTCGAACACCAGACCGTCGCGTCCGCCGCGGCGGTGGCCGAGGTGCTCGCCACGACCGCCAAGGCGGCGATCGACGACGACACCGAGGGCGGGCTGCCGCTGACACCGATCCAGCAATGGTTCTTCGAGGCCGGCTTCCACCATCTGTCGCACTGGAACCAGGCGATGGTGCTGCGCCTGCGCGAGGCGGCCGATGCCCGGGTCCTGCCCGGGGCGCTGCAGGCCCTGCTGCAGCGCCACGGCAGCCTGCGCCTGCGTTTCGCCCGGCAGGGCGACGACGGCGGATGGCAGCAGCACTACACCGCCGCCGACCCGGCGGCCTGCCTCGAGCAGGTCGACCTGGGCCCGCTGCCCGAAGCCGGCTGGGCCGCCGCGATCGAAGCCCACGGCCAGGCCCTGCAGGCCGGCCTGGACATCACCCGGGGTCCGCTGCTGCGCGCCGCGCTGTTCACCGGGTCGGCCGGCGTGGCGCCCCGGCTGCTGCTCGCCGTGCACCACCTTGCGGTGGACGGCGTGTCGTGGCGCGTGCTGCTGGACGACCTGCAGGCGGCCTGCCGACAGCTGCGCCGCGGCGCCGCGGCCGCGCTGCCGCCGGTGCCCACCACCTACCGCCAATGGGCACAGCGCCTGCAGGCGCACGCCCGCTCCGGGCAGACCCGGGCCGAGCTGGCGCACTGGCTCACGGAGGGCGAGGTCGTCCGCCTCGCCCCCGCCGGCCATGGCGGCACGCTGGGGAGCACCTATCGCGTGTCCACGCGACTCGACCCCGCGCGTACCGCCGCCCTGCTGGGGGCCGCGCCCGCCCGCCAGCGCGCACGCATCGACGAGCTGCTGCTGACCGCCCTCGCCCAGGCGCTGGGCGCGACGCAGCGGCAGGCCGTGCTGGTGGAGCTGGAAGGCCACGGACGCGAAGACCTGTTCGCCGAACTCGACGTGTCGCGCACCGTGGGCTGGTTCACCACCCGCTACCCGGTGCGGCTGGCCCCCGCGACGACGGACCCGATCGGCGCACTGAAGACGGTGAAGGAACAACTGCGCCGTGTTCCGCGCCGCGGCATCGGCTACGGCCTGCTGCGCTACCTGGGCGAGGCTGCCGACCGCGACGCCCTGGCGGCGCTGCCGCAGCCCGAGGTCTGCTTCAACTACCTGGGCCGCTTCGACCGCGTGTTCAACGCCGACGCCGCCTTCGCCCTCGATCCGGCCTCACCCGGCGCCACCCGCCACCCGGCCGAGCGCCGCACCCACGCGCTCGACGTCGACGCCCAGGTGAACGGCGACTCGCTCTCGGTCGAGTGGACCTGCGAGCCCGGCATCCGGCCCGTCGGCGACATCGAACGGCTGGCCGCCTCCTTCACCCGGCACCTGGAGGCGCTGGTGGATGCGCTGCAGGTCGCTCCGGCCGGAGCCACCCCCAGCGATTTTCCGCTGTGCGGCCTGGAGCAGGCCGAACTCGACGCCCTGGCCCTGCCCTGGGAGTCGGTGCAGGACCTCTACCCGCTCGCCCCGATGCAACACGGCCTGCTGCTGCACACCTTGCTCAACCCGGGCTCGGGCATGTACCTGATGCAGGACCGCTACCGGCTGCAAGGCGAGGTCGACCCCGAGGCCTTCGTGCGGGCCTGGGAGCGGGTGGTCGAGCGCCATCCGGTGCTGCGCAGCTCCTTCCACTGGCAGCGCGAGGAACGCCCCCTGCAGGCGGTGCACCGGCAGGTGGCTTCGCCGGTGCAGCGCGAGGACTGGCGCGGCCTGGACGACCAGGCCCAGCGCGAACGGCTGGACGCCGTGCTCGCGCAGGAACTGCACGAAGGCTTCGACCTGTCCGAACCGAGGCTGATCCGCTTCCGGCTGATCGACCTGGGCGAGGGGCGCTGGTACTTCACCCAGAGCTACCACCACATCCTCATCGACGCCTGGTGCTTCTCGCTGCTGATGGTGGACTTCTTCGCCCACTACCAGGCGCTGTGCGAAGGCCGTGCCGCGCCGGCGCTGCCCGCGCCGCGTCCGTATGCGGACTTCATCGGCTGGCTGGGACGGCAGGACACGCAGGCCGCGCGCGAGTACTGGCGGCGCACCCTGGCCGGTTTCGAGCAGCCCACGCCGCTGGGCATCGACAGGCTGCCGGGCCAGCGCCGGCACAGCGGCGTGGACGACCACGCGCTGCAGCTGTCCGAGGCCGAGACCGCGGGCCTGCAGGCGCTCGCCCAGCAGCTGCAGGTGACGGTCAACACCGTCACCCAGGCGGCCTGGGCGCTGCTGCTGTCCTGGTACTCGGGCCAGACGGACGTGTTGTTCGGCACCACCGTCGCCGGGCGGCCCACCGAGCTCGAAGGCGTGGAGCGCAGCGTCGGCCTGTTCATCAACACCCTGCCGCTGCGCCTGAAGCTGGACCCTGCGCAACGCGTGGACGAATGGCTGAGGGAGGTCCTGAGCCGCAACGTCGAACTGCGTCAGCACGAACACCTGCCCCTGGGCGAGGTGCAGGCGCTGAGCCCGCTGGGCCCGGGCCGGCCGCTGTTCGACAGCCTGTTCGTCTTCGAGAACGCACCGGTCGACCGCTCGCTGGACGAATGGAAGCTGCGCTGGCACATCGACGAGAAGAACGCCCGCACCCACACCAACTACCCCCTCACCGTGGTCATCATCCCCGGCGAGCGGCTGACGCTGCAGCTCACCTGCGAGCGCGAGCGCTTCGAGCTGCCCGCCATCCGCCGCATGCTGGGGCATTTCAAATCGCTGCTGCTGGCCCTGATGGCCGAGCCGCAGGCACGGCTGGGCACGCTGCCGCGCCTGAGCGCAGGCGAAGCCCTGCAGCTTGCCGCCTGGAACGACACCGGCGACGGCAGCGGGTTGCCCGACGACCTCGCCACGCTGTTCGAACGGCAGGTGCGGCGTACCCCCGAGGCCATGGCCGTGCGCTGCGGCGACGAGGCCCTGAGCTATGCCGAACTCGACCGCCGCGCCGAGCGCATCGGGCGCGCCCTGTGCGCCGCCGGCATCGGGACCGACCGCCTGGTGGCGCTGCACGACCGGCGCGGGCCGGACCTGCTGGCGATGATCCTCGGCGTCTTCAAGGCCGGCGCGGCCTACCTGCCGCTGGACACCCGGCACCCCGGCGCCCGCCTGGCCGAGGTGCTGGCCCTCAGCCGCGCGGCCGTGGTGCTGTGCGGCGACGCCCCGCACGCGGCGCTGGACGGGGCCCTGCGGCAGTTGGGCGACTCCGCGCCACCCTGCTGGCGGCTGGACCGGCTGCCCGAGCCGGCAGCCGCCCCGGTGCGAAGCAGCACCGCCGGCAGCGCACGACAGCTCGCCTACGTGATCTACACCTCCGGCTCCACCGGCGTCCCCAAGGGCGCCATGGTCGAGCGTCGCGGCATGCTGAACAACCTGCTGCAGAAACACGTGCAACTCGGTCTGGGCGAGCGCGACTTCATCGCCCAGACCGCCTCCGCCTGCTTCGACATCTCGGTCTGGCAATTCCTCAGCGGCCTGTTGTGCGGCGCCTGCATCGAGATCATCCCGGACGAGATCGCACAAGACCCTCGCGCGCTCCAGCAGCACGTGGTGCGGCGCGGCGTGACCGTGCTCGAATGCGTGCCGGCGATGCTGCGCGGTTTCCTCGCCGAAAGCGAGGCCGCCGACCCCGCCCTGCCGCTGCGCTGGCTGCTGCCGACCGGCGAGGCCCTGCCGCCCGAGCTGGCCCGCGAGTGGCTGGCGCGCCATCCGCGCGTCCCCCTGCTCAACGTCTACGGCCCGGCCGAATGCGCCGACGACGTCGCGCTGCATGCGCTGCGCGAGGCGGCCGAGGTGCAAGGCGCACACCTGCCGATCGGCCGCCCGGTGGCCCACCTGCGGCTGCAGGTGATGAACTCGCGGCTCGAGGCGCTGCCGGTCGGTGTCCCGGGCGAGCTGTGCGTCGCCGGCATCGGCGTGGGCCGCGGCTACCTGAACGACCCCTCGCGCACGGCGGCGGCCTTCGTGCCCGACCCGCACGCCATCGAACCGGGCGAACGGCTCTATTGCACCGGCGACCTGGTGCGCCAGCGCGAGGACGGGGTCTACGAATACCTGGGCCGCATCGACCACCAGGTCAAGCTGCGCGGCCATCGCCTCGAGCTGGGCGAGATCGAGGCCCGCCTGTGCGCGCAACCCGGCGTCGCCGAGGCGGTGGCGCTGGTGCGCGAAGACCGCCCCGGCGACCAGCGGCTGGTCGCCTACGTCATCGCCCGCGACGGAGCGCCGGACGGCATCGACAGCACCGCCCTGATCGCGGACCTCGGACAAAGCCTGCCCCCCGCGATGGTGCCCTCGGCCATCGTGCCGCTGCAGGCCTGGCCGCTCAACCCCAACGGCAAGATCGACCGCCGCCTGCTGCCGGCCCCGCAATGGCAGCTCGACGACGCGGCCGACGCGGCCCCCGCCGACCCGCTGCAGGCCCGGCTCGCGGCCATCTGGAGCGAGGTGCTCGGACTGGCCCGCGTCGGCAGCGGGCAGGACTTCTTCGCCCTCGGCGGCCATTCGCTGCTGGCGACCCAGGTGGTGTCGCGCATCCGCCGCCAGCTCGGCGTCGAGCTGCCGCTGCGCGCCGTGTTCGATGCCCCCACCATCGCCCGGCTGGCCGAACTGGTGAGGCAAGGCGGCAAGGCCTCGGCCCTCGACCTGCCGCCGATCGCGCCAAGACCGCCGGGCGATGCACCGGCACCCTTGTCCTTCGCCCAGGAACGCATGTGGTTCCTGGCCGAGCTGCAGCCCGACAGCGCGCTCTACCACCTGCCGGTGGTGCTGCAGCTCGACGGCGAACTCGACCGGGCCGCGCTGTCCGGGGCGCTGGACCGGCTGCAGGCGCGTCACGCCGTGCTGCGCAGCCTCATCGTGCGTGCCGAGCCGGGGGCCCTGCAACGCAGCCTGCCGCCCGGCCCGGTGCCGCTGCCGCTGGACGACCTGAGCGGCGAGCCGCTGGCGCGGCGCGAGGCCATCGCGCGCCGCCGCGCGACCGAGGAAGCACGGCGGCCGTTCGACCTGTCGGCACAGGCGCCCTGGCGAGTCCGCCTGCTGCGGCTGGCGGCGCGCCGCCACTGGCTGCTGCTGACCCTGCACCACATCGCCGCCGACGGCTGGGCGATGGGGGTGCTGATGCGCGAACTGGCCCATCTCTACGGCGAACTGGCGGCCGGCCGCGAACCCGGGCTGCCGCCGCTGCCGCTGCAATACGCCGATGTCGCGGCCTGGCAGCGCAGCGGCCGCGAGGCCTCGCGCCTGCAGCGGCAGCTGGCCTATTGGCGCGGCCAGCTCGGTTCGACACACGAGGCGCTCACGCTGCCCACCGACCGGCCGCGCCCGCCGCAGCAGGCCCACCGCGGCGCCAGCCTCGATCTCGGCATCGACCCGCAGCGCATGGCCGCGCTGCGCCGGCTCGGCCAGAGCCACGGCGCCACGCCCTTCATGACCCTGCTGGCGGCCTACGCGACGCTGCTGCACCGCTACAGCGGCCAGGCCGACATCCGCATCGGCACCCCGGTCGCCAACCGCCAGCGTGTCGAGACCGAAGGCATCGTCGGCCTGTTCGCCAACACCCTGGTGCTGCGCTGCCGCTTCGAGGAACTGCCGGATTTCGGGGCCCTGCTGCGCCAGGTGCGCGAAACCGCGCTCGGCGCCCAGGCGCACCAGGACCTGCCCTTCGAGCAGCTGGTCGAGGCCCTGCAGCCCGAACGCGACCTGAGCCGCTCGCCGCTGTTCCAGGCGCTGTTCATCCTGCAGAACATGCCGCTCGCGGCGCCGCCGCTGGCCGGCCTCGAGGTCAGCGCCCTGCCGGCGGACCATGGCAGCGCCAAGTTCGACCTCAGCCTGATCGCCGAGGAAGGCCCGGACGGCGGCCTGCGCGCCAGCATCGAGTACGACACCGACCTGTTCGACGCGGCCACCATCGAGCGCATGGCACGCCACCTCGGCCGCATCCTCGAGCACGCCGCCGAGGCCAGGCCCGGCCCGGTGGCGGACTGGCCCCTGCTGGACGAGGCCGAGCACCGCCAATGGCGGGCCCTGGCCGCGCCGGCCCCCGAGCCCGAGGCCATCGTGCCGGTGGTCGAGGCCTTCGAGCGCCAGGTACACCTGCGTCCCGGGGCCATCGCCCTGATCCCCGGGGACGACCCCGCCGCCGCCCTGAGCTACGGCGAACTCGACCGCCGCGCCAGCGCGCTCGCGCACCGGCTGCAGGCCGCCGGCCTGGGGCCGGACGAGCTGGTGGCCGTCTGCCTGCCGCGATCGGCCTCGCTGCTGGTGGCGCTGCTGGCCGTGCTCAAGGCCGGTGCCGCCTACGTGCCGCTGGATCCGGCCTATCCCGCCGAGCGCCTGGCCTGGATGCTCGACGATGCCCGGCCGCGCCTGCTGCTGACCGATACGGCGCTGCAGTCCCGGCTGCCCGCGCACACGGCCGAGGTGCTTTGCCTGGACCTGCCGGCCGAGGAGCGGGGCGCGCGCGTGTCCAGCCGGGCACGGCCCGGGCACCTCGCGTACTGCATCTACACCTCGGGCTCCACCGGCCGACCCAAGGGAGTGCAGGTGACCCGGCACGCCCTGGGCAACCTGCTCGGTTCGATGCACCAGCGGCTGGGCATCGACAGCGGCGAACTGCTGCTCGCCGTGACCTCGCTGTCCTTCGACATCGCGGCGCTGGAGCTGTACCTGCCGCTGATCAGCGGCGGCACGGTGCTGCTGGCCGGCGACACCCAGGCGAGCGATGCCGGCGAGCTGATGCGGCTGCTGCGCGAACATCCCGTGCGCAGCATGCAGGCCACGCCCGCCACCTGGCGCATGCTGATCGAAGCCGGCTGGGCCGCCGGGCAGACCCGCCCGCTGCGGCTGCTGTGCGGCGGCGAGGCGCTGAGCGCCGACCTCGCCTCGCAGTTGTGCGCACGCGCCGAGACGCTGTGGAACGTGTACGGCCCGACCGAGACCACCGTGTGGTCCACGCTGCAGCGCGTGGCGCCCGGCGAGCCGGGCCTGCCGTGCATCGGCCGGCCCATCGCCAACACCGAGGCCTGCGTGCTCGACGCCCGGCTCAACCCGGTGCCACCCGGCGTGGCGGGCGAGCTCTACCTGGGCGGCGACGGCCTGGCCCGCGGCTACCGCGGACGCCCCGACCTGACGGCCGAGCGCTTCGTGCCGAACCCCTTCGTGCCCGGCGCACGCCTCTACCGCACCGGCGACGTGGCACGCCAGTGGCCCGACGGCACGCTGCAATGCCTGGGCCGCGGCGACCGCCAGATCAAGCTGCGGGGTTTCCGCATCGAACTCGACGAGATCGAATCCGCCCTGTCGGCGCTGGACGGCGTCCGGCAGGCGGCGGTGGTGGCCTTCGGCGATGAAGACAAGGAGATCGTCGCCTATGCCGTGGCGCAGGACCACGATGCCGCACCGACGCCGGCCACGCTGCGCGAGGCCTTGTCGCGCCGGCTGCCGGCCTACATGCTGCCGGCGCACTTCGTGCTGCTGGAAGCGCTGCCTCTGACCCCCAACGCCAAAGTCGACCGCAAGGCCTTGCGCCGCCCGCAGGGCGCGGCCGGACGGGTACGCCATGCCGCGCCGTCCACCGCCACCGAGGCCCTGGTCGCCAATGTCTGGGAAGAGCTGCTCGGCCTGCCGCAGGTCGGGCGGGACGACAACTTCTTCCACCTGGGCGGCCACTCGCTGCTGGCGGTGCGCGCCATGCAGCGGCTGCGCCAACTGCTCGGCCGCGAGCTGCCCCTGACCCTGCTGTTCAAGGCCCCGACGCTGGCGGAGCTGGCGCGGGCCCTGACCGAAGACGGGGCCGCCATCCCCGCGTCACCGCTGCTCGCCCTGCGCCGCGAAGGCACGCGGCCGCCGCTGTTCTGCGTGCACCCGGCGGGCGGGCACGTGGCCTCCTACCTGCCGCTGGTACGGGCCCTGGGGCCCGGGCAACCGGTCTACGGCCTGCAGTCGCGCGCCTTGTTCGACCCGCAGTGGCAGGACCGCTCCATCACCGAGATGGCGCAACACTACGTGCACGCCCTGCGCGAGGCACAGCCCCACGGGCCCTACCAGCTGCTCGGCTGGTCGCTCGGCGGACTGGTGGCGATGGCGATGGCGGCACACCTCGAACGGGAAGGAGAACGCGTCGCCTTCCTGGGCCTGCTCGACACCACCCTCTACCGCGACCAGGCCACCGCCTTGCGCCATGACCGGGCCAGCGAGCTGCTGGACCAGCTGGCCGGGCTGTGCCGCGCCCCGCTGCCGCCGGCGCAACGCAGCGCACTGCAGCGGGACCTGGCGGCACAGCCCCCCGAGCACCAGCTGCAGCAGTTGCTGGCCTGGGCGCGGGCCCATGCCGACCTGAAGGACGAGGTGGACCTGGATGAGATCGAACTGCAGGTCCAGGCCCGAGAAGGCGCCCACCGGCTGATGCGCGAACACCGCGTGGAGCGCGTCGACGCCGCGCTCCATGTGTGGTGGGCCGAGCAGACCCTGGCCGCCCACGACGGCGCGGCCACCGACTGGAACCACTTCACCCGCGGCGGCGTGCGCTTCGCCACGCTGGCGGGCGATCACTGGAGCCTGCCGCGCACGCCGGCCCTCCACGAGCACATCGCCCGCCTGCTCGACGGCCACGCAGATGTTTCACAAGGTAAGAGCGAGATCGATGCATGTCAGCCTGCCAAAGCATGAGCCAAACTTCCGGGTTTCCCCTCTGGCCAAGGCGAAGACGCATGCTGCCCGCCAGTCCACCGATGTCGACGTCCAAAAGCAACACCCCATGATCAAGCACAAGAAGCTCTCCCTGCTCACCCTGGCCCTCATCGCCGGCCATGCCCAATCGCAAGACGCCCCGGCGCCTCAAGACGCCGCCCCGGCCCCCGAGGCAAGCGCATCCGCTCCACAACCCATCGGGCCGGCGGCCCAGGTGAGCACGCTGCCGGCCATCAAGGTGAGCGAACGCCGCACCGAGGCCGCGCGTGTCCACGAGGCCCCGCAGACGACCAAGGGCAGCACGCCCCTCGTCAAGACCCCGATGTCGGTGCAAGTGGTGCCCCAGGAGCTGATCGAGGACCGCGGGGCCAACACGCTGCGCGAGGCGCTGGAGACGGTGAGCGGCGTGTACGCCGGCAGCACCTCCCTGCACGAGGACATCATCATCCGCGGCTTCCCGCTGTACGACACCTACCGCAACGGGGTGCGCACGCGCCGCATCGGCAGCACCGAACTGGCCAACGCCGAGCGGGTGGACGTCCTCAAGGGACCCTCCTCCACGCAGTTCGGGCGCGGCGACGTGAGCGGCCTGTTCAACATCGTCACCAAGAAGCCGCAGGACGAGCCCTACCTGTCGCTGCAGCAGCAGGTCGGCAGCCGCGAATTCTTCCAGACCCAGCTCGACAGCACCGGCCCGCTGGACGCGGCGAAGACCCTGCTTTACCGCGTCAACCTGTCCTACGAGAACGCGGACTCGTTCCGCGACTTCGCCAAGACCGACCGCGCCTTCGTCGCCCCCTCGCTGAGCTGGCGGCCCGACGCCGGCACCCGGGTCGACGTGGACCTGGAACTCACGCGCGACAAGTCGCCGATCGACCGCGGCATCGTCGCCTACGGCGACCGCCCCGCCGACGTGCCGCGCGAGCGCAGCTACAGCGAAGACTTCACCCACTACCGCAACGACGTCGCCCTGCTCGCGCTCCACGCCTCGCACCGCGTCGCCTCCGACTGGACGCTGCGCCTGAACGCCCTGGCCGAACAGGGCCGCGGCGAAGGCTTCGAGTACCTGCAGGCCAACCTTTTCGGCGTGGGGGTTGGGCGCATGGCACGCCGCATCGAGCAGCGCGATGTCGACAGCCAGTTCATCTCATTCGAGGTGGCGGGCACGCCCACCTGGCTGGGCATGAAACACGACATCGTCCTCGGCCTGGACCACAGCCGGCGCCAGGGCGACTTCGATTTCCGCTACGGCGACTTCGAAGTGCGCCCGGGTCTCTTCAATCCGGTCTACACCGGGACTGAACCCGCCACGCCCACCGTGGACGTCATCCATCAGCGCGCCCGGGCCAGCGGCCTCTACGTCCAGGACCAGATCGCCCTCGACGAACGTTTCAACCTGATGCTGGGCGGCCGCTACGACCAGGCCTGGCAGCGGGTCGAGAACCCGGGCTACCCGACGAAGGAGTCCGACGACGACAAATTCAGCCCGCGCGTCGGCCTGGTCTACACGGTGATACCCGGCCGCTCCGTCTATGCCAGTTACAGCCAGTCGTTCAGCGACGCCAACAACCGCGACGACGGATCAGCGCTAGAACCGATCGAAGCCGAGCAGTACGAAATCGGCTTCAAGGCCGAGACGGCCGACAAGCGTTTTTTCAGCACGCTGGCGCTGTACGACCTCACCAAACAGAACATGGTGATTCCCAATACCTCGCTCCAGATCGGCGAGGCGCGCAGCCGAGGCCTCGAATGGGACCTGGGCGGACGGCTCACGCCGCATGTCCACCTGACCGGCTCCTATGCCTACACCCAGGCCAAGGTGCTGCGCGGCGAAAACGAAGGGCGCCAGCTCTACGGCGTTCCCCGCCATGCCGGCAAGCTGTTCCTGCGCTACGACCTGCAGTCCGGCGGAGCGCGGGGCCTGAGCCTGGGCGGCGGCCTGCTGGCCCTGGGCCGGCAACAAGGCGACTCCTTCAACACCTTCGAGATCCCGGGCTATGCGCGGCTCGACCTGATGGCCGCCTACAAATGGCAGGCCGCCGGTACCCGCTGGACCGGCCAGCTGAACCTGCAGAACCTCGGCGACAAGACCTACTACCAGGCGAGCGGCGCCCGCGACGAGATCGCGGTCGGCAAACCCTTCACCGTGCTGGCCTCACTACGAATGGAATATTGAACGAATGGACACTGTGCTGGCACTCTTGCGGGGATCCCGCTGGCAACTGGCGGGGGCGGTGGCGAGCGGCGCCGCCAGCGGCCTGGGCATCGCGGGCCTCATCGCCCTGATCAACACGGCGCTGGCCACCCCGCGCGAACAGCTGCCGCCCTTGCTGGCCGCGTTCGCCGGCCTGTGCCTCCTCATCTTCGTGACGCGCACCCTCAGCGAGACCCTGCTGGTGCGCTTGAGCCAGCAGGTGATCACCGCGCTGCGCAGCGAACTCTCGCGGCAGATCCTCGCCTCCCCCCTGCGCCGGCTCGAGGCGCAGGGCACGCACCGGCTGCTCGCCGCGCTGACCGACGACGTGCAGAAGATCGCCGCGCTGCTGACACGCCTGCCCACCTTCTGCATCAACACCGCGGTCGCGCTCGGCTGCTTCGCCTACATGGGCTGGCTGTCATGGCCGCTGATGCTGGCGGCGCTGGCCTGCGTGGGCCTGGCGGTGGGCGGTTTCTGCCTGGCGCAGCGCCGCGCCCAGGAGTCGCTCGGCCTGTCGCGCCAGGCGGGCGACGAGCTGTACAAGCATTTCAACGCGGTCACCCAGGGCACCAAGGAACTGCAGCTGCACCAGGGCCGGCGCCAGTCCTTCCTGAGCGGCCGGCTCGACGCCACCCTCGCTCGGCTGCAACACCACTTCGTCGCGGGCATGAGCCTCTACGCCCGGGCCGAAAGCGTGGCCCTGCTGGTGTTCTTCGTGTTCATCGGCCTGCTGATCTTCCTGCCGGCCTCGCTGACCACCGACAACCCGGCCGTGCTCACCGGCTACGCGCTGACCTTCCTGTACCTGATCACCCCCATCGAGGTGCTGGTCAACACCGCCCCCGACTTCGGCCATTTCCGCATCGCCCTCAAGACCCTGGCCGAGCTGCAGCTGGGCCTGGCCACGACCCGCCCGCCCGCGGCCGCGGCCGCGCTGCCCGCCCCCCTGCGCGACATCGCGCTGTGCGGCGTGACCCACAGCTACCGCAGCGAGCACGAGGACGGCAGCTTCCTGCTCGGCCCGATCGACCTGCGCCTGCAGGCCGGCGAGACAGTGTTCATCACCGGCGGCAACGGCAGCGGCAAGACCACGCTGGCCAAGCTCATCGTCGGCCTGTACACGCCGGACAACGGGCTCATGCGGGTCAACGGCCAGGCCGTCGAGGGCGAAGCGGGCGAGGCTGCCTACCGGCAACTGTTCTCCACCGTGTTCTCCGACTTCTTCCTGTTCGACGAACTGCCGGGCCTGGACACTCCCGAACGCCGGCAACGGGCGCAGGAACTGCTGGCCCTGCTGAAGCTGGAGCACAAGCTCACGCTGGACCAGGGCCGCTTCTCCACCACCGCCCTGTCCCAGGGCCAGCGCAAGCGCCTGGCCCTGCTCGGCGCGGTGCTCGAGGACCGCCCGGTCTACCTGTTCGACGAATGGGCGGCCGACCAGGACCCGGTGTTCAAGCGCATCTTCTACACCCGCATCCTGCCCATGCTCAAGGCGCGCGGCAAACTCGTCATCGCCATCACCCACGACGATGCCTACTTCCATCTCGCGGACCGGCACGTCCGGCTGGAATCGGGCCAGGTGGCCGGTGTCTCGCTCTCGTCGATTACGCCGGTGGAATCCGGTGCACCAGCCGAGCAACGCAGGCAGGTGGCCGCCAGGGCTGACCGCGAGGCCCGCGAAGAGGCCGACGCGTGCCCGTCGGCGCCTCTTCGCGGCGCCGCCAGACCTGATGGCGAAGGAACGGGCGCCAGACAGGTCCAGGCGCCCTCCTCCCGGGCCAGCGTTTCGATGAATTGACGGTAGGCGCCGAACATCGTGTCCAACAGCCCCTCTTCGAACACTGCATCCTCCTGGGACGATTCAAAAATTGAAGCCAGGTGACTGTGAGGCCGATGGCAGGCAGGGCTTCAGATTGGGGACCCCATGTGGTGTGCGACACCGACACGGCCGATCGCGAAGATCCGAAATGCGCAGCCATTCTTCAATGGCTCCACATTTCTCCTATATTCCGGACGGCCGAACCCATTTCGCGGACATGCCCTTCATGAAAGCAATCTCCTGCCTATTGATCAGGAGGATCACCGCGTGGTCCTTTCTGGGCCTGATCTGCACCTCAATGGCCGCCCCGCCACAAGCCGAGCCTTTGGATGCCCTGGATGAGGCGAACAGCGTCGTGCTCCAACCGGAAGCCGCCCTGGGTTGCGTCGGGCCCGTCCTGGTGCCGTTCGAGTCGCCCTATGCCTACCTCAAGGGATCCGTGAACCTGCATTCGATGCAGATCGACGACGCCCGGATTTTCTTCAGTGTCTACACGACGCTGGATGAACATCTTGAGACCATTCGCCACTGGCGCGACAACTCGAAGGCGGATACAGCGCAACGGCTTGAATCGTTCAAGAGACGACTCGACGAACTGGCATCGCGTGCGAGCAAGGCGGCCCTGGATGCGCAAGAGCTAAAGCTTCAACACCGGCTCCTGCAAGCCATCGAGGCCCTGGCGAACTGGCCGATGGTCACCGAACCGATCGGCCCATGGCACGCCAGCGTACGGACCGAATTCAACCAGTACGCGTATGGCAGCCAAGAGCTGATCTGGTTTGACCAGGGCACGGCGTATCACGCAAGCTTCGAGCGGCGCCTCGACGAACACCTGCCTGCACCTTTCCTTTCCCTTCGCTGGTTGGAACGATATTTTGTTTCGGGGCTTCCCGATTTTTTCGAGGCCGCCCATGCTGTTGTGTGCGCCGGCTCGGGACACTTCAGATTGCCTGCCCACACCCAGCGTGCGTCCGGGCAATTTCAGTTCGGGACTCAAGGGACCCGGCAATCCATCATGGTGCTTGGATTTGAATGGCAAGCCCGTGATATGCCTCGACCCTCGATCCGCAACGGGTCATGGCTGACCAGCGGCACGGTCATGGACCATGAAAAGGTTGCCGAAGACCTGTACTGCCGCGACTTGGAAGACGTGCCCGAGCCAAGCCCTATCGACATAGGGAACCGCAACAACGGCCTCGTGGTACAGATGCGCGGCGATCAATGCGCCCTCTCTCGTGCGGCGATCAACATCAGGTCCTGCCAGGATGCCAATCCGTGGAACCTCCGATTCGCACTCTGGAACACAGACGCTCCCGAGACGACCGAAGCAAGGCAAACGGACGAGATCTGGCGCAGGATGCTTGATCAGCTGGGATGGATTCTTCCTCCAAAACAATGACTGCCCGAGGCGATGCTCAACAAGCGGCTGATGCCAACCGGCGACAGGTGATCGGCATCGAGGCCGTGCCAGGAGGAAGCCCCGTGCCGACGGCTGCGACCGATGAGCACTGAAGCGCGGCCCTCGGCTGAAATCCGCAGGGAGCCAGGCCCGCTCCCGGCTTGAATCAGAATGAGGGCAGCCAACAGACCAGGACAAGACAGACCCATGACCATCCACAGCGTCTCGCCACGGCGGTTCGACATCCGGCACGAACCCCGCCACCGGCGTCCCCAGGCATGAGCGGCGCCATCCAGCTGGGCCCCATGCTGGTGCCCGTCACCCTGCTGCTGTTCTTCGCCTCCTTCGGCTGCGCGCAACTGGTCGGCCGGCGGCTGGGCCGCGCCAGCGGCGCCGACGTCGAGACCTGGCTTTGGTACAGCCTGCTGGTGGGCCTGCTCGTCGCCCGCCTCGGCTTCGTCTGGCAGTTCCGCGCCGCCTACCTGGCCTCTCCGCTGGACATCATCGACATCCGCGACGGCGGCTGGAGCCCGACCGCGGGTTTCGTCGGGGCCTGGCTGTTCGCGCTGAGCCGCCAGAAGTCCTCGCCCGCGCTGGCCGGGCCGCTGCGCCATGCGCTGCTGACCGGCACCCTGGTCTGGGCGGCAGGCCAGGCCGCCATGCTGACCCTGCAGGAGCCCACGCAGAGGACACTGCCGGCGCTGGAACTCGGCACCCTCGAAGGCGGGACGGTGCGGCTGGACCGCTTCGCGGGCCGCCCCACCGTGATCAACCTCTGGGCCACCTGGTGCCCGCCCTGCGCCCGCGAGATGCCGGTGCTGCAGAAGGCGCAGCTCGATCGTCCGGACATCCACTTCGTGTTCCTGAACCAGGGCGAGACGGCGGAACAGGTCCGCGCCTGGCTCGCCCAGCGCCAGCTCCCGCTGCGCAACGTGCTGATCGACGGCAAGGGCCGGGCCAGCGCCGCCTTCGACCACCAGGGTTACCCGGCCACGCTGTTCTTCGATGCCAAGGGCCGGCTCGTCAGCACCCGCATCGGCGAGCTCTCGAGCGCCACCCTCCATGAAAGGCTGGAGCGGATCAGGCCGTGAACTCCAGGCGCGGGCCTGGAGTGCAAACTCGTACCATCCGGCACTCATTCGCCACATAGAATGCTGGCATCACCTGTTGATGCTTACGTGCTATGTCCACACTCTATGATCCCCGGGTCCGAGGGTTCCCGGAGACCTTCACCGTGATCGACCGCGCCCAGGTCGCCGTGCTGCGCGACCTGGCATCGGCGGATGCTCGCCTCATCCTCAAAGGTGGCATGGCCATGCGCGTGGTGGTCGGCAGCCTGCGACTCACCAAGGACATCGATTTCGACCGTGCGGCCGAGGTGTCGACCAATGCCGTCAAGGCCAGTGTCCGCAAAGCCTTGACCTACGGCGCGCAATCGGCCCGGCTGCTCGGCCCGCTCGTGGACGAACTCAAGGTCACGCCGACGACGGTCAGGATGAGACTGGCCGGCACCGCCTCCGGCACGCCGGTGAAATTCATCGTCGAAGTGTCCGGACGTTCGCCGCCTGCGGACGACGGCTACGCGCGAGTCACGGTCACCCCGCCGGCGCGGTATGGCATTGCGCCCTTCGCCGTCGCGGCGTACACGCACGACATGTTGGCCGCGACCAAAGTGGCGGCCGTCATGAGCCCCAACCGGAACGTGCCGCGCGACATCTACGACCTCCATGACCTGGCTGCGTCCGCACCGGAGCGATTCCTCGGCGACTTGTTCGAGCGCGAGGTCCTGCAGCAATGGATGGACGAGGCCTTGTCCAAGCTGATGAACATCGGCTTCGATCAGGCGCGCGACGAACTGCTGCCCTATATTCCACCTGACCTGCGCGCATCGCTCACCCCGCAGGTGTGGGAAGAGATGACCCTGGCCGTCGCCGACCGTCTCGGGCAGTGGCTCGCCGGCGCATTGCATCGGTGACCGGAGCAAGCCATGGTGCTGGACTGGAAGTTACGGCTGGACCGCCAGCTCATGGAAAGCGAGGTCGAAGCCTGGACCACGGGCATGCTGTGGAACGAGGCCTCGTCGACCGCTGCCCCGCCGTCCAGGCCGACGTTCGAACGTTGGCTGGCGAAGGCCAACGCGTCGGGCCGGCTGGTCAAGGTGAGGAATGGCCTGTTCCTGAACGCGGCCGGCAACAAGTCGGTCAGCGTGGGCGCCGCGGCGGGCTACATCAAGCAGAGCGCGGTGCCCAGCCTGGCCTGGGTGCTGGAGCAGGACTGGACGCTGAACAACATGGGGGACGTGATCACCTGCGTCGTGTCCCTGACGCCCGGCCTGCCCGTGCCCAACCTCAGCCCCGTCAAGACGCCCTTGGGCGAGTTCCGCTTCCGGGCGCTGCCATGGCAGGTATACGAGCTGGATGCGCTGGAGGTCGCGGACTGGCGCGACAGCCGTTTCGCGCATCCCCGGGCCACGCCGGAGAAGGCGCTGTGCGACTGGCTGTACCTCGCGGCCTCGCCCCGCAGCCCGATGAAGGCGCCTCCGCTCGACCTGGAGTTCGAACGGCTCGATGCGGATCGTCTGCGGCGGGTGGCCACGGCCATGTCGATCCAGAAGCACCTGGACGCCTGGATCCAGTCCAAGCGACGCTACGACGAAGACCCCGATGTGATCGAGAACGCCTCCATGCAGGTCAAGGTGGACAAGCGCAGGTCGTGATGCACACACCGGCCACAACTCCTGGGGCCGTGCGGGATCGCCGGGCCGCCGGGCAAACCGGGCCTTCGATGGCACAATCCGGCTGCAGTCCAGCTGCAGTCCCGAGGGATCTCTCCGCCGCGTCAGGAAATAGCGATGGAAGTCATGCTGGTCGAGATTTTCCTGTCCATTTCAGATCAAGCATCATGATCGCTGCCCTCCGTGCGTTTTCCTTCTTGGCGGGCCTTGCGCTGCTCGCAGCCCCGTCCTTGCTGTTTCTTCAGTTCGCCCATGCAGTCGACGAACTCCGATTTGCGGCAGGCACGATCCTGCTGACCATCTGTGCCGGGCTAGTCCTTGGTGGTGGCTTGTTGTTCGCTGGATTGCCGCGTCTCGCCGTAGGAGCGCAAAGACCTTTGACGAGGCTGGTCACCGGTCTTTGGATCCTGACCTCTTCGGTGGTGATCGCACACTTTGTCGGGTTTTCCGGGTCAGTCACCAAAGTCGCCAGTCCTGCTGTCCTACTTCTCAATGTTCTTGTTTTCGCCGCCTTTGTTTGGCCCGCAAGAGCTTTTACATCGCCAAGCGCGAATGACGCATGACCGAGTGACTGACCGGCTCGACTCGGCTTGTGGTGAACGTCCAGAGCAGGTCCATCAGCGGCACCCTGTCAGGCCGCCAAGATCGAACCTCAAGGGTCTTGCGGCCTTCGGCGATATAACCGCCGCCTGGACTGACGATTGACAGTGCCAGCAATGGGGCTTCGAGTTTCACGGGTTCTGGTCTCAACTGTTGCGCCAACCTGCAGTGGCACGAGTGCGGTCTGCCGCCGATTGTGCGGAAAGTGGACTGTCCCTGGTCAGGCAGGCCGTGGGCAGTCCCATCATCCGGACCTGGGTCGACATTGGAGACGGATGGCAGAGCCTGCAAGGCCGGAACGGCGAGGTGGGCAGTCGTCCCCGGACCGTAATCCTCGCGCTGCTCGGCAACGCCCAGCCTCCCGCTTCACGCCCGCTTGCCTCATCCGATGCTTCTCCATCGCAGTCCAAGGGCGAAGTAGACGCTTTGCAGGGCGGCGAACTCCAGCGGATTCCGCTCGGAGTCGAGGTTCTCGTCGCAATCGAATACGGCCAGGACGATTCGCAGCGCGGTCTCGGCATGTTTCAGCCGGCTCTCCACACGCAGGATCTCGCTTGCATGATCTGCGAGGTCGACCAGACGCCTGGACATGTCGGCATCCAAGGCGGACAGTCCGGCACGAAAACCGTCGAGAACAGGCAGGCACACGCTGGCCAGGCCGAGCGGTTTGCCGAGCACCGGCGCGGCGAAAAGGCAGTCGCGGATCGCCTTCGCCTCGGCGGCGGGCGCCGGGTCTCCTTCTTCGGCTTGTTCGATCTCGCGCAACGCCCGCGCCACATGGCCGAGATGAGACTTGAAGGCGAGCCGCTCCACGGTGTGGGTCGTGAACTCGGCAGAGCGCAGGGACGCATGCAGGCCAAGGAAATTGCATGTCATGTTGGGTCCTCGTCAGAGCCTTCATGCTCCCGGGGGAAGCCGCTGCGTCCAGATTCGTGCCATCAGCTCCAGGCGCCTTCCTTGTCGGCCTGTCGGCATGGACCGTCTCCCCCGGGGCGAAGGGATTCATTTCATGAGAAGAAGTGGAAAGAAGGCACCACTGTCCTAAGCGCCGCCGCGTGCCGGGCCCCTGGACCCCGAACTTCCCGCTCGCACCCGTGGGCCCGTGAAATCACGGCCGATCAGCATTCGTACGAACAGGTAGTCGATGCGCTGCAGGGGGTTGAGCGCGTCCAGCTCGACCTTTCCGTTGGAGTCGCAGGGAAAGACCTTGGTGGTCCCGGCCTCGGACAAGGGCGCAAAGCAGAGCTCGTGAACAGCGGCAACCTGCTGTCCGGTCGAACAAGCGGCGTTCATGCGGAGCTCCTTGGTCGACGGAAACGCCGAAACGGCATGGCGGGAAGAATTGGAGCGAGCATGTTCATCCTGAAGCTCCAAGGCCGAAGACGAGCGGGGAGCGCGTCGATGCATCAGGAACGAAAGGCCGGCCTATCGGCCGTCGCCCTGGTCGATGCGGGCGCCGCCGTGGTTGAGTCCTCTCACCAGGCAGCACGGCAGGCTGCCGGCCGATCCCCGGGGCCGGCCCAGCCACGGTCACCCGTCCGGCAGGCCTCCCGGATCCGGTCGGCGGACTGTTGGCGAATGAATGGGTGGCGGCCCTGGAAATATCGTCTGGCATGGCTGATCCTCCTGAGACGGGCCATCACGGTGATGCCCCTTCAGTGGATCAGTCGCAAAGGAAAGAGGAAACCCGACAAGGCGATGGAAAATCCCGAAGCGCTCAACGCAGGGGCGACGGCATCGCGGCGCTTCGGACCGGCGTCTCCCGCCCTGCAAGACGATCGATCATCCGCATGACCGCCCTCATCTGGGGACCGGACTTGAGCGCGTACTCGGCACTGCCGTAACCCCACCAGTCCCAGCAGCCATTGAACGCACCGGCGCCGGTCTGCGGATAGAGCACGATGATGTCGTTGCTGTCGGCCCAACGGTTGTAACCGCTGCGATGGACGAACTCCGTGCCGACGAACGCCGTGTTCTGCCGGCCGCCGTGGAATGCGACATGCAACCGGCACCCTGCACGGTGCAGGCAGTTCTGCGGGACGAACATCAAGCCCGCAGTGGCCATGTCATGCCCTTCGATGTACGGCGTTTGATCGAACTCGATCAACCGACCTGCCAATGCGCCACTGCGGCGTGCGACAAGCGGTCCGTACAGGTGCTTGAGGATCTCGCCGGCGAGATCGAAATCGCAATCGTTGATGAAGGGCGGTCCGAGTTTCGAGCAGTCGCCGCCGTAGTCGTCCGTGACCATGGCGTGCTCGGCAACCAGGTTCTTGACAGCCAGATTCGCGGGGACGACGAACTCCTGGTAGTAAGCCAACAAGCTGTCGAACACATGCTGCTTGATGACGCTGTCGCGAGCGGAAAAGAACAGATAGACCCGGGAACTCCTGAGATTCGCCACGTCATCGACACCGCCCCGCCTTGCGCGTTCGCGGGTCGTCGCGGCCAGCGCTTCGACCGGGATGCGTCTTTCGGTGGCCATGCAGCGCATGCGCGCCTTGACCAGGCTTCCTTCCGCGCAGTTGTAGGGCCCGCCATTCACGATGCCCGCGCCTCGGATATCGGCGGAGTGGGCCACATGCATCTGCACCGCCATGAAAGCCCCCGAGGACACGCCCGAGACGGTGATCCGGCTTCGATCGACGCCGAGGCGCGGCAGTGCGTCGACGGCGTTTGCGCCGCTCGGCATCGCACACGATGCCGTCAGAAGTGCCGCTGCGATCGACCGTTTGCGAAGTGCCTTCATGTCGCCTCCTTCGAAGGGCAAACTGCTCAGCTACTGTTGCGCGATGGTCCGACAGGCGGTGAGGCCCGGCCCGATGGGATCCCGCCTGCCGCCCTGCAAGGCACGCACGATTCCGAGCGCGTGGCGGGCGCTGCGGGCAGCGCCATCGCCATCCCCCTGCTGCTGCAGGATGCGTGCATGCAGACACAGCGCGTCGACGCTCAATGGGGTTCGCATGCCTCGTTGCCCAAGCCATCGCACGATGGGCGAGACAGTCTCGCGCGCGTCCTGCAGGCGGCCCTGCAACAGGAAGGCGCGCGCTCGCGCCATCCCGAGCGCCGTGGCGACGCGCGCGTCCTCCGGCACCGACAGGGCGGCCCTTGCCGCGCCCTCGATCAAGCGCTCGGCTTGATCGCGGTCGCCGCGCTCGACGGAGAGCGCCGCTTTCGCGATCAATGCAAGAGTCCTTTCGGCATCGGCATCGGTCTCCTCGGCAATGCGCAACGCCTGGTCGACCTGTTGCGACGCTGCGTCCATCTCCCCGAGCACCGCGAGCGTCGCTGCGTAGTCGAGGATGGCGACCGGTGAGATCCGGATGTGTTGCCCGCGGAGGGCCATGCGCCGCGTCTCTTCCTGGATCGATCTGGCCCGCTCGAGGTTTCCGGTCGCGCGTACGGCCAGGGCCCAGTTGTCGCGGATCGCCAGAGCCGCCGGGATCGCGCTGCGATCGAGATCCGCATAGATCTTCAGGGCGGCAAGGTATTGCACTTGTGCTTCGGCATTGCGTCCGTTCAGGTACAAGGCCCATCCGAGCTGGCTCGACGACTCCGCCTCGAGCAAGGGGAGCCAGGGTTTGCCGGCCCGCAAGCGTGCCTGCACGGCCAGCGCTTGTTCGAGCGCGGTGGGCGCGTCGAAAAGGGTGGTCGCCACGCTGACCAAGCTCAACTGGCAGCGCGCGGCGCTGGCGGGTATGAGGTCATCACGCGCCAGCCAGTCCTCGATCGTCTTTCGGGCCACATCGGCCCGCCCGGAGCGGGCCATCGACAAGGCATGATGGCACTCGATCTCCGCGCGCAGCGACATGTCGCGCGAGTCGCGGACGAGTTCCGCGGCGCGCAGCAGGATGGTCGACGCCCTGGTGTACCTTCCCTGCGCCTCGTGAAAGTCGGCCAGGTATTGCAGGAACGTGGCTTGGACTTCCGGTTGCCGGCCCAGCCATGCTTCGACCAGATGCTCGGTTTGCTCGAGCAACTGTTGCAGCGTCTCCTTCTCTTTCTCGAGCGTGAGGTTGTCGATCGTGCCACGATGGATGAAGTCATAGACGAAGGCCACCGTGGCTTCGTTGCGATCGAGTGCGGTCAGCGCCCGATCGCGTTCCATCGACGCGATGTGCGCCTGCCACAGCGCGGCGGTGCTCCCGGCGAAGACGGCGATGCACACGGCGACGCAGGCGAACACGGCCAGCTTGTGGCGCACGGCAAGCTTGGCCAGGCGATAGGCGATGCGGTCGGGCCGAGCCTGTATGGGATGGCCGTCGAGGTGGCGCCTGAGATCGTCGGCGAACGCGGACACCGTCGGATAGCGTTCGCCCGGCTGCTCCTTGAGCGCTTGATGGAGGATGGCGTCGAGATCACCACGCAGCTGGCGTCCGATGCCTCCAGGGGCGAGGCTGCTGGCCGGAGGCCTCTCGTGGTTCCGGATCGATGCCTCCGGCGCCGCCGAGGAAGCAGGCCTCCTGGCCTGGCGCGGACGCGTACGTGTGAGCAGCTCGTAGAGCACGACGCCCAGGTTGTACACATCGGTGGCCGTCGTCATCTCGCCGCCCTGCACTTGCTCGGGCGCCGCGTAGGCCGGGGTGAACCATGCCACGGTTTGCCTGGAGGATCCGGTCTCGTCCTCGAGCAACTTGGCGACACCGAAATCGAGCAGCTTGACTCGACCGTCTGCGGTGACGAGGATATTGCTCGGCTTGAGATCGAGATGGAGCACCAGCTTGCTGTGTGCATGGGCGACCGCGCCAAGAATGTCGAGAAAGAGGAGGACGATACTCCGCACGTCGAGGGCACGGGCATCGCACCAACGGTCTATGGGCTGGCCATCCACATATTCGAGAATCAGGTAGGGTTGTCCGCTTTCCGTGATGCCAGCATCGAGCAAGCGGGCGATGTTCGGATGCGCCAGGCGCGCAAGCAGCTTTCCTTCGCGCCAGAAGCGCTCTGCACCCACGCGCGCGAGCAAGGCCAGCTGCAGGAACTTGATCGCCACCTTGCCGTCGAATCTGCCGTCGCTCCTGTGGGCAAGCCATACCGTGCCCATGCCGCCCGCGCCTAGGGACGACTCGAGGGTATACGCACCGATCCGGGTGCCGGCAAGGCTCACGGGTTCGATCGGCACCGCAGCGGAAAGAAAGCTTCCGCTCAGGAAGGCTTGCCGGTCCATCGTGGCTTCCCGCGCCAGCAACCCGGCGAGCTGCTCCGCCAACCTGGGATCGCGGCCTCTGATTTCCGCAAGACGCGCAGCGCATTCCTCGGCATCGGCGTCGAGCAATTCGTCGATCAACGGGCTGAGAACCTCCCAGCGCGCTATTGGAATACCTTTCATGGTCGGACCCGACATACATGAACGAACCGGCGCCCTGGCTTGGCTAGTCGTCAAGCAGGACGTCATGCAGGTACAGGCGTGCCTTGCGCCAGTCACGCTGCACCGTTCTTTCGGACACGCCGCGCATGAGGGCGATATCGGCGAACGAGAAGCCGGCGAAGAACCTCAGGTCGACCAGCTCGGCAAGCTGCGCATCCGCCTGGGCGAGTTCCGAGAGGGCCTCGTCCAGCCGACCCAGCGCCGCTGCCTGCTTGACGGATGCCAGCGTCTCCGTCCCGAGCGTCGTGAAATGGAATTCGCCACCGCGCTTCAACGCCCGCCCTTCGCGGATGTGGTCGATGATGAGACCGCGCATCGCGCGCGCGGCGTAGGCAAAGAAACGGGAGCGGTCGTTGATCCGCACCCCACGGCTCGCCATGTTGACGTAGGCCTCGTGCAGCAGAGTGGTGGCTCCGAGCGCTATCCCGGGCGCATTGGCGTGCAGCTGCCGGCGAGCCACGTGGTGCAGTTCCCGGTACAGCACGCCGAACAATTCGACGGCCGCCACGGAGTCACCCAGCTCGGCGGCCGTGAAGGTGGCCGTCAAGGCCGCCACTTCGGATGGGTCCTGATCGCTCATTTGAAGAACGTCGAGAAGAAGACCGTTTCGCGTGTGTCGCGGCATGGCCATGCACCGCGAGGCCGGGCACGACCTGCAGCCGCTCGACCGAACGGCCGCGCTGTCCGGCCAACCGCCTCGCGGGGACCGTCGATCCCAGGGGAGTTCCCAGGCGATGGCTCATGCATGCGAGAGGCGACGGATTTCAAGATCGCCGACATGAGTCAGCGCGATTTTGACTGCGCCGCGTACGCGATGCAAAAGAAACTCATGCGACTGGAAAGGTTTCTTGCAAAAGGCTTCGCAGGCACGGGCCAATCGCCTGAACGCCAGCATGCTGCGCAAGTGGGTGGCGGAAGCGGAGCGTCTCGGGCCGGCACCGACCTTGGCCGTCGGCAGTGTCTGAGAGCGTGTTCGGGGACCGCTTGCGTTCAATCCACGGGCGCACGGCGGCGCATTTCGGCCGGGTAGCTCTCGAAACCGAGAGATTCGTAGAGCGCGCGCGCATCGGGCGTGGCTCCCAGGTTGAACTCTCGAATCCCGAGAGCCTCGCACTGGGCGAGCACGGCTTCCACGAGAAGACGAGCAATTCCCTGGCGCCGGCACGCCTCATCGACGAAGACATTCACGACACGGGCCATGGTTCCGCACGGATTGGCGCGCGTCGGGCCCCAGTCGAGGAGCACGGCCCCCGCCCCGCCCACGACAACAGTTTCCACGACGGCCAGCTTGCCTACGTAAGCGGAAGCCTCGATTCGTGGTCGCAGCCATGCCGCATACCCGGCCCGACGCGCTGCATCCGCAGGTTGGAAGGCGGCGTGAGTCGCGACCAGGGAGGCGTCTTCAGGGGTGACGTCGCGGATCAAGCAGGAGGTACTCATCCAAGCATTCTCGCCCGATGGCCCCGCCGCACGGGCACAGCGTCGGGATGACATGCCCGCGCGCTGATCGCCTACGAATCCGTTCATGGCGGAAGTTCGAAGGCGCCGCGGATCCATTTGCGAGGCTGAGGTCCCAGGGCGTGGTGTAAGTCCAGAGCAGAGCGGCTGGCCGCGCTGGGGGGCTGCGCCATGGGGGGTGGTCACCGTGAGCCATCCGGATGGTGTCGAGGTGCGACCCAGCAACGCTGACCGGAAGAAATCACGATGACCAACCCTGGCATGGCACTTGCCGAACTCGCCGAAAAGGGCTCCGATGTGGATGTCCTGCACCAGATGGTGCAATTCATGGTCCAGCGGCTGGATGAGTTGGCCAAGGCGTTTGGCATGAGCGGCATCTCCAAGAGCCAGCTGTCTCTGCCGTGAGCCGAACTCGATGAACGTGTAGACGCATTCCCGAGCCGTCCCATCGACGGCGACTGGCCGTATCTCTGGATAGATGCCACCCAGGTCAAGACGCGCGAGGCGGGACGCATCGTGAGTATCGCCGGCATAGTTGCCGTGGCGGTCGACGCCAATGGACAACGGGAAGTGCTGGGGTTGAAGGTCGGCGCGTCGGCCTTGGCATCTTCCCCAATGACAGGGCCATCACATGACTGGTCGGCGCCATGACGCTGGAGCAAAACGACGACTGGGCCCTCAACCGTCGCTACATGCCGCTTGAAGGGATGCAATCCTTCACCGATACTGTTCCCGCTCGGCTGTCCGCTGTGACACGCTGAGTACCGTGTATCCCAGCCTATCCCGGCCATCGACTTACACCACCTCGTGGGACACCATCCCCCCCTCCACCAAGTCGGGGGCCACTGGCAAGCGTCGGACGTCGATTTCCCGGCATGCGGGCGGTCTCGCCCTCCCGGTCGGAAACGGACCTGTAGCGGTGGATGGTCGAGCCTGTTGGCAATTGGCTGACTGTGTTGAAGAGGTGTCCGATGCCCGAGGTCCATCCCTTCTACGAGTCGCATCGCAGCGCCATGGAGGCCGCCATGCGCCATCGCCTCGATCTTGCCGAAGCCATGTTGTGCGAGCGCGCGCATCTGGCCCATATCGATGGGATCAGGCAGGAGGTGATGGACGAATTCGAGATCGTGCTCACCGAAATGCCCTATGTGGGAGGCGCAGCAAGCCGTATGAGCGATTTCTTCATGCGTCTCATGGGCTTCATGGCCCTCAGCCGGGTGCTCCGGCGACACGGCGTGCCGCTGTCCTTGATCGGCGAAATCGAGCGAGAAACCTACAAGGCGCAATTGCTCACGGTGCCCGAAGCGGAACGTCTCGCCTCGGGGCGTCAATTCATGTCACCGGAGAATCGGGTGTTACTGCGCGAGCAGGCGACAAGAAGTGCCACCAAAAGCCATCAGGAAGCGTTTCCGGAAGATTTCGTCTACGAGTTCATCAAGCCGGGCCCGGGTGACAGTTTCGAATTCGGCATCGACTACAAAGCTTGCGGCTTCTGCAAATTCGCGGCTCGCCATGGAGACAATGACATCTTGCCAAACATCTGTGGGCTTGATTTCGACGCCTATGCAGCGCGAGGCATCCACCTGGAAAGGACACAAACCTTGGCTGGCGGCGCCAGCCACTGCGATTTCCGATTCTCGCGGCTCCTGTCGGACCAGGACGAGGTACCTGTGTGTTCCGGGGTCGACAGCGCCAGTTCGCAGCCGGAGGGAAGCTCCACAGGACCCGACGGCAACTCGCCCCATGCGGATCCACCACCCGGAAAGGGTTGATCTGCCGACTCCGTATCCGCGAGTTGTTCCGACGATCCCTTGTTCACCTCGATCGCCGGCATCCATGCGCCATTCCGGACTTTTGCCGGGCCGAGCCAGGAGCATGACATCCACCTCGTCTCTCTCTCGGTGGACTCGTGAACACTGCGCCCGAAGCAGCCACGAACGGTCGTCGCGCCAACGCGTCCACAATGAAGTATTCAAGAAGGCTACGTGCGACGTCGGCGCCGTTCAAAGAATCCCTTTCCCCCAATTCTGGGTGCCCCAAGGGCGAGTTTTTTTGTTGTCGACACGCCAGCGACCGTTTTTCCGGGCCAGGACATACAGCGTTTCATAGCGCATGACCCGGTCGGGGCCTTGTCGAGTCCACAACGCGGCACGGCCGCCTTGAGTATCGATACTGACCAAGGCTTCTTCAGGGGTGTATTCGGGTGGCGAACGGAAGCTGCCGCAACGCCCGTAGGGGCGTGGCTTGGGTGTGCAGAAACGCTCGAATATCTGCTGCTGTTCCTGCTCGACGCGAGGCCAATCGACATGCCCGCTGCCGATGGCCTGGCGGTGTTGCTCGCCCTCCGTCTCCCAACGGTACATGGCGAGGATGAAACCACGCAGCACGCTGGCCGGATCGGCGTCGTTCACATCGGACAGATCCGCTGCCAACGCAGGCCAAGGCAGGAATGTTTCCTGCGGCGGCGTTGGCAGTTGGGCACCGTGCCGCCTCAGCAGCTCGGAGATTTCACCATGGCGGTTCGCTTCGGCCATCGACAAGGCGTTGCGTCCGTCGCCGGTCTGGACATGCGGGTCGGCACCGGCTGCAAGCAAAGCTGCCACCACCCCGCCCTGCCCCGCCTGGGCCGCGGCCATCAACGGGGAAAGTCGGAACTCGCTGGCGGTCAGGTCGACCGTGGCGCCCGCCGACAGCAGCCGATGGACGATGTCCTGGTCGCCGTTGCAGGCGGCCCAGCCGAGAGCGGTGTAGCCCAGGGCGCCATCGGTCAGGTCCAGGTTCGCGCCCCGCTCGATCAGCAAACGCA
>CBIHOH010000043.1:0-36866 GCA_966211755.1 uncultured Rhizobacter sp. | reverse complement strand
GGTGGCCATCACCCACGATCGCTACTTCCTGGACAACGCCGCCGAGTGGATCCTCGAACTCGACCGCGGATCGGGCATTCCGTACAAGGGCAACTACAGCACCTGGCTCGAGCAGAAGGAAAACCGCCTGGAAGCCGAGCAGAAGGCCGAGGACGCCCGGGTCAAGGCCATGAAGAAGGAACTGGAGTGGGTGCGCCAGAACCCCAAGGGCCGCCAGGCCAAGAGCAAGGCGCGTATCGCCCGCTTCGAGGAGCTGTCCGACGTCGACTACCAGAAGCGCAACGAGACCAACGAGATCTTCATCCCGGTGGCCGACCGCCTCGGCCACGAGGTGATCGAGTTCACCAATGTCAGCAAGAGCTTCGGCGGCCGGGTGCTGATCGATGACCTCAGCTTCAAGGTGCCGGCGGGCGCCATCGTCGGCATCATCGGCCCGAACGGCGCCGGCAAGTCGACCCTGTTCCGCCTGATCGCCGGCCAGGAGAAGCCGGATTCGGGCGAGGTGAAGATCGGTCCCACCGTCAAGATGGCCTTCGTCGAACAAAGCCGCGAGACCCTGGAGAGCGACAAGACCGTCTGGCAGGACGTCTCGGGCGGGCTCGACAACCTGGTGGTGGGCAAGTTCGTCATGCCCTCGCGCGCCTACCTGGGCCGCTTCAACTTCAAGGGCAACGACCAGCAGAAACTGGTCGGCAACCTGTCGGGCGGCGAACGCGGCCGGCTGCACCTGGCCAAGACCCTGATCGCCGGCGGCAACGTGCTGATGCTCGACGAGCCGTCCAACGACCTGGACGTCGAAACCCTGCGCGCGCTCGAGGACGCGCTGCTCGAGTTCGCCGGCTCCATCCTGGTCATCAGCCACGATCGCTGGTTCCTGGACCGCATCGCCACCCACATCCTCGCCGCCGAAGGCGATTCGAAGTGGGTGTTCTTCGACGGCAACTACCAGGAATACGAGGCCGACAAGAAGAAGCGCCTGGGCGAAGAAGGTGCCAAGCCGAAACGCCTGCGCTTCAAGGCGCTCAAGTAAGCGGCCCGTCCGGGTCGGAACGACAAGGGGCGCTGCGGCGCCCCTTGGTGTTGGGGCGGGCCGCAGGCTTGACGACGCCGCTGCGGATGCGGCCCCCGCGCTCCTGCAACGAGGAATCACCGTCATGGTCAGCAAGACACGCCCTCCGGCGGCCCCAGGGGCCGAGGCACCCCGGCCATCCCGCGGCCGGCCCGCCGAGCCCCCGGCGAAGGCCCCGCGGGCCACGGCCGCCAAGCCGCGCCGCTCGGCCGGCAGCGCCGAGTTCATGCGCATGGCCCGGCCCGATGCGCTGGACTCGCGCGACCGGGCCTTCCGGCCGAATGTCGGCCGCGCGCCGCAGCCCACGCTGTTTCCGCCGCGCGGCCTGCGCGTGCGGCACCAGGGCAGCAGCAACGCCTGCACCGGGTTCGGGCTGGCGCTGGTGGCCGAACACCTGCTGCGCGAGTCCGGCCGCGAGAGCGCCCCGTCGATCTCGCCCTTCATGCTGTACTCGATGGCCCGCCGCTATGACGAATTCCCCGGCTCGGTCGAGGACGCGGGTTCGAGCCTGCGCGGTGCCCTCAAGGGCTGGTTCAAGCATGGCGCCTGCGCCGACGCGCTGTTTCCCGGCCTGGAGATGCCGCCCGCCAGCGACAGCCTGGAGGACGACTGGTGGTTCGACGCCGTCAAGCGCCCGCTGGGCGCCTACTACCGAGTCGACCCCAAGAGCATCGGCGACATGCATGCCGCCCTGAACGAGGTCGGCATCCTGCTGGCCAGCGCGGGCTGCCATTCGGGCTGGGACGAGGGCATCGACCAGCCGACGCTGAAGAAGCGGCCCACTTCCTTCAAGAACGTGTGGGAGATCCCGCTGCAGGGCGGCCACGCGGCCCATGAAGGCCATGCCTTCGCGATCGTCGGCTACAACGAACGCGGCTTCCTGATCCAGAACTCCTGGGGCACCGAATGGGGCTCCTACGGCTACGCCATCCTCGGCTATGACGACTGGCTGCGCCACGCCATGGACTGCTGGGTGGCGCAGCTCGGTGTGGTGACGCACGAGCACACCGCGATTTCCCGGGCCGTGTCGCTGCGCCGCAATGCCGCGGGCAAGGTGGTGCTGGCGGCCAGCGAGGTGCTCAGGAACCGCGAGCTCTCGCCTTTCATCGTCAACATGGGCGCCGATGGTGCGCTCAGCAACAGCGGCGTGTTCCGCACCCGGCCGGACGACGTGCGGGCGATCGTCGACGTGCACCTGGCCGAGGCGCGCCGGCGCTGGGGGCTGCAGGACGATGTGGTCGACGTCTGCATCTTCGCCCACGGGGGGCTGGTCGGCGAGGCGGCGGCTGCCGACATCGCGGCGCAATGGATCCCGATGCTCTACGACCACCGGATCTTTCCCGTCTTCCTGATGTGGGAGAGCGGTTTTTTCGCGGCCGCGCTGAAGCACCTCGAAGACGCTGTCCGATACCTGCCGCAGAGCACGGGCAGCGCCTTCTCGCTCCAGACCTGGTGGAACGAACGGCTGGAGCGGTGGATGGCCAAGCCCGGCACGATGATCTGGAGCAAGATGAAGGAAAACGCCGACCTCATGAGCCGCTACAAGGAGCGGGCGCCCGGCGACGAGCAGGCCGGCGGCGTGCTGCTGTACCGCCATTTCAAGCACGCGGTGGCGAACAGGAAGATCCGCATGCACTTCGTCGCCCACTCGGCGGGCGCCATCGTGGCCAGCCACATGATCGACCGCCTGGCGCAGGACGGCATGAGTTTCGAGTCGGTGAGTTTCATGGCCGGGGCCGTCAGCGTCGAGGACTTCGACCGGCTGGTGCGGCCGCATCTCGAAGCGGGCACCGTCAAGCGTTTCCAGCAGTTCTACCTGACCGAACGCGCCGAGCAGGACGACACCAGCTGCGGCCCGTACCGGCGCTCGCTGCTCTACCTCGTGAGCCAGGCCTTCGAGGGAGGGCTGCGCACGCCCATCCTCGGCATGCAGAAGTTCTTCGAGCCGTATGCGCGAGGGTTGCCGCGCACCAGCGCGTGGGCGTCACCCGGGCCGGTCAGCACCAGCACCAGCCATGGCGGCTTTGACAACGACTTGGCGACGCGCGAGCAGATCCTGAAGTTCGTGCTGGCGGAGTGAGGGGCTGGGCTATGGGGAAGCAAATCAAACCCGCGCTCGGGCTGGTCGCCGTGTCCATCCTCGCCTGTACGGCGTGGTTTGCATTCGGGCTCTTCGCTCAAGTCGCCGGCATCTTCCTGCTGGCGTTTCTCTGCAGCCTGGCCTTGGCGGGGCCTGGCAACCGAGTGATCTGGTGTGCGGTGTTCGCATTGCTCTCCATGGCGATGTTTGCGGTGCTTGCATGGGTGATGACTCATCTCCCCGAGAAAGGCGCCATGGTGGGTGGCATCCTGCTGTATGGCTTGCTTCCGCTGTGGCCCGTGGTCTTCCTGTGGGCCGCCCATCGACTCCGTCTCCGTCGGTCGAAGGCCGGCGATACGCGGTGACATTCCCCTGTGGTTGTTGAACTTGACCTCGAGGCTTCTCATGCTTCCAAGTCCCTGTGTCTGGGTATTCAACGGGTCCGGCGGACGTTTCCCGGGCGGCGTTTTCTCGGACATCGAAAAGGCCAGGGCGTGGATCGCCGCCCATGGACTGACGGGGGTGCTGACCTCGTATCCGCTGGACGAGGGCTGCTTCGATTGGGCCGTCGCCAACGGCTGCGCTAATCTCTCGGCGGCTGGTTTGCGCAGCAAGGCTGCGGACCCTGGGTTCATCGGTTCGTTCTCCTCCGCGTTCCAGGAGCACGTACATTTCGAGGACGGGCGGCCCTCTTCGTAGCGCTCCGCGCTGCCTGGCAGGCTTCGGAACCCCGAAGGCGGGCCCGGCAGTGCCGGGCCGCTCATGGATCGGGCAGGTGTTTTCATGGATAGAAACAGTCTCGAGGCGGAATTGGTCGCGGCTTTTGCAGGAGTCGCGCCGGACCCGCATCAGACGCTTCACGAAGCGCAGCTGACCGATGACGGCATATTCCGCAACATCAGCGTTGCGGAAATGCGCGCCGCCAGGGCGAAGGATTCGTACCGTGTCTGGACCGAGGTCCCCGCGACGGCGCTCGATGCCTGCGATTGCGCCATGTCCCACTTCTCGGCACAGAGCTGGTGCTTCCATCTGCCGGCCTACATGCGCAGGTGTCTCGATCTGTTCCGCGATCCCTTGTGGGATGCCGAGATGCTCGGTTCGGTGATCTTCCATCTCACCATCAAAAAGGAAATGCCGCCTTATCTGTCGCGGCTGACGCAGGCTCAAAAGCTCGCCGTGCGGCATTTCCTCGAGTTCGTGGAACAGGAGAGCCTGTCCTTCATCGAGAGAACGAATTCGTATTGCTCGTCTTACGACCACGCCAAGGCTGCATTGGATTCCTATTGGAGGGGCATCGCAGCTTGACGCGGGTCGCCGCCTCCGAGGGCCCGGCTTTCCACCGTTCGTCGCCGACGGACTCACCCATTTGACGCCTTCCATGCTGGTCGTACAGCTTGTCGAGATACTCTGGACCAAGAAGAGCCGCGGCATTCCCGGGGCTGACCTGCGGGCGGCCCTGCCGCGCCAGTTCGGCATCGAGCCGGGTGAGGCGCCGTATGTGTTCCAGCATCTGTGCCTCGCGGAATGGCGCGACTTTTCGCCGGTCCTGGTCAAGAACGAGGCACGCTCCACGGTCCCGCGTACCGAAGGGTCCCTCTACCTGCGTGCGGACGACCCGGCGGCGGTGCGGCTGGGCCTGCTGGGCCAGGCATCGGGCGGGCAACCGCGCCGGCATTCGGTGATGCAGGCCATCACGATGAGACCGGGCGAGTTCAGCCGCCTGGTCATCAATGGCCGCCATACCTCGTACTCGGGCCAGTGGTACAGCGAGCTGGTGTACAACGTCGCGTATGGTCAAAACATTGCATCCGGCCGGTTCCTGCAAGGCGAGCCGGACCATCGCTTCAGTCTCCAGGCTCATCTTTTCTAGGTCCGGCCGCGGCTCGGCATCGTCCGCCGTCGTGCGCTGCATCGTGTCGGCCTTGCTTGTCCTGCCCATCTCCGGCATGGCCAGGGTATTCGATGAGCTGAGCCTGGAGAACGAGGAGACGGAGCTGCTGATCTTCGCGAAGGGCCGGACGGTCCGCGCACCGCGGTACGACTGGCAGGAAAAGTTCAGCCACCCGCTGGTCTCTCCCACGGGTTCCCATGTGGGATGGCTGGCGGACGGCCCCTATCCCGGCGGGACCTCGCTTCAGCCCCTTGAACTGGTGGTGCTGGATTCGGCCCGCAGGCCGCACCGGTTCTTCGGCGATTTCGGCTATGTCTACGGCTGGTGCTTCGTGCCCAGGCGCGACGCCGTGGCGTACACCTTCCGGTTCGCCCACGGGGCCACGCCCTCGGGATTCCATCTGCGCCGCATCAGGGACGGGCGCCTGCTGGCAAGCTACCAGATCCCGCCCACGCCGTGGAAGGACGGGACGTCCCGGCGGGAGAGGCTGCGCTACGAGGCTGCCGTCAAGGGCGCACCCGACTGGTTGCTGTGCATTCCTGAGTGGTGGGCCCCATGAGCGGGCTCGACGTTCATTCATCGGCTCTTGTCGTGCAGCATCCCCGCGTTCACCACATGTCCTTCCTGGATGGTCAGGACATCGTGCGCTGGGTCGGAACCGAAATGGCCTTGTGCGGAGGAGAACCTTGCTCCGTGGCCGATGCGGCCGGCCAAGCCGTGGATTCGTACACCCCGGTCCAGTGGACGCACGAGTCGATTCCCTATCTGCAATTCACCGGCCTCGACATCCATCTGGCGAATGGATCCGTCCTGCAGCTGAACTCCCAACTGGAGGACGGAACCGGGTATCACGGACTCTTCCTGCTTCAAGCACCGGAGCGCCAAGCGGCGTGCAAGCTGGCACGGGCAGGGCAGGTGAGTATCTTTCGGACAAGAGATGTTCCCGAACTTCCCCTCGGCACCGCTCGTTTGTCGGTCAATCGCCAGGAGGGGCCGAACGCCGTGGTCGAGGCTACGATCCGGATCGGAAGCGACACGGTGCGCCTACTGGCAGCAGAAGTCTCGGAACGTTCGGGGGGAGAGCTTCGAATCGTCGAACCCGACGAAAGCATCCTGGTTCAACTCAATGGTGCGAGGCCTGAGTTTTCCAGCGCCCGCGCTTGAGCGCCGATGTGGCAGGGCGGTGCTCCACGATTTTGGCCGAGGTCGGAACTTGATGATCAGGGTACAGTGCCCTCGCTTGGCCCGCCTCGTCGCCTTGGCCCACGATATGGTTCTTGAGTCGCTATTGAAGAATGCCTTTCGACATCGCCGAATCATTTGTCATCGCCGCCGAGCGGCTGCTGGGGGCGCCGTTGCCCAGCTCGTATCGGAATTCGATGCTTCGTGCCAATGGAGGCGAGGTCGAGATATCGGGTGGCATCTGGCAACTCCATCCCGTTGCGGATAGCTCGGATCGTAAGCGGCTCTCCCGGTCAGCCAATCACATCCCGAGGGAAACCGAGGTCTGCCGTGGTTGGGACGGTTTTCCGGATGAAGCGATCGCCATCGCCATCAACGGGGCGGGCGATCGCCTGGTGCTTGTCCGGCGGGGACGGTTCTTCGATCCTTCGATTCATCTGTGGCGGCACGGTACCGATGAATTGATCCAGGTCGCCGATGAGTTCCCGGAGGCGGGCGCGAACCGCCCCGGACCTCGACGACGCGCCGGCATCTGAGAATGTCGACAGCCCGGCTCGAACGGATGGGGCATTGGTACGGTGACCCGAGGCATGGTTGTTATCATCCTCTGAGCGGCCTTGGCATCGAGCGCATCCTGGTCGATCTCGTGCCGTTGCCGAGCGCTGCATTCTTCAGGCCTTACTCACACACCAGCCCCCGCTATGCCGTCTGATCGCGTCAGCAAACTTCTGGGAGACCTCCGCCTTCTGGATGAGAACCGCTTCGAGCTGGTTCAAGCCGTGAGGGAACTTGTGCTGGGTCTGGATGCCTCCATTGGCGAGGAGGTGAAATACGGCGGCATTCTGTTCTCCTCCGGCAAGCCCTTCTGCGGCGTTTTCTCGTACGCCCGGCATGTTTCGTTGGAATTCGGTGCCGGTGCCTCGCTGCCGGACAGCCACGGGGTACTCGAGGGGGAGGGGAAACTGAGGCGCCACATCAAGCTCTCCACCCTCGCGGACATCGCCGCCAAGCATGTCCGCGAGTATGTCGAGCTGGCATGGCGAGCGGCTGCAGAACACTGAGACAGTCCGGGCCGCAGCCCGAGGGGCCATCCGGAGCAGTCGGCGTGGCGCCGCTCGTCCGAACTCGGACCGATGCGGCCGAAGGGTGGGGTAATCCGGGGGATCCCCAGGCAGATTAGTACAACGATCAGAGAAACAAAGATCAGCGCTCAAGGCTGGTCCCGTTTAACTTCAAGACTCGCTGAAGACCGTGCCGCGGAGGCGGGTGAAAGGCCCCGGACCAAGTTTCGCAGGGAACCGTCCGCGGGCCCGGACCCCGGGCTCCGCCGCGAATCACCGGCCCCTGATCGAAGTGCAAGGCATGAACAAGTTGTTGAAGTCCCCGCCGTCTCCCTCGTCCTCGCCCCTGGACTCGGCAGGGGTTCCTCCCCGCGTGTGGGTCATACTGGGGGTGCTCGCCTTTTCCTCGGCGGCCATGTTCGTCTGGCACCTAGGCACGCTCTACCACCCGTGATGGCGGCGGCCCGGCAGCGTCCGCTTCAAGGCCACGGCAGGGACGGCCGTGGCCGTCCGCCTTCATTCGCTCACGCTGATGGCGCGTCCATTCTGCGGCTGCACCGGTCGCGCGTTCATCGGGTAGACCTTGGCGAAGCTGGCCAGCTGGCTGGCCGAGGCCTGGACCGGTTGCTTCAGCACGTACCAGGTCACGCCTTCGCTGCAGGGCGGGGTGGTGAGCGAACCCTCGAAGGTGTAGTACGACTTCTTCTCGGGCAAGAGGGCGTTGATGTCGATGGCCACGCCGGGCACGGTCAGCTCTTCGCCTTTCTTGGCCGGCAGGTTGTCGAACACCGCCTGCATCACCGGGCGCTTGCTGCCCTTCTGGATCAGCACCCCCACGACGGCCAGCTGCCCGGCGTCGTTCTTGTGCACCAGGTGGGCCACCATGTCGAAGGCCTTGCCGTCGATGCGTTCCTCGCTGGGCCGGTGGAAGTGGAACTGCAGCAGCTCGTAGCGGCGGCCGTCCACCGTGATGGAGCTGCCCGGTTCGTAGTTGACCTGGATGGTGTGGCCGTTGTCGACGATCTTGAGGGCCGAGGTCTTGTAGTCGAACTGGATCGGCGGCAGTGTCCCGGACTTGGCCTCCTTGCTGCGGATGTCGATCGGCGACTGGGTCTTGCCCATGGCGCAGGTCGCGAATTTCTCGTCCACCTGGGCCCATTTGGCCGGGCCGGTCGGGCCGGTGTAGTCCCAATGGCCGGAATGCGCCGCATGGGCCGGCGCCTTGGCGCCGTGATGGTCGGCGGCCAACCCCGTCCCCAGCTGCATGGCGAAAACCGTTGCGGCACCGACCCGTGCCCATACCCTTGTGTCCATAGTCGTCCTTGATGAATTGAGGCAGATGTCCAGCCGCATCCCGATGACGCGGAGCTGTCCCCGGGTGAGCCGGGCTGCGTGCCGAAATGGGCGGATGCGCAGCGCATCTCATGACGCGGCAGGTCGGCCGGGGAGCGCATCGTAGGACAAAGCGTTGCGACTGTCTGTATCGCCGTGATCCGCGTTTGCCCAGACGTTGCCCATGTCCAACGGGTCGCTGCACCAGAAAAAAACGGAGTTGCTCGCGAACCTGTCCGATATCGCGTTCGGTACGGCTGACCGGGCGACTGATCCGTCCGCCATCCTGTGGTGGCAGGCGCGGGGGAGCTGCCGCACCCGGGACGGGTGGGCGCTGCGCGAAGGGCTTCTGCCTACAGCGGTTCGGTGCGTTCGATCAGCCAGGCCAAGGCCTCGCCGCTCAGCAGCGGTGCCAGCCGGGCACGCACCATCGAGTGGTAGCGGTCTAGCCAGTCGATCTCATCGCTGCGCAGCAGGCTGCGTTCTATGCAGCGGGTGTCGATGGGGCAGAGGGTGAGGGTCTCGAATTCCAGGAACTCGCCGAAGCCGCCTTCCTCCTTGGTCGCGGCCGGCACGTTGAGCACCAGGTTCTCGATGCGGATGCCCCACGCGCCCGGCCGGTACAGCCCGGGCTCGATGCTGGTGATCATGCCCGGCTCCATGGCCATCTGCGGTTCGGGCTGGGTCTTGGAGATGCTTTGCGGCCCCTCGTGCACGTTCAGGAAGTAGCCCACGCCATGGCCGGTGCCGTGGCCGAAGTCCAGGCCTTGTTCCCACAATGGCGCCCGCGCGATGGCGTCGATCATGGGCGACAGCGTGCCGCGCGGGAAGCGCGTGCGGCTCAGGGCCAGCGTGCCCTTGAGCACCAGCGTGTAGTCGCGCCGCTGTGCCGCCGAGACCTCGCCGATCGGCCAGACGCGGGTGATGTCGGTGGTGCCGCCGAGGTACTGGCCGCCGGAGTCGATCAGCAGCAGGCCGTCGCCCTCGATGACGGCGTGCGAGGCGGCGGTGGCGCGGTAGTGCGGCATGGCGCCGTTGGCGTTGAAGCCGGCGATGGTCGGGAAGCTAAGGCCCACGAAACCGGGGCGGCGGGCGCGGGCGGCGCTGAGGTGTTCGTCCACCGCCAGCTCGGTGAGCGGCCCGCGCTTCAAGGCCTGCTCGAACCAGGCGTAGAACTCGCACATGGCCACGCCGTCCTGGAGCATGGCCTCGCGCACGTGGGCCGCCTCGGCCGCGCTCTTGCGGCTCTTGAGCAGGGTGCTGGGGTTGATGGCCTCGAGCACCCGCAGCCCGGGCGCGACCCGTTCGCGCAGGCCGAGGGTGATGCGGCGCGGATCGACCAGCAGCACGCTGTCGCCCGCGAGGGCCTGGAGGGCGGGGCCGGCAGCGGCATAGCCGGCCAGCGCCACACCGTCGGCGGCCAGCGCCGCCGCCACCTCGGGCGGCACCTTGCCGTCGGCCACGAACAAGGTGGCCCGGTGGAGGTCGACCAGGGCATGGGCCAGGAACACCGGGTTGTAGCTGACGTCCGAGCCGCGCAGGTTGAACAGCCAGGCGATGTCGTCCACGGTGGAGATGAAGTGGTGGCTGGCCCCATGCCCGGCCATGGCCTCGCGCACCTGGGCCAGCTTGGCGGCCCGCGACAGCGGGGCGTGCGGCGGCAGGTGCTGGTAGACGGGGGCCGAGGGCAGGGCGGGGCGCTCGGGCCAGGCGGCGTCCAGCACGTCGATGTCGCTGCGCAGCCCGATGCCTGCGCGGTCGAGGCGGCCGCGCAGGTATTGCGCCGCGGCCAGGCCCAGCACCTGGCCGTCCACCGCCAGCGTCTGCCCGGCCTCGAGCCGGTCGATCAGCCAGTCGACATGGTGGCTGGCCGCGCCGGTGGGGATCTTGACCAGCGCGATGCCGGTACCGGCGAGCTCGGCCTCGGCCTGCACCCAGTAGCGGCTGTCGGCGAACAAGGCGGCCTCGTCGCGTGTGACCACCAAGGTGCCCATCGAGCCGGTGAAGCCGGACAGCCACTGGCGGCCCTGCCAGCGCTCGGGCAGGTATTCGGACAGGTGCGGGTCGCTGGACGGCACCAGCACGGCGTCCAGACCCAGGTCTTGCAGGCCCTGCTGCACACGCTGCAGACGCGAACGGATGGGTGACGTGCGGATGTCCATGGCTTCGGCGCGCGGCGCGAGGGAAAGGGGAGAACCGATTCTAGGTCGGTGGCGCGGCCGGCGCGCGGCGCAGGGTGAAGGCTTTTTCGGGACAGGCGGCGGCGCATCGCTCGAGGCCGCGGTGCGCGTCCCTCTGGTGCGGGCCTACCTCGGCGCGCCCGGACCATCCGTCGGCTCGCTGTCTTCCTGAGCCTGGACATGGTGTGCCGGCAAGGTGCCGCCCGCCCGGGATGTGGGCAACGCGCTTTCAGGGGCCCGCCTCGGTGGCCGCCGTCTCCGCCGAGGCTTGCAGCTTCTTGCGCACCATGTGGATGTGGCCGCGCAGCGAATACAGCTCGTCCGCGTAGCTGAGCGGAACGTTCACGTTGGCGGCCCGCTGCTCGATCTGCTCGAGCTCGCGCATCAGCTCGCCGGCCGGCCGGCGGCCCTGGGCGTCTTCCAGCAGGCGCAGCTGGCCGTACCAGCGGAAGATGCGCGAGCGGATGCGGAACTGGTACAGCGGCGGGACCACCCGCGACAAGGGAATCAGGATGGCCACGATCGACACCAGCACCACCCACATGCGGTCGACCAGGTTGGCCAGCCAGAAGGGCAAGTAGCGTTGCAGCAGCGGCTCGCCGTTCTGGTAGAAGCGCCGCGCCTCGGCCGCCAGCGGCCTGTCGATGCCGCGCGGGTTCGGGAAGTCGCCCTTGCGCTGGAACCATCCGGCCTCGCCGTGCACGCTGTGCGCGGCCTGCACGAACAGCTGGATCAGCGCCGGGTGCGTGCCCTTGCGCGCCACCAGGGTCGCGGTGGGCGCGACCAGCCGCACATCCGCCGGCGGCAGGTCGGCCGCCAGGTCGACCACGCCGCGCGGCAGGGTCACCGGGCTCATGAAGGCGAAGCGCCGCGAATAGGCATCGGCCTGGGCGAAGTCGAAGAGCCGGATCCCCGGGGTCTGCAGCAGCATCTGCACCATCAGCGATTCGGGCGCGGAGGCGAAGACGATGGCATCGATCTCGCCTTCGAGGAAATCGACCACGGCCGGGGTCTGCGGCTTGTGCTGCAGGGTGAGCGCGTCCGCCTCGATGCGGTTGGCGCCGATCAGGCGCGTCATCAGGTTCGGCACGCCGCTGCCGGGCGCACCGATGTTGATCTTCCAGCCGGGCAACTGGCCCAGCCCGGTGAGCACCGGCTGGTTCAGCAGGCGCCGGGCCGAGTCCTCGCGGTAGAACAGCCACACCGGTTCGTAGAACAGGCTGCCCAGCGACACCAGGTCGTCGTGGCCGGTCTTGTCGTCGCTGCCCGGTTCCGGGTCGGCCCCGCCCTGCACGAAGGCGACGTCGACATCCGCCTCGTCGTCGCGCAGCAGCTGCAGGTTCTCGGCCGCGCCCTGGGTGCTGCGCAACACCACCGTGATGCCGTGCTGTTCCAGCAGCTTGGCGTAGCGCTGGCCGAACTCGGCATAGGCGCCCTGGTCCACGCCGGTGGCCAGCACCACCCGCCGCGGCGGCGTGGGGTCGAGGACCCAGTAGGCCAGCCCCAGCAGCAGCAGGGCGATCAAGGCGAACGGGCCGGCGGTGGCCAGCAGGTCGCGGAACGACAGCAGGGTATGGCGCAGGGCTTGGGGCATGGGTCGGTGCAGGCGCGGCATGGAATCCGCACGATACCTCGGGACAGCGCGGCCGGGCGCGTTATGCTTTTCTCCTGTGTTTTCGAACGGGATACCGATGCGCCTGCTGCTCGTGGAAGATGACCGCATGATCGGCGAGGGCCTGCGCTCCGCCCTGCGCCTGGAGGCCTATGCGGTCGACTGGGTGCGCGACGTCGCCTCGGCCAGCGCCACCCTGGGCAGCGAACGCTTCGACCTCGTGCTGCTCGACCTCGGCCTGCCCCCCGGCGGATCCGGCCAGGCGAGCGAAAGCGAGGGCGGGCTGCGGGTGCTGCGCGAGCTCAGGGCACGCGCCGACACCACGCCGGTGATCGTGTTGACGGCGCGCGACGGGGTCGGCGACCGGGTCGCCCTGCTCGATGCGGGGGCGGACGACTACCTGGTCAAGCCCTTCGAGCTCGACGAGCTCAACGCCCGCATCCGGGCCGTGCTGCGCCGCCACGGGGGGCGCGCCCAGCCCCTGCTGAGCCATGCCGGGGTGAGCCTGGACCCCGCCACCCGCCAGGTCTTTCGCGACGGGCAGCCGGTGTTGCTGTCCGCACGCGAGTTCGCCGTGCTCGAGGCCCTGATGCAACGCCCCGGCGCGCTGCTGTCGCGCGCCCAGCTCGAGGACCGGCTGTACGGCTGGGGCGAGGAGATCGAAAGCAATGCGGTCTCGGTCTACATCCACCAGCTGCGCAAGAAGCTGGGCGCCGATTTCATCCAGAACATGCGCGGCGTGGGGTATTTCGTCGGTTCGCCCGCGGCCGGGGAGGGCCCATGAATTCGGTCCGCGCCCGCCTGATGGTGGCGCTGCTGGTGATGTTCGCGCTGGTGGCCGCCGTGCTCGGCGGGTTCACCTACCGCAACGTCCTGGTCGAGACGCAGGAGTTGTTCGACTACCAGCTGCGCCAGATGGCCTTGTCGCTGCGCGACCAGGGCGAGATCCCGGCCAGCCAGGCCGATGCGCTGACCGACGACGAGCTGGACTTCGTGATCCAGATCTGGCGCGTGGACGGCCGCAGCATCTACGCCACGCGCGACCACCGCAACCTGCCCAGCCGGGCGCTGCTCGGCCTGGCCGACATCACCGTCAATGGCCAGACCTGGCGCACCTTCAGCGTGGCCACCCAGGACCGGGTGATCCAGGTGGCGCAGCCGGCGCAGATCCGCCAGCGCCTGGCCGCCAACGCGGCCTTGCGCAGTGTCGCGCCGCTGCTGTTCCTCGCGCCGCTGGTCGGCCTGGCCGCGTGGTGGCTGGTGTCGGCGGCGCTGGCGCCGCTGCGCCGGGTGGCCGAGGACGTGCATCGCCGCGGCGAGCAGTTGCTCGAGCCCTTGCCGGCGCAAGGCTTGCCGGACGAGATCTCGCCCCTGGTCAGCGCCCTCAACGCCTTGCTGCAGCGCCTGGGCGAGGCCTTCGACGCACAGCGTGCCTTCGTGGCCGACGCCGCCCACGAGCTGCGTTCGCCGCTCACGGCCTTGAAGCTGCAGCTGCAGCTGCTGCAGCGCGCATCCGACCCGGCGGCCCGCGATGCGGCCCTGGCCGCGCTGGCCGCCGGCATCGAACGGGCCGCGCGGCTGGTCGAGCAGCTGTTGAGCCTGGCGCGCAGCGAACCCGGCGCGCCGCAGGCGTCGGTGGACAAGATCGACCTCGGCGAGGTGGTGCGCCAGGCCCTGGCCGACACGGTGCCGTTCGCGGTGTCGCGCGGCACGCGGCTGGAGCTGCAGGCCGAGCAGGCCGTGCCCTGGCGCGGCAGCGCGGCCGAACTCGGCGTGCTCGCGCGCAATCTGGCCGACAACGCGGTGCGTTATTCGCCCCCGGGCGCGCACGTGGTGGTGCGGGTGCTGCCGGAGGACGGCGCACCGGTCATCGAGGTGGACGACGACGGCCCGGGCATCGCCCCGGAAGACCGCGAGCGGGTGTTCGACCGCTTCTACCGCCGGGCGAACGTCGCCGAAGCGGGCACTGGCCTCGGCCTGGCCATCGTCAGCGCCATCGCCCGCCGGCATGGCGCCGAGGTCGGTCTGCACGATTCGCCGCTGGGCGGCCTGCGGGTGAGGGTGCGTTTCGCCGCGCCGCGCTGAAAAAGCGCTCAAGTCCGTGGCCGGGCGGCCGATATTCCGTCCAGCACCATGAATACACCGTCCGCCATCGCCCGTTCCGGCCTGAACGCCGCCCAGTACGGCCTGGGCACCTCGGCGCACAACATCGCCAACCTGGCCACGCCCGGTTTCCGGCGCCAGCAGGTGCAACTGGCCGAGCAGGCCGGCGGCGGCGTGACGGCCCAGGTCGCGCGGGCCGAGGTGCCGGGCGAGTCCCTGGCCGAGGACCTGGTGGCGCAAAAGACCGGCCTGTATGCCTTCAAGGCCGGCCTGCGTGTCATCCAGGCCGAGCACGAGATGCTCGGTTCGCTGCTGGATGTGAGCGCCTGACAGCCCGGAGGGCGCGGTTCGACGCCGCCCCTGCGCTCGCCGCACGGCCCCAGGTCCGGTGGCTTCCGCTACGATGCGCACCGCGCGACATGTCCGTCCGCCGTGTCCACCCGTTTTCAGGAATCCGCCCCATGGCCGCTGCCAATCTGCTTGTGTTGATCGATGACATCGCCACCGTGCTCGACGATGTGGCCATCCTGGCCAAGGTGGCGGCGAAGAAAACCGCCGGCGTACTGGGCGACGACCTGGCCCTGAACGCACAGCAGGTGGCCGGCGTCAGCGCCGACCGCGAGCTGCCGGTGGTGTGGGCGGTGTTCAAGGGGTCCAGCCTCAACAAGCTCATCCTCGTGCCCGCCGCGCTGGCCATCAGCTACTTCGCGCCCTGGGCGGTGGTGCCCTTGCTGATGGTGGGGGGCGCCTACCTCTGCTTCGAGGGCTTCGAGAAGCTCGCCCACAAGTTCCTGCACAGCCCGGCGGAAGACAAGGCGCACCACGAGGAGCTGGTCCATGCCCTGGCCGACCCGGCCGTCGACCTGGTGGCCTTCGAGAAGGACAAGATCAAGGGCGCGGTGCGCACCGACTTCATCCTTTCGGCCGAGATCGTGGCCATCACGCTGGGCACCGTGCAGGACAAGGGTTTCCTGACGCAGCTGTTCGTGCTGGCGGGGGTGTCGGCCCTGATGACGATCGGCGTGTACGGCCTGGTGGCGGGCATCGTCAAGCTCGATGACGCCGGCCTCTACCTGAGCCGGCTGAAAGGCCGCTTGCAGCAGCGACTCGGCGCCATACTGCTGGTTTCCGCGCCCGTCCTGATGAAAGGTCTGGCGATCGCCGGCACGGCCGCCATGTTCCTCGTCGGCGGCGGCATCCTGACGCACGGCCTGCCCTGGGCGCACCACGCGATCGAGGCCGCCACCGCGAGCGCGTCCGCGACGCCGGGCATGGGGGGCCTGCTCGGCTTCCTCACTCCCCAGCTGCTGAACCTGGTGGCGGGCGTGGTCGCGGGGGGGCTCGTGCTGGCCGGTGTCACCGTGGTGCAAAAGCTGTTCAAGCGCGGCCGGCACTGAAGCGTCCGGCGGGGGGCTTCAGGGAGCGGGCAGCGGTGCCGAGCCGGAGGGCGGGGGGCCGAGCGCCTCGGTCGCATCGTCGAATCCGAGGTGTCTGCGATGGCCTCCCTCGGCCCACTCGCGGTAGCGCCAGTCGCCCTCGACCGACACCACCCCCTCCGGCGGCGGCGGGTCGGGCAGGGGCACCGGCACATGCTGCAGGGCGTGGCGCATGAAATCGATCCACACCGGCAGCGCCAGGCCGCCCCCCGACTCGCGGGCGCCCAGGCTGCGCGGCGTGTCGTAGCCCAGCCAGACCACCGCCGCCACGCTGGGCTGGAAGCCGGCGAACCAGGCGTCCACCGCGTCGTTGGTGGTGCCGGTCTTGCCGTAAAGGTCGCCGCGTTTCAGGCTGGCCTGCGCCTTGGCCGCGGTGCCGTTGCGGGTCACTTCCTGCAGCAGGCTGTTGACGATGAAGACATTGCGGGCCGGCACGCTGCGGGTCTGCTCGGTGCTTGGCGGCGGCACGGCTTCGAACAGCAGCCGGCCCTTGGCGTCGGTGATGCGCTCGATCAGCAAGGGGTCGACCCGGTGGCCGCCGTTGGCCAGCACCGAGTACGCGCCGGCCAGCTGCAGCGGGCTGGTGCTGCCTGCACCGAGCGCTAGCGTGAGGTTGTCCGGCTGCTGCAAGGGGTCGAAGCCGAAGCGGCCGCTCCACTCGCGGGCGAACTCGGGCCCCATCATCTGCACCAGGCGGATGCTCACCAGGTTCTTCGAGCGCGCCAGGGCCTGGCGCAGGCTGAGCGGGCCATCGAAATGGCCGTCCGCATTGCGCGGGTCCCAGGCGGGGCTGTCCAGCACGGGCGCCAGCATCAGCGGCGCGTCGTTGATCAGCGTCGAAGGCATGACCCCCTGCTCCAGCGCGGCCGAATACAGGAAGGGCTTGAAACTCGACCCCGGTTGGCGCCAGGCGCTGGAGGCGTGGTTGAACTGGTTGCGGCCGAAGTCGAAGCCGCCGACGAGCGCACGCACCTGGCCGCTGTGCGGGGTCATCGCGACCAGCGCTCCCTGCACCTCGGGCCATTGGCGTATCGCCCACTGGCCGGGCGTGCCCAGGTCCTGGGCCACGCGGATCACCGAGCCGCGCCGCAACTGCAGCGGGGGCTTGGCGCGCGGGGCCAGCGCAGGCTGGGCCTGCTTCAGGCCTTCGCCGACTATGCGCACCACTTCGCCCGAGGCCAGCGTGGCGACCACTTCGGTCGGGCCGGCCGTGTGGACCAGGGCCACCCGCAGGTCCTCGTCGTCCTGGTACTCGGCGAGCAGCTGTGCGGCGGCCGGGTCGTTGGGGGCCAGGCTGCGGGGCAGTTCCTCCTCGTCCTCGGGGCCGCGATAGGGCTGGCGGCGCTCGTAGTCGAGCACGCCCTTGCGCAGCGCGCGATAGGCCGCCTGCTGTTCGGACGAACGCAGGCTGGTCGTCACCTTCAGCCCCGCGGTGTAGGTGGCTTCGCCGTACTGCGCGAACACGATCTGGCGCACCATCTCGGCCACGTGTTCGGCGTGCACGGGCACGTCGACGTCGCGGCGGATCTGCAGCTGCTCTGCCCGCGCGATGCGCAGCTGCTCCTCGCTGATGACCCCCGCGCGCCGCATGCTGTCGAGCACCACCAGTTGGCGCTGGCGGGCGCGCTCGAAGTTGACCACCGGGTTGGCATAGACCGGGTTCTGCGGCAGACCGGCGAGCATCGCGCATTCGGCCACCGACAGATCGGCCAGGGTCTTGCCGAAATAGGCCTGCGAGGCCGCCTCGAAGCCGTAGGAGCGGTGGCCGAGGAAGATCTGGTTCATGTACAGCTCGAGGACCTGGTCCTTGCTGAGCTGGCGTTCGATTTTGATGGCCAGCAGCATCTCGTTGATCTTGCGCACGTACGAGCGGCGCGAGGACAGGTAGAAGTTGCGCGCCACCTGCTGGGTGATGGTCGAGCCGCCCTGGCCGCGGCGGTGGGTCAGCAGATTGGCCCAGGCGGCACGCAGCACGCCCTTGATGTCGACGCCGACATGGTCGCGGAAACGCTTGTCTTCGATGGCGAGCACGGCATCCTGCATCATCTTGGGCGTGTCGGCGATCGGCATCAGGTAGCGCCGCTCGGTGCCGAACTGGCCGATCTCGACGCCGTCGCTGGTGAACACCCTGAGCGGCTGCTTGGGCCGGTAGTCGACCAGCTCGGCGAGGTCGGGCTGGCGCTGGTACAGCAGCACGGCGGCGATGCCGATGGTCACCAGCCCGCTGATGCCGAGCAGCACCAGGCCCACCAGGACACGGACGAGGCGACGCCGTCGGCGGTGTGTGCCGGGAGGGGAGGCGGGAGTGTCCGGGGTCATGGAAAGGGAGAAGTCCAGGCGCGATTATCGCGATGCGCCGGACCGGCGGTGCCGGGGACGACCCGGCACCGGTGACGCCGCCAGCGCTTCAGCGCGGGGCGATGTCCAGCAGCTCGATCTCGAAATGCAGCGTGGCGTTCGGCGGGATCACGCCGCCCGCGCCATTGGCGCCGTAGGCGATCTGCGGCGGGCAGGTGAGGCGGGCCTTGCCGCCGATCTTCATCCGCTGCACGCCCTCGGTCCAGCACGGGATGACCCGGTTCAGCGGGAAGCTGGTGGGTTCGTTGCGCTTGTAGGAGCTGTCGAACTCCCTGCCGTCGGGGAAGGTGCCGCGGTAGTGGACCTTGACGGTGTCGGTGGCGGCCGGCTTGGCGCCCTTGCCTTCCTTGATCATCTTGTAGACCAGGCCGCTGGCGCTGACCTCGGCGCCTTTTTCCTTGGCCGCGCTGGCGGCGGCATCCGCCTGCGCCCAGGCGGTGGACACCGCGGAAAAGGCCAGCAGCGCTGCACAGAAGACAACTTTCACGTGGAAAACTCCTGAATGTGGGGTCGCCATGATGAACGCAGGCCGGCCCGATTGCAAACCGGGGCGCCGCGGTTTCTTACACTAGGGGCCCGTTCGCACGGGCTTGCGTCGTGTGAACAGGCCCCAGCGTCTTCTTCCCCCGCCTGCCCATGACCATCCTGCTCGCCCCCATGGAAGGTCTCCTCGACTTCACGCTGCGCGACATCCTCACCCGTGTCGGCGGCATCGACCGCTGCGTGTCGGAGTTCATCCGCGTCACCGGCACCTTGCTGCCCGAGCGGGTGTTCACCCGCATCGTGCCCGAGCTGAACCACGGCGGCCGCACGCCGGCCGGGGTGCCGGTGCGGGCGCAACTGATGGGCTCGGACGTCGCCTGCCTGGCCGACAACGCCGCCCGGCTGGCCGGGCTCGGTCCGGCCGGCATCGATCTCAACTTCGGCTGCCCGGCCAAGGTCGTCAACCGCCATGGCGGCGGCGCGGCCCTGCTGGCCGATCCCGAGCTGCTGGCCGCCATCGTGTCCGCCGTGCGCCGCGCGGTGCCGCGGCCGATGCCGGTGTCGGCCAAGATGCGGCTGGGGGTGTCCGACAGCCTGCGGGCGGTCGAGTGCGCGCAGGCCATCGCCGATGCCGGCGCCGACGAACTGGTCGTGCACGGGCGCACCAAGGCGGACGGCTATCGGCCGCCGGCCTACTGGTCGCGCATTGGCGAGATCCGCGCAGCGGTCGGCATCCCGGTGGTGGCCAACGGCGAGATCTGGAACGTCGACGATGCCCGCCGCTGCCGCGCCGAATCGGGTTGCGAGGACCTGATGCTCGGGCGCGGCATGGTCAGCAACCCGGGCCTCGCGCTGGCCATCCTCCACCCCGGCCGTCCACCGCTGGCGTGGGAGGCCTTGCTGCCGCTGCTGCATCAGTTCTGGCAGCTGGTGAGCCGGCAGATCGAGCCGCGCGCCCGGGCCGGCCGCATCAAGCAGTGGCTCAACTACCTGCGCCGCTGCTACCCGGAGGCCGAGCGCTGCTATGCCGGCGTGCGCACGCTGAACGACCCGGCCCTGGTCGGCGCCTGCCTGTTCGGCGAGGTGGCGCCGCCTTCGCCTGCCGTGGCGGAGCCGGCCCTGCCCGGGTGAGCGCCGGCCGGCGCGACAATGCGGGCCCGACGCGCCGCCGTCCCCGGCTGGCAGAATCCTCACCCCTGTCTCGTTCCGAGGTCGTCCACTTGAAAACATTCAACATCGAAGTCCAGCGCGTGAAAGCCATGTCCAACGGCAACGGCCTGGTGAACGCGCAGATCGACGCGCTGGTGATTCCCACCACCACGCCCGAAGGCAAGAACCCCACCACCTGGCTCAGCATGAGCGAGGACACGGCGCGCGTGCTGCAGCAGCTGCTCAAGGCGCAGCTGAGCGAGGTCGACAAGCGCAAGGGACGCAGCCAGCGCTGAAGCGGGCCGCGCTCCGGGCCCGACAAGGCATCTGCCGAAGCGGCCTCGCTACGCTGTAAGCTGCGGCATCCCGCGGCCGCCGCCGGCCGCACCTCCTTCTTCGTCATCCACGGAAAGTTCTCCCATGTCCTCTTTCATGTACACCGCCAGCGTGCCCGTCTTCAAGCAGATGCTGGGAGGCCTGAACGACGTCCTGGCCAAGGCGCAGGCCCACGCCGCCGCGCGCAACATCGAGCCGCAGGTGCTGCCGCAGGCGCGGCTGTTTCCCGACATGTTTCCGCTGCAGCGGCAGGTGACGGTGGCGACCGACTTCGCCCAGAGCGTCTCGGCCCGGCTCGGCCGTGTCGAGGTGCCGGTGCTGCCCGAGCCGGAGGCCGGCTTTGCCGGCATGCAGGCCCGCATCGCGCAGGTCCTGGCGTTCCTGGACGGCCTGGCCCCGGCGGCCTTCGAGGGCAGCGAGACGCTGGAGATCGTGCTGCGCCCGGGAACCCCGAAGGAGCGCCGGCTGGCCGGGCAGGCCTACCTGCTGAACTACGGCCTGCCGCAATTCTTCTTCCATGTCACCACCGCCTACGGCATCCTGCGCCACAACGGGGTCGAGGTCGGCAAGAAGGACTACATGGGCGCTTACTGAGCGCCCGCGGCCGGCGCCTTGAGAAACAACGCCGGGTCCACCATCACCCGGTTCAGGCTCACCGACCAATGCAGGTGCGGCCCGGTCACCCGCCCGGTGGCGCCGACCGCCCCGAGGCGCTCGCCGGCGGCCAGCACCTGGCCCACCTTCACGTCGATGGCGCTGAGGTGGCAATACATGGTCAACAGGCCGGCACCATGGTCCAGCCAGACGGTCTTGCCGTTGAAGAAATAATCGGCCGTGTCGATGACCCGGCCGGGGGCCGGCGCCAGCACCGGCGTGCCGACAGGCGCGGCGATGTCCATGCCGCTGTGCGGATTGCGCGACTGGCCGTTGAAGACCCGGCGCAGGCCGAACGAACTCGAGCGCCGGCCCGGCACCGGCTGGCGCAGGCGCAGGCTGGCCGGCCCCGGCTCGGTGAAGGTGGCGACGACCTGCTGCAGGTGGGCCCGCTCCTTTTCGAAACGTGCCTGGTCGGCTTCCGACAGGTCGACCGTGCCCGGCGCCACCGTCAGCCGCTGCTCGGCGTATCGCACCGGGCCGACCTGGAAGGATTTGCGCTCTTCTTCGCCGCTACCGGCCCGCAGCACCCGCAGCTCCTGCGCACCGGGCTCGGCGCTCAGGGCGATGCCGACCACCGCCGTCCAGCGGCCCGGATGGCCGGTGACCAGCGCCGGCACCTCGCCGATCAGGGCACGCGGACGTTGCGGCGAGGGCCCCAGGTCGATGGACACCACACCGCCGGGGACCGGCCGCGACAGGTTTTGCGCGGCCGCCGGGCCGTGCAGCAGGCAGCACAGCGCGGCGGCCAGCGCGCGCAGGGGCCAGCGGCGGCTGGCGGATGAAGGGTGGAGGGCAGAGGTCATGGAGGAATCCGGAAAGGGTGAAAAATTCTAGGGCGAGGGGCCGGGTCGGCCCTGGTCGGCCTCGGCCTCGGCCGCGCGCGCCTGGCGTTCGAAATGGTTGTGCCAGTAGGGCCGGCCGTGCCGCAGCCAGGCCAGCAGGCCGGCTCCCAGGTACAGGGGGAAGAACAGCAGGCCCCAGCGTTCGTACTGGCGCACGTGGGCATGTTCGTGCACGCGGTGCCGCGCCAGCTCCTCATGGCTCAGGCCCAGCACCACATGGCCGAAGGTGATGGCCACGAAACCGCTGCGGCGCAGCCAGCGGGCCAGGCGCCCACCGGCCACTTCGAGCACGCCGTCGACGACCTGCCCGCGGGCTCCCAGCGCCAGGGCCACCAGCGCCAGTGCCAGCCCGGGCATGCTGGCCGGAGCCGCCCACAGGCGGCGCACGATGGTCGGGCCGGCGCCGCTCATGCCGCCCCGCGTTCCAGCCACCAGGCCGCCAGGGCGAGCAGCATGGCCAGGTGGGCGGCCACCGCCAGGCGGAAACCGCGCATGAAGGCGGGCTTGGCCCGCTTGTGGTTCAGCAGGCGCTGCGCCAGCCAGGCGCCCGGCCAGCCTCCGGCCAGCGACAGCCACTGCAGCGTGGCTTCGGGCACCCGCCGGCGCGAGTTGATCGCAGCCCGCTTGTCGACGGCATAGAGGGCGAAGCTCAGCAGGCTCAGGGCCAGCCCGGCCACGGCGGCCAGGGCGACGGGCCACGGCACGCCCCGCAGGGGCGGGCTCAGCGCATACAGCCCGAGCAGGCCGCCCGTGGCGAGGAGGCCGGCCGTCCGGGGCCGCAGCAGGGCACGGGGCGGATGATGCCGGCGCCGGGCCGAAGGCGGCACCCCATCGACGCGACGGACCCGCAGGGCCCGCCTCCTGCCCTGCGGGCCGGGAGCCAGCTCGAAGTCGAGCCTCTCGCCCAGCTGCGGACGCCCGCCGTCGCGGGGAAACGCCTTGATGTGCAGGAAGACCTCTTCGCCGCTCCCGGCCAGCGTGATGAAGCCGAAGCCCCGTTCATCCTGCCAGGTGCTGAGCTTGCCGGAAAAACGCATGGTCCTGGGTGGGGCGCAGGAGGCTCGGTGTCGCCGGTCGGGCGGCCGCGCGGCCCCTCGGTTCATTTGACCGCCCAGGTGTCCTTCAAGGTGGTGGTGCGGTTGAACACCAGCCGGCCCGGCGCGTGGTCCACCCGGTCGGCCACGAAGTAGCCGTGCCGCTCGAACTGGAACTTGTCGTCGGCGACCGCCGCCGCCAGCGCCGGCTCGACATAGGCGGCGACCGTCTTCTTGGAGTGCGGATTGAGCACGCTCAGGAAATCGCGGCCGCCCGCCTCGGGCTGCGCCTCGGTGAACAAGCGGTCGTACAGGCGGATCTCCGCCGGCAGCCCGGTGCTCACGCTGACCCAGGTGACCACGCCCTTGACCTTGACGGCGTCCGCGCCCGGCGTGCCGCTCTTGGTGTCGGGCACCAGCTCGGCGAGCACGGCGGTGACACGGCCCTGCTCGTCCTTCTCGCAGCCCGTGCACTCGATCACGTAACCGTACTTGAGGCGGGCCTTGTTGCCCGGATACAGCCGGTGATAGCCCTTGGTCGGCACCTCGAGGAAGTCCTCGCGTTCGATCCAGACCTCGTTCGTCAGCACGAAGTCGCGCTGGCCGCGTTCGGGGTGGGCCGGATGCACCGGCGCATGGCAGGCCTCCTGGTGGGCGTCGCTGCCGAAGACCTGGCCGAAGTTGGTGAGCTTGAGCTTGAGCGGATCGAGCACGGCGCAGGCGCGCGGCGCCTTCGGGTCGAGGTCGTCGCGCAGGGCGATCTCGAGCGAGCTGTAGTCGAGCCAGCCGCCGGCCTTGCTCACCCCGCTGCGCTCGGCCAGCAGCTGCAGGCTGGCCGGCGTGTAGCCGCGGCGGCGCAGGCCGACGATGGTGGGCAGGCGCGGATCGTCCCAGCCCTCGACGTGGCCGTCCTCGACCAGGGTCTTGAGCTTGCGCTTGCTGGTGACGATGTAGGTCAGGTTGAGCCGGGCGAACTCGTACTGGTGCGGGCGCGGCTGCGCCAGCAGGCCGAGTGCGCAGAGCTGGTCGAGCAGCCAGTCGTAGAAGGGCCGCTGGTCTTCGAACTCCAGCGTGCACAGGCTGTGGGTGATGTTCTCCAGCGCGTCTTCGATCGGGTGGGCGAAGGTGTACATCGGGTAGATGCACCAGGTGTCGCCGGTGTTGTGGTGCGTGGCGCGGCGGATGCGGTAGATGGCCGGGTCGCGCAGGTTGATGTTCGGGCTCGCCATGTCGATCCGGGCGCGCAGCACCATCGAGCCGTCGGCGTGCAGGCCGTCGCGCATTTCGCGGAAGCGGGCCAGGTTTTCCTCGGGCGAGCGGTTGCGGAAGGGGCTGTCGGTGCCCGGGGTCCCGAAGTCACCCCGGTGGCGGCGCATGTCTTCCGCGCTCTGTTCGTCGACATAGGCCAGGCCCGCGCCGATCAGCGCCTCGGCCGCCCGGTACATGAAGTCGAAATAATTGCTGGCGTGGTACAGGTGCGATGTGCCGTGGGCATGCCAGTCGAAACCGAGCCAGCCGACGGCATCGAGGATGGAGTCGACGAATTCCTGCTCTTCCTTTTCTGGGTTCGTGTCGTCGAAGCGCAGGTGGCAGGCCCCGTCGTATTCGCGTGCCAGGCCGAAGTTCAGGCAGATGCTCTTGGCATGGCCGATGTGCAGGTAGCCGTTGGGTTCGGGCGGGAAGCGGGTGCGGATCCTCGCCGGATCGGGCGCGCCCGCGGCATGGTGGGCGGCGTCCCCCGGTGAACCGGCGAAACGACGGCCTGCATAAGTCCCCTGGGCCAGGTCGCGCTCGATGATCTGGCGCAGAAAATTGCTGGGCCGCGAAGTCTCTGCGCCGGGGCTGATGTGCTTGTTCTCGCTCATGAAATACGCTTGAAATTCAACGGGTTGGGGCCGGGGCCGCAAGGCTCGGACGATTGTAGACCGCGGGCGCCGCGCGCCTGCGCGGACGACTTTCACGTGACCTATCTCACGCAGTGTGTGACAATTTGATTTAATGACCGCGGCAGCTGCTGTTCCTGCCCGCGTGTAGGACGAATGTATCGGCATCTTCTTCACGGCCGGTCGTACGCCCCCGATCTCCATGCTTCCTCGTTGACATGACCAGACAGCAGCGATATTCAGACGATTCGGGTTTCATGCCGGGCAGCCATCCGGCATGGCGTCATGTTCCCTCCCTGCGCGTCAGGAGCGGGGAGGCCTTGTCGTTCCATGTCTCCGGGCACGTCCCCTTCCAGACGCCGCGCGGTCCCGAAGTGCGTTCCCTGACCAGCGCCGCGCACGACTGGCTGGCCCGGCTCCCGCCCCGCTACCAGCCGCTGGCGACCGCCCGCCGCCACCCGCACATCGTCAACCGGCTCTGCGCCCTGTGGGACACCCCTTCCCAGCGTTCGGCCTATTTTCACGAGCTCATGCTGGTCAATCTCAAGCAGCGCGCCGGCTTCTCGTTCGAGGTGCTGACCGAGCTGACCGACTTGCAGGCGATGCTCGAGCCGCCGCAGCGCCGCCGCCGTCACTGAGTCGGGGCCGGGGCGGCCGGCTCGCCGGAGGCCGCCTCCGCGGCCGGGGGCCATGCGCCTGTACCGCCCGGCTTCAACCGCCCGGCTTTACCAATCGATACGAACAAAACCGGGCTCCGGTGTGAACCGAGCCGGCCCGCCGTGCGTTGTCATCTCAGGCGCTGCCAAGTCCGAGCGGCCCCCGAGAAGGAGAATGCAAGATGTTTGACCGTAAAACCCCGTTTGTGGCTGCCCTGCTGGTGGCCGGCGCCTTGTTCGCCGGTTCGGCCCAGGCCTCCAGAGTGAACTGGTCCGTCAGCGTCAACCTGCCCCCTGTCACCACCGTGGTCTCGAACGGCTCGCATTACCACCCCCAACCGGTGTACTACCAGCCTGCGCCGGTCTACGTCCAGCCGGCCCCGGTGTACTACCAGCCGCCTCCGGTGGTGGTGCACCGCCCGCCGGTGGTCGTGTACCGTCCCGAGCCTGTCATCGTCGGCGGACGCTTCGTCGTCGACCACCGCTGGCACCACCGCGATCGCCGCGAGTGGCGCGAAGAGCGGCGTCACCGCCACGAGCACCGTCACGAGCACCGCCGCGAATACCGCGACGAGTACGGCGACCGCTGGGACTCGCGCGGCAACCGCTGAGCCCGAGGCCAGGTCGGCTCAGGGCAGGGCAGGCCGCTTCATTCTTCGCGGCGCATGCGTTCGATCTCCTGGCGCAGCATGCGTTCGCGCAGGCCTTCGCCCGGCTGACCCAGGAACACCAGCAGCCCGTGCACGCACAGCCCCAGCCCCCAGCCCCACAGGGCGGGGCCGGGCCACGGCGAGCCGGTCAGTCCATGCTTGGCGAACAAGCCGAGGTTGACGGCCGCGAACACCAGGGCGTGCACGAAAAACCGGTACTTGCGCGCCACCCGCTTGCGCGCACGGTCCCGCAGGCCGGCGCGAGGAACGCGGTCGTCGTCCTTCATGGCGGTGCGCTCCTCACATCGGTTTGAACAGGTGGGCATACAGCCGGCTCACCTGAAGCCGGTCCGCGTGCTCGCGCAGGGTGAGGCTCACCTTGCCTGCCTCGTCGCGCCAGGCGGCGGCGATGGCGTCCTGTCGCACCACCGTTCCACGGTGGATCTGCCAGAAGCGTTGCGGGTCCAGCTGCGGGAGCAGCTCGCGCAGCGAGGTGCGGATGAGGTAGTCGCGCTCGGCCGTCACCACCCGCACGTATTTGTCCGCAGCCTCGAAATACAGTACTTCATCCACCTTCACCATGTGGATGGCCTGGCCATGGCTGGCCTGGATCACCTGCAGCGTCGGCGGGTTCGCCGGTGCCGCCGTCGTCCCCAGCAGCTGGCGCAGCTGGGCCAGGGTGGTCTCGAGCGCCGGCGCGGCGGCATGGGGGGGCTGGAGCCGCTGCGCCAAGGCTTCCTGCAGCCGGCTGCAGGTCTGCGCCAGCCGATCGGCCTGCACCGGCTTGAGCAGGTAGTCGACGGCGGCCTGTTCGAAGGCCTGCAGCGCGTACTGGTCGTAGGCGGTCACGAACACCAGCAGAGGCATGGCGCTGCCCTCGGGCCATTCTTCGGCCAGCGCCTGTGCCGCTTCCAGCCCGCTCATGCCGGGCATGCGCACGTCCAGGAAGAGCATGTGCGGGCGCAGTGCCAGCGCCTGGTCGACGGCAGCCTGGCCGTGGCCCACGCTGGCCACGATGTCGAGCTGCGGCCACAGCCGCTGCAATTCGGCGCGCAGGTGGGCGGCCAGCAAGGGTTCGTCTTCTGCGATGAGGGCGGTAGGGATCATGATGAAGAAATGGATCAGCCGGTGCTGCTCAAGGGGATGCGGACCGACGCCAGCGTGCCATCGCCGCCGGGACCGGCCTGCAGCGTGAGTGTCGCCTCGGGACCGTACAAGGTGGCCAGGCGCTGGCGCACCTGCACCAGGCCGAAATGCGTGCCTCCGGTGCCCGGGGCGGCGATGCCGACCCCGGTGTCGCGGACCTCCAGCAACAGGTGGGGCCCTTCGCGGCGTGCGCTGATGCGCAACCGGCCGCCCTCGATCTTCGGCTCCAGGCCATGGCCGATCGCGTTCTCGACCAAGGGCTGCAACAACAGGGTGGGCACGGCGAGCGGGCCCAGGTCGGGCGGCAGCTCGAGCTCGGCCTGCAGCCGCTCGCCCATGCGGATCTTCATCAGCGCCAGATAGTCGTCGAGCCGCGCGAACTCGGCCGACAGCGGGTGCAGCATGTTGCGCGAGGCGGTCAGCGTGGAACGCAGGAAACCGATGAGGTGATCCAGCATCAGCTGGGCACGTGCCGGCTCCAGGCCGATCAGCACCCGCAGGTTGGCCAGGGTGTTGAACAGCATGTGCGGCTCGAGCTGCGACTGCAGCAGCTTGAGCTGGTTTTCCGCGGCATCGCGGCGGGCGGCGGCGACCAGTTCGTCCATGAGCCGTGCCTGGGTCCGGCTGCGGAAGAAGAACGAGATGCTCCCGGCCGCGAAGGCCGACAGCATCAGGTAGCTGAGGAGCACCCGGGGCGAACCGAGCATCGACGCCATCACCGAGCGTCCGCTGTAGCGGTCTCCCAGCCAGATGCCGAACAAGGTTCCGCCGACGATGCCCGTCAGCAGCAGCGCCACGAACCACCCCCCCGTCGGCCACCCGGTCTGCGGATCGCGCGGCAGGGCGAAGCGGCCCATGTCGGCCGACATCCAGATGCTCAGGCCGATGGCCTGCGAATACACCAGCTGGGAATCCCAGTTGTCCCAGCCGGTGCGGGTGAGGCCGAGGGCGATCAACGTGTTGACCGTCAGCACGATGGCGCCGCGGCGCAGTACGCCTCTCAGGGGGGCGGAGGAAATCGGAGGCATCGTCACGGCGGCGGGAGTGCTGGGGCGAGGCGAGAGTTTAGACCTCGCTCAAGCCGGCTTCAGCGCCAGGCGCGGAGCCGACGCACCCAGGACGCGCAGGGCCCGCGCCAGGAACACACCCGAGAGCGCACCGTAGGCCAGCGACACGCCGAGGCTGAAACCCGCCAGCTGCGCCCAGTCGCGCTGGAACAGCAGGGTCACGGTCACCAGGTAGCGCATGGCGAACACGGTCCACATCGTCAGCAGCGGGATGAGGCTGCCGCGCAGGACGAAGCGGCCGTCGTCCTGGGGGCGCAGGTCGCCGGGCCGGCGCGTCCACTGGCTGAGCGCCACCGTCAGCGTGGCGCCGCAGATCCAGGCGAGCACCACGTCCGGCCGGGCGCCGAAGGCCTGGGTGGCGCCGACCAGCGAATACATACCGAGGCCGAGCGCGATCAGCAGCACCCGGCGGCGGGTGACCAGGTGCTCGCGCGTCTGCTTCAGGCCGACCAGGGTGATGGCGGCCAGGACGATCCACACCCAGAAGGGGGTGTGCTGCAGGACGCCGGTGATGACGAGGGACGAGGGCATTGGGGTGGACATGAATGTGCTCCGGTGACAAGGAATGGAGCGGACTGTGCCGCGACGCCCGGCGGCGGACGAGCGCGATGCGACGAAACGGCCGGGGACGGCGCGAAATGCCTGCGCCGACGCGCCAGATGCAGCGCCCAGGGCCTCCCCGAAGGCGGGGGTGGCGCCGGGAGGGGCGCGAGTCTATATTCGCTGCCGCCCTTGTCCTGGAGACCTTGATGTTGTTCCGTATTTCTCGCCGCGTTGCCGCTCTCGCCCTGCAGGGGGTGCCGATGAGCCTGGCGGTGGCGGGCCTGGTGGCCTGTGGCAGCACGAAGGCGCCGCCGCGCGCGGCCGCCGTGCCCGCCGCCAAACCGGCGGCCTCCGCCCCCGGCGACACGGATTCCCATGCGCCCGTCCGGCCGACCGGCCTGGCCGCCCGCTTCGCCGACCCGGCCGTCATCTACCGCACACCGGCCCTGCTGGAAAACCGCCCCGGCTTCACCACCCAGGCCGAACTGCAGGCCGCCTTCCAGCAACTGGCCGGCGCCCGCGAGCAGGGCGCGGCCGACAGCGTTCCATTCGCCAGCACCGTGGCGCTCGGCAAGTCCCAGGCCGGCGTGCCGCTCGAAGCGCTGCTGCTCACCCGCAGCGCCGACCCGAAACCCGCGGCCCTGCTGAAAAGCGGCCGTCCCACCGTCCTGCTGATCGGCCAGGTGCACGGCGACGAACCCGCCGGGGCCGAGGCCTTGCTGGTGCTGGCCCAGGAACTCGCCGGCGGCAGCCTGCAGGGCGTGCTCGAGCGCATCAACGTCCTCATCCTGCCACGCGCCAACCCCGACGGCGCCCTGAAGCAGCAAGCCGCCACCGCCAACGGCGTCGACCTCGACCGCGACCTGCTGCTGCTCTCCACCCCCGAGGCGCGGGCCCAGGCCCGGCTGCTGCGCGACTTCCAGCCGGTGGTGGTGGTCGATGCGCGCGAATACGCGGTGCAGAACCGCTATGTCGAGAAATTCGGCGCGGTACAAGGCGAGGACGCCCTGCTGCAATACGCCACCGCGCTCAACCAGTCGGAGTTCATCACCAAGGCCTCGGAAGAATGGTTCCGCAAGGCCATGCTCGACAGCCTGAAGGCCGAAGGCCTGCGTGCCGACTGGCACCACGGCACCTCGGCCTCGGCCACGGACAAGAAAGTGTCCATGGGCGGCGTGCTGCCCGACAACGCCCGCAACCTGCACGGCCTGCGCAACATCGTCAGCCTGACCATCGAAAGCCGGGGTGCCGGCCTGGGCCGCCAGCACCTCAAACGGCGGGTGCACACCCAGGTGACCCTGCTGAGCAGCGTGCTGCAGACCGCGGCCGTCCGTGCGGCCGACCTGGTCAAGCTGCGCAAGTACGTCGACGCCGTCGTGCGCTCGCAGGCCTGCAACGGGCAGATGCAGGTCGACGCCGCCCTCACCAGCGGCGAGCACAGCCTGCAGATGTTCGACCCCCAGACCGGGGCGCCCAGGCCGGTGACGGTGAAATGGGAATCGGCCCTCGCCGTGCGCGACCTGAAGACGCGTGCCCGGCCTTGCGGCTACTGGCTCGCGGCGGACCAGGGCGATGCCGTCGCGCGCCTGCGCGGCCTCGGCGTACGTGTCGAACAATTCAGCGAACTGGCCGAGATCAAGGCCGAGCTGAACGGCGCACCCGGCGGCAAGGGCAAGCCCAAGTCAGACAAGCCGGCCATGCCCGCGGCGACCGGCGGCAAGCCCGAGGCCGCCGAACGACCCGGCAGCCTGTTCGACGCCCCGAAGGGCAGCTACTTCGTGCCGCTCAGCCAGCCGCTGGGCAACTTGGTCGCCGCCGCACTGGAAGCGGGGCCGAACGGCTACCTGGCGAACAAGGCCCTAGGCGGGGCGGACCGGGTGGCGAAGATCGTGGTGTTGCCCAAGGCGAAGCGGGTGCTCGTGCCTTGAGCCAGGCGGGGCGGGACATGTGCATGCGGCAGTTCAGGGCAGGTGTGCTGCTGCAACGACCATCCCGATGGCCAGGTGGCCGGGAGCTGGCAGCGCTGCCGACCCTGGCCTGGAACCGTCGAGGCTGTTACGTTCTTTAGCCAAGCCAAAGCTTGGCTCCGGCATAGTTCGCGGAAGCGTCCCTGAGGAAGAGTTGCCGTACGAGCTTGCCACGACAGGGTTCTGCCAGTCCCGACCTGCTTCACATACGCATCGAACAACACTCCCATGAAAATCCGCCGATACGCCGTCCTTCTCTTTTCCGTTCTCTCGATGACCGCCTGCGGCGGCGGCGACCTGGAGGACGTCCTCAACGTGGCCGACCCGAAGATCCGGTTCGTCAACGCCGCACCGACCGGCCCCAATGTCAGCTTCTATCGCAACGACTCCGCGCAGCCCGACGGCACCGACATGGGCTACAAGTCCGCCTCGGGCTACCGCGATGTCGACACCGGCTCGGCGCAGTGGCGCCTGCGCCATGTCGGCAGCTCGTCGGACCTCGACAGCCTCAGCCTCGACACCCGGCGCGGCGACCGCTATACCCTGGTGGCATTCGACGGCACGTCGGGAAAGGAGCTGTTGAGCATCCGCGACCCCTACACCGTCTTGCCGGTGCCCACGGTCGAGACGGTGCGGATCCGCATGGTCAACGCGTCGTCCAATGAACAGCATCTCGACGCCTACCTGACCACCTCGGACACCGACCTCGACCGCACCTCTCCGACGCTGCGGGACGTGGACTACCGCACAGCGCGGCCGCGCAGCGGCGATGACGCGCTGTCCATGTTCAGCCGCAGCTACAGGCTGCGCCTGACCGAGGCCGGCACGCGGGACGTGGTCTTCGACGCCGACATCGACCTGCCGAGCCAGGGCGAGTGGCTGCTGGTGACCGTGCCTGCCGCGTCGGGCTCCAGTTCCATCCGCGTGCTGGCCTTTCGCATCAATCGGCATGATGATGTGGAGTCGACCTTGGAGTTCAGCTCGCGTTGACGAGTAGGTTGACGGCAGCCCTGGATCAGGTGTCCGGGGTTTTCCTGTCGTGGGCTCGGCAGGATCCGTTTGCGGGAGCAAGCGGATGTGGGTTTTCATGGCGGTCTGCGGGTTGACGGCCTTACAGTGGATCGACGGGGTTGTGGGACATGGTCATGCATGGTTCCCCTGCGCTTGCGATGTCCCGGAGAGCCGCGAGGTCGATCGCTTGTCGGCGCATTCGATCCGGCTGGCGCAATGCATTGTCTTGGCGTGCCGGGCGTGTAAGGCTGTGCTGGGCTCATGGCGTGCGCAACAGACCATGCGACCGGCTCCCGTAGCAGCCGCCGCGTGACTTTCAAGCGGCGCTTTGGTAGAGGCACCTGCCTCTGCATGCCGTCCAGGCCTCATTTTCAACGACATCTTCGATTGCAGGCTCACGCGGTGAGCTATCTGCTTTGCATAATGAGTTGACGAGAACAGAACCGGGGGGGGCGTGTCCAATAGTTCCGGTCCGTCTCGGCGGACCGACCGGCACCAATCAATTTTCGGATGAGTTCAGTCAGCAGTCACAGTACCTTACGGGCTTCGATACGCAGTTCTTCGCCAACCAGGCATTGTGGGGTTCTCAGATGCAAAGAATAATTAAGGACTGCACCTGCAAACCTTAGTAAGGAAATAGATGAAGCAAAAAACAGCAACTGCTGTGGGGTTCTTGGCGGCGTCACTTCTTCCCGCTGTGATCTTTGCCTTGCTACGACCACTTACCGGGACATTGGACTTTGCTTCGGCATTGAGCACGTTTCGCGTTACCTATCCATTCACCGCAATCGCGACTTTTTTGCTTGGTGCACCGTCATTTTTTGCGTTTCGCCGCTTTGTCGGAATTCGGTGGTGGACGACGCTCATGGGTGGTGCTTTTCTTGGCGCAATTCTTGCGATTATCGTGCGCTTTCCGAATGCAGTCGATATTGAGGACATGATGATGTTGGTGCCGATGACCTCGCTGTCTGCTTTTACGTTTTGGTTTGTCTGGCGCCTGGGCGAAAACGTTGAAAAAAGTTAAAACAGCGTTCTACCAATGGTCTGAACTCTTGGCTGAATCTCTGCTTCCCTCAGTGAGGATAATGGAGCAAGGGCTAGTTTTGCCTACTGCTTCGGCTACGACGCGCTAGGGCGGCTGACCAGCGTCAGCCGGAACGGCTCGAACTGGAGCATAGACTACGACGCCAACGGCAACCGTACCGGGGTGACGCTCAACGGGACGACCAGCAGCTACACCACGGCGGCGACGAGCAACCGGCTGACCGGCATCACCAACCCGGCGCGCAGCTTCGGGTACGACGCGGCGGGCAACGCCACCAGTGATTCGTTCAGGGCCTTCGCGGCGAGCTACGATCTGTCGGGACGGCTGGCCACGCTGACCAAGGGGGGGCGTCAAGACGACCTACACCTATGACAGTTTGGGGCGCCGGGTGCGCAAGTTCGCCAGCACCGGGGCGGCCAGCACGGTGGTCTTCGGGTATGCGCTGGACGGGAAGCTGCTGGGTGAATACGATGGGACGGGCAAGGCGCTGCGGGAGTACGTCGGGCTCGGTAACACGCCGGTGGCGATGTTCACGCCGGATGCGGCCAATGTGGCGAACCCGCCGGTGGTGTACTTCATCCAGACGGATCATCTGGACACGCCGCGTATCGTCGTGGACAGGAACGACAAGCGGCGCTGGCGGTGGCTGGCCGAGCCCTTCGGGACGGCGGCGCCGGAGACCAATCCGGATGGGCTAGGGGTGTTCACGCAGAACCTGCGGTTTCCGGGGCAGTATGCGGATGTGGAGTCTGGGCTGTTCTACAACTACTTCCGGGATTACGATGCCTCAGCCGGGCGATACAGCACCAGTGATCCCATAGGACTCGGAGGTGGGATTAACACGTTTTCGTACGTAGAAAGCGACCCGGTTAATTATGTTGATCCTGACAGACTTGAAAAAATGATATTTTTCGGGCCCACTGATCATGTTATGCAGAGTATGGTGGCTAACGATCCAGATATTCCGTGGGCTTTGATTATTTACGGGCACGGCAATACCATGGCGATTGCTGATGATCGAGTCAAAAGAACACGTTTAACTGCAGCTCAGGTTGCCGAGCTTGTAAAAGCTTCTGGCTTTTGGAGGCCGGGTATGAAAATACCTATGCGAGCTTGTGAGGTTGGGCGAGATCCCGATGGCTTTGATCAGCTGCTTGCAAATGCATTGGGTGTGCCGGTCAGCGGGCCAAATGGGTGCCTCCAAGTTTTGCCCTCTAAAAAAAGGCTATGTAGTTGGCAATATTTCAACATGGATCTTTGGGCCACTCTGTAATAATTCCGGAAAATATGTAACGGCAAACCCAAGGAAATAAAATGAGAAATAAATTTATTATTTCAATGGGTGGCTTGTTTTTTTTGGTTGGAATTGCTGCACTGTTATTTTTTAAGTTAAACTGCAATGATCTTGAAAAATTCAGAGGGTCATGGCAAATTAATAAAACTCAAGCCTTGGCTGATGGCGGCACTTTGGAAATTCACCTTGCAGGCACTGGTGGAAGAAAGTTGTTGATTAAGCGTATTGGTGAAATTTCTAAAGATCCATCACGGCAAGAGCTGCGTTTGTATTCGGGTATAGACCCCTTCGGTTGCAATGTAAAAAAAGGCTCGAAATTAGAAGCTCTTATTGCCGAGGCATTGAAAAACTGGCTTGGCACTCGGCTAACACCTGAGCAGAAAGTGAAAGTTGAAATCAATCCTCAGGAGGCATTGGACTCTCTTCCAGGGGAGGAGTTTTTTGTTTATCACTTTCTTTCCTGGATGGGGGAAAGGGAATGACCTGTCCTTTTCCGATCGTGCCAGATTAAAGGAGTTGGAATTCGTCAATCTGGAAAATGACGGGTATGAGAGCAGATTCGCCGGCGAGCAGATCGCTGCGAATGCCATGTGGGGTAATAATCCTGTCATTGGGCCAGATGACTATGTGTGGAACACGTTCTTCTGGGAAACTGGTGTATTCGCACCGTAGAGCGAGGATAGAAGCAGTCCATTGAACAATCGGCCAGACTTGTCGAAGCCAGGGAGGTTCCGATGCTTCGGCAATGGCTGCCAACCTCAACCAGGCCTCTGAGAAATGCCATCAACTAGGCAACTGCCTCGCGGAAAATTACCGAGGAACCTTCAGCGACGAATCCTTGTGCTGGGTCTCGGGGCTGCTCTTTTCCTGGTAGTTGGAGCCGCGATATGGCCGCGCGGGGAGCGACATACGGTGGCGCTTGTACGCGCCAGCGGTGCGGTCGAGGGCGCGCCTGACGATCTCTTCGTCAATGTTCATGTCAAAGGGGAAAAGGTGCGCTTCGTGGTGCGCGACTACTTCTACAGCAGTGGGGTTATATCAACGCCATACCTGACCTTGGACTCACTGGAGTCAGCCACTCTGCATCTAGATGTCGAAAGGGAATTCTCTCTTATCGCAACAAAGTGCGAGTTCTTGCGCCAGCTTGTGATTGAGGCATCGGCGAGCCTCTTGTCGGGCCGGATCCACTTGACTGTCATGAACCATGACTCTGACCACGTGATGACAAAGAAGCTGAATCGACAAGGTGACGACGCTTCTGCACAGAGCAGAGAGCAATTCATTGCGGCGAAGAATGCGTGCTGATCCGTCGAGTGCTTCAATGAGTATTCCTGCTGGCCATGCAATTAAAGTCGCGACACCGGATTTTCGGATTGCAACCGACGAGCGCGAATTCAAAGATTTAGGAATGGGTCAATTTCTTGGTGACCTTCTTCATTGAGTTTGATGAAATGATTTCTTCTAAATTGGCGGCGTTTGCATTTGTTTTTTTTCTTATATGCGCAGCCATTATTTCTTCTAAATATTGGTGTCGAGGTGTTTTTTTTCGATTTTTGCCGATCTTGTTCTGTTTCGCCTTTGTGGTGCCGTACAGTTATTTCGTGCTACATGCCAGTGCAGTTGATGCTTTAAAAAATGCGGGCTTGAGCTCAATTGCTGGCGTCTGTATGGTTCTTGCATTGTGGGTTGAGATGCATCCATGGAAGAAGAAAAGGTGAGTTTCTATCTAAATCCCTCATCCCCAACTTAAGAAAACGCAGTGAGGGTCAGGTCTGAGAGTTGCCGTGTTGATAAGGGCGAACAGCAACTGAGATTTGACCTGTGTTGGAGTTCTGCCAAAACGAAGGGCCGCGTGATCCTGTACCCGTTTCAGTACCGCTCGGAAGTAGAACTTTCCGGCTCCTCTGACATCGCCGCAGCCGCCTGCAGGCGGCTGCGGCGGGCGAATTCGGTTGGCGTGGCCCACTCCAGCGCGGCGTGAGGGCGATTCTCGTTGTAGTCCCGCCGCCAGGCTGCAATCTTGTCTCGGGCATCTTGCAGTGACAAGAACCAGTTCGCGTTCAGGCACTCCTGGCGCAGCCGCCCGTTGAAGCTTTCGACGGCGGCATTGTCAGTCGGCTTACCCGGTCGGCTGAAGTCCAACTCTACGCCGTGCTCGTAGGCCCATTTGTCCATTACCTTCGAGATGAACTCGCTGCCGTTGTCAGTCTTGATCGTCTGAGGTCGACCGCGGTGGGCCACGATATCGTCGAGCACGCGCACCACGTCGCCCCCCTTCAGGCTCTGCCCGACGTCGATGGCCAAACACTCGCGGGTGTACAGGTCCACGACTGTGAGCATGCGCAGCTTGCGTCCGTCAAACAGGTTGTCGGCCACGAAATCCATGCTCCAGATCTCATTGATCGAGGAGGCCAGCCACTTGGGTTGGCGCAGCTTGGCCGCCTTGTTCCTCTTGGGCCGCTTGAGCCGCAGCGACAGCCCTTCATCCCTGTAGAGGCGATACACGCGCTTGACGTTGTCGGGGTGGCCTTCGCGACGCAGCAGCACATGCACACGGCGGTAGCCATAGTGCACGCGCGTGCTGGTGATCTCCTTGATGCGCATCCGCAGCACGGTCTCGTCCTTCTTGACCGGCTTGTAGAAGAAGCTGCCCTGCGACACGTTGGCCATGCGCATGGCGTTGCGCTGGCTGCAGCCGAACAGTCGCATCAGCGGACCCGCGCAACCTGGTCACGAAGTACCCGCGCAACGGGTTGGGCGACGTGACGCAGCTCGTCAGTCCCGACACCGGCACGGCCA
>CBIHOH010000042.1:0-37201 GCA_966211755.1 uncultured Rhizobacter sp. | reverse complement strand
CCACCGTCTGCGAACCGGCCGCGGCCGCCGTTGCCGGCGCGCTGGCCGCCGCCTCGAAGCTGCTGGCGCTCACCGGCCCGCGCACGGCCGGCTGGTAGCGGGTATCGGCCGACATCTGGGTCAGGTCGGGCGGAATGTCGAGCGGCTTGGTCTTGTTGGCGGAGCCGCGATAGTCGATCTTGTCGCCGCCCAGCATCTCGTTCAGCGAGGAGCAGGCGGACAGGGAGAGCAGCAGCACCACGGCAGCCGACACGGAGCGCAGCGGGAACTGCCTGGGCAGGGAAAATGGAATCACGTTGTTCATCTCCGGGAGGGGCAGGCGCCGGGCGCCGCCCGTTCGATGGCTGGGGTGTGAAAAGCTTGCCTGGCAACACCGGGCCGGTGGGCCGGCCCGGGCAGCCTCAGAGCAGACCCGCGTCGCGCAGCGCTTGTTCCACCGTGGCCTGGCCGGCGGGGGTCAGCGGCAGTATCGGCAGGCGCAGGGCCTCGCCGCAGCGGCCCAGGCGGGACAGGGCCCACTTGGTGGGCGCGGGGCTGGCTTCGACGAACAGGTGCTTGTGCACCGGCAGCAGGCGCAGGTGCAGCTCGGTGGCTTCGCGCACCCGGCCGGCCATGGCCGCCGCGCACAGCTCGTGCATCAGCCGCGGGGCGACGTTGGCGGTGACGCTGATGTTGCCGTGGCCGCCGAGCAGCATCAGGGCGACGGCGGTGGAGTCGTCGCCCGAGTAGATGGCGAAGTCCTTGGGCGCCTGCTTGAGGAGCCAGCAGGCACGCTCGATGCTGCCGGTGGCCTCCTTGATGCCGATGACGCCCGGGAGCTGCGCCGCGCGCAGCACCGTCTCGGGCTGCATGTCGGCCACCGTGCGGCCCGGCACGTTGTACAGCACCATCGGGATGTCGGCCGCTTCGGCGACGGCCTTGTAGTGCGCGTAGATGCCCTCCTGCGAGGGCTTGTTGTAGTACGGCACCACCGACAGGGTGCAATCGGCGCCGGCCTTCTTGGCGAACAGGCTCAGCTCGATCGCCTCGCGGGTGGAATTGGCCCCGGTGCCGGCCATCACCGGCACGCGGCCGCGGGCCTGCTCGACCGAGACGCGGATGATCTCGCAGTGCTCCTCGACCGACACCGTGGGCGATTCGCCCGTGGTGCCGACCACACCGATGCAATCGGTGCCTTCTGCGATGTGCCAATCGATCAGGCCACGCAGTGCGTCGTAGTCGACGCTGCCGTCCTCTTGCATCGGCGTGACCAGCGCGACGATGCTGCCAACAATGGGTTTCATGCGGAATCCTCTGGAATCGGATGATTTTAGCCGCCGCCGGAGCCGGCGGGCCCGGGCAAGGGAAATCGAATGGGGTGGGCGGGGTCGAAAGCGGTCTTCACCGCCACCAGCCGCTGCACGAAACGCGCCGGGGCCGGCTCGAAGCCGTTCTCGTAGCCGAGCACCAGCCAGCCCGGCGGCAAGGCCAGCAACTCCCCCGGCTGCAGCAGGAAATCGGGGTTGGAGGGCCGGCCCAGGCTCTGCTGGCCCGACGCGAAGGTCTCGTAGATCAGCAGGCCGCCTTCGCGCACGCTGTCGAGCAGGCAGGGCAGCAGTGCGCGCCACAGGTAGTTGGTGACGAGCACCAGGCCGAAACGGCGTGCCGTCAGCGGCCAGGGCCCGGCCTCGATGTCGGCCACCACCACCTCGGCCAGGCCGTGCAGCGGCTGCAGGGCGCTCGCGTCGCGGTCGAGCGCGGTGACGGGATGGCCGCGCCCGGCGAACCAGCGCACGTGCCGTCCGCCGCCGCAGGCGACGTCCAGCACGCTGGCGCCCTCGGGCACCAGGTGCGACCAGCGCCGCACCCAGGCGGACGGCGCGGCGGGCGACATGTCGGCTGTCATGGGGACGGGGCTCAGAAACGCAGGCCGATCTTCAGGCCGTAGCTGGTCGTGTCGCCGGTGCGGTCGGTTTCCAGCGCCAGGTTGAGCAGCCCGAAGTTGAGGTTGGCGCCGGCGAACACCTTGAACTGGTTGAAACTTTCGCTGGAGACGGTGGCGGCGCCCTCGGCCTTGCTCCTGACGAACACCGTGCCGACGCCGGCATAGGGCGTGAGCATGGCAAAACCCTTGGACACCGAGGCGTCCAGGCCGAAGGTGCTGAGCTTCATGTTGGCGGCGCCGGAGACGGCCGAGGCGCTGGCGCGCAGGGCCAGGGCGGGTGTCACCGTGCCGCCGGGCACCACGGCCCAGCGCAGCTCGCCGCCGATGGCGCTCAGGTCGGCCGACGGGATGTTGGCATACGAGGCGCCGAGGTCGATGTCGAAGGGCAGCCCCTTGTGCACGCGCAGGACGGCGCCTGGCAGGGTGGAGGGAGGCGAGGAGCCGCCGGCGGCCTTCCGCCAGACGTCGCGCTGGTTCAACCGGGTGCCGGTGACGGCCACGCCCACGTCGAAGCCGGTGACCCCCATGCTCTCGGCCGGGATGAGCGGCTTGAAGGAGGCGGCCGCGGCCAGGTCCTCCGACAGGGCGCGGAACTCGGCCTGGGTGTCCAGGTTGGCGGCATTCAGTTCGGCCGCCCGGGCCAGCGGGGCCAGGGCCAGCAGGGCGGTCGCCAGCAAGGCGGGGAGGACGGGGCTAGTGCGCATGATGGGGCGGTGATAGCTGTAAACCCGCTAGCGTACATCGGCCGGCGCCGGCTGTCGCCGCACCGCCGGGAAGGGCGGTCCGGCGCGGAAGCGGCCACTTCCGTGCGGACCGCACGCTGGCGGTGGGCCGCCGCCCCCTAGAATCCGCGCCCATGGCAAGCAAACCAAACCCATCTTCTTACGGCGAAGCGTCGATCCGGGTCCTCAAGGGGCTGGAGCCCGTCAAGCAGCGTCCGGGCATGTACACGCGTACCGACAACCCGTTGCACATCATCCAGGAGGTGATCGACAACGCGGCCGACGAGGCGCTGGCCCGGCACGGCAAGCGGATCGACGTGACGCTGCACCTGGACGGCTCGGTCAGCGTGCAGGACGACGGGCGCGGCATTCCGTTCGGGCTGCATCCGGAGGAAAAGGTGCCCGTGGTCGAAATCGTCTTCACCCGGCTGCACGCGGGGGGCAAGTTCGACAAGGGCGCCGGCGGTGCCTACAGCTTCTCGGGGGGGCTGCACGGCGTGGGGGTGAGCGTCACCAATGCCTTGTCGAAACGCCTGGAAGTGACGGTCTGGCGCGAAGGCCAGGTCGCCTCGCTGGTCTTTGCCGACGGCGACGTCATCGAACCGCTGAGCCTGCGCAAGGCGGGCTCGGGCGATCGCAAGAGCGGCACGACCGTGCGCGCCTGGCCGGATCCCAAGTATTTCGAGACCGTCGATTTCCCGAAGGCCGAGCTGCTGCACCTGCTGCGCAGCAAGGCCGTGCTGATGCCGGGGGTGAGCGTGAGCCTCAGCATCGAAAAGAGCGGGGAGGTGCTGACCTGGTTGTACAAGGGCGGCCTGCGCGACTACCTGTCGCAGAGCCTGGTCGCCGAGCCGGTGATCCCGCTGTTCGAAGGCGAGCACTATGCCGACGGCGGCGAGACCGAGAACTTCGCCGAGGGGGAGGGCGCCGCCTGGTGCGTGGCCTTCACCGAGGACGGCGCACCCATGCGCGAGAGTTACGTCAACCTCATCCCCACCGTCAACGGCGGCACCCATGAATCCGGCCTGAAGGACGGCCTGTTCGGCGCGGTCAAGGGCTTCATCGACCTGCACAGCCTGCTGCCCAAGGGCGTGAAGCTGATGCCCGAGGACGTGTTCTCGCGCGCCAGCTTCGTGCTCAGCGCCAAGGTGCTCGACCCGCAGTTCCAGGGGCAGATCAAGGAGCGGCTGAACAGCCGCGACGCGCTGCGCCTGGTGTCCGCCTATGTGAAGCCAGCGCTCGAGCTGTGGTTGAACCAGCATGTGGATGTCGGCCGCAAGCTGGCCGAGCTGGTCATCAAGCAGGCGCAGACGCGCCAGCGGGCGAGCCAGAAGGTCGAGAAGCGCAAGGGCTCGGGCGTGGCCGTGCTGCCGGGCAAGCTGACCGATTGCGAAAGCACCGACCTGAACCTGAACGAGCTGTTCCTGGTCGAGGGCGACTCGGCCGGCGGCAGCGCCAAGATGGGCCGCGACAAGGAGACCCAGGCCATCCTGCCGCTGCGCGGCAAGGTGCTCAACAGCTGGGAGGTCGAGCGCGACCGCTTGTTCGCCAACAACGAGATCCACGACATCTCGGTCGCCATCGGCATCGACCCGCACGGCCCCGGCGACACGCCTGACATGAGCGGCCTGCGCTACGGCAAGGTGTGCATCCTGAGCGATGCCGACGTCGACGGCTCGCACATCCAGGTGCTGCTGCTCACGCTGTTCCTGCGCCACTTCCCCAAGCTGATCGAAGCCGGCCATCTGTTCATCGCCAAGCCGCCGCTGTTCCGCGTCGATGCGCCGGCGCGCGGCAAGAAGCCGGCGGCCAAGCTGTACGTGCTCGACGAAGGCGAGCTGGGCGCCACGCTGGACAAGCTGCGCAAGGAAGGCGCGCGCGAAAACGCCTGGAGCATCAGCCGCTTCAAGGGCCTGGGCGAAATGAACGCCGAGCAGCTCTGGGACACCACCCTCAATCCGGACACCCGCCGTCTGCTGCGGGTGGACCTGGGGGCGCTCGACTTCAGCAGCACGGTCGGCTCCCTGACCCGGCTGATGGGCAAGGGCGAAGCCCAGGCGCGCCGCGACCTGATGGAACTGCATGGCGACGATGTCGAGATCGACGTCTGAGCCGCGAACGGGAATCACATGGCCACTGAAATCACCAAGCCCCTGCTGAAGGCAGGCGTGTCGTATGCATTCGAGATCGTGCGTTGCCTGGTCCTGGGCGTCGTGCTGAGCGTGGGTGGCTTCGTGCTGCTGCTGTGGACGGCGCCCTCCGGTTCGGGCAACCGCCTGCTCGGGCTGGCCGGCATGCTGAGCCTGGCGCTGCCCTTCGTCTACGCCTTGCTCGGCCATCAACGCGGCCTGGGCAAGGTGCTGTCGATGCTGACGGCCTCGCACGGCGCCTCGTTCTTCGACCAGACCCTCGGGCGTTTCCTGGATGCGACCGAGGCGCGCAAGCCCGGCGCCACGGCCGCGCTGCTGGCGGCACCGGGGAAATTCACTGAGGCATTCAAGTCCTTCGTCGGCCAGGCCTCGTTCATGCCGGGCTGGCTCAAGCGGGTGGCCCTGAGCTACGCGGGCAAGCTGAGCGCGCGGATCGAGGACGGACTGCTGCCGGCCGGCGTGGGCGGCGACGGCCGGATCGACCGGCCGCAGTTCAGGCAATGGGCCGTCGACCAGATGCACGACCAGTTCTCGCCCTCCTGGCAGCCGATCGCCGTGCTGGCCGGCCTGCACCTGCTGCTGATCGCCGCGCTCGGCTGGATGGGCCGCTGACATTCGATGATGGACAACATGACCGACGATCTTTTCGAAGCCGCCAATGCGGTCACGCTGGCGCACTATGCGGAGCGGGCCTACCTCGAATATGCGCTGAGCGTGGTCAAGGGCCGGGCGCTGCCGGATGTGTGCGACGGCCAGAAGCCGGTGCAGCGCCGCATCCTGTTCTCTATGGAGCGCATGGGGCTGGCCTTTGCCGGCACGGCCGGCGCCAAGCCGGTCAAGAGCGCCCGCGTGGTCGGCGACGTGCTGGGCAAGTACCACCCGCACGGCGACCAGTCCGCCTACGACGCCATGGTGCGCATGGCGCAGGACTTCTCGCAGCGTTATCCGCTGGTCGACGGGCAGGGCAACTTCGGCTCGCGCGACGGCGACGGCGCCGCCGCCATGCGGTACACGGAAGCGCGCCTGGCGCCCATCTCGCGCCTGCTGCTGGACGAGATCGACGAAGGCACGGTCGATTTCCAGCCCAACTACGACGGCTCCGAGCAGGAACCCCGGCAACTGCCCGCGCGCCTGCCCTTCGTGCTGCTCAACGGCGCCAGCGGCATCGCGGTCGGCCTGGCCACGGAAGTGCCCTCGCACAACCTGCGCGAGGTGGCCGCGGCGGCCGTCGCCCTGATCCGCAACGAGCATCTCACCGAGGAAGAACTCGCGACCCACATCCAGGGCCCGGACTTCCCCGGCGGCGGCCAGCTCATCAGCAGCCCGGAGGAGATCCGCGCCGCCTATGCCACCGGGCGCGGCAACCTGAAGGTGCGCGCGCGCTGGAAGATCGAGGAGCTGGCCCGTGGCCAGTGGCAGCTGGTGGTCACCGAGTTGCCACCGGGCGCCAGCGCGCAGCGGGTGCTGGAGGAGATCGAGGAACTCACCAACCCCAAGGTGAAGGCCGGCAAGAAGGCCTTGAGCGCCGAGCAGACGCAGCTCAAGGCCACGGTCTTCGCGGTGCTCGACAAGGTGCGCGACGAGTCGAGCAAGGACGCGCCGGTGCGCCTGGTCTTCGAACCCAAGACCAGCCGCATCGAACAGAGCGAGCTGATCAACACCCTGCTCGCGCACACCAGCCTCGAGAGCTCGGCCCCGGTCAACCTCACGATGATCGGCGCCGACGGCCGGCCGACCCAGAAGAGCCTGCGCCAGATGCTGGCCGAATGGGTGGGGTTCCGCCTGCAGACCGTGCTGCGGCGGACGAAATTCCGCCTCGGCAAGGTGCTGGACCGCATCCACGTGCTCGAAGGCCGGCAGCTGGTGCTGCTCAACATCGACGAGGTGATCCAGATCATCCGCACGGCGGACGATCCGAAGCAGGCCTTGATCGCCCGTTTCGCCCTCAGCGAGATCCAGGCCGAGGACATCCTCGAGATCCGCCTGCGCCAGCTGGCGCGGCTGGAGGCGATCAAGATCGAGCAGCAGTTGAAGGAGTTGCGCGCCGAGCAGGCCAAGCTCGACGACATCCTCGGCAACCCGGGCTCGCTCAAGCGCACCGTGGTCAAGGAAATCGAGGCCGACGCCAAGCAGTACGGCGACGACCGGCGCACGCTGATCCAGGCCGAGAAACGCGCGGTGGCCGAGGTCAAGGTCATCGACGAGCCGGTGACGGTGGTGGTCAGCCTGAAGGGCTGGGTGCGCGCCCTCAAGGGCCACGAGGTCGAGGCCGGCGGACTGGGCTTCAAGGCCGGCGACGCGCTGTACGGCACCTTCGCCTGCCGCACCAAGGACACGCTGCTGGTCTTCGGCAGCAACGGACGGGTCTATTCGACGCCGGTGGCCGGCCTGCCCGGCGGTCGCGGCGACGGGCAGCCCATCACCACCCTGATCGAACTCGAGACCGGCACCCAGCCGCTGCATTATTTCGCGGCCGCGGCCGACACCACCCTGCTGCTGGCGAACACCGGCGGCTTCGGCCTGCTGGCCCAGGCCGGCGACCTGGTCAGCCGGCAGAAGGGGGGCAAGGGTTTCCTCGCGCTCGAGGCGGGCGAGAAGGTGCTGCCTCCCGTGCCCGTCGCCCCCGGCCATGCCCAGGTGGCCTGCCTGAGCCTGAGCGGCCGCCTGCTGGTGTTCGCCCTCGACGAACTCAAGCTGCAGCCCAAGGGCGGACGCGGGCTGACCCTGATGGACGTGGACGACAAGGACCCGCTGGTGTCGGTCGCCAGCTGCGGCCCGGTGCTCAAGGTGCTGGGCACCGGACGCGGCGGCAAGGCCAAGGAAGAGGACCTGAAGAACGCCGCGCTGGCGGTGTACGCCGGCAAGCGCGCCCGCAAGGGCAAGGCGCTGGACGCAGGCATGAAACCCACCCGGGTGCTGGCCGGCTGACGCCGGGCGATGGCCCGCGGGGCGGTCTGGCGCCCCGTGCGGCGCGGGCCGGCCCGCGGCCTCTTCACTCAGGCTTCACATTCGCGCTGTCGCGCTTCGAACTGCCTTCGCGGCCCGGCCCCATCCTTGATGCCACGCCCACCCTCCCGGTGGCGCGACAAGGAGAACCCGAATGCATTCCCTGCGGCTCGTCCCGCACGCCGCCGTCGCGGCCGAAGCGGCCCATGCCCCGTCCGACCTGATCGTCCACGGCGGCTCGCCGCTGAAGGGCCGCATCACCCCCTCGGCCAACAAGAACGCGGTGCTGCCGGTGCTGTGCGCCACCTTGCTGACCCGCCGGCCGGTGCGCCTGCGCGGCGTGCCCGACATCACCGACGTGCGGAAGATCCTCGACATCTTCCGCAGCCTGGGCAGCGAGGTGTCGGTCGATTTCGCCACCGGCATCCTCGACGTCCATCACCGATCCACGTCGTTCGACGAGCAGCGCCACCGGTTGCCCGAGGCCATGCGTTCGTCCATCATGCTGGTGCCCCCGCTGCTGGCGCGTTTCGGCGTCGCCCGCATCGAAAACGACGTCAAGGGCTGCACGCTCGGGGTGCGCGAGATCGACCCGCACGTCGAGGTGCTCGAGCGCTTCGGCGCCCGGGTGCGGCGCCACGACGACGCGCTGCTCATCCAGGCCGACCGTCCCTTGCAGGCGGTGCGGCACTGGCTCGACTATGCCTCGGTCACGACCACCGAGAACTTCGTGCTGTGCGCCGCCCTGGCCCAGGGCCGTTCGACCCTGACGAATGCGGCTTCGGAGCCGCATGTGCAGGAGTTCTGTGCCTTCATGACGGCACTGGGCGCGCGCATCCAGGGCCTGGGCACCTCGTGCCTGAGCATCGACGGCGTGGCCGAACTGGGCGGCGCGGATTTCAGCTTCACCGAGGACTTCCACGAGGTGGTGAGCTTCCTCGCGCTGGGCGCCATCACCGGGGGGCAGGTCGAGGTGAAGAACAGCGCTCCCGAGCACTTCCCGCTGATCGATCGCAGTTTCGCGAAGTTCGGCGTGCGGGTGGTCCACGAGGGCGGCTGGTCGCGGGCCGAGACGGACGGCCGGCTGCGGGTGCGCGAGCCCTTCACCCGCAACATGCTGCAGAAGATCGAGGCCGCGCCCTGGCCTTACCTGCCGGTCGACCTGTTGCCGATCTTCATCGCCCTCGGGGTGCAGGCCGAAGGCAGCGCGATGTTCTGGAACAAGGTCTATGACGGCGCGATGGGCTGGACCTCGGAATTGTCGAAGTTCGGGGCGCACGCGTTCCTGTCGGACCCGCACCGGGTCATCACCTTCGGCGGCAAGCCGCTGGTGGGTGCGACCGTGGAGAGCCCGTACATCATCCGCGTGGCGATCGCGATGCTGATGCTGGCGGCCAGCATCGATGGCCGTTCGGTCATCAAGAAGGCCGCCCCGATACGCCGCGCCCACCCGCGTTTCGTCGAGAACCTGTGCGCGCTGGGCGCGCGCATCGAGTGGGCCGACGGCGCCTGAGCCCGGCCCTCAGCCGCTGAAGCGGTCCAGCCGCTTCATCGCCCATTCGTTGCCCACCTCGGCCTGGACCTTGCGGATGAAATCGTGGATCACGTCGTCGTCGACGATGCCCTGGAACCGTTCGGTCAGCACCCGGTCGGCCAGGAAGGGGCCGCCGTCGAGGAAGTCGAAATGGCCTTGCTGGTCGTGGGGCGTGGCCGTTTCCGGGTCTTCATAGTGGGTGGCCAGCCAGCGCCACATGGCGCTCTTCTGGTAATCGGGCGGCGCCTGTCGCAGCCAGTCGTTGTCGGGTTCGAAACGCGGCTGGTCGATGTCCCCGGCTTCAGGCGGCAGATAGATGAGCTGGCCGTCGAGGAGGTCGTCGCTTGCGGTCATGGAAATGCTCCTTCGGTAGTCGCCTCCCCTCGAGGCGATACCGTGGTTATGCACCTTGTTCGCGCCCGGCGCTGTAGGACAAGCGCGCGTTGCTGGGCGGGTCAGCCGGTGTGCAGGGTTCCGGGCGGCGTGGCGGAGGGGCCGGTGCCGGCCCGTTCGTATTCCGAGATGACCTGCGCGCCGAGCAGCAGCAAGGTGGCGGCCATCTCCAGGCTGAGCAGCAGCGCGATCGCGGTGGTGAGCGAGCCGTAGACCAGGTTCATCTGCGACAAGGTGGCGAAATACCACAGCAGCGCGTGGCGGGTGAGTTCCCATAGCACGGCGGCGGTCACCCCGCCGATCAGGGCCCGGCGCAGGTGCAGGCGTCCGACCGGCATGACCAGGTAGACCGAGGTCAGCAGCACCACCTCGCCCAGGAAACCGAGCAGGTACAGCAGCAGGCCGGAGATGCCCACCAGGGACCAGTCGCGCCCGAGGAATTCCAGGCTTTCCTGCCCCAGGGCCTGCAGCCCGCCGGCCACGAAGGTGACGATCAGCAGCCCCAGGCCCAGGCAGACGATGTAGCAGTAGGGCAGCACCGCCGACACCAGGAAGTGGCGGCGGCGGATCGCCACCCGGTGGTGGAAGATCACCGACATGGCGTTTTCGAGCACGGTGAAGGCCAGGGAGCTGAAGAACAGCATCGTGGCCAGCAGCACCCAGCCCATCACCTCACGGTGCGCCAGGAAATAGGCCAGCTCGTCGACGATCGAGCGCGACTGGCCGGGGACGATCCATTCGAGATAACGCCGGAGCGTGCCCAGCAGTTCGGCCTGGTCGAACACATGCGACAGGACGATGGCGGCGAGGATCAGCAGCGGCACGATGGACAGCAGCGCGTAGTAGGCCACGGCCCCGGCCAGCAGCAGCCCCTGGTTGGCGCGGAACGCCTTCAACGTGCGCAGGACGAAGGCGCCCGGGTGGGTCAGGACGTATTCGGCGTGGGGGCCAACCATGCGCATGACGAAGGAGCCGGGGCCGGCCCGGCTGTCCAGGGAGACGATGCCGAGTCTAGCCCGCATGGAAGCGGCCGTGCGGACCGCTTCCCATGGCGATCGAGCGGCGGTGGCGCGGTCTTGAGACAATAGCGCCATGCCCACCAAAACGCTTCACGCCGCTTCGAGCGGATTCGAGTCCGCCCGCCAGGTCACGCTGCTGCCCGAGGGGCACCGCGCGCGCCGCCTGCACGGCCATGGTTTCGTCGCCAGCGCGCGCGCCAACCTGCCTGCCGGCTGGGCGCATTTCCCCGGCGGCGAGGTCGAGCGCCTGCGCGGCGAACTCGAGCGCTGCACGGCCATGCTCGACTATTCGCTGCTCAACGACACGCTGGTCCAGCCGACCGACGAGAACCTGGCGCGCTGGATCCGCTCGCGAATGGAAGTGCCCGGGCTGGCGCAGGTGGGCGTGCAGAGCACGCCGCACCAGGGGGTCGACCTCGACCCGGAAGGCCAGGCGCACGTGTGGCGCCGGTATGTGTTCCAGGCCGCGCACCGCCTGCCCCATGTGCCGGCCGGGCACCAGTGCGGCCGCATGCACGGCCACGGCTTCGAGGTCATCGTGCACGCCAACCAGGCGCTGGGCGAACGCGATGACCTGAGCATCGACTACGACCACCTCGACGCCTGCTGGGCGCCGCTGCACCAGTTGCTGGATCACGGCTGCCTGAACGATCTGCCGGGCCTGTCCAATCCGACCAGCGAGATGATGTCGAGCTGGTTGTGGGCACGGCTCAAGCCCGAGCTGCCGGCGCTGTCCTGGATCACGGTCTTCGAGACCGCCTCCTGCGGCGCCAACTTCGATGGCGACCACTACCGCATCTGGAAGGAGTTCACGCTCGACAGCGCCTTGCGCCTGCGCCATGCGCCCGACGGCAGTCCCCTGCGGCGCATCCACGGCCACACCTACACGCTGCGGCTGCACCTGCGGGCTCCGCTCGACACGGTGATGGGCTGGACGGTCGATTTCGGCGACGTGAAACAGCTGTTCAATCCCGTTTTCAAGTCCCTGGACCACCAGCCGCTGCACGAGAACCCGGCGCTGGCGGACAACGATGCCGCCACCCTGGCGCACTGGATCCTGGCGCAGGCGAGGGCGGTGCTGCCCGCGGTCGACCGCGTCGACCTGTACGAGACGCGCGGCAGCGGCGCCATCGTGTGCCTGGGCGAAGAAGGCCCGGCGCTGCCGATCTGACGCCGTCCCGGCCCCTGCATCGATCCCCGTTCCCGCCATGACCTATTCCGTCAAAGAGATCTATTACACGCTGCAGGGCGAGGGCGCCCAGGCCGGGCGCGCCGCCGTGTTCTGTCGCTTCAGCGGCTGCAACCTCTGGACCGGGCGCGAAGCCGATCGGTCGCGCGCGGTCTGCCAGTTCTGCGACACCGACTTCGTCGGCACCGATGGCCCGGGCGGGGGCAAGTTCGACACCCCGGAGGCACTGGCGGAGGCGGTCGCCGCCCGCTGGCCGGACCTGGGGCAGGGGCGCCCGCTGGTGGTGTGCACCGGTGGCGAACCGCTGTTGCAGCTGGACGCCCCGGCCATCGACGCCTTGCACGCACGCGGCTTCCAGGTGGCGGTGGAGACCAACGGCACGCAGCCCGCGCCGCCGGGCCTGGACTGGATCTGTGTCAGCCCCAAGGCCGGCAGCAGCCTGGTGCTGCAGGCCGGCCATGAGCTCAAGCTGGTGTACCCGCAGCCCGGGGCCCTGCCCGAGCAGTTCGTTGGCCTGGCCTTCGAGCACTTCTTCCTGCAGCCGATGGACAACCTGGCGCACCAGCGCAACACCCGGCAGGCGATCGACTATTGCCTGGCCCATCCGCAGTGGCGTTTGAGCGTGCAGACGCACAAGGTGGTGGGCATCGCCTAGAGCGGCGCCTGCCTGCCGTCCTCGCGCCCGCCTGCCAGGCAGGGCGCGCCGCCCAGGAGCCGTGCGCCTCGAACCCGCGGCAGGGCCGTGGTCTCCCCGCACCGCCTTTCCCTGTCGCCTCTGCGGTTTTTAGGCATTTCCGCAACAGCACATTCTTGGTGCATCGGCTGGACCCGGGGCCGATTTTCCTGCGGCTTTGCCCCCCAGGGTTCATCGATATAGCTGAGATGGCGAGGATTCCGGCCGCTCCAATGCGTAGGGGCTATCCGAAACAAAATACAGGGTCAACCCCTAATCAGAAAGCGAATTTTCACGGAAGGTGAGTGAGCGCTTTCTATACTTTATTTCCGCTTGGCGGTCTTCATTTGCCTGGTTGGGAATGAAGATGTACCGCTCTTGTGGTCCCTATCGATCAACTTCAAGAAAGCAAAAAATGATTAAAACCCTGCGTGCCACCCTGTTTGCCTTGGTATCGTCGTTCGCCCTGCTGAGCCCGAGTGTCCATGCCGCGTCTCCGACCAAGGCCGACGCCCAAGCCATCGTCGAGAAGGCCGCCGCCTTCGCCAGCGCCAGCGGCAAGGACCAGCTGCTCGCCGAGGTGAACAAGAAGGACGGCCAGTTCAACCAGGGCGAACTCTACGTGTTCGTCTACGACCTCGAAGGGACGCTGATCGCCGATCCGATCAACAAGTCCCTGCTCGGGCAGAACAATGTCGCCAAGCCCGACGCCGAAGGCAAGCTGTTCCGCAAGGAGTTTGTCGAAACCGCCAAGACCAAGGGGACCGGCTGGGTCGACTATAAGTACCTGAACCCGACCAGCGGCAAGGTGGAGCCGAAGACTTCTTATGTCAAGAAGCAAGGCGACATCATCGTCATCGCAGGTATCTACCTCAAGTAATCCATTTGCCCGGCCGCGGAAAAACGATGCATCTGTTTCGACAGGACGTGCCAATAGAAATCATTCGAATACGTCATCGATATAACTGAATGTAACGTCGATCGGCTTTGCGGGCCTGTATCACTTCACGGTGATACAGGCCATTTTTCCAGGCCCGTGCCGCGCATTTTCAGGTCCGTGCAGTGCATCGGACCCGAGGTTCCGGGAGGACTCCGGGCTGTGCCTGTCGCCGCGGCCATGTCCGAGCTCGGCCGGCGATGAGCCTTGCAGCCTCGGGCCGGTGTGAGAATGCCCGCGGGGCTGTGGCGACACGGTAGTGGTTCTTCCCCGGATGTTCCGGCGGCGAGTTCTTCGCGGCCCGCCGCGGGTCGACGATTCGACCGCCTTCCCGCAAGTTCCGTGACAGCTCCCGGCTTCATGCCTCGCGCCCCATGGGCATGGCTGCGCGAATGCCGGCGGCTGGGTATGATGAGGCGTGCCCCGGGACAGGACGTGGGCGTGAGAATTTTCCAGGAGAGCACGCGCCATGACGATCGAGAAACTGCTGGTGGGTGCCGTGTTGGCGCTGTGCGTCATCATGTTGCTGCGCCTGTGCCTCGGCTCGGTTCGCCAGCGCCAGTTCGATCGGCTGGTGCGGCAAATGCTTGGGTTGCCGTCGCGGCTGATCCATCGCAGCCGGGCCTCTCGACAGGCGGCCGAGGCCATTCGCCGTGCCAAGGCCGAGGGCGATTGGAACGGCAATGTCTACACGCCGAAGTCGTTCAAGCGGCCCCGCAAGCCGCACTGAACCCGCCCGCCGCAGCGGGCCTGGTGCAGCCCGCAGGGCCGCCTGTGCAAGACCCGCTCAACGCTTGCGCGCAGTGGCGGCATGGTGCCGCGCTTCGGGGTGCTCCGCGCGTTTTCGGGGCACGGGTGCCCGCCTCGGTGCGGCCCGCTCGGCGGCGATGCGCTCCGCATGATGCTCGTTGCCTCCGCCGCCGTGCGTGTCGGGCACCGGCCACTGCAGGGTGGCCTGCGATTCGGAGGGCGGTGCGACCTGGCCGATCTGCGGCCAGGTGGGCAGGGGCATGGCGGCCATCCAGAAGCTCCACCACGAGTGGCTGGCGGTGACGATGGTGTCCCAGGTGCGGGCTTGCAGCGCGATCGACTGCTCCAGGCTCCAGGGGCTGCGCCACAAGACAGGGTCGTCGATGGGCGGGGGGTCTCCAGGGCCGTGCGCCCACAGCGAATTCCAGTGCCACATGATGGTTTCCTTGTATCGGCGGCGGCACCGGGGCGGTGCCGTACCTTAAAGACTGCCTAGGCTGCGCTTGGCCGTGAGGCCGGCGCAACCCCCTTGCTCAAGACCGCCGGCGGCATGACGGCACGCCGTGGCCCGGAACCATGCTGCATGATGTGCCGGAAACGCCCGCGGATCAAGTGCGCTTGATCAAGACTGTGGCGCTTCCCACAGTCAGCGCGGCGAAAAGGGCCAGGCTCCAGTAGGCAAATGGAATCCCTGCCACCGACACGGCGGCTTCGGCGCAACTGGCCGTGGCGCTGAACACCGAAGGCAGCCAGCTGTCGAGCTGCAGGGCGGAGACGATCTTGTCGGCCAGCGTGAGGTTGCAGGAGAACTCCGCCGCGGCCACCAGGTGCTGGTAGAGCGCGGACGCCATGCCCGACAGCGCGAGCGCCAGGGCGAGCAGCAGCGGTACTGCCTGCGCGCGCCTCGACTTAAGGCAGGCGGCGGCCACGCAGGCCACGGCGATCAACAGATAGATTGCACGTTGCAGCACGCACCAGGGGCAAGGCCGCATGTCCCAGCCGTACTGGGCCACCAGGGCCAGGCCCACCGCCAGCAGGCACGTCACGGCCATCGCCCATGGCAGGGCGGCGGCCGTGCGCCGCCCGCTCATGTCCCCGCCCCCCACACGAGAAGCCAGCTCATGACACCTCGGCGATCAAGTCGATCTCGACGCAGCAGCCCAGCGGAATCTGCGCCACGCCGAACGAGCTGCGCGAATGCGCGCCCTTGTCGCCGAACACCTCGGCGAGCAGGTCCGAGCAGCCGTTGGTCACCAGGTGTTGTTCGGTGAACTGCGGGGTGCTGTTGACAAGGCTCATGACCTTCACGATGCGTTGCACCTTGTTCAGGTCGCCCAGCGCCGCGTGCAGGGTGCCGAGCAGGTCGATCGCCACGGCGCGCGCCGCCGCCTTGCCGGTGGCGGTATCGGTGTCCAGGCCCAGCTGGCCGACCCAGGGCTTGCCGTCGCGCTTGGCCACGTGGCCGGACAGGAACAGCAGGTTGCCGGTGCGCACGAACGGCAGGTAGGAGGCGGCGGGCACGGCCACGGCGGGCAAGTCGATGCCGAGGGATTTCAAACGGTCGTAGACGGATGAAGAGGACATGGAAAACCGGCTGGAAGCTGTGGAACCGCAAATGCTACACCGGCCCGGCCTGCCGGCCCCCGCTCCCCTGCCGGCGGATGCCGGGGTCTTTCTTCGCCTGGCCGCGCCGGGGCTGGGCTGGTTGCTGGGGGTGGCCCTGCACCTGCGCCAGTCCGCTCTGGGGCCGGGCTGGTGGGCCGTCGCCGCGGCGTTGGGCGGCCTGGGGCTGGGCCTGCTTTGCGGGTTCCGCCGAGGTGGCGCGCCACCGCGTGAACCCGCTCCGGCACCGGGGCCGACACGGTCGCCGGGCCTCGTCCGTGCCCGCATGCTCGTGCCCCTGCTGGCTGCCGGTGTGCTCATGGGCTTCGGTGTGTCGGGATGGCGCGCGGGCCTGCGGCTGGCCGATGCCTTGCCCGAAGCGCTGGTCGGCCAGGATCTGGTGCTGAGCGGCGTGGTCGCCACGCTGCCCGCACACAGCGCGAATGGCCTGCGTTTCCTGTTCGAGGTCGCCCATGCCGAGCACGAGGGCCGGGCGGTGCGCGTGCCGCGCCTGGTGTCGCTCGGGTGGTACCGCGGCCCCCCCGAGGCCCACACCACGGGCGGGCCGCCGTACGGCTTGCGCGCGGGCCAGGCCAGGCGGCACCGCCTGCGCCAGCGCCACCCGCATGGCCAACACCTCGGGCGGGCCGCAGTCCGGATTGCGCGCGGGCCAGGCCTGGCGGCTCGGCGTGCGCCTGCGCCAGCCGCATGGCAAGCTCAACCCGCACGGGTTCGACCAGGAGTTGCACCTGTTCGAGCAAGGCGTGCGCGCCACCGGTTCGGTGCGCGCCGCGCCGGGCCTGCCGGTGCTGCTCGACGCCGAGGCGGCGCACCCGCTCGAGCGCTTGCGGCAGCGGGTGCGCGATGGCATCGATGCCGAGGTCGGCGAGCGGCGGGCGGCTGGGGTGCTGGCCGCCCTGTCGGTGGGCGACCAGTCGGCCATCGTCCACGAGGACTGGCAGCTGTTCCGGGATACCGGCGTGTCTCACCTGATGAGCATCAGCGGCCTCCACGTCACCATGTTCGCCTGGCTCGCCTCGGCCGTCCTGCGCTGGCTGTGGTGTCGCAGCCGGCGCGCCTTGCTGTGGCTGCCCGCGCCCCGCGCAGCGGCCGTGGGCGGCCTGCTCGCGGCCGTCGGTTATGCCTTGTTCTCGGGCTGGGGGGTGCCGGCGCAGCGCACCGTGTGGATGCTGGGCACGGTGACCCTGCTCGCGCTCTCGGGCCGGCGCTGGGCCTGGCCGGCGGTGCTGCTGGCGGCCGCGGTGGTGGTCAGCGTGTTCGATCCCTGGGCCTTGTTGCAACCCGGCTTCTGGTTGTCCTTCTGCGCGGTGGCGGTGCTGATGGCCTCGACGCCGGCGAGGGCCCCCCTGGCCGATGCCTCTGCGGCCACCGGCTGGCGAGGCTGGTGGCTGCCGGCGGGGCGGGCGCTCGGCCGCGGGCTGCGCACGCAGTGGGTCGCCAGCATCGGGCTGGCGCCGCTCACCCTGGTGTTCTTCCAGCAGTTGTCCCTGGTCGGCTTCCTGGCCAATCTGGTGGCCATCCCGCTGGTCACGCTGCTGCTCACGCCGCTGGCCCTGCTGGGGGCGCTGTGGGCGCCCTTGTGGAGCGCCGGCGCCTGGGTCGGGCGACAGCTGGTGCGCGGCCTGTCGCCCCTGGCCGCCCTGCCTTGGGCCCTCTGGCCGGTGGCCGCGGCCCCCTGGTGGGCGCAGGCCGCGGGCTTGCTGGCCGCGGCGCTCGCCGTGATGCCGCTGCCGTGGCAGCTGCGCCTGCTGGGCGTGCCGCTGGTGCTGCCGCTGCTGTGGCCGCCGCCCGACCTGCCACCCGCCGGACGCTTCGATGTGCTGGCGGCCGATGTGGGGCAGGGGGTGGCGGTGCTGGTGCGCACCCGGGAGCATCTGCTGGTGTACGGCACCGGCCCGCGTTATCCGGGCGACGGCGACGCGGGCGAGCGGGTGCTCCTGCCCCTGCTGCGCGCCCGCGGCGAGTCGCGCATCGACCGCCTGGTGCTCGGCCAGTCCGATGCCGACCACGTGGGGGGAGCCGAGTCGCTGCTGCGAGGTGTGCGGGTGGATGAACTGAGCAGTCCGCTCGGGGCCGGGCATCCCCTGCTGGCGCTGGCGCCCAAGGCCAGCCGCTGCGAGGCCGGCCAGTCCTGGCTGTGGGACGGGGTGCGCTTCGAGGTGTTGCACCCCTTCCCGGGCGCGCGGGCGGGCGCTCGCAAGGCGGGCGCCCGCTCCTGCGTGCTGCGCGTGAGCGGGGCCCAAGGGAGCCTGTTGCTGGCGGGCGACATCGAGCGCGAGCAGGAGTCCCGGCTGGTGGAGTCCGGAGTGCCGCTGCGCAGCGAGGTGCTGCTGGTGCCCCGGCACGGCGCCAAGACCTCCTCCGGTGCGGCGTTCCTGGATGCGGTGCAGCCCCGGGTGGCCGTGGTGCAGGCGGGGTACGGCAACCGGTTCGGTCATCCGGCCGCCGAGCTGCGGGCACGGCTGGCCTCGCGTGGCGTGCTGCTGCGCGCCAGTCCGTCGTGCGGCGCCTGGCACTGGAGTGGAGCGGAAGGGGCCGCGCAAGAGGGCTTGTGCGAGCGAGACAGGGGGGCCCGTTACTGGCACCATGTTCCTTGATGGCATGAGGGTGGCCTGTATTTTGCTAACCGTGTATTCGAGGAGATTTCGCAGATGAGACCCAGCTTCGACGAGATGCGGGCCGACGCCACGCAGGTGCGGGAGCACTACCAGCTCTACGATCGTTGGCTGGAGCGGCAGTCCGGCGAGGCCATGAGGGCCCGGCGCGAGGAGGCCGAGATGATCTTCCGGCGCGTGGGCATCACCTTCGCCGTCTACGGCGCCAAGGACGAGGACGGCTCCGGCACCGAGCGCCTGATCCCGTTCGACCTGATCCCCCGCGTCATTCCGGCCCATGAATGGGCCGAGATGGAAAAAGGCCTGCGCCAGCGGGTCACCGCGCTGAACCGCTTCATCCACGATGTCTACCACGGGCAGGACATCATCCGCGCCGGCATCGTGCCGGCCGAGCAGATCCTCGGGAATGCCCAGTTCCGGCCCGAGATGATGGGCGTGGACGTGCCCGGCGGGGTCTATTCGCACATCAGCGGCATCGACATCGTGCGCGCGGCCCATCGCGACGGCAGCGCCTCCTACTACGTGCTCGAGGACAACCTGCGGGTGCCCAGCGGCGTGAGCTACATGCTCGAGAACCGCAAGATGATGATGCGCCTGTTCCCCGAGCTGTTCAGCCAGCACCGGGTGGCGCCGGTGGCGCACTATCCCGACCTGCTGCTCGAGACCCTGCGCGGCGTGGCGCCGGCGGGCGTCAACGAGCCCACCGTCGTGGTGCTCACGCCCGGCATGCACAACAGCGCCTATTTCGAGCACGCCTTCCTGGCCCAGCAGATGGGCATCGAACTGGTCGAGGGGCAGGACCTGTTCGTGAAGGAGAACTTCGTCTACATGCGCACCACGCAGGGACCGAAGCGCGTCGATGTCATCTACCGGCGGGTCGACGACGATTTCCTCGATCCGCTGGCGTTCCGAGCCGACAGCACCCTCGGCTGCGCCGGCCTGCTGGACGTCTACCGCGCCGGCAATGTCACCTTGTCCAACGCCATCGGCACCGGGGTCGCCGACGACAAGTCGATCTACCCTTATGTGCCGAAGATGATCGAGTTCTACCTCGGCGAGAAACCCATCCTCAACAACGTGCCGACCTACCAGTGCCGGGTCCAGGACGACCTGAACTATGTGCTCGACCACTTGCACGAGCTGGTGGTCAAGGAGGTCCACGGGGCGGGCGGCTACGGCATGCTGGTCGGCCCCGCCGCCACCAAGGAGGAGATCGCCGATTTCCGTCGCGTGCTGCTGGCCAACGCCGCGGGCTACATCGCCCAGCCGACGCTGGCGCTGTCGACCTGCCCGACCTTCGTCGACAGCGGCATCGCGCCGCGGCACATCGACCTGCGGCCCTTCGTGCTGAGCGGCAAGGACGTGCAGATGGTGCCGGGCGGGCTGACCCGCGTGGCGCTGAAGGACGGTTCCCTGGTCGTCAATTCGTCACAGGGCGGTGGTACCAAGGACACCTGGGTCCTCGAGGCCTGATCGGAGACAAGACATGCTTTCAAGAACGGCGGATCACCTCTACTGGATGGCGCGTTACATGGAGCGCGCGGAAAACACCGCCCGCATGCTGGACGTCAACTACCAGACGGGCCTGCTGCCGCAGAGCGCCGTCGCGGCCGAAAACGGCTGGAAGGGCTTGCTCAGCATTTCCGAGCTGGCCGAGGATTACGCTTCGCGCTACGGGGGCGTCACCGCCGAGAAGGTCATGGACTACATGGTGGCGGACGAGCGCAACCCGTCCAGCATCTACAGCTGCCTGATGGCGGCGCGCGAGAACGCGCGTGCGGTGCGCGGCACCCTGACCACCGAGGTCTGGGAGACCCAGAACCAGACCTGGCTCGAGTTCCGGCGCATGCTGGCCAACAAGAGTTTCCAGAACGACCCCGGCGAGAGCTTCGAATGGGTGAAGTTCCGCTCGCACCTCTCGCGCGGGGTGACGGTGGGCACCATGCTGCAGGACGAGGCCTTCCACTTCCTGCGCATCGGCAGTTTCCTGGAGCGTGCGGACAACACGGCGCGCATGCTCGACGTCAAGTTCCATGCGGTGGAGAGCGAGTCCTTCGGACCGGCGAGCGGCAACGGCCACCACGGCAAGGACCAGGAGTACGACTTCTACCATTGGTCGGCCATCCTGCGTTCGGTGTCCGGTTTCGAGGTCTACCGCAAGGCCTATCGGAGCGTGATCCGGCCCGAGAAGGTGGCCGAGCTGCTGATCCTGCGCTCCGACATGCCACGTTCGCTGGCCGCCTGCGTGGACGAGGTGGTGGCCAACCTCGGCCAGGTGGCGAACGAACAATCGAAGGACACCTTGCGTCGCGCCGGGCGGCTGCAGGCCGACCTGAAATTCGGCAACATCGACGAGATCATGGCCACCGGCCTGCATGCCTTCCTGACCCAGTTCCTGGACCGCATCAGCACCCTGGGCGTGGGGATCAGCCGCGACTTCCTGGTTCCGGTCGCGGCCTGAGACCGCCAGGCACCGGATGGCGCCCAGCCTGAGCCATCTGGCCCGGTACGACGACAACTCGCCGCCCCGGTACGACGAGGCCCTGGCCGCCGAGATGGGCTTGCCGCTGGTGCTTGAGGGTTACGAGCCGCCGAAGGACCCGCGCCTGTCGACCCTGCGCGTGACACCCGACCCGGGCATGATCGAGGTCAACATACATCCCGTCCACAGCTGGAGCGAGCTGGTGGACCAGGCCACGCACTTTTACGAAGCGGCCCACCGGCATACCCGGGCCTGATGTCGCCGCCGAAGGAAGGAGGCAACCCCAACTTCCCGTTCACGCTCGATCTGCGGCGGGCTGCCGTGCAGGCCGCCTGCGCGGCCACAGGCCCGAAGCTTGGGGCGTGTAACATCGCGCCGCATCGAACCACCGGGATTCCGACGATGCGCCACCACTCCCTCTCGCTGCTGACGATGGCCGCTCTCGCCATGGGCACGGGCCTCGCCCGTGCCGACGAGGCCTGCCTGCAGAACTTCAGCGCCGAAGGCAGCCTGTTCAGCGGCAAGACCTACAAGACCTCGGCCACGTTTGCCGCGGTCGCCCCGCAGGATGCCTTCAGCCGCGCCTATGCCTTCACCGTCCAGCATGGCTTCACCGTCGTCAGCTCCGACAAGTCGATGGGCATCATCTCGGCGGCGCAGAGCGTGTCGTACGGCAAGGGCAAGACCGTGCCGCTCAACATCGTGGTGGCGGCCGAGCAGGGCGGCTCCAAGGTGGCGATGATGTACGCCACCGGCGCCGGTGTGATGTCGCCCGAGGACGCCATCAAGAAACACTTCTGCCTGACCCTCGCCGCGGTGGCTGGGGGCACGTCGGCCGGCACCGACAGTCCCGCGCCAGCAGCGGCCGAGGCGGCGCCGCCGCAGGCGCGCAGGGCCGCGCCGCGGCAGATCCCCGGGCTGGCGAGCATCACCCCCGAGCAGCGCGAGGCGCTCGCCCGCGAACTGCCCAAGAACGTGTCGGACGCGAAGATCCGCGCATCCATGCAGGCGGCCGCCCCCACCATCAAGGAGTTCGTCGAGCGCCTGTCCTGCATGGCCGACGGCTCGGCCGCCAGCTCGCTCAACGTCTTCGCCGTGCCGGGAGTCAACCTGGGCAATGCCTACGTGGGCCTGCGTCCGATGCGCTCGACGCCGTACCACGACAAGTCCTCCTGCCTGACGGTTTCGCGCATCCACGGCTGGAGCGCACCGGCCTTGAACGCCTTGCGCTTCGAGGTGGTCTACGTGGCGGACGACAGCGGCGAGTCGACCAAGACCAAGCATGAGCTGATCCGCCAGCCGGACGGCGCCTGGCTCTTCTCCGGGAACTACTACTGATTGGCCGGGCGGGGCGGGTGAAGCCCGGCAGGACCGGCCGTGCTCGCCTGCGCGCCGTCGGCGTTGCGGAGACAATGACCCCATGGAACTTGTCGTCTATCCGGTCTTGCTGCTGGTGTTCGCCGCGCTGTTCACCCGCGAGGTGATCGCCCCGGTGTCGCAGAACCGCTGCGACCGGCGCTGGCTGTTCCTGGCCTCCGGGCTGGCGCTGGCGACGGTCGGCTTCACGCTGGGCATCGGCTATTTTTTCGAGGCGGCGATCCGTTCGCGTGCGCTGATCGACCTGCCGTCCCATCTGCCCGACGCGGCCGTGGGCCTGCTCAGCTTTTTCGCCACCAGTTTCATCTTCTACTGGTGGCACCGTGCCATCCACCGTTTCGACTTCCTCTGGCGGCACGTGCACCAGCTGCATCACAGCCCGCAACGCATCGAGTCGCTGACGGCCTTCTATGCGCATCCACTCGATAGCGCGGCGGCCGCCCTCATCGGCTGTTTCAGCAGCTATGTCATCTTCGGCGCCTCCGGCATCGCGGCTGCCTGGGCCTTGTTCTACACCGGCGTGTTCGATCTCTTCCTGCATTCGGACACCGCCTCGCCGCGCTGGCTGGGCTACCTCGTCACCCGGCCCGAAATGCATCGTGTCCATCATGCCTACCAGCACCATGCCCAGAACTACGGCCTGCCGATCTGGGACCTGCTGTTCGGTACCTGGTGCAACCCGAGCGAACGGGTGCAGCGCTGCGGTTTCGATGCCGACAAGGCCGCGCAGATCCATGCCATGCTGCGCGGCAAGGACGTGAAGGGCTGACGGGGCGCCTAGAACGGCAGCAGCTTGAAGTTGAACACCCGCTCGGCGAACCAGATGCCGGCGAGGGCGGCGATCCCCAGCGAGCCGCCGACGAAAACCAGCTTGCGGTAGAACCAGCTGCGGCGCAGGGCGTAGGCGAGCGGCAGGAACGCCGCCACGATCGCCAGCTGCCCGCATTCGACCCCGACATTGAAGGCGACGAGCGCGAGCAGCAGGGTGCCCTGCGGCAGGCCGAGCTCGGCCAGCACGCTGGCGAAGCCGAAGCCGTGGATGAGGCCGAAGCCGAAGGCCATCAACCACAGGCGGCCGTGAAAGACGCCGAAGACATTGTTGAGCGCCGCCAGCACCACCGAGGCGGCAATGACCGACTCGACCCAGCGCGTGGGCAGCGACACCACGCCCAGCGTGGCCAGCGACAAGGTGATGGAGTGCGCGAGCGTGAAGGCGGTCACCACCTTGGCCACGTTCCAGAAGGCGCCGCGCAGGCTGGGCGAGGGCTGCCAGTTCCGCTGCCGCCACACCAGCACGGCCGGCAGCAGCAGGGACAGCAGGAACAGGATGTGGTCGAAACCGATCCAGATGTGCCAGACCCCCTCGCGGACATAGTCGACGAATTGCGAGAGCCGGTCCGTGTCCTCGAGCACGAAGGTCTGGCTGGGGGCCTGCGGACCGAGGATGGCGCTGCGCGTGGTCCCTTTCGCCTCGAGCTTGAGCAGGCCACGGTGCTGCGGGTCGAGGTCGGAAAACAGGCGGTAGCCCAGCGTCAGCGCGGCCGGTGCGCGCGGGCATGACACGGTCAGCCTGATCACCGTGTAGGCCCCGTCGGTGTGCTTGTCGACGAGCTGCTCGCCGGCGCTGAGCGAACAAGCCTGGCCATCCGCCTGCACGTTCAGGCGGGCCAGCGCATAGGCGGCGATGTCGGCATGCCGGGCCCGGGTTTCGCCCCAGGTGATGCGGCCGTCGCCGTCGGCGTCCAGGCCGATCGCGAAATCGAGGTCGCGCAGCGCGATGTCCCACTGGCCCTCGATGCGGCCTTCGCCGGGGACCTGCGCCGCTTGCAGCGTGAGGTAGCTGTCGGAGGGCTTGTGGGCCCGGGCCGTACCGGTGTGCAGGACCAGCAGCAGGGCGGCGATGAGCACCAGCCAGAGGGGCGGCCTCATGGGGGCAGGGGAGCGAATCAAGTTCCGCCTTTCAGTTGACGGGCGAGCGATCGCAGGACCTGGCTCTCGATGCCGCAGGCGGCCATCCAGTCGAGCGCCGGGGCCGCGGCCTCGGGCTGGCGCGCGGCCCGCGCCGCCTCGAGCAGCACGCGCGCGTCGGCCGGTTCACGCTGGACGGCGAAGTTGCTGCGCGCGAGCGACAGCGCCCGCGGCGCATCCTCCTGCAAGGCCAGGGCGAAGCGGGCCTCTTCCTTTTCGTGCGTGCTGTCGCCGCGCCGCCGTGCCGCCTCGAAGCGGGCGGCCAGGTCCTGGCGCCAGCCGGCGGCCGCCGGGTCGCCGACCGCCTTGGCGGCGAGGGCCAGGCGCAGCAGCAGCGAGTCGGCCCGGCCCTTGTCCTTGAGCAGCGTCAGCACTTCGGCCGGACGCTGCCGGTCGAGCAGGAAGTCGGCATAGGCGGCCAGCAGGTAGACATCGGGCACGCCGAGCGCCAGCGCACTCCGGTAGGCCGCCTCGGCCTCGGCCGGCTGGCCGAGGCGCTCCCTGGTCTCGGCCAGCCGGGTGAGGGCCCACAGGCGCTCCTCCGCCGTCGCCACGGGCGAGCGGGCGAGGGCGGCCTGCAGATCGGAGGCCGCCTTGGCCGCCTTGCCGGTCACGGAATCGACGCCGGCCACGCAGGCGCTGGCGATCAGCGGGGAGGCGAGGGGGGCCAACTGCTCGCAGGCCCGGCGTGCCTCGGCATAGCGGGCCTGCACCATGTGGATGGCCGCCGACCAGGCCCAGGCCTCGCCGTTGACGGGTTCCTGGCGCAGCACCGCGTCCAGGTCGGCCAGGGCGGCGTCGAACTGGTGGCCGAACTGCAGGATCACGGCCCGTCGCACCCGCACCCCGGCGGGCGGCTCGGGCTCGTTCCACCAAGGCGCCAGGGCGGCCTGGGCATAGCCGACGAAACGTGGGTCGCCTTCGCCGGCCACCTCGTCCATGTAACGCCGGGCCAGGCGCAAGGCCGTGTCGAGGTCGCGCGGCTGGCGGGCCAGGGCCTCACGCCAGCGGCGCAGCTCCTGCATGCGCGGGTCTGCGGCACGCGCCGGCAGCACCTCCAGCACTTGGCCATCGCTGGCGGGAAGAAAGGGCGCGGCGCGGGCCGGCAGTGCCGGGGTCAGCGAGACGAGCAGGGCGAACGAGGCGAGTCGGAGGCAGGAGTGCACGCGCAGAGGCCCGAGGCGGCAAATGGCTCATGGTACCAACTGGGCGATGCCGGTGTTTGTTACGTCGGGTTGCATCGAGAGCGATGAAAAGTTCGCCCATCGGTGTCAACCGGGCCGAAGCGGCCCTCGTTCTTGGCTGGTCAGACCGAGGGAAATCCTTCCCAGACTGGCGGATGGTCTTCAGAATGCGGTTGCTTCGCGTCGGGTCTCGTGAAGCGGAGCGCGCTCTGTCGGACTGTGGAGATAGTCCCATTGTTTTGAGTGTTTACCGGCCCCCGGGCCTATTCAACTTTCAAGGAAACCACATGAGCAAGCTTCTCTCTGCCCTGATCGTCGCAGCCTTCGCCGTGACCTCGTTCCAAGCCCAGGCCGCATCGCATGCCGCCGCCGCCCCGGCCAAGGCCAGCGCACCGGCTGCGGCCGCTTCCGCCGCCAGCGCACCCGCCAAGGCCAAGGCCACGAAGGAGAAGGCTCCGAAGAAGGAAGCCGCTGCTTCGGCCGCCAAGTAAGACGTCTTCGCGTCGGAAAGGCAGGCGCTTGGCGCCTGCTTTTTTTTCGCCTGGCGACGGGCTGCGAAGGCGTCAGGCCTGCCGCGCCATGCTTCAGGACCAGCCGGGGCAACGTGCGCCGGCCGGCCGGCCGAGCCGGCCGACGCGGGCACGCAACGCGGCCAGCAAGGGCACGGCCTCGACGGCGCGTGGCGGCACCAGCAGCTGGAAGCGGGCGGCCGAATCGGCTTCGATGACCCAGCGGCTGAAGGCCGGCATCACGAGTTCGTCGCCTGCCTGCAGCCAGATGTCGGTCGATGGCGCGTGTTTCGTGCCGTCGGCGGTGATCCAGACCCGGCCCTCGAGCACCTGCAGGCAGCGCGAGCCGGGCGCGCCTGTCAATCTCAGGGTTTCCCCGCGAGCGAGCGCCCACCAGGAGGCCGGGAGTTTCGTGGTCTGTTGCGTATTGGTCATCACCGAGTACTTCATCGGGTATCTCTTTTACACTGCGACCCACGAAGAGTACTGGAGTAAACCGGGGGTGTCCAATGACTTGCTGTCACTGCATTAACGCGTTTTCGTCATGAATTCGCCCAGGCGCGGTCCGCTGGGTGTCGGGCCCATCCGGACGTTCGAAGCCGTGGCGCGGCACCTCAGCTTCCGTGCGGCGGCAGAGGAACTGCACCTCACCCAATCAGCCGTCAGCCGGCAGATCCAGTCCCTGGAAGACGATCTGGGGGCCGTGCTGCTCCTGCGCGGTACGCGGCGTGTCGAGCTGACCGTGGCCGGCATGGCGCTGCTGCGCACGACCGCGCCCTGGCTTGATCGGCTGGATGCCACGGTGCGGCAGATCCGTCGGACGCGTGGACGGCGCGTGGTCACGGTGACCACGTTCGCCTCGTTCGCCTCGCTCTGGCTCATCCCCCGGTTGGAAGCCTTCCAGCGCGAGCACCCGCAGATCGACATCCGTGTCAGCGCGACCGACGAAATCATCGATCCCGACGGCAATGAGACCGCCGAAGTGGACGTGGCCTTGCGCTACTGCCGTGCCGAGCAGGCGCCTGCGCATGCGGTGCAGTTGTTCGAGGAAGTGGTCACGCCGATGGTCAGTCCCTGGTTGCTGGAGCGCTCGCGCAGCGAGGCCGCGCCCTTGCGCACCCCCGCCGACCTGGTCGGCCACACCCTGATGGAAGAGGACAATCCGCGCGCCAGTGCCGACTTCGTCAGCTGGTCGACCTGGTTGCGCCAGCAGGGGCTGCCCGACTTGCAGCCGGCCCGCTGGCTTTATTTCAACTACACCCACCAGCAGGTGCAGGCGGCCCTGGCGGGGCAGGGCGTGACCATGGCTCGGCTGGCCTTGTCGGCCGAAGCGCTGGCGCGCGGGGAACTGGTCGAACCCTTCGCCGGGCGCCGCCTCGCCTCGCCCTATGCCTATTGGCTGATCAAGCCTCCCTCCGGGCGTTTGTCGGAGGACGCGCGGCGCTTTTGCGAATGGGTCGAGGACCAGGCGGTCCTGACACGGGCGGCGATGCAGTCGGCCTAGGGACACGCGTTCCCGGCCGGGATTTCAGGGGCGAGGGGCCGGGCCCCGATACGCCTGCCCAGGGGGTTGTCGGGGTCAGGTCGCCATGCGCCAATCGCTACCGCGGCGACAGCGGTCTGCCGTGCGTCCGCAAGACATGCCGGACGAGCCTGCCCGATGGCGCCGGACGGCGCCGCGGTCCGCCGCACGGGCCGTGCGATGGCCCGGCGGCATGGCCGCGCCGCCGGTCTGGCCGGCCAGAACAACAAATCACGAGGGGTAGCGATGAAGAACCACATGGACGACACCACGGCCGCGCGCCGGACGGGCGATTGGACCCGGCTTCCCGGGAAGCTTGTGCTGGGCATGCTGCTGTGTGCGCAGCTGGCGGCCTGCCAGGACAGGAGCGAGCTTGCGCCTGTCGCGCCATCGAAGGACGCGGTGAGCAGCGTGGCCGCGGGCCAGGACGGCGGTGCCGCGACCGAGCCGGACCACAGCCCGGCCAACGACATCGGTGCCAGGCTCAACCAGTACATCGACTGCTACAACGCGATCGACGGCACGGGGCACCGCACCATGGCGCGTTACGCCAGCTGGGTCAAGGACATGAACGCCGGTCCGACCGGCCAGGAACGGGTCGTCTACGGGCTGTACTCGCTCGATTCCGTCCGCATCGCCCAATGCAAGAGCGCGCTCGAGGCGACTGCCAGGCAGGCGCCCGTGTTGACCAAGCTCGATGCGGCGGCCTTGTCCTATGCCAACGCCATCGTGGCATTCGACCAGGCCGTGGCGTCGGTCCATGCCTACTATGACCGCGAGAACTACAAGGACGACCAGTTCGCCAAGGGCAAGCAGCTGCATGCCCCGCTGGCGCAGAGCGCGCGTGCCTTCGAATCGGCCAGCGCCAGCTTTTCGGCCGAGCTCGACCTCGAGAACGACAGGCTGCTGGAGGCCGAGCTGGCCAAGGTGGAAAAGGAAGAAGGCCGCTCCTTCAAGTACCTGCACATGGCCACGATGAACCGGGCCAAGGCCTTGATGAACCTGATCGAAGCCGAGACCTTCGCCGCCGACCTGGCCGGTGGCAAGCTGGCGGAGTTCGAGAAGATCGTCGACGAAACCAGCGAGTTCGCCAAGAAGAATCCGGGTCGCGCCCCGAGCGCGTGGTTCACGGTGGACACCGCGGTGGAAGATTTCCGCAAGGCGGCCAAGGAACGTGTGCGCCGCATCCGCGACAAGGTGCCCTACAACGAGGGCGAGCGCATGATGCTCAAGCCGGGCTCGGGCTGGATGGTCGAGGGCAGCCAGGAGAAGGTCTCCAAGGCCTACAACGACCTGATCGGTGCGAGCAACGGTCTGCATTGATCCCCTGCCTCCCGGGGCCCGGGGCGATGGACGATCGGATGAGTCCGTCCCCTGACCCCCGGCCCGGACGGCTGCGGACCGGCCGTCCAAGCCCGCCTAGCCGAGGATGCTCATGGCCTCGAGCAGGCGTGTCGCCTGCAGCTTCAGGCTCTCCGCGGCGGCGGCGTTCTGCTCGACCAGGGCGGCATTCTGCTGGGTGATGCCGTCCAGGTGGTTCACCGCCTGGCCGACCTGCGCGATGCCCTGGCTTTGTCCGGTGGCAGCCGTGCTGATGCCGGCGATCATGCCCGACACGGACTTCACCTGCTCGACGATGTCATTCATGGTGCGGCCGGCCTCGCTCACCGATCGGGCGCCCGACTCCACTTTGTCGACGCTGCTGCCGATGAGCGCCTTGATCTCCTTGGCTGCATCCGCGCTGCGTTGGGCCAGGTGGCGGACCTCGGCGGCCACCACCGCGAAACCCCGTCCCTGCTCGCCGGCGCGCGCCGCCTCGACCGCGGCATTCAGCGCCAGGATGTTGGTCTGGAAGGCGATGCTGTCGATGACGCCAGTGATGTCGGCGATCTGCTTCGAGCCGCGGCTGATTTCATCCATCGTGCCGGACACCTGCGACACGGCCTGTCCCCCCCGGGCGGCGGCTTCGCTGGCCGAAACCGACAGGCGGTCGGCCTCGGTCGCGGCGTCGGCGGTGTGCTGCACGCTGGAGGCCATGCGGGTCATGGCGGAGGCCGTCTCCTGCACGCTCGAGGCCGCCCGCTCGGTGCGCGTGGCCAGGTCGTTGTTGCCCTGCGCGATTTCGCTGGTGGCGGTCTGGATGTTCGCCACCTGGCTCTTCATGTCGTCGGTCAACCAGCGGAACAGCAGGCCGAGCTGCCCGATGGCGCGCGCGGTCATGCCGATCTCGTCGATCCGGTTCATCGCCTCGATGCCTCGGCTTTCGCCCGACACCATGCGCAAGGCCTGCGTGCAAATGCGCTCCAAGGGACGCGAGATCTGGGACTCCAGCCAGGCGCTGGTCAGTGCCGCAGCCGCCGCCGCGAGGCCGGCGAAGAGGGCGAGCGCGGTCCCGCCCATGCCCAGCGCCGCCGCGCCGAGCGGCATCGCCAGCGCCAGCCCCAGCAGGCCCGAGCGGATGCGCCAGCGCACCGGCAGGGTCTGCGGCAGCGAGGTCCAGGCCCACATGCCGCTGCGCACGATCAGCCCTTTGTGAAACTTGCGCCTGCCGTGCCTGCCTTCGCGGAAGTCCCGGTAGAGTGTCTCGGCGGCCGCCACTTCCTGCGCGGAGGGCCGGGTGCGGATCGACAGATAGCCGGTCTGGTGGCCCTCGCGCACCACCGGGGTGGCACTGGCCCGGACCCAGTAGTGGTCTCCATCGACGCGCCGGTTCTTCACCAGCGCCTGCCACGGCTCGCCGCGCTTGAGCGAGGCCCACATGTCGGCGAATGCCTCCGGCGGCATGTCGGGATGGCGCACGATATTGTGTGCCTTGCCTTGCAGGCTTTCCCGGGTGAATCCGCTGACGTGGCAGAAGGCGGCATTCGCATAGAGGATACGCCCCTGGGTGTCGGTGCTCGACATCAGGGTGGTGTCGTCGGCGAATTCGAATTCGCGCTGGGTGATGGGTTGGTTGTTTCGCATACATCGTTTCCTCAGAACATGCGACCGCTGAACTGCCGAAGGCGTGCCAGGGAGCGGACAGCTTGGTTATCGATGCCTTGCCCCGCCGGATCCTTGATGCAAGTCAAGCCTGCGCGTCGCTGGTGGAACCACGTATGCGGTCTTGCCGCCGCCGCGGATGGATGTCTGGCCGGCCCGCTGACGCAGCCAGCCGCAAGCGGCCAGGCCCTGGTCGCCGTCCAGGGGTGCGCCCCGGGGCCGCACCCGGAGCTCGCTGCTTCAGCGCCTCGTGCCGCCCGCGCCCGGGCGGGCGCCTACGCGGCCCTCAGGGCCACCGTGAGGTCGAGTTCGACGGCGGCATTCTTGGGCAGCTGGGACACCCCGACCGAGGTGCGCGCCTGGGCGCCGCGGGGGCCGAACACCTGCACCAGCAGGTCGGACGCGGCATCGGCGACTTCGCTTTGCTGCGTGAAGCCGGGGGCGCTCTGCACGAAGACGTTGAGTTTCAGGACCGCCTCGATGCGCTCCAGGCCGAAGGCCTGTTGCAGGACGGCCAGGGTGCGCAGGCTGCAGATGCGGGCCGCGTTGCGCGCCGATTCCAGCGAGGTCGTGTCGCCCACGTGTCCGGTGACGACCACGGTCTCGCCCACCCGCGGGACCTGCCCGCTCACCCAGGCGACGTTCTGGTGCTCGGTGACCGGCAGGTAGTTGCCGCCGATGCGAAGCGGGGTGTCGAGGTCGAAGCCATGGGCTGCGGCGAGCTGGCGGGCGATCTGGGTCGGGGTCTGTGTCATGAGGGGTTTCCTGGACGTGGTGGGAGGGAGTGAAGGGGGGCGCGCTGGAGCAGCGGGACGATCACGACGGTCGCCAGCAGCAAGAGGACGGCCAGGGCGATCCACCCCGGCACGAAACCGCCGCTGCGATCCCGCCATGCGCCCCAGAGGGGCGGGCAGACGACGATGGCGATCTGGTTGAACACCATGGCCAGGGCCAGGCCCGAACCGGTCCGTCCCGGCGCAGAGGCTTCCGCGGCGCAGGTGACCCAGGGGCCGTACCAGCCGAAACCGAAAAATCCCATCCAGAGGGCGAGCGCGCCGAGTGCCCAGGCGGATCGGGCCAGGCCGCTCGCCAGCAGGGCCAGCCCGAGCGCGCTCGCCAGCAGGCACACGAGGATGGGCAGGAAGCGTCCGTGCCGGCTGCGGTCGCTCCAGGCGGCCAGCAGGATGCGGCCGGCCGCACCCGCCGCGAGCATCGCCGCCAACAGCCGCGCGCCGCTGTCGACCGGAACCGCCAGGCGCTCGTGCAGATCGGCCACGACGAACATCAGCAGGCAGATCTGCGCGCCCACCAGGACGATGCCGGCACAGACGACGCCGCGCATGCGGGCCGTCGCGAGCCAGCGGCGGCGCTCGTCGAGGGCGCTGCGCCAGGTCCAGGGGGGGCGGGGAAGCGCCGCCCTGGTGGCACGGGGCCCGGCATGCGGCGACCTGCAGACACCCAGGAAGATCGCGGCACCGGCGAGCGCCAGGGCCCCGCCCACCAGCATCCCCATGCGCCAGCCGCAGGCGGCGGCGACCGCGGGCAGCACGGCGGCGGCCACGGCCCCGCCCAAGGGCAGGCCCGCCTGCCGGATGCCCATGGCCAGGCCGCGCTGCGAGGCGGCGAACCAGCGGGCGACCGACTGGCTGCCGCCGGGCTGCACGCTGCTGTAGCCGGCACCGGCCAGGGCCAGCCACAGCAACAGGCCGGTGTGGCCGGAGGCGAACGATGCGCCCAGCAGGGCGAGGGCCAGCAGGCTGGTGCCGGCGACCACGACCGGCCGCTCCCCGAAACGGTCCAGCAGCTCGCCGGCGATCATCAGGCCGGCCAGGGGTGCCACCTGGGCGGCGGACATCAGCAGGCCGAGCTGGGTCGCGCTGAGCCGCAGGTCGGCCTGCAGGGTGGGGCCGAGCGCGCCCAGTCCCTGGATCAGGAAACAGGCGCAGGCCTGGGTGAGGGTGGCCGCGGCCAGCACGGCCCAGCGATAGCCGGATGGCGTCGGCTCGGTCGTGGTGTCGGGAGCAATGGCTGAGGAGGTCATGACGATGTTCGCTGTGCCGCGCACCGTCGGGACGGCGGCCTTGGCCAAGGGTCAGCCTTCAGCGTACTATCGCCATTGGACTTTTTAAACAGCCAATACATGACATATCTAGAATACCAATTCCCGGGCGGAGCGGGGGCCTGATGGCGCTGCTGCACGCGCTGTCGATCCGCCTGGACCGGGACTCGGCCACGCCGCTCTTCCGCCAGCTGTACGACGCCATCAAGGCGGCCATCCTGGCGGGCAGCGTCACCCCCGGCATGCAGCTGCCGCCCTCGCGGAGCCTGGCTGAAGAACTCGGCGTGTCGCGCCAGACGGTGGTCAACGCCTACGCGCAGCTGAGCGCCGAGGGCTATTTCTCGGGCACGGTGGGGCGGGGCAGTTTCGTCAGCGACACCCTGCCGGTGCGAGGGGCCGTGCCGGCCGGGCCCCGCGGCCAGCCGCGCTCCCCCGCCGATGGCATCCGCCCGCTGTCGGCCCGCGGCCAGCGCATCGTCGATCCACGCTTCAGGCTGGGCGAGCAGATCGGGCCGCCGCGTGCCTTTCGCGCCGGCATGCCGGCCCTGGAGGCGTTTCCGTTCGAGCTCTGGGCGCGCCTGGAAGGGCGCCGCTGGCGCCGGCCTCCGCCGTCCCTGGGTTATGCCGACCCCAGCGGTTACGCGCCGCTGCGCGAGCTGCTGGCGGTCCACCTGCGGGTCACGCGGGGCGTGCGCTGCGAGCCCGGGCAGATCATCGTCACCACCGGTGCGCAGCAGGCCATGCAACTGGCGGCCCAGCTGTTGCTGAGCCCGGGCGACCACGCCTGGATCGAAAACCCCTGCTACCGGGGCGCCCTGGCGGCGTTCCAGGCGGCGGGGGTGCAGCCCTGCCCGGTCGCGGTCGACAGCGAAGGCCTGCGTGTCAGCGATGGGGCGGCCGACTTCCCGAAGGCCAAGCTGGTGTACGTCACGCCCTCGCACCAGTACCCGCTGGGGGTGACCATGAGCCTGGAGCGCAGGTTGGCGCTGCTGGACTGGGCCGAGCGCCACCAGGCCTGGATCCTGGAAGACGACTACGACAGCGAATACCGCTATTCGGGTCCGGCGCCGGCGTCCTTGCACAGCCTGGACCGGGCCGGCTCCGTGCTCTACATCGGCACGCTGTCGAAATCCTTTTTCCCGGCGCTGCGCCTGGGCTACCTGGTGGTGCCGCCGCTGCTGGTGGATGCCTTCCGCAGCGGCAAGGCCACGCTGGACCGGCTGACGCCGCTGATGCCGCAGGCGGTGCTGGCCGACTTCATCGCCGAGGGCCATTTCCGGCGCCAGATCAAGCGCACGCGCGAGCTCTACGACGAGCGTCGGCAGATCCTGCTCGAGGAGCTGGGCCGCCGGCTGGGCGGACTGCTCCAGCCCGGCCCGTCCGACGCGGGCCTGCAGCTGGCGGCGGCCTTCCAGCGGCCGCTGGACGACCAGGCCGTCGTGGCCGAGGCGGGCCGGCGGGGCATCGAGCTGCGGGCGCTGTCCTCGTTCCATCTGGACAGCCCGCTGCCGGGGCGCGGCGCTCCCGCGCCGTCCGGCTTGCTGCTGGGCTTCGCCTGTGTGGCGCCGGAGCAGATCCGGACCGGGGTGGCGGCGCTGGCGAGGCTGTTGGCTGGCGATGGTTCTCGCACTGCCTTTCCCACCATGGGGCCATGAAAAAGCTTGATATGCGAATCGAGCTGCGGGCCGGATAGTCACAGGCGGAGAAACCTGTCACCTGTGCCCGTGGTCTCAATGAGGACGATTGTTCGAGCACGGCTATGATCTGTTCGACTGGAAAGCGTGTGCGGAACAATTGGCGTCGTTGGTGAACTGTGAGGGTGACAATGTCAGACGCTACATGCGTATTCGACTTGGAAAACGACGGTCAAAGTGAGATGCTGCTGTTTCTGGAGCCGGAGGGCTGCTGTTTTTCATTGCCCCCGGGAGCTGTTGTCCAGGTTCATCTCTTTGGCACTGAGCGTCCCGTCGTGATGAGGTACTCCAGCGACGAGAGGGGAAGAACTCAGGTATCTTTTTGGCCGGAAAAAGGGGAGTTTGAATTGTTCTTCCAGGGTAGAAGTGTCTGGGACCAGGTTTGATATTGGCTGACAACCTATCTCCGCCAGGCTCACCCCATGGTAAATATCCAGAGCCTGTGCTTCGCGTCCTGTGATTGACAGCATTTTCGTCTTGGATGTAATTGAGCATGAAGAACGAACAATCGCCGAAGCGAAGGTGGCCATCCGGAGTGGGCCGATGAGAAATATCAAGAAATCAGTCCAGGACCTGGCCTATACCGAGCTACTCGTTATATGCAAAGTCAGAGCTTGTCTGAACTTGTTCGAGCCCAGCTTGGATGAGCCGGCAACAGATCCTGTCGATGACTGGGCTGAAAGCATGGCTGAGCGGGCCATCGAGGCGGGTTGGTCTGCCGATGTTGACGGACGAGTGCTATGCCCGACCCATAGGCATTTTTCCGACCTGCCATCTTCCATTGAGGATTAAAGGCTGCAAAGAGGTGGAATTCGCCGTGTTGGAGGAAGACTTGGCTGGGAAATAGGATTCGAGCAATAAAAGGCCGGGTTCGCTCAGGAGGTTTCGGTGATTCCTTTGATGCCGCAAACCCTAGCGGTCTTGCGCGAGCGCGATCTCGCGCAGGTCGGCCGCCAGCGCGTCCACCCGTTCCGCCCGGGTGTCCCAGGCGAACATGAAACGCGCGCTGCCGCCGATGAAGGTATAGAAACGCCAGCCGCGTTCGCGCAGCGCCTCGGCGACGCGGTCGGGCACTTTGAGGAAGACGGCGTTGGCCTGCACCTCGTACGTCAGCGGCAGCCCGGGCAGGTCGGCGATGCGCTCGGCCAGCCGGCGTGCGCTCGCATTGGCGTGCCGCGCATGGCGCAGCCAGGCGCCGCTTTCCAGCATGCGCACCCAGGGCGCGGCGAGGAAACGCATCTTCGAGGCCAGCTGCCCCGCCTGCTTGCAGCGGTAGCCGAAGTCCTCGGCCTGCCGCGGGTTGAAGAACAGGATCGCCTCGCCCATGGCCATGCCGTTTTTGGTCCCGCCGAAACACAGCACGTCGACCCCGGCGCGCCAGGTGATGTCCGCCGGCGCACAGCCCAGGCTGGCGCAGGCATTGGCGAAGCGCGCGCCGTCCATGTGCAGGCTGAGCCCGAGCTCGCGGCAGGTGGCCGAGATGGCGCGGATCTCCTCCGCGCTGTACACCTGCCCGGTCTCGGTCGGCTGGGTGATGGTGACCACGCGCGGCTTCGGGAAATGGATGTCGCGGCGGTTGCCCGCGATGGCGCGGATCGCGGCCGGCGTCAGCTTGCCGTTCACCGAGGGGGCCACCAGCAGCTTGGAGCCGTTGGAGAAGAACTCCGGCGCACCGCATTCGTCGGTCTCCACATGGGCCGAATCGGCGCAGATGACGCTGTGGTACGACTGGCACAGCGAGGCCAGCGCGAGCGAGTTGGCGGCCGTGCCGTTGAAGGCGAAGAACACCTGGCAGTCGGTCTCGAACAGCGTGCGGAAGGCATCCGATGCCAGGCTGGTCCAGCGGTCCTCGCCGTAGGCCGGCTCGTGGCCGCTGTTGGCCTCGGCCATCGCCGCCCAGGCCTCCGGGCAGATGCCGGCATAGTTGTCGCTGGCGAACTGCTGGGGAGACTCGGTCATGGGAAACCTTTCGCGTTCAGGAGGAGGCTGCGACGACGGGGACGATGTCCCACAGGATATGGGCGAGGACCGGAGGCCAGAGTTGCTTCTTCCCCAGGTAGACGAGGGTGAACGTCAGTCCGAACGCCAGCACCCAGACCATCCCCAGCGGGCCCTGGTACGAATGGTAGAGAATCCGGACCAGCAGGGGAAGGCCGATGGCGATCGACAGGCCATAGGGTCGAAGGCCGCGCACCAGGACCCCGAGGAGGAATACCTCCTCGAAGACCCCATTGACCATGGCGAAGAGGACCGTCGAGGCGATGGAGACCTCGGCGTACGAGAACTCGGTCATCAACTCGTGCTGCGTCGCGGCGAACGGGGCCGTCGCGGCCACGCCCACCAGCCATGACAGCACGAACAGGCCCAGGCCCAGCAGGGAGCCGGGGAAGCTGGGATGGGGATAGAGCGAGTGGATGTCGAAGCGGCGTGCATGGAGATACAACAGCGCGGCCGCGGCGAGGGCGACTTCCACGAAGATCGACACCATGTCGCCCGATGACGTGAACTTGGCTTCGGGAAAGCCGGACAGGACGGCCTGCGCCGACCAGACGATGAAGAGCCCGAAGCAGATGGTGGATACGACGGCGGCTTCCGCTAGGGTGAGGGTGGACTTGGGCGATGCTTCTGCCATGGGCGGCCTGGGGTGGGGACTCGAGGGAGGATCGGGCGCAATTCGTCGGGAGGCTTTCGCTTGGAAGAGGGGCCTGTCCGAATTTCCGTGTGCAAGGCTCATTGAACCTTCACTGATTTCGTGAAGCTGGTGGGTGATATTACGCGCTCGGTCTGGTGAAGCGATCGGCGTAGAGGATGGCGAATTGGTTCATCGCTGATTTCCAGTTGTTGGCTGCTCGCCCCCAATCCTCGGTGATGTTGCGCAGCGCCAGCCAGATCAGCTGTCCTAGACGAGACTCGATCTGACAGACAAGCCGCTTACGCGGCCACGGCAGC
>CBIHOH010000041.1:0-38143 GCA_966211755.1 uncultured Rhizobacter sp. | reverse complement strand
CGCAGCCGGGTTCGTTCTTCGGCGGCAGCCTCGACTACATGAGCCTGCGCATCGAGCTGACGATGGCACGCGTGCACTGAACCAGCACTGCGGGGCGCGATGCCCCGCAGCCTCACCGCCACTTTTCATTCATCCATTCGCTGTCGTCCGACCCATCGCTTGACGGCTTTGCAGGGAGAAAACAACATGACTTCGATCCACGGCCTTTGCGCGCCCACCCCACCACGCTGCGACCACACCGACCGCAGCAACCCGACCAATGCACGCACCAGCATGCAGGGCGGCGAGGCGGTGTTCGAGAACGACAACTACCGCATCACGGCCAACGACAACAACACCGTCACCATCAACAACAAGCACACCGGCGAGACCTACCAGGCCTGGGGTGACCCGCACATGAAGATCGACGGCAAGGACACCTTCGACTTCTGGGGCACCACCAGCTTCAAGCTCGAGGACGGCACCAAGGTCACCATCGACACCACGCCCGACAAGAACAACCCCGGTGCCACGCTGTCGTCCAAGGTCACGATCACCAACGGCGACTACGGCGTGCAGATCAGCGGCGTCGACAGCAACAAGCACGGCGACCTGAAGATCGACGAGGCCAAGGGCTACGGCCGCGTGCTCGATGCCGTCGTCAGCGACGGCAATGTGTTGAACGAGAACCCCGCCGGCAAGGGCTTCGTCGCCATCGACAAACACGGCGACATCCGCGCGGTCGACCAGAACTACATCAACCAGACCGACCTCAAGAAGGGCGGGGCGCTGCAGAACCACTACCAGGAAGCCTTCAGCAAGCTGGGCTCGCTGCTCAGCATCGCCTTCGAGGGCATGTTCCTCGGCAGCCACTGCCGGCAGGAAGGCGGCGCGGCCGAACGTCCTTCGCATGGACGTCACGACCATTCGCATCGCCCGCGTTTCGAGCAACCGCAGCCGGGTTCGTTCTTCGGCGGCAGCCTCGACTACATGAGCCTGCGCATCGAACTGACGATGGCACGCGTGCACTGAGCGGTCGAACGGGGCCACCGCGCCCCTTCGGCGGTTCATCGGAAAATGGCGCCGCGGCGCCATTTTTTTCGTCATCGAGGCCCCGGGCCATGCGGCCGGGAGAGCACGTGGCGTCGACTGCAACGATGTTCGAAGTGCAAGCACACCTTCACGACCCTCCACATGACATCCCCGCTCTTTTCCCTCCCCGTCCTGCTGCTGTGCCTGGTCCTGGGGACGACCGCCCTCGCCGCCGCACCCGGATGGGATGCGGCCACCGCCGAAGTCCGTGAACGAACGAAGACGGGAGACCACGCCGCAGCCCTGCTGGCGGGACAGCGTGCGCTGGCCGAAGGCGAACGCGAATTCGGACCCGACAGCGTACGGCTGGTACCGCTGCTCACGCTGCTCGGTGACAACCACCGGGCGCTGAACGCACCGGCCTCGGCCATCCGGTCCTACCAGTTGGCGGCCGAGCTGTTGTCGAAATCCGGCAAATCGGTATCGGCGGAGATGGCTGACACCCTCTCCAGCATGGCCGCCGTCCACTTGGACCAGGACGACCACGAAGCGGCAGCGAGGGAATTCGCCAAGGTGATCGACATCCGGGACCTGCTGCCCGGTGCCGGCACGACCCCGCTGGCCGAAGCCTTTCTCAACCTGGGCTATTGCCAGGTACGCCTCAGAAACCATGTCGTCGCCGCGCTGTTTTACGCGCGCGCTCTGGAGATCGAACGCCGGTCGACCACGCCGGACGCGCGTATCCAGGTGAGCGCCCTGAGTGCCCTCGGTGCCATCGAGCGGCAACGGGAGCACTTCGCCGAGTCGTTCACCTGGTACCGGCAGGCCCTGGCACTGCAGGAGAAGCTGCTGGGGCCCCGACACCTGGACCTGGCCCAGACCCTCACCGGCATGGGCTTGCTGTTCGAGGATCAGGCGAAGTTCGCCGAGGCCGAAGCGGCCTACCTGCGAGCGGTGCGCATCGCCGAGGGGGCCGGCGCCGAAGGACACCCTCAGTTGCATACCACCTTGACCCAGCTGATGGGTTTCTACCGCGAACGCGGCAACGACACCAAGGCGGCCGACATCGCGGCCCGGCTCGACGGCCTCGCACCCTGATGCACAGGGGCCGCAGGCGGCCGGACCCGCCACGGCTTCTTGCGACCAGCCCATAAAAAGGGCCCCGCTGTGCGAGGCCCTGGTTCGACGAGTGGCCGCCTTGCCGTGGCAGCCGATCCTCAGACGCCGAGGCGCGCCTCGATCTTCGCCTTGGTGGCGGTCAGTTCTGCAGGCAGGTGATACGCGAGCTGCTGGAACAGTTCTGCATGCAGTGCCAGCTCGGTCTTCCAGGCCGCCTTGTCGATGCTGGTGACTTGCTCGTACTGCGCCGGGGTGAAGGCAAGCCCGGTCCAGGTGATGTCTTCATAACGCGGGGTCACGCCGAACGCGTTCTCGACACCTTGGCCCTGGCCATCCACGCGGTCGAGCATCCACTTCAGCACGCGCATGTTGTCGCCATAACCGGGCCAGACGAACTTGCCGTCGTCGCCCTTGCGGAACCAGTTGACGCAATAGATCTTCGGCAGCTTCGCACCCGAGGCCTGCAGCTTCTGGCCGACGTTGAGCCAGTGCTGGAAGTAGTCGCTCATGTTGTAGCCCATGAAGGGCAGCATGGCGAACGGATCGCGGCGCACCACGCCCTGCTGGCCGGCGGCGGCGGCCGTGGTCTCGGAGCCCATGGTGGCGGCCATGTAGACGCCCTCGGTCCAGTCGCGGGCCTCGGTCACCAGCGGCACGGTGGTGGAACGGCGGCCGCCGAAGATGAAGGCGTCGATGGCCACGCCGGCGGGGTTGTCCCATTCGCTGTCGAGCGCGGGGTTGTTGGTCGCCGGGACGGTGAAGCGGGCATTCGGGTGAGCGGCCTTGGCGCCGGTTTCCTTGGCGATCTGGGGCGTCCAGTCCTTGCCCTGCCAGTCGATCAGGTGCGCCGGCGGCGTATCGGTCATGCCTTCCCACCAGACGTCGCCGTAGTCGGTCATGGCGACGTTGGTGAAGATCACGTCGCGCTTCAGGCTGGCCATGCAGTTGGCGTTGGTCTTGTCGTTGGTGCCCGGTGCGACGCCGAAGTAGCCGGCTTCCGGATTGATGGCGTAGAGCCTGCCGTCGGCACCGGGTTTGATCCAGGCGATGTCGTCGCCGATGGTGGTGACCTTCCAGCCTTCGAAACCGGCCGGGGGGATCAGCATGGCGAAGTTGGTCTTGCCGCAGGCACTCGGGAAGGCCGCCGCGACGTGGTGCTTCTTGCCCTCGGGCGAGGTGACACCCAGCAGCAGCATGTGCTCGGCCAGCCAGCCCTGGTCGCGGCCCATGGTGGAGGCGATGCGCAGCGCGAAGCACTTCTTGCCCAGCAGGGCGTTGCCGCCGTAGCCGGAGCCGTAGCTCCAGATCTCGCGGGTTTCAGGGTAGTGGACGATGTACTTGGTGGCATTGCAGGGCCAGCTGACATCCTTTTGTCCGGGTTCGAGCGGCGCGCCGACGGTGTGCACGCAGGGCACGAAGTCGCCGTCTTCACCCAGCACCTCGAGCACGGCCTTGCCCATGCGGGTCATGATCTTCATGTTGACCGCCACGTACGGACTGTCGGACAACTCGATGCCGATGTGGGCGATGGGGGAGCCGAGCGGGCCCATGCTGAAGGGCACGACGTACAGCGTGCGGCCGCGCATCGCACCGCGGAACAAGGCCTGGTCGCCGGTCTGGAGCAGGCTGCGCATCTCGGCGGGAGCCATCCAGTTGTTGGTCGGGCCGGCATCTTCCTTCTTCTCCGAGCAGATGTAGGTGCGGTCCTCGACGCGCGCCACGTCGCTCGGGCTGCTGCAGGCCAGGTAGCTGTTGGGGCGCAGCTCGGGATTGAGTTTCTTGAACGTGCCGGCGGCCACCAGCTGGGCGCACAGGCGATCGTATTCGGCAGCGCTGCCGTCGCACCAGTAGACGTCGCGCGCTTCGGTGAGAGCGGCCACCTCGGCGATCCAGGCGACCAGCCGGGCGTGTTTCACGTAGGCGGGTACGTTCAGGCGCAGACCTTCCATCATGGGTTGGTTCATGTTCATTCCAATCATTGAGGTTCAAAAGCGGGATCGGGAGAGCCTCGCTGACCTGCGGTGACAGGTGCCTGGGGGGGCTCTCCCCATGCCGCATCGGGCATCAGCCACGGATAGGGCCGGCAGGCGCATGAATGGATGAACAGACGCCTGAATGAATTGTGGACCGATTGCCCACGCGCGGTATCACTCACCTGCAGGGTTCCCATGCAAATTGAGCATAACCCCATGCTGCGTTTTCTAAAAATGTCAACTAAGCACAGATTTAAGGCGCCACAGCCCCGATTTCTGCGGGGCAGACGGCCCGGCCGCCTCCGCGCCTTCCCGCCTCCGGGCATGGCGACCCTTCTAAGAAGGCGGCCCGGGAATGAAAATCCACGTCCGGCTCGGCGATTCCCCGCCCCGCCGTTCGTCGTGACGGCGAGGCCTGATCCGGGCCGGCGAACTGCGTCGCCGGGTCTGCACCCGACCTCTGTTTCAATGACCCAAGGAGCCCCTCATGCGATTCATGATCATCATCAAAGCGACAGCGGAATCGGAAGCCGGCGTCATGCCCAGCGAGAAACTGCTGACCGACATGGGCAATTTCAACGAAGAGCTGGTGAAGGCCGGCGTGATGCTGGCCGGCGAAGGCCTTCACCCGAGCTCGAAGGGGGCCCGGGTGCGCTTTGCCGGAGACAAGCGGACCGTCGTCGATGGCCCTTTCGCCGAGACCAAGGAGTTGATCGCCGGTTTCTGGCTGTGGAAGGTGGCCTCGCTGGAGGAAGCCATCGAATGGGTCCGGCGCTGCCCCAGCCCGTTCGAGGGCGAAGCGGAGATCGAGATCCGCCAAGTGTTCGAGGCCGAGGATTTCGGCCCCGAATTCACGCCCGAGCTGCGGGAACAGGAAAAACGCCTGCTGGCGCAGTTGCCCGGCCGGAGCTGAGGGCAGCCGGGCCAAAACGGCAGGGTGAACGCCGTTTGCCCTGCAGCGGGCCCGTCACCCTTCCCGGTCCGCCATGCCCGCCAAGACTTGTCCTACAGCACACCCCGCCCCCGGCCGACTGTCAGCGCGAGCGTGTTCGCCGATACTGACCGCATGGCCGACGGTCCACGGTTCGGAGCGGTCGCCAGGCCTGATCGAGGAGCCATGTCATGCCCGCGATGAAGACCCTGACTTTTGGTGTGGGAGGCGCGGCACTCGCCGGGGCGCTCGGGTTTGTGTACGCCCAGGCGACCACGGCCGGGCCGTCGCTGGAGTCGCTGTTGGCGTCCGCGATGTCCTGGCCCGCGCCGGCGCGACCGGCCGACCCGGCCACGGCCTCCGCGCCCGCCGGCACCGTGCAGCCGAACCCGCCCCGGGAAGCCGGCAGGTCGACCGGGGCCCGCTGAGCGCGACACCGCTGCGGGATCGCCGCAGCGGACAGCACCTGACACGGCTGCTGCAGCTGGCCCTGGCGGCCGGAGTGTCGGTGCTCATGGCCGCCTGTGCCACCTGGAGCAGCCCACCGCTCCCGCCACACAGTGCTCCCGGCGCGATCGCGCCGACGCCGCGTGCCGATTTTCTCGGCACGCCGGCTTCGGCGGCCACCCGGGAGGTGGCCCGCTGGGTCGTCGAGACCGCGGACAACCGCGGCCTCGGGTTCGTCATCGTGGACAAGAAGGATGCCCGTGTCTTCGTGTTCGATGCCGCGGGCAGGCTGCGCGGCACGAGCCCGGTGCTGCTGGGGTCGGCGCCCGGCGACGATTCGGTGGAGGGCATCGGCAAGCGGCCGATCGCCCAGGTCCGGCCCGAGGAACGCACCACACCGGCCGGCCGCTTCGTGGCGGAAGCCGGGCTCAACATGCACGGCGAGGACGTGGTCTGGGTGGACTACGACGCCGCCGTCTCGATGCACCGGCTGCGTGCGGTCAACGCCGCGGAACGGCGCCAGGAGCGCCTGGCCTCGCCGGCAAGCGACGACAACCGCATCTCCTACGGGTGCATCAACGTGCCCGCCGATTTCTACGAGCACTTCGTGCGTCCCCTCTTTTCGGGCGGCCCGGGCCTGGTCTATGTGCTGCCGGAAGTGAAGTCGTTGCGCCAGGTGTTCGGTTGGCAGGACCGCCCCGAACCCGTGCCGCGGCGGAGCGCCGCCGTACGCGAACCGGGCAAGCTCCCGTGAAGCCCCCCTCGCAACGACCGCCTGGGCACCCGCGGACCAGCCGGGGCCCGGACGATCAGCCGAATGGTCGCGAACGCCGCACCCCGCCTGCCCCAGGCGCCGTCTCGGATGCACGGGACGGCGCCCACTCCGGCGCGGTCCTGGACCTCCGGCATCACCCCGTCCCGCCGCGGGGCCCGGGCATCAGCCGATGGCTGGGCCACCTGGTCGCCATCGCCGCCGAGGCATGCCTGCAGGCCTGTTCGAGGCTGCGGCGGCGCGGGGCGGCGGAGCAGCCCCTGCCCGAGCACCCCTCACCCTGCCACGGTCCCGGCTTTGCCGTCACCGAACCGGTGGCCACCCTGCTGGACCGCTGCGACGCGATGGACGATGCCCCCGGGGCGCTGGCCGGCCGGCTCGAGGCGCTGCATCCGCAACGGCATGGGGAGGGGCTGCCGGCCGGGCCCCCTGCGCGGCGCTGCCGGGCGTTGCCGGACCAGCCTTGAGACCTGCCGGTCCGCCCGGGCAGGGCCATGCCGAGTCGTCCGGGCCGCCGCGGCCTCGCGTGCTGCCACTCCCGCTCGGCATCACTCCGCCGGCTCGGCTTCCACGGCGGAGGGCACGCTATGGCGGCGCACGAAACCCCGGTCACGCCTATCCTTCCACCACCACACCCATCGACCTTCGAACGACCAGTTGCCCCAGGCCGCGATGGCCCAGGGTTCACCGCAGGACACCAGGCTCCAGGCATGGCCAGGCGGCCGGTAGGGCAGCGGCGGGCGGCCGTCCAGCCAGCGGCGCAGGTTGTGCGCCAGCGAACGCCCCGCCCGCACGGCCTGCGCGCCATGCCACGCCTGCGCAGGCGACGCCAGGTCGGCAGCCGCGAACACATCCGGATGGGACAGGCTCTGCCAGCCCGGGCCGGTGCGGACGAAACCCTGCTCGTCCAGGGCCAGGCCGCTGGTACCCAACCAAGCCGGGCTGCCATATCCCGAGGCGACGACCGGCGCATCGCACAACAGGCGCGCACCTCCACCGAGCACCACATGGCTGGAAGTGATCTCGGCGCAGCTGTCCTGCACCACACTGATCTTGTGGCGCCGCAGTGCGGCCAGCGCACGGGCCTGGGCCCCCGGCGCGTGACCGGTCAAGGGCGCGCCTCCACCCGTGACCAGGCTGACGCGGGCGCGACCGGTCAGCCGGTGCTGGATGGCCAGGCTCAGCTCCACGCCGACAGCATCTCCGCCGATCACCACCACCCCCAGCGGCCGGGTGTCGGCCAGCGCGAGCACGCTGTCCCATAAACGGACGAAGTGTTCGATGGGCCGGACGAACAAGGCATGGCGGCGTGCACCGGGAATCAGATCGCGGTCGATCACCGGGCCGGTATCGAGACTGAGCGCCTCGTAGTTCAGGCATTGCCCGTCGGCCAGGGTCACCGTGCGGTGGACGGCGTCGACGGCGGTCGCCGAAGCCTGGATGAGGTTCACGCCGGCCGCCCGGGCCAGTGGCAGCAGCGGAATCGCACACGCATCCTCCGCATGGTGGCCCGCCACCAGCCCCGGCACCATGTCCGGATGGAGGTGGCGAGCGAAGGGCGACACCAGGGTGATCTCCATGGCCGGCCAGGACTTCCGCGCAAGCGCGTGCAACATCTGAACGTGCGCATGGCCACCGCCGATCAGCAAAAGTCTTTTCATGTTGTTCCAGCGCGGCACACGACAGGCGGTCGGTCGGCGACGCAACGACAGGTGAGCAAAAAGCCGGCACCCCCCGCGAACGCAGACCCGCAGCGTTGTTCCGGGCACGGCCGGGGGCAGAAGATAGCGCAAGCCCGCTGTCCGTGCCCACAGTGAGGCTTGTTGCGCCCGATTGTCGGTGAGTCTGGCCGCATCCGGCGCAAACAGCTCGTCGATCCGCCGAAAACCTTGCCGGCCGCCTCCAGTCCCCGGGATCGGTCCCGGGCCGGCGTCAGCCACGCTGCCGGGCACCTCCTGCGAAGAAGCTCGCCTTCACTTGCAGGCAATGCATTGATTTGTCGGGGTGGAGTGTCGATGCGAGTGGCGAGGCTGCCTCGCAAGCGGCCGATCCTGGACAGTCCTTCGGCGCGGAGAGCGTGCCACCCGCGAGAAGGCCCATGGCCAGTACGCCGGCGGTCTTCACGACATCGGGCGGCTCAGTCTCCGATGGGATGGCCCGGGCCGCCGCTGCCCTGCGGGGCTCGCTCGAGGACCATGCCGTTTGCTTTCGCCTCGTGTGCGCCCGCGCGGCTACCCACCTGCCGGCGGATCGATGCGGCTGGCGCGGACACACCATCGTCCAGCCGCTCCGCAACGGTCGCTCCTCCCGGAGCGACAGGCCCCGCGGCCCCATGGTCCGTCGGGAAGGCTCAGCGGTCGGCCACCCACCAGGGCGATGCGAACTCGCTGCCGGCGCAAGGGTTGTCGCTCATGAAACGTTCGGCGGCGGCTTGCGGGCCCATGCATTGGTAGTCGTCGAGCTGCCAAAGGGTGCTCGCCAATTCCTTGCAGTCGGCCGTGTCGAGCCGGGGCTCGATTTCATGGATGCGCGCGCCGCACTGGAGAAGCCAGCCGAGCTTGTCGGCAGGCGGGGTGCGGGTCATGCCCACAGGCGGTAACGGGCCGCGAAGTTGTTGACGGCCTCCTGCCACTGTTCGCGCACCTTGTTCAGGCGGACCTCGAGGGCCAGGCTGTCGACCTGGTCGGACAGTGTGAGCAGCATCAACTCGCGCGGGTCCATGCGAGGCGCGAAGGCGCGCCGGATCAATTCGGCGAACGGGCTGGGCGGGTCGAGGTCGTCGGCGTAACAGGGGTGGGGAGACTTGCGAGCCGTGGCGTCGAAAGACGGGAAGCGGGGATTGGTGCCGAGATGCGCGCGCATGGTCCGGTCGAGAATCGCCAGCGCCGGCGCTTCGGGCAGCTCCATCAGAAGCTGGATCGCCGTGTCGACGATGGGAGGTCCAGAGGGGGCGGTCATGGCTAGCGTCTCCTGTTGTTCTCTTGGAGGCGGCAATCTAACCCTGCCGGCTTCGCGACGCACCTGCCACTCCTTACAGTTGCCGCTGAGACACCCGGCGCGGGCCTTAAGATGCCGCCCCATGAAACGACGTTCCCTGCTGTTCACCCCCTTGGCGCTCCTGGGCGCGTCGCAGGCGCCTGCGGCCGAAAAGAGGGCCATCACCGATCCCATGCGCCTCGGCGTCGAGAACGCGCTGGTCGACAGCGGACTGGCCACCCAGTTGCAACGCGCCTTTGCCCGCGACACCGGCGGCGTGGTGCTGCTGGTGCCCGGCACCAGCGCCGGGGTGCTGGCCGCGCTCGAGCAGGGGGAGGTCGACGCCTCGATGACCGACGCGCCGGAACTGGAAGCCAAGCTCGAAAAGCAGGGCCTCGCCCACGACCGGCGGCCGGTCGCCACGGGAGAGCTGGTCCTGCTCGGCCCGGTCGCCGGCAAGGGCCGCAAGGCCAGCGACCCGGCGGGTGTGCTCGGCGAGCGCGACGTGGTCGCGGCCCTGGCCCGCCTGGCCCAGCAACAAGCCCGGTTCGTCAGCGCCCCCGAGGGCAGCGGGGCCTACCTGAGCGAGCTGGCCCTGTGGCGGGCGGCCAAGGTCGCCCCCGCCGCCGCCTGGTACAGCCGCACCGATGCCAAGGGCGACGCCATCGCGCTGGCCGCCGGCCAGCAGGCCTATACGCTGGTGGAGCGCGGCCTGTGGGCCAGCCAGGGCCGCAAGCCGCTGGCGGTGCTGGTGAACGGCGACCCCCGGCTGCAGCTGCCGGTCCATGTGATGCGCGCCTTCCGGGTCAGCCATCCGGCCGCCAAGTTGTTCGTCCAGTGGGTGGCCGGCCCGGCAGGCCAGCGCATCGCCGCCGGCGTCAGCGGGTGGCGTGCGGCCACACCATGAAGGTCCCCCGCGCCGGATTCCCCGGCGCAGAACGCCGGCTTGCCGGCGCCCGTACTCCGGCAGCCCTGCAGTGAACGCCATGACCGGCCAGCTTCTCAGCCTCAACCTCGCCCTCGCCAGCCCGCTCGACGTCGACGGCCGGACCGTGCTCAGCGGGATCGGAAAGCGCGGCGTCGTCGGGCCGGTCGCCGTGCGCGCCATGGGCCTGGAAGGGGACGAACAAGCCGACCTGTCGGTGCACGGCGGTCTGTCGAAGGCGGTCTACGCCTATCCCGTCGAACACTATCCGTTCTGGCAGACGGTGCGTGCCCAGGCCAAGGCGGCGGCCTGGGGCGAGCCCCTGGCGCCCGGCGCCATGGGAGAGAACCTGACGCTGTCGGGCCTGCTGGAGACCGATGCCTGGGTCGGCGACCTGCTGCGCTTTCCCGACTGCACGCTGGCGATCAGCGAACCCCGCCGGCCGTGCTTCAAGTTCAATGCGGTGATGGGTTTCAACCAGGCCTCCAAGCTCATGATGGCCAACGGCTGGTGCGGTTTCTACCTGAGCGTGCGGGTGCCCGGCACGCTGCGCGCCGGGGACGGCTTCGACCTCGTCCCCGGACCGCGCGAGGTCGGCATCGCCGAACTCTTCAGGGCGCGCAGCGGCCGCTGAGACCGGCGCCGGCACCTCAGGCCGAGGCTTCGAGCACCGGGTAGTCGGTGTAGCCCTGCGCGCCGCCGCCGTACAGGCGCTGCGCATCGAGCGCGGCCCAGGGAGCGTCCTCCTTCAGGCGGCGCACCAGGTCGGGGTTGCCGATGAAGGGTCGGCCGAAGGCCACCAGGTCGGCGGCGCCGCTGGAGACCGCGTCCAGCGCCATCCGGCGGTCGTAGCCGTTGTTGACCATCCAGGCGCCGGCCGCGTGCCCCGCCTTGTAGCGGCTGCGCAGGGCCTGGTAGTCGAAGGGAACGCCGTCGCGCGCGCCGCCGGTCTGGCCTTCCACCACATGCAGGTAGGCGAGTTTCAAGGGCGCGATCTGCTCGACCAATCGGTTGAACAAGGCTTGCGGCTGGCTGTCCTGGCCGATGTCGTTGGATGTCGTGACCGGGCTCAGGCGCAGGCCGGTGCGCCCGGCACCGATGGCGGCGCTGACGGCCTGCATCACCTCGACCAGCAGACGCGTGCGCTGGTCGATGCCGCCGCCGTAGGCGTCGTTGCGGTCATTGACGCTGTCGCGCAGGAACTGCTCCAGCAGGTAGCCGTTGGCACCGTGCACCTCGACCCCGTCGAACCCGGCCTCGATGGCCGCCCGCGCGGCATGCGCATAGTCGGCGACGATGCGAGGCAACTCCTCGCTGCGCAAGGCACGCGGCGCCGAGGTGGGAAGGAAGCCGTCGGCGGTGAAGGTCTTGGCCGCCGCCGCACGGGCGGTGGAGGACACCGGCACCACGCCGTCCGGCAGCAGCGAGACGTGCGAGACGCGGCCGACGTGCCAGAGCTGGATGACGATGCGGCCGCCCTCGGCATGCACGGCGGAGGTCACCTGCCTCCAGGCGGCGACCTGCTCCGGCGAATGGATGCCCGGGGTGTCGAGGTAGCCCTGGCCGCCGGGCGAGATCTGCGATGCCTCGGTGATGATCAGGCCGGCGCTGGCGCGCTGTGCATAGTACTGGGCGACGAGCGCCGTCGCGGTGCGGCCGGCGCCGGCCCGGTTGCGCGTCAGCGGGGCCATGACGACGCGGTTGGCGATGTCGATGTCGCCGACCCGCAGGGGATCGAACAGAGAAGCCATGAGGGAAGTGCCTTTCTCAAGAGCGAGGCAGTATCGCGGGACCGGAAAGGTCCCGCTCGGATACGGGCATAGAGGCTGGCGCCGGCGAGGCTCAGAACCCCTCGAGCACCACCTTGCCCCGGGCGCGTCCGCTTTCGATGAAGGCATGCGCGCGCTTGAGGTTGGCGGCATCGATGCGGCCGAAGTGTTCGCCCAGCGTGCTGCGCAGCCGGCCGCCGTCGACCAGCTCCGCCACCCGGTCGAGCAGATCGTGTTGCGCCTGCATGTCGGCGGTCTGGAAGCGCGAGCGGGTGAACATCATTTCCCAGTGCAGCGACAGGCATTTGGACTTGAGCGCCATCACGTCCAGCGGCACCGCGGGGTCGTCGATCAGGCCGAGGCGCCCCTGCGGCGCCAGGGCCTCGACCAACTGGGCATAGTGGCGGTCGGTGTGGGTCAGGCTGGCCACGTGGGTCACCTGCGGCACACCGATGCGCCGCAATTCGACGGCCAGCGGCTGGCGGTGGTCGACCACATGGTGGGCACCGAGTTCGCGCACCCAGGCTTCGGTCTCGGGCCGCGAGGCCGTGCCGATGACGGTCAGCCGGGTGAGCTGGCGCGCCAGCTGGATCAGCATGGAGCCGACCCCGCCCGCCGCTCCGACGATCAGCAGCGAGCCTTCGGTCTCGGGGCGCACGCCCAGCCTGTCGAACAGCAGCTCCCAGGCGGTGATGGCGGTGAGCGGCAGGGCCGCCGCCTCGGCGAACGACAGCGAGGCCGGCATCCGGCCCACGATGCGTTCGTCCACCAGCTGCAGTTCGGCATTGCTGCCGGCACGGGTGATGTCGCCGGCGTAGTAGACCTTGTCGCCCGGCTTGAACAGGCTCGCCTCCGGTCCGACGGCTTCGACGATGCCGGCGGCGTCCCAACCGAGCACCCGGGCCTCCCCGTTGGCCGGCGGACTGTTGCGCCGCACCTTGGTGTCGACCGGGTTGACCGACACCGCCTGGACCCGCACCAGCAGGTCGCGTTTCATGGGGACGGGATCGGGCAGCTGCAGGTCGAGCAGGGCGTCGGCATGGTCGATGGGCAGGGCTTGGCGGTAGGCGATGGCTTTCATGAGTAGCTCCAAGTAAGTGAGGAGTTCACTGTAGAAGAGCCTCTTTGGTTTGATAATTACCTCAATTTCAACAAGAATTTCAAGTCTGATTTGAAAATGAACTGGCCCGCCGACCTGCAGTTGTCACAGCTCCAACTCTTCGTCCGCCTGGCCGAGGCCGGCTCGCTGAGCGCCGCCGCGCGCCAGCTGCAGCTCACGCCGGCGGCGGCCAGCGCCTCGCTGAAGCGCCTGGAGGCGATCCTGGCGGTGCGCCTGGTCGAGCGCTCCACGCGCTCGATGCGGCTGACCCCGGAAGGGGAGTTGCTGCGCGAGCATGCCCAGCGCGCCCTCGGCGTGCTGGACGACGCCCGCTCGCTGCTCGGCGCCCAGCGCGAGCAGCTGGCCGGCGAGATCCACCTCGCCGCCCCGTCCGACCTGGGGCGCGAGGTGCTGAGCCCGATGCTCGACGGCTTCCTGGCCCGGCATCCGTCGCTGCGGCTGGCCTGGCATGTCTCCGACTCGATGCACGACCTGCTGCGCGAGCGTGTCGACCTGGCGGTGCGCTACGGCGTGCTGGGCGATTCGGGCCTGGTGGTGCGGCCGCTGTACCAGTGCCGCCGCTCGCTGGTGGCCTCGCCGGCCTATGTGAGCGCCCACGGCGCGCCCTCGCATCCGCAGGAGCTGCCGGGCCACAACTGCCTGGCCATGACCTTCAAGGGCCGCCCGCAGCTGCAGTGGACGCTGTCGCGGCAAGGCAGCACGGTGACGGTGAAGGTGCAGGGCAACCGCCGCGCCGACGATGGCGCCCTGGTCCGCCAGTGGGCGGTGCAGGGCCTGGGCATCGCCTTCAAGTCGCGGCTCGACGTGCGCGCCGACCTGCAGGCCGGCCGGCTGGTCGAGCTGATGCCCGAATGGCGCGGCGAGCTCGTGCCCCTGCAGGCCATCCTGCCGACCCCGCGCCACCTGCCTTTGCGCGTGCGCCGCCTCCTGGATGAGTTGGTCTTGCAGTTTTCGCGTTTCGAAGACGATACAGTTCCTTCTTCACACTGAGAAGATACCGACCATGCTCGCCTACCGACACGCCTTCCACGCGGGCAACCACGCCGACGTCCTCAAGCACATCGTGCTGACCAAGGTGCTGCGCTACATGAACCTGAAGGACAAGCCCTACCGGCTGATCGACACCCACGCCGGCGCGGGCGGCTATTCGCTCGAAGGCCAGTACGCGCAGAAGAAGGGCGAGTACCTGCAAGGCATCGCCCGGCTGTGGGACCGCGACGACCTGCCCGAGGCGGTGGCCGACTACGTCGGCCTGGTCAAGCAGTTCAACCCCGACGGGCAGATGGAGCAATACCCCGGCTCGCCGGCCTTCGCCCGCATGCTGCTGCGCCCCAAGGACCAGCTGCGCCTGTTCGAGCTGCACAACACCGACCACCGCATCCTGAAGTCGTACATGGACGAGGTGAAGGGCGCCGAGGTCTACGACAGCGACGGCTTCGAGGGCCTGAAGGGCCAGGTGCCGCCCTCCAGCCGGCGCGCCGCGGTGCTGATGGACCCCTCCTACGAAGGCCATGGCGACTACGGCCGGGTCATCGCCTCGCTGCGTGCGGCCCTGGACCGTTTCGCCGAAGGCGTGTACATGGTCTGGTACCCGCAGGTCTCGAAACTCGAGGCCGCCCAGTTGCCGCGCCGGCTCGAAGGCCTGGCGCCCAAGGGCTGGCTGCACGTGCGGCTGACCGTGCAGCTGCCCGACAGCCAGGGTTTCGGCCTGGCCGGCAGCGGCATGTTCGTCCTGAACCCGCCGTACACGCTGCACGACGAGCTGCTGGAGATCATGCCCTACCTGGTCGAGGTGCTGGGGCAGTACGACGAGGCGAATTTCCTGCTCGAACAGAAGGCGGTCTGACGCCGCCGGGCTCCGCAGAAGGACACCATGCACATGACACCAGGGACGAACGGAACAGACGCAACGGAGCGGGCGACGGGGACGGCAGGCCCGCTCGCGGGGCTCAAAGTCCTCGAACTCGGCCAGCTGATCGCCGGCCCCTTCGCCGCCAAGACCCTGGCCGACTTCGGTGCCGAGGTCATCAAGATCGAGGCGCCGGGCAGCGGCGATCCGCTGCGCCAGTGGCGGCTGCTGCACCAGGGCACCAGCGTGTGGTGGCAGGTGCAGTCGCGCAACAAGAAGAGCGTGGCGCTCGACCTGCGCCAGCCCGAGGCGCGCGACATCGTGCGCCGGCTGGCCGGCGAGGCCGACGTGCTGATCGAGAACTTCAAGCCCGGCGTGATGGAAGCCTGGGGCCTGGGCTACGAGGAGCTGGCCCGCGGCAACCCCGGTCTCATCATGCTGCGCATCAGCGGCTATGGGCAGACCGGCCCCTACAAGGACCGCCCCGGTTTCGGCGTGGTGGCCGAGGCCATGGGCGGGCTGCGCCACCTCACGGCCGAACCCGGCCGGGTGCCGGTGCGCGTGGGCGTGAGCATCGGCGACACCCTGGCCTCACTGCACGGGGTGATCGGCATCCTGATGGCGCTGCACCACCGCCAGGCGAGCGGACGCGGCCAGGTGGTCGACGTGGCGCTGTACGAGGCGGTCTTCAACTGCATGGAAAGCCTGCTGCCGGAGTACAGCGCCTTCGGCGCGGTGCGCGAGGCGGCCGGGTCGGCCCTGCCGGGCATCGCACCGAGCAACGCCTATCCCTGCCTGGACGGCTGGGTGCTGGTGGCCGGCAACGGCGACAGCATCTTCACCCGCCTGATGCACGCCATCGGCCGCGCCGACCTGGGCGACGACCCCTCGCTGGTGGGCAATGCGGCGCGGGTCGCCCGCGTGGCGGAGATCGACGGCGCCATCGGCGCCTGGACGGGAAGCCGCAGCGTGGCCGCGGTGCTCGAGGCGCTGCATGCCGCCCAGGTGCCGGCGGGCCGGCTCTACACCGCGCGAGACATCGCCGAGGACCCGCACTACCGCACCCGCGGCATGATCGAACGCATCACCGCCGCCGACGGCCTGAGCGTCGAGGTGCCCGGCATCGTGCCGAAGCTCAGCCTGACCCCCGGCGCCATCACCCGGCGCGCGCCGACCCTGGGCGAGGACACCGAGAGCGTGTTGCGCGAGATCGGTGTCAGCGCCGAACAGCTGGCCGCGCTGCGCGAACGCGGCATCGTCTGATCCGCGCTCGCATGCCCAAGGACTTCAGCCAGCTGGAAGATTCGAACCGCTCGGGCAACCCCAGCCTGCACCAGGTCTCCGACCCCGCGCGACGGCTGCTGCTGCAGGGCGGCATCGCCCTGGCCGCGGGGCACTGGCTGCCGGCGGCCGAAGCGCGGCGCGCCGAGGTGAAACTCGGTTTCCAGGCCGTCCCGGCGAGCAGCGCCGACCGCGTGCAGGTGCCGCCCGGCTACGTCGCCGAGGTGATCGCCCCCTGGGGCGATCCGGTGGGCCTTGCCGGCCGCATGCCGGCCTTCCGGCCCGACGCGTCCAACAGTGCCGCCGAGCAGGCCGCCCAGCTCGGCATGCACCACGACGGCCTGCAGTTCTACCCGCTCGCCGCCGCCGGGCGCGGCCTGCTGGTGATGAACCACGAATACACCGACGACGGCCTGCTGCACCCGGACGGCATGGCCGCCTGGAGCGCGGCCAAGGTCGAGAAGGCCCAGGCCGCCCACGGCGTCTCGGTGATCGAGGTCGAGCTGAGGAACGGCCGCTGGCAGGTCCGCCGGCCGAGCCGCTACGCACGCCGCTTCACCGCCTCGACCCCCTTCGAGCTGGCCGGCCCGGCCGCCGGCCACGCCCTGATGCGCACGGCGGCCGACCCCGGCGGCCGCCGCGTGCTCGGCACCTTGAACAACTGCGCCAGCGGCAAGACCCCGTGGGGCACCTACCTGAGCGGCGAGGAGAACTTCGTCCACTATTTCGACGGCGGCCCCTCGCGCAGCGCCCACCAGCTGCGCTGGGGCGTTCCCAGGACCGGCTACTACCGCTGGGGCGAACACGACGAACGTTTCGACGCCAGCCGGCACCCGAACGAATTCAACCGCTTCGGCTGGATCGTCGAGATCGACCCGCTCGATCCCGCCAGCACGCCCGTCAAGCGCACGGCGCTGGGCCGGGCGGCGCACGAAGGCGCCTGGGTGGCCACCACCCGGGACGCGCGCGCGGTGGTCTATTCCGGCGAGGATGCCGCCTTCGAGTACATCTACAAGTTCGTCAGCCGCGACGCCATCCGTCCGGCCGGCCGCGGGCTGAGCCAGGCACAGGCCAACCACGAGCTGCTCGACCACGGCACGCTGCATGTGGCCCGCTTCGATGCCGACGGCAGCGGGCGCTGGCTGCCGCTGGTGCACGGGCAGGGCCCGCTCACCGCGGCCAACGGCTTCGCCGACCAGGGCGAGGTGCTGGTCAAGGCACGCCAGGCCAGCGACCTGCTCGGCGCCACCCGCATGGACCGCCCCGAATGGCTGGCCATCGACCAGGCCCGCGGCGAGGTGTTCTGCAGCCTGACCAACAACAGCGGCCGCGGCGCCCCCGGCTGGCCCGCTCCCGACGCCGCCAACCCGCGCGAGCGCAATGTGATGGGGCAGGTGATCCGCTGGCAGGAAGAGCGCGACTTCGACGCCACCCGCTTCCGGTGGCGCCACCTGCTGCTGGCCGGGGACCCGGCGAACGGGCGCGCCGAGGCCAAGGGCAGCCTGCGCGGCGACGTGTTCGCCAACCCGGACGGCCTGTGTTTCGACGGCCGCGGCCTGCTGTGGATACAGACCGACATGCACCCCGCGGCCATGCACCAGGGCGAGTTCCGGAACATGGGCAACAACCAGATGCTCGCCTGCGACCCGTCCACCGGCGAAGTCCGGCGTTTCCTGACCGGCCCGGTGAACTGCGAGGTGACCGGCGCGGCCTTCACCCCCGACGGGCGCAGCCTCTTCGTCAACATCCAGCATCCCGGCGAAGCCTCGGGCGAACGCGGCGACCCGGCCCATCCCTCGCGCCTGTCGAGCTGGCCGGACGGCGGTCGGCCGCGTTCAGCCACGGTGGCCATCCGCAAGCGGGATGGGGGCGTGATCGGGACCTGAGGCCCGGGCCTCAATCCTCCGCGCGCTTCAGGTCCCGGAACGCACCGAACAGCCAGGACCGCATGCCCACCACCAGGGTATAGGGCCGCTTCTGGTGGGGCGGCAGCTTCTGGTCGGCCAGGTGCTGCTGGGCGAAGTCCTGGCCCACGCGCTGCAGCCGCTCGACGAAGCCGTTGACCAGGCTGTGGCCGATCTGGCCGTGCACCAGCATCAGCATCTCGCCTTCCCCGTCGAAATCGCCGCTGAAGTAGTCGGCGGCCACGTGTTCGCGGAAGAAGGCCATCACCGGGCCGTGCGGACGCCAGCGGAAGGTCTTGGCGACCTTGAGCCGGTAGCGGTTCATCGGCCGCAGCTCGATGATGCCCAGCCGGTCGAGCACCAGCAGGTAGGCGACGCACTCGGCTTCGCTGAAGGTGTAGGTGGCGAGGATCTGCTCGAAGGTCCACTGGCTCATGCAGCAGATGGCCAGCAGCAGCAGGCGCCGATCGGCCACCACCGCCTTCTCCTGCTCCAGCGTGAGTTCGTTGCGCAGGGGCTGGGCGTCGGCCACCTTGCGCGCCAGTTCGGCGAAATCCATCTTCAGCACCCGCAGCACGTCATCGATGCGCGACAGCGGCATGTCGGCCTTGGCGAAGATGCGCTTGATGCTCGACTCCGACATGCCCAGCTCGTCGGCCAGGTCCGCATAGGTGATGTCCGCGGCCTTGAGTTCGGCCTTCAAGGTGGAAACGAGGTCTTGGGTCGTGCTCATGTCGGTCGGTGGGCGCCAGGGGGAATACGGCGAAAAAGTATCGCGGGACGATACCAGACGGCCAAGGCCGCAGGCCCCTCCTCGGGAGGATTGAACCGGCAGGGGCGCCCCCCGAAGATCCGCCCATCGTCAACCCCTAGAGAACCTCATGCACACCCCAGCCCCCCGCCGCGACACCCCCGCCTGGAAACTCCAAGTCTGGGTCTCGTTCGGCCTCGCCCTCTCGCTGTGCGCGATCGGCCTGGCCTACCTGCCCGGCCAGGACCTGGACCGGGCCTTCATGGTGATGGGCTACGTGTTCTGCCTGACCACCGCCTTCGCGCTGGCCAAGTACGTGCGCGACAACGAGCAGTCGCGCACCGACACGCCGATGTGGGGCCTGGTCATCTGGGGCGGCTTCGGCCTGGCCATGGCCCTGACCGCCTGGGGGCTGTGGCGCATGGACGTGAACCCGACCTACAAGGCCTTCCTGGGCGTGAGCTGGCTGTTCCTCATCTCGACCGTGTTCACGCTGGCCAAGACCCTGCGCGATGCCTACGAAGTCAGCCTGGCCGATGCGCGCCACGAGCACCCGGCCGTGCGCGCCTCCCGCGGCACCGAGTGACCGCCGTCCCAGCCATGCCTCTTCCTGGCCTGAAAGAGCAGCCATGAAACGATTCGTGCTTCACTCCCTGTGCGCCGCCATGCTGGCCTTGAACGGACTGCCCGCCGCGCAGGCCCACCCGTCGAACGCCTCCGACGCCAGCGCGCTGTCCGCGCTGCCTGTCGCCGTGTCGGTGGCCGCGCCGGTGATGATCCTGTCGGGCGGCGCGATGCTGACGGTCGTGGCCGTCCAGGCCTCGGCCACCGGCACGGTCTGGGTGCTGGAACGCGCCTCGGACGGCGCCCGCGCCAGCATCACGCTCGGCGCCCAGGCGGCGGGGGGGCTGTCGGTGGCGGCGGGGACCGTCGTCCTGGTGACGGCCTTCAGCGCCGGCTGGGTGCTCTCGGCCGCCGGCAAGGCGATCGCCTTCATTCCCAACGAGATCGGCGCCTCGCTGCTCTACAACGAACGAGTGACACGATGAGCCCACGGCCGCGCGCCGCGCTCGTCCTGGCCCTGCTGGCCCTGGCCGGTACCCCGGCCCGGGCGGGCCGCTCGTGCGAACAGCGGCCGCCGCAGGCCGTGCAGGTCCAGCGGGCGCTGACCCTCGCCGGCCACGTCGCGCAGCAGCTCGACGCCAGCGGGGCGCAGGTGGCGCTGCTGGCCCGGGTGGGGCAGGACCTGCGCGAGTACGGCCAGCGTTATTCGCACATGGGACTGGTCTACCGCGACGCCGGCCGCTGGCGGGTGGTGCACAAGCTCAACCACTGCGGCACCGCCAGGGCGGCCGTCTACCGCCAGGGCCTGGGCGAGTTCTTCCTCGACGACCTCTACGACTATGAAGCCGGCATCGTGCTGCTCGGGGCCGAGGTCCAGGCCCGCCTGCTGCCGGCGCTGCGCGACAACCAGCGCCTGGGCGCCATGCACACCGCCGCCTACAGCATGGTGGCCTACCCCTGGGCGCAGACCTACCAGCAGTCCAACCAGTGGGCGCTGGAGACCCTGGCGATGGTGCAGGACCCCGCCGTCACCAGCCGTGCACGGGCGCAGTCGTGGCTGCAGGGCAAGGGCTACGAGCCGACCACGCTGCGCCTGTCGGCCCCCAAGCGCCTGGGCGCGCGCCTCACCGCGGCCAATGTCGCCTTCGACGACCATCCGACACTGAAACGCTTCAGCGACCGCATCGAAACCGTCACCGTCGATTCGGTGTTCCGCTGGATCCGGCGCAGCGGCCTGGGCGAAACGGTGAAAGTGGTGCGTTGACCCCCACCCCGGGGTCGATCCGATGAGCGCGCACGGCCGGCTTCTGATCTACTTCGCACAGCCACCGCCCGCCACACCATGCCCTCCCTCCGCTCCTGGCTCCAATCCTTCCGCCGGTTCTTCCGGCGTGCCGTTGTGGCACGCCGGACGTCGAACCGCCTGGAGATCGCCAAGGACGACGAGCGGCGCCTGGTGATCCTGGGCCGCAGGGGCCCGCTGGTGGTCGACCGCCGTTTCAAGACCGTGAGCCGGGGCGAGCGGGTGCTGGCCCGCTTCGATGCCATCCGCTCGGTCGACATCCGCCGTTTCAGCAACCGCCGCGGCTTCGTCCGCTGCAGGCTCAGCCTGCACCTGGGCTGGTGGTCGCGCATCGAGGTCGGCCACACCGGCGACGATGCGCAGGCCTCGATCATCGCGGCCCGGCTGGGCAGCTATACCGGCAAGAAGGTCCTGTCGCTCTGACGTACCGGCCACCATGACATCCGAGGAGACCCCGTTGACCGCCCCCGATCATTCGAGCCAGTTCAGCCTGTTGAGGCAACGCCGTTTCGCCCCTTTCTTCTGGACCCAGTTCCTCGGGGCGGGCAACGACAACCTGTTCAAGTTCGCCCTGACCGTGATGGTGACCTACCAGGTGCGCGTGCCCTGGCTGCCGGCGGAGATGGCGGGGCTGACCATCGGGGCCTTGTTCATCCTGCCCTTCCTGCTGTTTTCCGCCACCAGCGGGCAATTGGCGGACAAGTACGACAAGGCGCGGCTCATCCGCTTCGTGAAATGGTTCGAGCTGGCCGTCATGCTGCTGGCCGGCTGGGGCTTCGTCCAGCACCAGGTGCCGGTGCTGCTGGGCTGCGTGTTCCTGATGGGCCTGCATTCCACCCTGTTCGGGCCGGTCAAGTTCGCCTACCTGCCGCAGCACCTGAACGAACGCGAGCTGACCGGCGGCAACGGCATGGTCGAGATGGGCACCTTCGTGGCCATCCTGCTCGGCCAGGTGGCCGGTGGCCTGCTGATCGCGCTGCCCGGGGTCGGCCCCGCCTGGGTGGGCGGCAGCTGCATCGCCCTGGCCTTGCTCGGGCGCGCCACCGCCCAGCCCATCCCGGCCTCGCCCTCGACCGACCCCGGCCTGCGCATCAACTGGAACCCGCTGAGCGAGACCTGGCGCAACCTGAGCCTGGCCCGCGGCAACCAGGTGGTGTTCCGCTCCCTGCTCGGCATTTCCTGGATGTGGTTCTTCGGCTCGGTCTTCCTGTCGCAGTTCCCGGCCTTCGCCAAGGAGGTGCTGCACGGCAACGAGCAGGTCGCCTCCTTGCTGCTGGTGGTGTTCTCGGTCGGCATCGCGATCGGCTCGCTGCTGTGCGAGCTGCTGTCGCGCCGCCACGTCGAGATCGGCCTGGTACCGCTGGGAGCGATCGGCATGAGCCTGTTCTCGATCGACCTGTACTTCGCCTCGCGCGGGCTGCCTGCCGCCGCGGGCCTGGGCCTGGGCCAGTTCGTCCAGGAGCCGGCCCACTGGCGGGTGATGGCCGACCTGGCCCTGCTGTCGCTGTTCGCCGGCCTGTACAGCGTGCCCATGTATGCCCTGATCCAGCTGCGCTCGGCGCCCAGCCACCGGGCACGCGTCATCGCCGCCAACAACATCCTGAACGCCTTGTTCATGATCGCCAGTTCGCTGATGGTCGGGCTGCTGCTCAGGCTGCACTTCAGCATTCCGCAGGTGTTCCTGATCACCGGGGTGCTCAATGCCATCGTGGCGTTCTACATCTTCATGCTGCTGCCCGAGTACCTGCTGCGCTTCGTCGCCTTCATCGTGAGCCGCCTGATCTATCGCTTCAAGGTGCGCGGCGACGACCACATCCCGGTGGAAGGGGCGGCCATCCTGGTGTGCAACCACGTCAGCTTCGTCGACGCCGTGCTGCTGATGGGCACCAGCCCGCGGCCCATCGTGTTCATCATGGACCACCGCATCTTCAAGCTGCCGGTGCTGGGCTGGATGTTCAAGCTGCTCAAGGCCATCCCGATCGCCCCGCAGCGCGAGGACGCCGCCGTCTACGAGCAGGCCTTCGAGCGCGCCCGGCAGGTGCTGGATGCGGGGGACCTGATCTGCATCTTCCCCGAAGGCGCCCTGACCAAGGACGGCACGCTCGGCCCCTTCAAGGCGGGGGTGATGAAACTGCTCGAGAACAACCCGGTGCCGGTGGTGCCGATGGCCTTGCAGAACCTGTGGGGCTCGTTCTTCTCGCGGATCGAGAAAGGGACGGCGATGATCAGGCCGTTCCGGCGCGGCCTGTGGAGCCGGGTCGGCCTGGTGGTGGGTGCGCCCGTGCCCCCGGCCGAGGTGACGCCCGAGCTGCTGCGCGAACGGGTCAGCGCCCTGTTGCAGACGGACCCGATCGTCCCCGTGGCCGCCTTCGAACCCGCGGCGCGGGCCTGATCACTGGCCACGGCCCGGGCCGCCCCCTCGAAGGAGCGGCAGGTCCCATCATCCGGCAGCAGCGATGGACAAAACGCACTAGACTCCCGCCGATCGACAGCTGGAGTGATGAATGGACCGCCTGACCGCCATGGCCGTTTTTGTCTGCGTGGCCGAAAAAGGCAGCTTCGCCTCCGCCGCGGCCGAGTTCTCGCTGTCGCCGACGATGGTCGGCAACCATGTGCGCGCGCTCGAGACGCAACTCGGCGCACGTCTGCTCGAGCGCACGACGCGGCGCCACACCCTCACCGAGATCGGCGCCGCCTACCTGGAGCGTTGCCGCGACGTGCTCGCCAGCGTCCAGGCAGCCGACAGCGTGGCCGAGCGGCTGCGCGCGGTGCCGCAGGGACGGCTGCGGGTCTCGGCCCCGGTGACCTGGGGCACGCACCGCCTGGTGCCGCTCGTCGGCGAATACCTCCAGGCCCATCCGGCGGTGAGGATCGAGTTGAACCTGAACGACCGGGTGGTGGACCTGGCCGACGACGGCTACGACTGCGCCGTGCGCTCCGGCCCGCTCGCCGACCACGGGCTGATCGCGCGACCGCTGCAACGCTCGCACATGCTGGCGGCGGCCAGCCCGGCCTATCTGGCACGCCGCGGCACGCCTGGCCATCCCGACGAATTGTCCGCCCATGAGCTGCTGGCGTTCTCGGCCTGGGGCCCGGACCCCGCGTGGCGCTTCACGCGCGGCCGGGACAGCGTGGCGGTGCCGGTACGGGGCCGCTTCGTGGTGGACAACGGCCAGGCCCTGTTGAACGCCGCCTGCGCCGGCATGGGCATCGTCGTGCAGGCCGATGCCCTGATCGAGCCCGCCCTGGCGGATGGCCGGCTGGTCCGGCTGCTGCCGACCTGGGAACTGCCTTCGCGCGAGCTCTCCCTGGTGCGCCTGCCGGAGGCCCGGCCCAGCGCCAAGCTACGCACCTTCGTCGATTTCGTGATCGAACGGCTGGGCCTGCGCGACGGCGCGCCCGGCTGAGGGCGCCGGTGCGGAGAACCCCGGCTCAGACCTCGGTGGCGTAGTGACTCACCGGATCGCCCGCCAGGTGCGAGGCGATGTGCGCCCAGGCACCCGACGCGACCGCACGCTCGACCTGCGCCCGGTGGGCCTGCTCCGAGGCCCAGGTTTCGAGCAAGGTGAAACAGCCGGGCCGGTCATGATGCCGGAACACCCGTGCGCCGCTGCAACCGGGTGCCTGCGGCAGCTCGCGCCGGACCTGGTCGAGCAGTCCGGCGAAGGCGGCAGCGCACTCCGGCTTGGCCTGGAAAGTGATGAAGCGGTGGATGTCCATGGAGGTGATACGAGGGGAAAAGCGGCGCGATTGCCGTGCTCCCAGCGTAGGGCCGGCTTCTCCGGGGGTCGATGGCGTGGCCTGCGGATTGTTTGACCGAGGCTGCGAAATCGAGGGAGGGGCAGGGCGGACTCAGCGCGTACGCATGCGTCGCACGTACTCGGTCGGCGAGGTGTCGAAACGGCTCTTGAACTCGCGCGCGAAATGCGCCGCGCTGGCAAACCCCGACAAGGCCGCCGCCTCGCCCGCCCGCAGACCGCTTCCCAGCATCAGTGCGCGCGCATGGTCGAGCCGGAGGTCGCGCAGATAACGCATCGGGCTGATGCCGGCCACCTCGCGGAAGCTGTGGGCGAAGTGGGAGGGGCTCATCGCCACCTCGCTCGCCAGCCGGTCCACCGTCAGGGCTTCGGCGAAGTGCCCGCGCATGAACTGGAGCGCCCGCTGGATGCGCGCGGCATGGCGCGACAGCGCCGCCGCCTCCCGAACCGCACCCGCCGCCGCGGACCGCAGCAGGCGCAGCACGATTTCCTCGACCACCAGCGGTGCGATCAAGAGACGCTCGCCGGCGTCGTCGGCGGCCGCCAGCAACCTGGACAAGGCGTCGAGAAGCATCGGCTCGACCGTGGCGACGAAGTTTTCGCACAAGGGGGCCGCTGCCGCCACCGCGGGCCGCTCGGCCAGGGCCACCAGGCAACGCACCAGGATGTCGGGCGGCAGGTCGAGGTGGACGGCGAGGTAGGGCTGCTCGGGGCTGGCCTCGACCACCATGCCATGGCAGGGCGTCTCTCCCGCCAGCACCAGGCAATGCAGCGGGTCGTAGGACAGCGGACGGTCCGGCAAGGCCACCGTCTTGCGGCCCTGCAGCACCACGACCACGCCGGGCACCAGCCGCTGGGTCTTGCGATGCTCGGTGGGAGCGGAAAACCGGTAGTAGCGCAAGCCCGGGTAGAGGGAGTCGGTCCGGCCTTCGGACAACGCCCGCCGTGCCACCATCGCACGCAGGCGCTGGAGTTCAGCGGCCGCGGCCAGGGTCTCAGGCGGCATGGAGCCGGACGAAAACGCCTCGCCCCCCGGGCAGGAGAAGAAACAGCGATGTCATGGAATGGCCGGCCGCGCCCCGCAGTGTCGTGGCGCCGATTCTGTCATGGCCCCTCGCGGCAGCGACCGCGCGCACTCAGACGTAGCGGGCCCAGGCGACCAGCGCCCCTCCCACCAGGACGCCGCCGAACAGCAGCACGGCCTTCAAGCGCAGCAGCGGTGCCGGCGACGCGGCGGATGGGCACTCGGGAGAAGAATCCCGGCCCATGTCGCCGAAATGCATGGGGGCGGTGGGTTCGAAGTCGGGTTGGTCCATGTTCAAGAGGTTCCGGATCATGAGGGACGGCCCGGTGGGAGCCGTTGCGAAGCCCTGGCCCCAGGACAGGCCGAGGCACGGATCCAGCGGATTGTGGGAGAGATCGCCGCGTTCAAGAAGCCCGCTGATCGGGGGGTGCGAAAGATCAGCGCGCATCGGCCAGGATCATGTCCGCCGCCTTCTCGGCGATCATGATGGTCGGGGCATTGGTGTTGCCGCCGACCAGGGTCGGCATGATCGACGCATCGACCACCCGCAGGCCTTGCAGGCCGTGCACCTTGAGGCCGGCATCGACCACGGCCAACGCATCCACGCCCATCTTGCAGGTGCCGCTCGGATGATAGATGGTCTCCGCCCGGTCGCGGATGAGCTCGCGGATCTGCAGCCCCGACGCCACCCCGGCGGTGAACAAGTCCTTGCGCAGGCGCGAGGCCAGCAGGGGCGTCTGCAGCAGCCGCTGGCTGAGCCGGTAGCCGGCCACCATCTGGTCCATGTCGTCGGGATGATCGAGGTAACGCGGGTCGATCAACGGTGCTTCGCGCGCGTCGGGGCCGCAGGCCATCACCGTGCCGCGGCTTTTCGGCCGCAGCAGGCACATGTGCAGGGACAGGCCGTGGCGCAGGTGCAGGGTGCGGGCATGGTTGTCGACGATGGCGACGACGAAATGCCACTGGATCTCGGGCACGGTCGAATCTGGGCCGAGCTTGAGGAAGCCACCGCCCTCGGCGAAGTTGCTGGTGAACATGCCGCGCCGCTCGCGCGCATAGCGGCGCCAGGCCCGCAGGCCGCCCCACAGGCCGGCCGGCGAAAAACCGAACAGCGACACATCGGGCACCTGGTAGGCGAAGGCGAAATCGAGGTGGTCCTGCAGGTTCTGGCCCACGCCCGGCAGGTGGTGCACCAGGCGGATGCCGGTCTTCTGCAGGCGGGCGCCGTCGCCGACACCCGACACCTGCAGCAGCTGCGGGCTCTGCAAGGCCCCGGCGCAGACGATGACCTCGCGCCGCGCGCGCAGCGTCGAGACCTCGCCGCCGCGCCACACCTCCACCCCCACCGCACGCTTGCCCTCGAAGAGCACGCGCAGGCTCATCGCGCGGGTCATCAGCGCGAGGTTGCGCCGCTCGGCCAGCACCGGGTGCACATAGGCGCGGGCGGCGCTCCAGCGTTCGCCGTTCTTCTGCGTCACCTGGTACAGGCCGACACCTTCCTGCTCGGCGCCGTTGAAATCCTCGTTGATCGGGAAACCCGCCTCGCGCGCGGCGTCCAGGAACAGCTGCTGCCAGCGGTTGTCGGTGCGCAGGTCGCTCACCGTCAGGGGGCCGTCCTGGCCATGGAATTCCCCGCCCAGCCGCAGGTTGCCTTCGGCCTTGCGGAAATACGGCAGCACCTCGCGGTAGGACCAGCCGCGGTTGCCGAGCGAGGCCCAGTGGTCGTAGTCGCTGCGGTGGCCGCGCGTGTAGACCATGGCATTGATGGACGACGAACCGCCGAGCGTCTTGCCGCGCGGCTGGTAGGCGCGGCGGCCGTTCAGCCCCGGCTGCGGCACGCTTTCGAACGCCCAGTTGTTGTACCGGCTGGGCACCATCGCCACCGCGCCGAGCGGCACGCGCAGCGCCAGCCCGGTGCCGTCGCCTCCGGCTTCGAGCAGGGCCACCGTGCACCCGGGGTCGGCGCTCAACCGGTTGGCGAGCACGCAGCCGGCGGATCCGCCGCCGACAACGACGTAGTCAAAGATCTCTGGCACGCGGAATCCTCCGTCGACAAGACCCGCCCATGCTCGCACATGGCGCGCGACATCCGGTGGACGGGCCTCTCTAAAGGGCTGCGGCCCGCGGCATCGACGCCCCGGCCGGCGACCGGGGAAACCGGCACAGGGCATCCCGCAGCCCCAGGGAGAAGGCCTCGCGGACCGAGGCGCGCGCCGTGCAGTCCCAGGTCGACACGGGTACCCGCCGGCTGGGCTGCCAGTAGCTGCGCCCGCCCCATCGGAAGCACGCCGGCAGTCCGGGATGGTGCCGGGTCAGCAGCACCAGCGTGTTCGATTTCTCGGCCGCCGACTGCGGGGGAAGGGGGGCGCTATCGATGTAGCCGCCATCGATGGCGAGCGCCGCCCCGACCCGCTGCACGGGCATGAAGGGCGGCACCGCGGCGGCGGCGCTGAGCAGGGTCTGCGCCTCGGCCACGGTGGCGCAGCGGTGAAGATCGACGAAATCCTGGCGCAGGCCCAGCCATGCGGGCAGGGCCGGGTGAAGGCTGCGCCGGAGATATTTGTCCACCAGGTAGGCGAGGCTGCCCACCGCCACCGAGCCGGCCACGCCCAGCAGCCTGGAGGGACGTGTCAGCCCGACCCGAAGCCGGCTGCCGTGGGCACGGAGCCGCGCGAAATTGCCTTCGTGCACGAAGCTGCCGATCCAGGCGGGATAGGTATGCCTGTGCGCGAAGTGCAATTTCAACCGCCTCAGCCCGGACCAGTCGAACACGCCTTCGTTCTCGGCGTAGAGACGCAGGCACGAGGCGAGCGCCGCCGCCGGGCCGTCGTCGGTCATGCAGGACGCCGCCACCGCCGCGCCCGCGCTGGTGCCGACCAGGTGCGCCGGCAGCGGCCGGCCCGTCTGGCGCAGATGTTCGATCACGCCGGCCTGCCACCAGCAGCGATTGCCGCCACCGGCGAAGACGAGGGTGTCGATGCGGGCCCAATCGAGCCGGGAGAGAGGTTCAGGACGTGGCATGGCGAAGTCGATGGGGCTCCGGCTAGACCGGAGAGACATGAAGGGCGGCGCGGGCGCACGTTCAAACGGGGCCGGGACGCGGGTGCAGCAGGAACCAATCGAGCACGTCCTGCCACAGCGGCTCGGCGCCGGCGCGAAAATAGCCCATGTGCCCGAGCGGCCGCAGGCCGCGGGCGCGGGGATCGATGTCCACGCCCCGCCAATCGGCCGCACGGTAGGCGCTCATGAAGGCGTCGCGCGAGCGCGGGGGCGCCCACAGGTCGTCCAGGGCGTTGGCGGCGACCATCGGGGTGCGCACGCGGGCGAAGGGCTCGACGACATGCGCCATGGCCGGGTCGTCGAAGAAGTAGCGCGGAAAGCCGCACCAGTGCCGCCACTGGCGGTACACGCCCAGGGGCAGGTCCTCGCCCATGCCGAGCAGGCTCCAGGGCAGGTAGCCCTTCCAGCGCACGAGCAGCGGGCCCAGCACCCGCCACATGAAGACCACCCGCAGGCGTTCCAGCGGCGGCATCCAGCCGTGCCAGCCGGCCCCGGTGGCGAAGGTATAGAAACGCGCCACCCGCTCATGGTTGGGCAGCAGGCCGAAGGCATGGCCGCCGAAGGAATGACCGGCCATGAACAAGGGCTGGCCGTCCTCGGGCACGGCGTCGACCGCGGCCGCGAGATCGAGCCGCGCCCAGTCGAGGTAGTCCATCTGGAAACCCTTGAGGCTGGCCGGCCGCGATCGGCCGATGCCGCGGTAGTCGAGGGTCAGCGTGCTGAAACCGCGGCGGCTCGCATAGTCGGCGAACCTGCGGTAGAAACCCTGCGGCACACCGGTGGCCCCAGCCACCACCAGATGGCCACGAAGCCTGCCCTGGGCAGGGTAATGCAAGGCGGCCAGCGGGTAGCCGTCGGCCGCGGCCAACGTCAACGGCTCGGGCAGGACGGCAGCGGCGCTCACGAGCCGGCCCGTTGGCGGCGGGCGGAGGGTCTCAACTCCAGCTCCACGAAACCGAGCAAGGCCTCGGTGGTCGCCTCCATCGGCGCGACGCTGCCCGCCACGCGCGCCTGGATCAGCGCGCCCTCGTACGCGGCCACGATCAGCGTGGCCACCACGCCGGCCCGGGGGGCTGGCAGCCCGGCCTCGGCCAGCCAGGTCTGCAGCTGGGTGCGGATGGCCTCGAACGCGCGAGCCAGGGCCGCCTGCAGGGCCACATCGTCGGAGGTCGATTCCAACGCCACCGTGGCCAGCGGGCAGCCGCGCTCGAAGCCGCTGCGCTCGAGCTGGCGCCGCGCGCCCCCCATCCAGGCACGCAAGGCTGGCACGAGACCACCGTGGGTGGCGATCGACTGTCGCAGCGCGGCGCCGAGTTGTTCGACCGCCTCGTCGATGGCCGCGACCGCCAACTCGCTCTTGCCCCCGGGAAAGTGGTGGTACAGCACGCCCTTCGGCGCCCGTGCCTGGGCCAGCAGCTCATTCAGGCCGACGCCATGCAAGCCCCGGCGCTGCAGGCTGTCGAACATCGCGGAGACCAGGCGTTCGCGGGTACCCGGACCGGGGGAGGGGGTGAGGGAGGACATGCCGGAATTCTCTAGACCAGTCGGTCTATTGTCAAGCCACGCGGACTTGCCGGGACAGGTCGAACAGGGAGCCGCCCGACGGCGGCGTGCCTCGTCGCCGCTAGACCCCGCGCGCCCGATCGGACTTGAACTGCGCCACGAAGGCCGGGAACCGGTCTTCGTCCAGCGCCTCGCGGGCCTCGCGCATCAGGTTGACGTAGTAGTGCAGGTTGTGGATGCTCGCCAGCATGGGGCCGAGCATCTCGCCGCAGCGGTCGAGATGGTGCAGGTAGGCGCGCGAGAAGTTCTGGCAGGTGTGGCAGCTGCAGGTCATGTCGACCGGCTGCTCGTCGGTCTTGTAGCGCGCGTTGCGCAGCCGCAGGTCGCCGAAGCGGGTGAACAGGTGGCTGTTGCGCGCGTTGCGGGTGGGCATCACGCAGTCGAACATGTCGACGCCCGCCGCCACGCCCTCGACCAGGTCTTCCGGCGTGCCCACGCCCATCAGGTAGCGCGGCTTGGCGGCCGGCAGGCGGTGCGGCGTGTGCGCCACGATGCGCTGCATCAATTCCTTGGGTTCGCCCACGCTGACCCCGCCGATGGCATAGCCGGGCAGGTCGAGCTCGACCAGGGCGTTGAGCGACTCCTCGCGCAGGCTCTCGAACATGCCGCCCTGCACGATGCCGAACAAGGCATTCGGGTTCTCGCCGCGATTGAATTCATCCAGGCAGCGGCGCGCCCAGCGCAGGCTGAGCTCCATGGAGACCCGGGCCTCGCGTTCGGTGGTGATGTGGCCCTTGGTCTCGTAGGGGGTGCACTCGTCGAACTGCATGACGATGTCGCTGTTGAGCGCGCGCTGGATCTGCATGCTCAGCTCGGGCGTGAGGAACAGCTTGTCGCCATTGACCGGCGAGGCGAATTTCACGCCTTCCTCGCTGATCTTGCGCATCTCGCCCAGGCTCCACACCTGGAAGCCGCCGCTGTCGGTCAGGATGGGCTTGTGCCAGCTCTCGAAGCGGTGCAGGCCGCCGAACTGCTGCAGGATGTCGATCCCCGGGCGCAGCCACAAGTGGAAGGTGTTGCCCAGGATGATCTGTGCCCCCATGGCTTCCAGCGAGGAAGGCATCACCCCCTTCACCGTGCCATAGGTGCCGACCGGCATGAACACTGGGGTCTCGACCACACCGTGGTTGAGCGTGAGGCGACCGCGACGGGCATGGCCGTCGGTTTTGAGGACATCGAACTTCAGCATGGGGTGGATTGTCGCTCGGAGTCCACCCGGCGCGACCGTGAACCTTCCGCCATCGGACAAAGAGCGAGCCGCGCGAGCACGGAACAGGCGGCCTCGACCGCATCACTGCCCTCAAGCGGCCCAGGGATCAGGCGCCCTGGCGTTCCAGCAACATCGCATCGCCATAGCTGAAAAAGCGGTAGCGCTGCTCGATCGCATGGCGGTACAAGGCCATCACCCGGTCATGGCCGGCCAAGGCGCTGACCAGCATCAGCAAGGTGCTTTTCGGCAAATGGAAGTTCGTGATCAGCACATCCACCACCTGGAAGCCGAACCCGGGCGTGATGAAGATGTCGGTGTCGCGGCTGCCGGCCCGCAGCGTGCCGCCGAGCGCGGCCGACTCGAGGGCCCGCAGCGTGGTGGTGCCGACCGACACCACCCGCCCGCCCGCGGCCCGTGTGCGCTCGATGGCTTCGACGGTGGCCTGCGGCACCTCGAACCATTCGCTGTGCATGCGGTGCTCGGCCAGGTTCTCGGTGCGCACCGGCTGGAAGGTACCCGCCCCGACGTGCAAGGTCACCGCCGCGCGTTCGATGCCGCGGGCGGCCAGCGCCTCCAGCACGGCGGCGTCGAAATGCAAGGCGGCGGTGGGGGCCGCGGCCGCGCCCGGGCGGGCGGCGAACACCGTCTGGTAGCGGCGCTCGTCCTCGGCCTCGTCGGCATGGGTGATGTAGGGCGGCAGGGGCACGTGGCCATGGCGTTCGAGCAGGGCGAACGGGTCGCCCGGGAAACGCAGGTGGAACAGCGAGTCCTGCGGGCCGCTGCGCCCCAGCATCTCGGCCTCGAAATGGCTCGCGCCGTCGCCGCTGACGAAACGCACCCGGCTGCCGGGCTTGGGCGATTTGCTGGCCCGCAGGTGCATCAGCACCTCGTGGCCGGGCAGGACCCGCTCGACCAGCGCCTCGACCGAGCCGCCGCTGGCCTTGGCACCGAGCAGGCGCGCCTTGATCACCCGGGTGTCGTTGAAGACCAGCAGGTCGCCGGCGCGCAGCAGGCCCGGCAGCTCATGGAAGATGCGATCGGCCGGGGGCAGCAGCCGCCCGTCGAGCAGCCGCGACCCGCTGCGTTCGGCGGCGGGATGCTGCGCGATCAGTTCGGGCGGAAGCGCGAAATCGAAGTCGCTGAGGGAATGGGCAGGGGACATGCAACAGGGCCGCAAGGGTGGGGGACCCCCGATTGTCCCCCTGCCGGGCCGGACGGTCAGCGTGCCACCGCGTTCTTGAACGCCGGGTCGGTGAACAGCGCACCGACCAGCTTGCTGTAGACCGCGCGGTGCTCCCTGGCCATGTTGGCGCCACTGCTCCAGGTGTGGGTCACCCGCAGATCGCGGTCATACACCACACGGCCACCGGCGAGCGTGATGGTGAAACGCGCCGCCGCCACCGCCCGGTTGCCGCCCAGCTCGACCGACAGCAGCTTGCCTTCGACCACCGCGCTGGAGGCCGGATCGAGCAAGCCAGCGCCCTGCAGCTCGGTGCTCAGCGTGTCTTTCAGATAACGCGCCTCGACCGGACGGCTGTTGCGCTCCGAGCCGAACTCGCCGACGGCCACCGGACGGATGCCGGCGGCCTGGGCTTTCTGGAAATTGTCGGTACTCGACTGGGGCGAGTCGAGGCTGCGGGCACGGTGACCGCAACCCGTCAGCGCCACCGCGGCGACAAGGGCCAGTGCAGGCAGCAGACGGGGAAGAAGGGCATCGAACATGGTGTCATTCCTGGCTGGAATCATGGATAAACGGCGAGGCCATCCTATCAGCGCAAGACCTCTCGCCGACCCCTCGCATCCCCCCGGACATGGGTGGTCGCCCCCCTATCCGGGGTTCGCGCGAATTGCGGGGCCGGCGGCACGGGACGGCACGGTGCCGATCACGGCAGAATCGCTGCATGTCCCAGGCCATCGCCCCGCCGCAGCAGGAAAAATCCGCGCCCCAGAAGGCGATGGAAAAACTTGGCCTGCGCCGCGACATCGACCTCGCCCTGCACCTGCCGCTGCGCTATGAGGACGAGACCCGCCTCAGCAGCATCCGCGGCCTGCGCGACGGCGACACCGCCCAGGTCGAAGGGGTGGTCAGCCACTGCGAGGTCAACCTGCGGCCACGCCGCCAGCTGGTGGTGCGGCTGGACGACGGCACGGGCGAGCTGGTGCTGCGTTTCATCCACTTCTATCCCTCGCACCAGAAGACGCTGGCCCGCGGCCAGCGGGTGCGGGTGCGCGGCGAGGCACGGGGCGGTTTTTTCGGCATGGAGATGGTCCATCCCAACTTTCGCGGCGTGAGCGAGGACACCCCGCTGGCCACCGCCCTCACGCCGGTCTATCCGAGCAGCGCCGCGCTGCCGCAGGCCTATCTGCGCAAGGCCGTGGCCTCCGGGCTGAAGCGGGCCGACCTGTCCGAGCTGATTCCCGCGGCGCTGGTGCCGCCGGGCCTGATGAGCCTGCGCGAGTCGCTGCATTTTCTCCACCAGCCCACGCCGAGCGTGAGCCTGGCCGAACTCGAGGACCACAGCCATCCGGCCTGGCAGCGGCTGAAGTTCGAGGAGCTGCTGGCGCAGCAGCTGTCGCAGTTGCAGTCCAAGCGTGAACGGGCCCAACAACGGGCGCCGCGTTTTGCCGTGGAGGTCGGCGGCCTGCAGGAGAGATTGCTGGCAGCCCTGCCGTTTTCGCTCACCTCGGCGCAGCGGCGCGTGGTCGAGGAGATCGCCACCGACCTGCAGCGCGAGGTCCCCATGCAGCGCCTGCTGCAGGGCGACGTGGGCTCGGGCAAGACGGTGGTGGCCGCCCTCGCGGCCGCCCTCGTCATGCAGGCCGGCTGGCAATGCGCGCTGATGGCCCCCACCGAGATCCTCGCCGAGCAGCACTTCCGCAAGCTGGTCGGCTGGCTCGAGCCGCTGGGCGTGCGCACCGCCTGGCTCACCGGCAGCCGCAAGGGCAAGGGCCGCAAGGAGATGCTGGCCCGGGTGGCCTCGGGCGAGGCGGGGCTGGTGGTGGGCACCCACGCGGTGATCCAGGCCGACGTGCAGTTCGCACGGCTGGGGCTGGCGATCATCGACGAGCAGCACCGTTTCGGCGTCGCGCAGCGCCTGGCCCTGCGCAGCAAGCTCGAGGAGCAGGCCCTGGAGCCGCACATGCTGATGATGTCGGCCACCCCCATCCCGCGCACCCTGGCCATGACGGTGTTCGCCGATCTCGACGTCAGCACGATCGACGAACTCCCCCCGGGCCGCACGCCCATCGTCACCAAGGTCTTCAGCGATGCCCGGCGCGACAACGTCATCCACACCATCGCGCAGGAAGTGGCCGGCGGGCGCCAGGTGTACTGGGTTTGCCCGCTGATCGAGGAATCCGAGACACTGGACCTGCAGAACGCCACCGCCACCCACCAGCAGCTGGTGGCCGCCCTGCCGGGGCAGGCGGTGGGACTGCTGCACGGCCGCATGGCCGCGGCCGACAAGGCCGCGGTGATGGCCGAGTTCACCGCGGGCCGCATGGCCGTGCTGGTCAGCACCACCGTCATCGAGGTCGGGGTGGACGTGCCCAACGCCAGCCTGATGGTGATCGAACACGCGGAACGTTTCGGCCTGAGCCAGCTGCACCAGCTGCGCGGCCGGGTGGGCCGGGGTTCCGTCGCCAGCGTGTGCGCGCTGCTGTACACCGCGCCGCTGTCGGAAACCGGCAAGTCGCGCCTGAAGGCCATGGCCGAGACCAACGACGGTTTCGAGATCGCACGGCGCGACCTCGAGATCCGCGGCCCCGGCGAATTCCTGGGAGCGCGCCAGTCGGGAGCCCCGCTGCTGCGTTTCGCCGACCTCACGCTGGACGAAGACCTGGTGCGGGTGGCCCGCGCCGCCGCCGCGGCCTTGCTCGACCGGCATCCCAAGGCGGCGGAGCAACACGTGGCGCGCTGGCTGGGCCACAAGGCCGAGTACCTCAACGCCTGAGCACCCTGGACCTGCACGGCCGGGGGCTCAGCTGCCGAAGTGCAGCTGGTACTTCGCACCGTCCGAGAACTGGCAGGCGCCGGTGCCCATGGCGGGGCCGCTGATCAGGTATTCGCACTGGACGTTGACGCCCTTGGCACCGAAGGCGTTGGCGATGCCGCGCCGGCCGCTGTAGCCGCGGTCGCGCGGCGTGCCGAGGACTTCGCTGTGGATGCGGCCGAACGCGGCGTAGTTCGAGTCCACGCGCGAGGACTCGCCCTGCAAGGTATCGCCCAGATAGCTGAGGCTGAAGCTGCCGCGCCCGGTGTTGTTGTCCACCACGACCGCCGTGAGCATGCCCCCCTTGTTGGCCTGGGCGTTGAGCGGATACAGGCGCGCCGTCATGGTGCTGGGCTGCGTCGGGCCGGGGTGGACCGGCGCGACCGCCGCCGCAGGGCGCGCCGCCGCCGAGCCGGTACCGGCCTGGTCGCCGGGGTAGGCCGGGGCGATGGGGTAGCCCTGTCCGGTCTTGGGATCGATGGGCACCACATAACAGGCGGCCAGGGAGCCGATGAGCAAGGCGGCCAGGGCCAGACGGGCGGGGTGACGCGGGACGGAGAAACTCGATGGACTCATACCAACTTTCGAATCACGGCACATGCCGCGGCCGAAGAATCGGGCCCCGCGCCGCCGCTGCCTATCCCCCCGGGGAAAGTATCGCCAGGCGATGCCCTCGGGCGCAGCATGCGGTTCCGCGCCCCCGGTTCGGGCCCGCTGCGATATTCTCTTGGGCATGACGCTGACCGAACTCCGCTACATCGTGGCCGTGGCCAGGGAAAAACACTTCGGGCGCGCCGCCGAGGCCTGTTTCGTGTCGCAGCCGACCCTCAGCGTGGCGATCAAGAAGCTGGAGGACGAACTCGAGGTCAAGCTGTTCGAACGCGGGGCCAGCGAAGTCACCGTCACGCCGCTGGGCGAGGAGATCGTGCGCCAGGCCCAGGCGGTCATCGAGCAGGCGGCGGCCATCAAGGAGACCGCCAAACGCGGCAAGGACCCGGTGTCGGGGCCCTTGCGCATGGGCGTGATCTACACCATCGGTCCCTATCTGCTGCCCGACCTGGTGCGCGAAGCCATCGCCCGGCTGCCGCACATGCCGCTGATGCTGCAGGAGAACTTCACCGCCCGGCTGCTCGACATGCTGCGGCTGGGGGAACTCGACTGCGCGATCATGGCCGAGCCCTTTCCCGACGGCGGCCTGGCCATGGCCCCGTTGTACGACGAACCCTTCATGGTGGCCCTGCCCAGGGGCCACCGGCTGGCCGGCCGCGACAGCATCAGCGCCGAAGAGCTGAAGAAGGAGACCATGCTGCTGCTCGGCACCGGCCACTGCTTCCGCGACCATGTGCTCGAGGTCTGTCCCGAGTACGCCCGTTTCTCCAGCGATGCCGAAGGCATCCGCAAGAGCTTCGAGGGCTCCTCGCTGGAGACCATCCGCTACATGGTGGCCGCCGGCATGGGGGTCACCGTCGTGCCGCAGCTCAGCGTGCCCAAGGACACCCAGCCGCAGGTGGTCTACGTGCCCTTCAGCGAGCCCGTGCCCACGCGCCGCGTGGTGCTGGCCTGGCGGCGCACCTTCACCCGCTACGAGGCCATCGCGGCCTTGCGCAACGTCATCTATGCCTGCCCGCTCGACGGGGTTACCCGACTGTCGTGAATGCAGCGGGCGGCAACTGTGGCTAGACTTTCCCTTCCTGCGATTGACGAGAAGACCCCGCCATGGCCAAAAAATCCTCTTCCGCACTTGCCGTCGTGGGCGGCAGCCCCCGGGTCAACATCGGTATCAGCGACAAGAACCGGGGCCTGATCGTCGGTGGGCTGAGCCGCCTGCTGGCCGACACCTACACGCTCTACCTGACCACCCACAACTTCCACTGGAACGTCACCGGGCCGATGTTCAACACGCTGCATGCGATGTTCATGGTCCAGTACACCGAGCTCTGGAACGCGGTCGACCCGATCGCCGAACGCATCCGCTCGCTGGGCTACAGCGCCCCCGGGTCGTACGCCCAGTTCGGCCAGCTCGCCTCCATCCAGGACGCCCCGGCCACGCCGCCCAAGGCGCTCGACATGGTGCGCATCCTGAAGGAAGGTCACGAAGCGGTGGCCCGCACCGCACGCGACATCTTCCCGGTGGTCGAGTCGGCCGGCGACGAGCCCACGGCCGACCTGCTCACGCAGCGGCTGGCCGTCCACGAGCAAACCGCCTGGATGCTGCGCAGCCTGCTGGAAGACTGACCGTGGCGGCCCCCCTGCCCGTGGCCACCACCCGGGTCGCCATGGTGACCTTCGATGGATTCAACGAACTCGACACCTTCGTGGTCCTCGGCCTGCTCAACCGCCTGCGCCCGCACGGCCTGAGCGTCGAGATCGCCGGGCCGAGCACCCGCCTCACCTCCATGCACGGCGTCACGGTGGACGTGCAGCAACCCCTCGAATTCGCCAACGAGGCCGATGTGGTGCTGTTCGGCAGCGGGCTCTACACCCGGGCCATCGCCGAAAACAGCGCGCTGCTCGATCGCCTGCAGCTCGATCCGCTTCGCCAGCTGGTGGGGGCCCAGTGTTCGGGCACCTTGCTGCTGGCCCGGCTCGGGCTGCTGGCCGACATGCCGGCCTGCACCGACCTGACCAGCAAACCCTGGGTGATCGAAGCCGGCGTGCGGGTCGAGGACACCCCCTTCCACGCACGCGGCCCGATCGCTACGGCCGGCGGTTGCCTGGCCTCGCAATACCTCGCCACCTGGGTGATGCTGCGCCGCGCCGGACTCGAGGCCACCTCGCAGGCGCTGGCACAAGTGGCTCCGGTGGGAGAGCAGGCCGCGTACTTCGAACGGCTGCTGGGAC
>CBIHOH010000040.1:0-38675 GCA_966211755.1 uncultured Rhizobacter sp. | reverse complement strand
CCGCCTCAACGACGCTCAGACTCTACCGCGCTGGTCTGGCCTAAACATACAAGCATGGCTCCCGCGGCCGGCGCCGCCCGGCCCGTCAGGCCCGGGCGTGCACCGACAGCCAGGTGCACACCCACAGGCCGATCAGGCAGAAATTGCTGAGCGCGAACGCCAGCAGGCGGTGGATCACGTTGTTGTAGCCCAGGTGGATGAGGCTGTGCACGATGCGCAGGCCCACGTAGCTCCATGCCGCCACCAGCGCCAGCCGCGGGACCGGCCCGGTCGCATAGAGAACCAGGCAAGCCACGTAGAACAACGAGGGCAATTCCAGCAGGTTCATGTAGTTGCGGTTCGGCAGCACCACCTCCGGCGGCACCGCGGCCGACTCGCCGAGCCGGAAGTCGCGGGGCGCGAGCCCCGATGTCAACCGGGCCAGCGCCAAGCGGCACAGGACGAGCAAGGTCCAGGCGACAAGCGCAAACACCGGGTGCAGGATGGCAGGATCTTTCAAGGCAAGGCTCCGCTGGCACAGGCCCGCCAAGCCCGTCCATGAGGCGGACGCGCGGCAAGGGCCGGAAATGCCCGGTACTGTAGCCCAGGCCCCGGCCCGCAGCCCCGGCATCGATGCCGGTCCCGCCGAACGGCCGCCGTGGCCCCGGCTGCCGCCCCATCATCATTCACCGCCCGGAATGGAAACTGACGATGGCATCCGTGTCGAACTTCGAGTCCATCGACCGGCTCATCGAGGCCGCGAGCCCGACATCCACCACCAGTTGGGGCAGCTCGGCGAACAGGAGATCGCGCTGCTGCGGCGCCAGGTGCTGGCCTCGCGCCAGGCGATCGAGCTGGCCGCGCTGGACCCGCTCCAGGCCTTCGACTCCCTGGAAGCCAAGCTGGCTCAGGACGAGCGCATGCTGCAGGCCGAATCGCAGCAGGTGCCCGTGCCGCTGGCGCTCTACCCGATTCTCGGCTTCACCAAGATGAGCTGAGGTGCGCCCCTGGCCTGGCTGACACACCAAGTGGGCTTGGCCGCGACACTCGCGACCGTGGCCGGCAGCCTGGTGCTGCACCTGGTCCTGCGCCCCATGGAAAAGCGCCTCGTCGCGGCGCGCGAGCAGCGGCGGCAGGAGCGCGGCGAGCAGTTGCAGAGCCCCGCCAGCCGCGGGCGGCTGGCCGCGCTGCGCAGCGCCGTGCTCGAACAAGCCACGGCCGGCGCCGCCCAGGCCTGGCGCGCGGCACTCGAGGACTTCCTGCGCCACATCGGGCGACCGTTCGACCTCTCCACGCCATCGCCCGGCCAGGGCGGGGAATGACCCCGGCGCGCCGCCTGGGCTCAAAGCGCCGTCGCGGCCGCCCCCGGCCGCGGCGGCACCCAGGCCAGCAGGGCGTCCGCCAGCTCGCGGGGATCGATCGGCTTGGAGACGTGGGCATCCATGCCCGCGGCCAGGCAGACCTGCCGGTCTTCGTCCATCGCGGCGGCGGTCATCGCGATCACGGGCAGGCGCTGCGCCTGCGGCAGGCCGCGGATCACGCGGGTCGCCTGCACGCCGTCCATGCCGGGCATCTGCATGTCCATCAGCACGACGTCGAAATGCTCCCGCTTCACCAGGTCCACCGCCTCCAGGCCGTCGTTGGCCACCGACACCAGCAGGCCGGCCATCTCGAGGAAGGCGCTGGCGACCTGCTGGTTGACGAGGTTGTCCTCGACCAGCAGCACGCGCGCGCCGTGGATCGGCCGCATGAGCTCCGCCAGCCCGGCCCTCTTGACACCCGCCAGCTGCCGCGGCGCCGTCTCGCCATGCTGCAGCCGGACCAGGGCCTCGAACAGCCGCGACGGCGTGACCGGCTTGAGCAGCACGCTGACCAGGGGCATCTCGCGCACGGACTGCCGCATGGGCTCGAGGGCATGCAGTGTCGCCATGACCACCACCGGCAGGGCGGCGCAGCGGCCCTCGGCGGTGATCTGCTGCACCTGCCGCAGGAAGTCCAGGTCGGCCGTCTTCCAGTCCACCAGCAGCACCTCGTACGGGGCCTGCGGATCGGCGCGGCGCAGCTTGTGGAGGGCGTCGTCGGGGAAGGAGGCGGTGGCGACCTGGAAGTGCCAGCTCTGCAGGACTTGTTGCAGGATCAGGCGCGCCGTCGGCCGGCCGTCCACCACCAGCGCCCGCATGCCGCGGATGCGGTGCAGGTCGATGCGCTCGACCTCCTCCTTCTTGACCGCGAAACGGGCCGTGAAGCTGAAGCAGCTGCCTTCGCCCGGAACGCTGCGCACCGAGATGCCGCCGCCCATCAGCTCGACCAGGCGCTTGCAGATCGCCAGGCCCAGGCCGGTGCCGCCGTATTTCCGGGAGGTCGACCTTTCGGCCTGGGCGAACACATCGAACAGGCGGCCGGCCTGCTCGTCCGTCAGGCCGATGCCGGTGTCGCGCACCGCGAAACGCAGCTCGACCTGCTCGTCGCCGCCCGACACCCGCTCGACACTGATCACGACCTCGCCGCGGGGCGTGAACTTGATCGCATTGCCGACCAGGTTGTTGAGCACCTGGGTCAGGCGCAGCGAGTCGCCGACCAGGCGCTGCGGGATGTCCCTGTCGATCTCGAAGAACAGGTCCAGCCCCGCTTCCTCGATCTTGGCGGAGAACAGGTTGCCGACGTTCTCGATCGTCTCCTCGGCGCTGAACTCCTCGCTCTCGAGGGCGATGCGGCCGGCCTCGATCTTCGAGTAGTCGAGGATGTCGTTCAGCAGCGACAGCAAGGCCTTGGACGAGGTCTGCACCTTGGACAGGTAGTCGCGCTGGCGGGCGTCGAGTTCGGTCTCGAGCACCAGGTGGGTCAGGCCGATCACGGCGTTCATGGGAGTGCGGATCTCATGGCTCATGCTGGCCAGGAACAGGCTCTTCGCCTCGGTCGCCGCCTGGGCCTGGTCGCGCGCGGCCGTCAGCGCCAGGCTCTTGCGGCGATCCTCCTCGTGCACCTCCACCAGGCGGGCGTAGAGCATGCCGTTCTCGAGCAGCAGTTCCATCAGCACCACGCTGGTGGCGAGCAGGCCGTAGATGCGGCCGGCATAGAAGCCGAGGTCGTAGCGGCCGGCGTTGAGCATGGCCGACAAGGCGATGTCGAACAACCAGGCGTTCATCACCACCATCAGCCACAAGTCCAGCACCGAACGGGAGCGTTGGCGCCAGAGGGCGGCCAGCGCAACCAGGCTGAACAGCCACACGCTGCCCACCGCGGCCAGCATGGCCGGGGTGTAGGCGTTCTGCCGCATGATGGCCGGCAGCGCCGACTGCCCGGCGGTGGCGAGCAACAGCAGGCCCACCGCCAGCGCCACCGCCATGGCAGGCATGGCGCCCACCCACCCCGGGCCGGTGCCGGCCGGCGCCAGCCGCTCGTCGCGACGCAACAAGGTGTAGACGACGACGAACAGCGGGAAGCCGCTGTGCCAGAACATGTAGATCCAGGCCGTGCTCTGCGGCCCGGCGCCCAGCAGGCCGGTGGGTGCGAAGAGGCCCGGAAAGCTCAGGGCATGGCCCACCGTCATCACGGCCGAGAACAGATAGCCGCTGCCCAGGACCAGCAGGGAGCGCAAGCGCAGCATGCGGTATTGCCCGAAGAGCAGCACCGCGGTGATGAGGTCGGTGACCAGCAGCGCCGTCTCGTAGATCGGGATGAAGGCGGCCACCGCCGGCAGCTTCACGGTGGCCAGGGGGGCGAGGACGCAAAAGGCCAGGCCCGACACCAGCAGCACGGCGAAGGCGCGCCGGCGCTGGGCGGGCGCGGCAGGCTGGTTCAGCAAGAAGGCCGGATCACCGTCGTGCGGGTCCGAAGGAGTCTCGGGCGCGGCGGGGCTTTCTCCAGCTGGATGGAATGGACCCAAGTGACCTCCCGGGGGACGGAGATGCGCGTCGAGACCGGCTCCCACGCGCGGCGTCCCGATCTTGAGCCGAAACGGCGCGGCTTGCAACCGATTGTTTTAACGGCCGGGGAGAAAGGCCGTGGCGGGCCCTCGCGCCCCCGGGGCTCGCCAAGAGCGCTCTCGTGATGCAGGATCACATCCGGATGGAACACGGGAGGCTTGCATGAAAACGACGGTCACGATCGATGACGACCTGTACGAAACGGCCTTGTCCCTGGCCGACCCTGCCATGGACAAGGCTGATCTCTTCCGAGAGGCGATCGAGACCTTCGTTCGGGTACAGGCCGCCAAGCGCCTCGCCGCCTTGGGCATCGCCACGCCCGAGATGCCGGATGTGCCGCGACGGCGCGGCCGCTGTCCCGGCGCTTCGGAGTGATGCATCCGCCCAGCTCGCATGCAGGGTCCATGACCGCCACCCACAGGTAAATCCGGATGGCCCATTCCGTCAGCCCGAGGAGGATATCGATGGAGGGCGGTCAAGCACCGCGCCCGGGAGTCCACCCATTCAGACAGGAGGCTGGTCCAGAGGCGGCGCGTCCAGGCTGAGGCCTTCGGCCGCCATCCATTCGGCCGCGGCGCGGAAGGCCGCCACCGACGCCGGCACGCCGGCGTAGGGCGCCACGTGCAGCAGCACTTCGCGCAGCTCGAGCAGCGAGGCGCCGTTGTTGAGCGCCCCCCGCAGGTGACCTTTCAGCTCCTGGACATGGCCCAGCGCGGCCAGCATGGCCACGGTGCACAGGCTGCGCTGCTTCAGGTCGATGCCCTCGCGCAGCCAGGTGGATCCCCAGGCGTGGTCGTTGACCAGCGCCTGCAGCGGCTGGGTGAAGGCGGTGGCGCCGGCGAGCGCGCGGTCGACGAAGGCATCGCCCATGACCTGGCGGCGGCGCGACTCGCCCGGGCTGGGGAAAGAGGAGGCAGGGGGCTGGTTCATGCGAAGAGTCCTCGACGCAAGGGGGATCGGATGGGCGTGGATTCGATTCTCCAAGCTGACGCCGCCCCCTCGCTCAGGTGGGGCGGACAGGCCCCCGGGCGCCGCGTCGGAGTGTAGAGTCCGCAGCACAAAATCCAAGGGAGGAACCATGAAGACCACACACGCAGCCCTGGGCCTGGTGCTTGCGGCCCTGTCCGCCGCCGCCTCGGCCACGCCTTTCGAGATGGCGCCGCACGGCGAGTCCTACCTGGGGCCGAAGACGCTCAAGATCGAGGTCGCTCCCGCAGCCAAGGGCGACAAGGCGCTGATCAAGGTGCAGGGCATCAACCATGCCTGGGACGGCAAGGTCGTGCTGGCCGACCTGCAGCGCGGCAGCGATGGCCGGGCCGACTACCGCATCCGCTGGCAGGGCAAGGACTGGCTGCTGCTGCAGGACCGCCCCGACCGCGGCGTGTACCTCTACCTGCCCGGCGCGCAGGACATGCGCCTGAACCTGCAGCGCGAGGCTTCGCTGGCGCTGCAGCCGGCCAGCATCGCCGCCGACTACGAGCGGGCGGACGGCGCGGTCAGGTAGGCCGCGCGACGGATGCGGCCCTATTCGAAACGCTGCCCCAAGTGTTTCAAGCCCACGTCATGGAAGGCCTGCACCGCGGCAGCCACATCGGCCGGCGCGCTGCCGTCCTTGGCCTTGAAGCTGCTCGCCCACACCAGCGAGGCGCCGCCCTCGCGGTGGAACACGCGCAGGGTCGACACGAAATCGAGCAGCGGCATCGTGGGCGCCTCGACCATCCGGTAGGTCAGCACCATGCGGGTGGGGTCCTGCACCAGGGCCTCCTCCACCACCTGCGCCCCCTCGGCGGTGGTCAGCAGGCGCTGCTCGCCGCGCTGGCCGGCCTCGCCACGCCGCTCGCTGGAGGCGATCCACGGATGCCACGAGGCCAGCCCGTCGAACTTCCCGACGGTCTGCCAGACCTGTCGCGGCGAAGCCGCCAGGTCGAGCTTGTCGACGACGCTCAGGGGCTCGGCGGCCAGGGCGCCGGCGGCCAGCAAGGTATGGGCCGCCACCGCGGCAGCCTGGAGAATCAAATCGGTTCTTGTCATGGGAAGGGTCCTGTCGATCCAAAGAAGGAACGCAGCGTATCGATGCGCCGCACGCACGCCCAGCCGCGTTGCCGCCCGGGATTCATGCGAGACTGGCACGAATGGACATCGACACGCTGAAAACCTTCGTGGACGTCGTCCACCATGGCAGCTTCGCGGCGGCGGCACGCGCCAGCCTGCGCGATCCCTCGGCCATCTCGCGGACGATCGGCCTGCTCGAGACCGAGCTGGGGCTGCGCCTGTTCCAGCGCACGACGCGCCGCCTGGCGCTGACCGAGGGCGGCGAGGCCTACTTCGAGCGCGTGCTGCCGCTGGTGTCCGAGCTCGACGCCGCCCGCGACGCGGCGCTCGACTTCAACGCGCAGCCGGCGGGCCGGCTGCGCGTCACCACCGCCACCGCGTTCGGCGAACAATTCCTGACGCCCCGGCTGCTGTCGTTCCGCGAACGCTACCCGGCCATCGGGCTCGAGCTGATCCTGTGCGACCAGGTGCTCGACCTCGTCGCCGAGCGGCTGGACCTGGCGATCCGCATCGGGCCCCCACCGAGCGCCGCCCACCACGTGGTGCGCAAGCTGGTCGACGTGGTCTACCGCGTCTGCGCCAGCCCGGCCTACCTGGACAGGCGCGGGCCGCCCGAGGACCCGGCGGCCCTGGCCACGCTCGACTGTCCGCGCTACGCGCTGCAGGGCTTCTCGAGCTCGTGGCAGTTCCGCTGCAGGACTTCCGGCCGGACCGAGCGGGTGGCGGTGCAGGGCAGCGTGCTGGTCAACAGCGCCCGCGCGCTGCGCGAATTCGCCCTGGCCGGCGTGGGCCCGGTGCTGCTCGCCCACTGGATGATCGACGAGGACCTGGAGGCCGGGCGCCTGATCAACCTCTTTCCCGACCACGAGGTCACGGCGACCGAGTTCGATGCCTCGGCCTGGCTGATGTACCCGAGCCGGGCGCACCAGCCGCGCAAGCTGCGCCTGCTGATCGACCACCTGGTCAAGCAGGGCAAACGCTGAGGCGCCCGCGCCGGGTCGCCCGCCCTGCGGCACCGACAATGCGGGCGGCATTCATCCCCCGGGGGATGGCCGCATGCAGACGGATCCGACATGAACACACGCGTCCTCAAGGGACTGGCCATCGCCGGCCTGCTGGTTTCGATCCTCACGGTCGGCTGGGGCATCCATGCGATGTTGGCGGCAGGCCGCATGCTGGGCCCCAGCGCCTTGCTGGTCGCGCCGAACGGGACGGTCTGGATCGGCGTCGACCAGCAGCTCTGGCGGGCCACGCCGGACGGCCGCCTCATCGACACGGCGGACCTGGCCGCGCTCGGGCTGCCGGGAGCGCCCGCCAACCTGCTGCGCCATCCCGACGGGGCGGTGGTGGCGACGGTGCGCGACGACGCCACGCTGTATTTCCTCGACCCGGTGACGGCCAAGGTGATCCGGACCCAACGTCCGGCCTGGCCCCAGGACCTCGCCGACCATGGCGGGCGGGCGATCAACCTGGCGTTCCATCCCGACGGCCGCATCGCCATCGCGACCGGCGGCGGGCATGCGGTGGCGCTGTTCGACGGCCAGGGACGCTTCCTGGCGCGCACAGCGCCCGGGACCTACGAGTTCACCAACGGGCTGTGGTGGGTGGGCGAGGCCTTGTGGACGACCGATACCAACCGCTTGCAGCTCAAGCGCCTGGACGGCCGTTCGCTGCAGACGCGCGAGTCGGTCGCCCTGGCCTCGCCCGGGCGGGAGATCTACCTCGGCCCGGCCCGTGTCCATCCGCAGGCCGGCGGCGGCCAGGCGCCGATGGCGGCGCTGATGCGCTTCGCCAACGGCATGATCCGGGGCCATGTGGTCGCCGTCTCGACCGACGGGGTGAAGACCGAATTCCGCCACAGTGCGCCGACCGAGCCGGGCGACATGGACTGGCAGGACGGCCGGTTGCTGATGACGGACCGCCTGTCGATGTCCATTCTTCGCTGGACGCCGCAGGGCCAGGCGCTGGCGCCGTTCGGCGACAGCGGCCTGCAGGAGCGCCTGCGCAGGCACCGCGAGGCGCGCGAGGCCCTGAAGTCCCGCTACGCGCTGGCCCTGCGTGTCGGCATCCCGGTCTTCCTCCTCGCCTTCGCGCTCGCCGCCTGGGCGCAACGGCAGGAGCAGGGGACGAAGCACAAAGGCGGATCCGCGCTCGACCTGTCCGCCCTGGGCACGCCTTTCATCGACACGGGGGCTCTGGTCAAGCTGGGTCTGAAAGCCTATGGCCCCGTCCTGGCCCTCTTCCCGATCATGCTCGGGCTCATGAGCAAACCGGTGGCTCTCGGCGCTCGCGAACACTTCGGGCAGGGCGGCGCGCTCGTCCAGTTCACGGCCGTGATGATCCTCGTGGCGCTGATGGTCCCGTGGCTGGTCCGCCGCAGCCACCGCCTCGCGCAACGGCAGGAGTACGAGCCCTTGTTCAACCGGCAGGCGATGCTGAGGCTGCGCTCGGCGGACGCAGTGAGCCTGGGGCTGGAAGAAGGCGAGCGGGTGCTCGAGGCCATCATCTTGCGCGGCTGGGCCTTCCGCTGGGTGCTGCTCACCGATCGGCGGCTGCTGATGTACCCCCTCACCCTCTCCAGGCCCCGCCTGAAAAGCGCCTACCGCATAGCGGAGATCGCCGGCGCCTCGACCGAGGCAGGGGCTTTCAGGAAACCCGGCGCCGCGGCCTGGCTGCAGCGGATGTTCAACAGCAACATCGGCGCACTGGCGCCCGGCTTATCGGTCGCCCTGCTCGACGGCAAGCTCATCTCCGGTGCAGTCATGGCCCCCACCGTCGCCGCACGCATGGCGGAGCGGCTGAACCGGCAAGCCGCCCGGCCCGCGTCGCCGCCCGGCGCGGCCACGGCCCCCGTCGCCAGCCTTGCCCGCGCGCACCGCCTCCGCAGGGTGTGGGAGACGCTGGCCTCGGCCCTCGTTCCCGGGCTGGGCCAGTGGGCCCAGCGCCGCCGGTCGACCGCGCTGGCGCTGTTCGTGCCGTGGCTGAGCCTGGTGCTGTTCGTCACTGTGCCGCTGGTCTGGGTGCTGGCGGGGCCGCGTGCGGCGGTCGCGCCCGACGAGCCGCTGCTGATCGGTCTCCTCCATCTCCTGCTGTCGGGACTGGCCGCGCTGGATGCCTGGCGGACATCCGGGGACGAGATGCCCTGACCCGGTCCCTCGCGGCATGTGCGCTACGCCGAGGCTGGAACAGGTAGCAGCACGGATGCCTCAAGGATTCCACGACGCTGCGCATATCCGGAATGTCCTTGCGCCACAGATCCGCTGGCGTCACCCTTCATGCCTGATGCGGCTGTGCACGGCTTCCTGCAAGGGTGGGGAAGAGACGTCCCCGTGAACTCGGGACGAACACCGGCGAGCGGCACCGGCGGCTTCATGCTGCGGTCGAGACGGCAGGCGGCCGTCGTGCATGCACGGCACGTTCCGATGCGTCACGTCAGCTTGTTCTTTTCGTCGACATGGGCCAGCGCCGATTCGATGCTGTGGCAGACCATGCTCAGGTCTTCCACACCCAGCTCGGCCGTCAGCAAGGACCGGATGGCCTTTTCACAGGAGGCGGACACCACGACGGCGGAAGGCATCTCGCTGTTCGCGTACCGCCCGTCACCAGCGCAGAGGACCTCCCCCATCATGTCACCCCACTGGTAGTCGAGTCCGGAAAAGTCAAAGATCAGGCCGACAGGCGCGGTGAAGGACACGGCGGCCTTGACCATCGCCGTCATGTAGCGCGCATCGCCGTTGCCCTGGCACCCCACCCCGCAGACACCTGAAAATTTCACGATCAGCACCTCCGAATGAGGAGTGGAGGGCAGAGGAACGCAGAACATTTCATGCTTCAAGTCGTTCTCGGGCGCGATCTCGATCTTTTTCAACTGCATTCTTGGCGGCCGGGTCAAGGCTTGTGGTGGATGGCGAAGGAGGATGGTACGAGACGACGCTCAGCCAGGGCGAGGAAGGCACTCGGTCCGCGGGGAGGAAGCCGGCAGGATCGATACGTCAGGGGCCGGCCGCAGCGCGCTGCCAGCCCGAGGATCAACGGCACCACCGCCCGCCCCTTCCAGCGAAGGAGCCGGCCGGCGCCCCCCCAGGCGCGGGAAGCGCCGCCGGGTTTTCCGGATGACAATCCGCCCCGTCCGCCCAACTGCGCAAGCTGCCCGTCCCCGTGGGAAAACACATCACCCCTTCGCTGCCCATCGTCGAGCTCACCACCTTGTCGGGCGAGACCGTCGTCACCCCCCTGGCCTATCCGGAAGTGGCCTGGCTGGGGACGACGGCCAAGGCCATGGCGAATCGGCTCGGACGCGCGGTGCAGACGCATTTGATCGACGAGGGCGACTACCTCGACGCGCTGCGCATCACCCAGCAGCCCGACTTCCAGCGCAGCGAGATCGAGGTCGACTTTCCCGCCGGGCGCGACCCGGTGCTGCAGCCGGCCCTGCGCCAGCGCTACACCGCCTTCCTGGCGCGCGGCGAGGGCGAGCGCGGTCTCGGCTACGTGCCCGCGCTCGGCATCGTCGCCCTGGCCGAGCACGAGGGCTTGCGCGATGCGGTGGTCGAGGCCATCCGCCTCGAACATCGGCGCAACGGCCGCCACGCCGACACCCGCCGCATGGTCGCCGCCCACTGGTTCGAGCACATCGAACTGCAGCACCAGCCCTTGCACCTGAACTTCCACAGCAGCGAGGAATTGCGCCGCCTGGAGGAAACCCGCGCCGAGCCGCTGCTCAAGGCCGTGGCCGAGGACATGGCGATCGGCAGCCGCCCGGCGGTCGGCCTGCAGCAGGCGCTGGAGGCCATGGTGCAGGCGGTCGAGGGGCGTTTCGCCCGCCCGGTGCTGGTGGTCGGCGCCGAAGGCAGCGGCAAGACCGCGCTCATCCACCAGTACGTGCGCGACCGGCAGCGGCGCGCCTTGCCCGCGCCCTGGGAGACGACGGCCGCGCGCCTCATCCAGGGCCTGACCGGCGACGGCGGCTGGCAGCATGCGCTGGCCCAGCTGTCGCACGAGATCGCCGACCGCGATGTCATGCTGTACGTGGGCCATCTGGCGGAGTTGTTCGAGGTCGGCCAGTACCAGGGCAACACGGTCAGCCTGGGCGAGGCCTTGCGCGAGCCGCTGGCACGCGGCCGCCTGATGCTGCTGGCCGAGGCCACGCCCTCCGAACTCGCGACCATCGAGCTGCGCTGCCCCGGTTTCACCGCGCTGTTCCAGCAGGTGCGCCTGCCCGAGCAGGACGATGCCGAACAGCAGCGCATCATCCAGGCCGCGGTCGCCGCGCTGGCCGCCGAGCACCGCATCGAGCTCGATCCGGCCACCGTGCAGCCTATGATCGCGCTGCAGCGGCGTTTCTCGCCGTACTCCGGTTTTCCCGGCAAGGCGATCCGCTTCTTCGAGGAGCTGATCCTGCATGCGCGAGGGCGGCAGCCCGGCATCGGGCGCGACGAGGCGCTGGAGGCCTTCTGCGCCGAGACCGGCATGCCGCGCCGCATGCTCGACCCGCAGCAGGCGCTCGACCTGCAGGAGGTGGATCGCTTCTTCAGGCAACGCCTGTTCGGGCAAGCCGAGGCCGTCGACGTGGTCGTCGGCGTGCTGGCCGCCACCAAGACCGGGCTGGCGCGCACCGGCAAACCCATCGCCTCCCTGCTGCTGATCGGCCCGACCGGCGTCGGCAAGACCGAGACCGCCAAGGCGCTGGCCGAGTTCATGTTCGGCGACGCCCGGCGCATGATCCGCATCGACATGAGCGAGTACGCCGACGCGGGCAGCGTGCTGCGCCTGCTCGGCGACCTGGGCGGCAGCGAGGGCCTGCTGGTCGGCGCGGTGCGGCGCCAACCGTTCTCGGTGGTGCTGTTCGACGAGCTGGAGAAAGCCCACCCCAGCTTCTTCGACCTGCTGCTGCAGGTGCTGGGCGAGGGCCGCCTGACCGGCGGCGACGGCCTCACCGCCAACTTCTGCGGCAGCATCGTCGTCATGACCTCCAACCTGGGCGCGGAGGTCATGCAGCGCGAGCCCATGGCCATGACGGCGCGGCGCGACGACCCGCGCCGCCATTTCGAGCAGGCGGTGCAGGAGGCCTTCCGTCCCGAACTCTTCAACCGCATCGACCACGTGGTGCCCTTCGCCCTGCTGTCGGGCCCCGCGCGGGCGCCGATCTTCGGGCGCGAGATCGGCCTGATGCGCGGCCGCGAAGGCCTGCTCGAGCGCGCCCTGTCGCTCGACATCGCCGAGCAGATCCCCCTGCAGCTCGCGCAATGCCCCGGCGACCCGCGCTACGGCGCGCGCGACGTGCAGCGGGTGCTGCGCCAGCGCCTGCTGCTGCCGCTGGCGCATGTGCTGGCGCCGCATCCGCATGTGTCGCCGATGGCGGTGCGCATCGAGGCCGGCACCGACACGCCGATGATCCGCCACGAGACGCTGCAGCGCCTGGCCGACCACTCGCCGCTGCAGGCCGCCGACGCGGCGACCGAGGCGCGCCGCAGCTGGCAGCGCCTGGTCGAGGGGCCGCTCTACATCAACCTGGTGAACCAGGTGTTCCGCCTCGACAAGGACCGCCAGCGCCACGACAAGCAGCGGCGCAAGCTGCCGCACCTGCCGCATTGGGACAACACCGAGGGTGGCGCCCGCGAGCGCGAGCTGGTCGCGGTAAGGGCCGAGGTCGATGGCCTGCTGGCCGAGGTGAGCGCGCTGGAAGGCGATGCCTTGCTCACGCTGCTGGGCGAACACGACACCGTCCCCGACCTGCACGCCTGGCAGCAGCGTTTTTCCGCCCTGAAACAGCGCGCCTTCCATGCGGTACGCCCCGGCAGCGGGGTCTGCACGGTGGGGCTGTACGCCCCATCGCGCCTGATCGGCATGCTGCGCGAGGCCTGGTGCGAGCTGGCCGCCCATGCGGGGTTCGGGCTCAAGATGAAGGTGCTGCGCATCGACGACAGCCCGAAGAAACCGGCGCGCGCCAATCCCGCGGCGGACCCGGAAAACCCCGGGGACGAAGAACCCGCCGCCCCGCCCTACCTCAAGTTCGACTGGCCGCAGACCGAAGGCAAGCGCACCCTGGTCGTCGGTTTCGAGCTGGAGCTGCGCGGCCCGGCCGTGTACGACTACCTGCGCTGCGAGAGCGGGGTCTGGCGCTTCCATGAAGGCGACCGCAAGACCGACGCCTGGGTCTCGGTGCGCAACGTGGCGCTGGAGCGTTTCGAGACCCCGCCGGACGTGCATCGCCAGCATTTCTTCGACGGCATGGCCGCGCACCGCGTGGTCAAGCAGGGCCAGCTGTCGGCGGTGGACGGCGCCTGGCAGTGTCCATTCCCCCATGTGAACGAGTGGAAGCTGGTGCTGGACCGCAGCTTCGCCGCCATCGTCGACCGCATGCTGCAGGGAGCCGAGCAATGAGCAACACCTTGCAAGTCCCCCTCTTCGTGACCCATCGCAAAGGCGTGGGCTACCGGCTGCGCTGCCTGTTCCTGCCGCACATCGACGCCACGGCGGCTCGCTACGAGGTCGCGCTGAACAAGCTGCGCCAGGCCGTGGTGCAACACTTCCGCCAGGTGCGCAGCACGCGCGCGAGCCTGGACGAACGGCTGTGGCTGACCTTCGCGCCCGAGCTGCGCTTCGAGCTGGTGCCGCTGGGCTTCGAGTCCGGGCGGCGCTGGGTCGAAGGGGTGTTCGCGGCGGCGCACTTTTCCATCGGCGAACGGCGCTACGCCTGCCTGCCCATGCTGGACGGCATCGTGGCCGACCTGGGCGAGCGCCACCTCGACAAGCACCAGCGCGGCGAACGCCTGGTGGCCCGCATCCAGTCCTTCTTCCGCGAGCAGCGCAAGCTGCGCGGCGAGGACTTCGATCCCTCGAGCTACCTGGCATCGGCCAGCGACGAACTGGGCGAACTCGAACTCTCGATGCAGCTCGCCCAGGGCAGGTTCCCCTTCGAGACGGACGGCCTGCCCCTGGCCGGCCTGCACGGCGAGATCGGCGACGGCCGCACCGAGATGGGCCGGGTGGCGGTCGACCTGAACGAACTCGGCGGCGACGCCCTGGGCCGGACCATCCTGCGCGACGAGCTGGTGGAGGAGGTTCGGCAGTCGATCTGCCGCGCCGACGCCAACGCCTTCGTGCTGGTCGGCCCGCGCGGCTGCGGCAAGACCGCGCTGGTGCACGGCGCGCTGCGCCTGTACCTGGCCTCGGAACCGGGCCGCGACATCAACCGCCTGCAGAAGATCTGGAAGCTCGACCCGATGCGGGTGATCTCGGGCATGAGTGTGGTCGGGCAGTGGCAGCGGCGCATGCAGGTGGTGCTGCAGTACCTGCAGTCGCGCCTGTACGACGACTTCCGCATCCGCCGGCCCGACCACCTGTACTGCGACAACTTGGTGGCCTTGCTGTCCGTCGGCAAGAGCGCGCAGAACACCCTGGTGCTGTCGGACCTGCTGCGCCCCCACCTGGAGAAACGCAGCTTCACCATGATCGGCGAGGCGACGCCGCAGGCCTGGGAGAAGGTGCAGCAGCGCGACCGCCGCTTCGCCGACCTGTTCCGCGTCATCCGCGTCGATGCGCCGGCGCGTGCCACCGCCATCCGCATCGTCGGCTGGCGCCGGGCCGAGCTCGAGCAACGCCACGACTGCCGCTTCAGCTCGGCCGGCGTCGCCGAGCTGATCAAGCTCGAGCGCCGCTTCGCCGGCGACGAGGTGCTGCCCGGCTCGGCCATCCGCGTGCTGGAGCGGCTCGCCACGCGGCATCCCGCGCAGGAGATCGGCCGGCCCGAGGTGCTGGCCGCCTACACCGCCACCTACCATTTCAGGGAGAAGCTGTTCTCGCGCCAGCTCGGCCTGGACCTGCGCGAGGTGGACGGGCACTTCGCCGCCCGGCTGATCGGCCAGGCGCCGGTGCGCACGCACCTGGTGGACGTGGTGGCGCTGATCAAGTCGGGCCTGGCGGCGCCGGGCAAGCCCTTGTCCTCGCTGCTGTTCATCGGGCCGACCGGCGTGGGCAAGAGCGAGGCGGCCAAGCTGCTGGCCGACGCCCTGTTCGAGGACGAGGGCGGCCTGGTGCGCTTCGACATGAACGAGTTCGTCGACGGCAGCGCGCTCGACCGCCTGATCGGCGACAGCCAGCGGCCGGACGGGCAGCTCACCGCCGCCGTGCGCCAGCGCCGTGCCTGCGTGCTGCTGCTGGACGAGATCGAGAAAGCCCATCCCTCGGTGCACGACCTGCTGCTGCAGGTGCTCGGCGAGGGGCGGCTCACCGATGCGCTGGGGCGTACCACCGATTTCTCGCAATGCGTGATCGTGCTCACCTCCAACCTCGGGGCCGCCGCGGCCCAGCGCAGCACCGGGTTCACGGCCAGCGCCGGCGATGCCGCCCACACCTACCGCGAGGCGGTCGAGCGCTTCTTCCGCCCCGAGTTTCTCAACCGCATCGACCAGATCGTGCCCTTCGCGCCGCTGGGGCGCGATGACATCGCCGCCATCGCGCGCCTGCAGCTCGACCGGGTGCTGGCCCGCGATGGTTTCGTGCGCCGGCTGAGCTTTCTCAACGTGTCGGAACAGGCCCTCGAGCACCTCGCCCGCATCGGCTATGACGAGTCACTGGGCGCGCGCGCGCTCAAGCGAGGCATCGAACGCGCCCTGACCGGCCCGATCGCGCAGCGCCTGGCCTCCGGCCACAGCAGCCAGCCGATGCTGCTCGACGTGCGCTGCGAGCAGGGCCGGCTGCAGACCGAGGCCACGTTGCTCGAGCATGCCCGGCACGACCCGGTGCCGCTGCCGGCCGACACCGGCTCCGAGCGCGCCTACCAGACGCTGTCGGACGAGGCCCAGGCCTTGCACGACGCCCTCCACGAGGCGCTCGACCGCAGCCCCGACGAGGCGGTGGCGCACGCCCTGCGGGCGCTGCAGGTGCGGCTCGACCCCCTGCGCGATGTGCTGTCCCGGCGCTGCTGGGACATCGCCGAGATGCGCCACACGCCGGGCCACTTCGTCGCCCGTGCGAACGCCGGCACCAAGCCGCGCGATTGGCGCGCGAGCAGCCGGCCGCCGCTCGAACATCTGTTCGCCCAGCAAGACATCCGAGACTTCTTCGAGCAGCTGCACGCCCAGGCCGCACCGGTGCGCGGCGCCGACGCCGAATGGCTGGACTGGCGTCTGGAACTCAGCCTGCTGCAGCGGCGCATGCACGGCCTGTCGACGGCCGGCATCGAACGCATCGGCTTCGAAGTGCGGCCCCTGCAGTCGACGCTTCCCGGCGGGATCCTGGCCGCGGCCTGGTCCGACTACGACAGCCTGTTCGAGCAGCTCGACGCGCATGAACTGCCCTCGCCCCGTCCCGGCGTGCGAGTCTTCGAGGGGGCCGGCCTGGCCGACGCCTTGAGCGGCGAATGCGGCATCCACCTGTGGTACCTGGGCGATGACCGGCCGGTGCCGCTTGCCGTCCAGCTGCACCGCTTCCCGCTCGCGGCCGCCGCGCAGCCCCTGCCGGGCGAGATCGTCCGCCTGCGCCTGGAACCGCGCCGTCCGGGCGACCCGCGCAGCCTGACCGACCTGCGCTCCGGCCTGGTGCGCAAGTTCAGCGAACGCCTGGGCGCCGATGACTGGCGGCTCCTGACCTGGAACGGCGGCGGCGCGCCGTCATCGACCTCCTGAGAACCATGGAAACGCTCACCTACCCGCTGCTGTGCTGGCAGATCGACGACAGCTCGGTCTTCGGGCGGCTGCTCGGCACCGGCCACGAAGCGGTCGAACGCAATGCCAAGCGCCTGAAGACGGTGCTGGCCGAGACCCTGCAGCGCGACTGGGAACGCCACCAGTACCTGCCCGAGCCGGAGATCGCCGACGCCCGGCTGAAGCTGAGCACCGTCAACGTCAACCTGGCGCACCAGACCGAAAAAGGCAGCTTCCCGATTCCGACCGCGACACCGTTCACGGTGGCGGCGGTGCACGGCTCGAACGCCGACCAGGGCTATTCGAAGTGCTACCTGCCCTACCTGGACCAGAGCTTCTTCTACTACGACGACAGCCAGCTCCCGGTGCTGATCGAGCACTACACCCGCGAACGGCTGGACGGCACGGCGCCCGAGACCGCGCAGCGCCATGTGATGCCCGGCAAGCCGTGGCTGGAGACGGTGGAGGTCAAACGCGACCGGCGCGCCGCCGAGCAGCGGGTGCCGCGCCACCGGCGCGAGGCCCACGCCCAGCTGGCCGGCATCGCCGACGCGCTGCCCGAGGCCGGCGGGCGACGCGGCCAGCATGTGTTCCCCGAGGTGGCCTGGGAGCAGGGCGCGCTGGTCGACGACATCGCGGCGCGGCTCGCACTCGGCGGCAACCTGCTCATCGTCGGCGAGACCGGCGTGGGCAAGAGCGTGGCCATCCTCGAAGCCATCCGCAAGGCGCACCGGCTGGGCAAGGTCAAGGAGTCGCCGCCCTCGTTCTGGCGCAGCAATGCCGAACGGCTGATCGGCCGCGCCAAGTACCTGGGCGAGTGGCAGGCGCTGTGCGACCGTGCGGTCGAATGGCTGGAGATGAGCGAGGGCGTGTTGTGGCTCACCGACTTCGTCAACCTGCTGCAGGTCGGCGGCCAGTCCCCCGAGGACTCGATGGCCGCCTACCTGCTGCCCGCGCTGCGCCGCGGCAGCCTGCGGCTGGTGGGCGAGGCCACGCCCGGCGAGCTGGAAACCGCGCGCCGCCTGTTGCCGGGTTTCATCGAGTGCTTCGAGCCGATACACCTGCCCGAGATGGACAGCGCCCGCTCGCGGCGGGTGCTCGACCTGTTCGCTCAGTACACCCAGATGTCCTTCGGCATCGGGATCGAGCGCGCGGCCCTGGACACCGGCTACCGGCTGTTGAGCCGTCACCTGCGCTACGAACGATTTCCCGGCAAGGCGGTGAAATTCTTCGGCGACTGCGTGCGCAGCGCGCTGGCCGAGCGCTCGGTATCGATCGACGAGACGGCGGCCATCCGGGCCTTCGCCCGGATGACGGGCCTGCCCGAGGGTTTCCTGCGCGACGACCGGCCGCTGCACGGCGCCGAACTCGACGCCTTCTTCGCCGGCCGCCTGTTCGGCCAGCCGGCGGTGGTCGAGCAGATCAAGAGCGTGATCTACACCTTCAAGGCCGGGCTGAACGACCCGGCCAAGCCGATCGCCACCCTGCTCTTCGCCGGCCCGACCGGGGTCGGCAAGACGGCGGCCGCGAAGGCGATGGCCGATTATTTCTTCGGCGCGGGCGCCCGCCATCCGCTGTTCCGCATCGACATGAGCGAGTTCCAGCACGCCTTCCAGGTGGCCCGCCTGATCGGCGACGGCGCACGACCCGGCAAGCTGGTCGAGCACGTGCGCCAGCATCCGTTCTCGGTGCTGCTGCTGGACGAGATCGAAAAAGCCGATGCCTCGGTGTTCGACCTGCTGCTCACCGTGCTCGACGAAGGCCGGCTGCGCGACAGCCGCGGCCGCGTGACGGACTTCCGCGGCACCGTCATCGTCATGACCACCAACCTGGGCGTGCGCCAGGGGGCCTCGCTCGGGTTCAGCGACGGCGGCGGCGACACGCTGCAGCACGACATCCGCCGTTTCTTCCGGCCGGAGTTCTTCAACCGGATCGACAGCGTCGTGCCCTTCCTGCCGCTGTCGCGCGAGGCCATCGGCGCCATCGCGGCCTCCGAGCTGGCGGCGATCGAACGCCGCGAGGGCCTGGCGCAGCGCGGCATCCGGCTGCGCTTCGCGCCGGCCGTGGTCGACTGGGTGGCGGCGGTGGGGTTCAGCCCCAGGTACGGGGCCAGGCCACTGCAGCGGGCGGTCGAGCAGCACGTGGTCGCCGCCATCGCCAAGGCCTTGTTCGGCACGGTGGCCGACGGCGCTCAGCTGGCGATCGACGTGGTCGACGGCATGGTGAAGGTGGACGTGGCCGGCCCGGGCACGGCGCCGTAGAAGCGGACCTGGTTCTTGCCCGCCTGCTTGGCCTGGTACATCGCCGCATCGGCGTGCCGCATCAGGGCCCGTTCGTCGGCCGCACTGTCGGGGTAGAGGGCCACGCCGACGCTGGCCGACACCCGGCACGACCAGTCCGCCAGCGTCAGCGGCCGGCTCGCCGCGGCCATCAGCTGGTCGGCCACGGCCGAGACCTGCTCCAGCGTGCCGGCCTCCGGCAGCAGCACGATGAACTCGTCGCCGCCCAGGCGCGCCACCACGTCGCTGTCGCGCAGCTCGCTCCTGAAGCGCCGGGCGAGTTCCCGCAGCAGTTCGTCGCCGGCCGCGTGGCCCAGGGTGTCGTTGACCCGCTTGAAGCCGTCGAGGTCGATGAACATCACGGCGAAGCGCCGCTGGCTGCGCCGCGACGACTGCAGCGCGCGGTCCAGCAGTTCGATGAACATCATGCGGTTGGGCAGGCCGGTCAGGACGTCGTGGGTGGCCAGGTACTGGATGTGCTGCTGCGCCGCCTTGCGTTCGTCCTCGCGCCGGATGTTGTCCAGCGCAAAACAGAGGTTGTCGCCCAGCCGCTCCAGCAGGGTCACGATGCCGGCGTCGAAGGCGGCCTGTTCCTGCGCCAGGAACAACAGCACGCCCAGGCTGCGGCCCTCCTGGACCAGCGGCACGGCCGCGCAGGAACCGGCGTCGACGACCTGGGTCGGCACGCGCCAGGGCCGGGTCCGTTCGTCCTGCCGGTAATCCCCGCTGACCTGGGGCTCGCCGCTGCGGAACGCGGTGCCCACCAGGCCCCGCCCCTCGGGCCGGGCCTCGTCCGACAGGATGGTCGCCTCGCGCAGCCGGCGCACGCCCTGCTCCCCGCCGGCCGCCGCCACCACCTCCAGGCGCGTGCCGCCGCCCCGGGGCAGCAGCACGGCGGCGAGGCTGAACTTGCCGCCCTCGACGCCGGCCTGGCAGACCTGGTCGAACAACGCCTGCGGCGTGCTCGTGCGCAGGATGGCCTCGTTGGTCGCGCTCAAGGCCGCGTACATGCGGCTGGCACGATGGGTGGCGGCCTGCAGCTCGAAGTTCTCGAGGGCGAAGGACATGTTGGCGCTCAAGCGCTCGAGCAGGCCGACCATCTCCTCGTCGAACTCGTTCGTCGCGCTGGCGTAGTAGGCGAGGACCCCCACCGAACGGCCGCCGCGCAACAGCGGCCAGGCCGCCGTGGCGTTCACGCCCACCTCGCGCAGCACCTCCCACCAGTGTTTCATGCGCGGATCCGCCTGCGCGTCGTTGGTGATGCAGCGGGCGCGGCTGCGGCAGGCCGTGCTGACGATGCCCTGCCCGGCGGGCAGCGTACCGTCGATGGACAGGCTCAGGCCCTGCACCTTGGCGGCGATCGGGCCGGTGCCGGCCGCGGGCCGGAGCCAGGGACCGCCGGGGTCGCGCAGGAACACGGTGGCGGCCAGGAACTCCGCGCCGTTGACCGAGGCATCGCAGACGGACTGGTACAACTCCTCGGGCGAACGCGCCCGCATGATGGCCTCCAGGGTCGCGTTCAACGCGCGGTAGAGACGGTCCAACCGCGGCAGGCGGCGCTCGGCGCCGGCGGGATCCATCCGCGCCCCCGAGGCCGGAAAGATGATGTCACTCGATGCGTTCACTGCAGGTTTCCTCGGGACCGGCCCGCTCTGCGCTCGACCGGCGTCGAGGCCGCCCCTCGGGCGGGGTCGGCAGGGCGGCATCGGCATCGACGCGCCCGTCGCTCCGGCTCCTGCGGCAGGTCCCATGCCGCAGTTGCCTGCCTCGCCGCACGGTCGCGCGGTGCACCCGGCGCTGGGCGACACACCACGCGGCCCGAGGTGCCAGGCCCTTGGGAATGCTCGTCGACATCGTCCCGGGGCGCTCCGCGCAGGGAGCCGGCCCGGGAGGAGGCTTCCTCCCCCCGCAGCCTTGACGGCAGGGTGTCGGCAAGCCCTCTATGCTACCGCGCACAGCTTGCGGTGGGGACGGAGCCGGAGACCTGCCGCTGGTACAAAGTCACGATGTCGCAAGCGGCCGCCCCCCGGCGCCCGCGGCACAGCGCCGGCAGGACAGCCGCGACCCGCCCGTCCAGCGGTTCGCCGATCCGCCCTCTTGGGGGAGGCGCCGCCGCAAACCCCGGCACCCGAGGTATCGCCCGCCGGCGCTTCGCCGATGCGGCTTGAACTGCAAGGCGGCTGTGCGCAGGATGTGTCCACCTTCATGTGAAGGGGCAGGACATCGATACACGAATCATGGATCTCGCAGTGTGTTCCCCATGGACCGGACTGGTCGGCGCGGTGATCGGCGCGGACTTCGTCTCGGGCCTGGTGCATTGGGCGGAAGACGCGTATGCCCGGGTCAAGCCGCAGCGCAAGCTGGGGCTGATCAACAAGATCGCGCAGGAGAACGACCTGCACCACCAGCGCCCGCGCGAATTCCTGCGCAAGGGCTGGTGGGCCAGCTCCTGGGACCTGGTGCTGGCCGGCGCCCTCATCCTGGCACTGGCCTGGGCCTGCTGCGGCCAGTTCAGCTCGGCGCTGCTGCTGTTCGTGCTGCTGTCGGTCAACGCCAACCAGATCCACAAGTGGACCCACCGCAACCCGCGCGAGAACCCCTGGTGGGTCACCTGGCTGCAGCGCGCCTACCTGCTGCAGACGCCGCGCCACCACGGCCGCCACCACCAGGGCGAGAAGAACTCGCACTACTGCGTGGTGACGAACTTCCTGAATCCGCTGCTGGAGGAAGTGTCGTTCTGGCGCCGCCTGGAACGCGGCGTGGAGAAACTCACCGGGCGCAAGCCGCGCGCCCAGCCGCCGGCACGGCAGCGCTGAACCGCCGCGGCGATGCTCAGCTCGCCGCGGCCGCCTGCGCGGCGTCCGCCCCCGCCCGGGCCAGCACCGGCTTCAGCGCCGCCCCGGTATGGCTGGCCTCGCAGCGCACCAGCTCCTCGGGAGTGCCCGCGACCACCACCGCGCCGCCGCGCACGCCGCCCTCGGGCCCGAGGTCGATGATCCAGTCGCCTTCGGCGATCACGTCGAGGTCGTGTTCGATGACGACCACGCTGTGGCCGCCGTCGACCAGCCGGTGCAGCACGCGGATGAGCTTCTCGACGTCGGCCATGTGCAGGCCGACGGTGGGCTCGTCGAGCACATAGAGCGTGTGCGGCGCCTTGTTGCCGCGCCGCCCGACGTCGTCGCGCACCTTGGTGAGTTCGGTCACCAGCTTGATGCGCTGCGCCTCGCCGCCGCTGAGCGTGGGCGAGGGCTGGCCGAGCGTGAGGTAGCCGAGGCCGACGTCCTTCATCAGCTGCAGCGGATGGGCGATGTTGGGCATGGAGGCGAAGAATTCGACCGCCTCGTCGATCTCCATGCGCAGCACGTCGCCGATGCTCTTGCCGCGCCAGGTGACGGCCAGGGTCTCGACGTTGAAGCGCTGGCCGTGGCAGACGTCGCAGGGCACCTTGACGTCGGGCAGGAAGCTCATCTCGATGGTGCGCATGCCCTGCCCCTCGCAGGCCGGGCAGCGGCCATCGCCGGTGTTGAAGCTGAAGCGGGCCGGGGTGTAGCCGCGGGCGCGCGACTCCAGCGTGTCGGCGAACAGCTTGCGGATGGTGTCCCAGAAGCCGATGTAGGTGGCCGGGCAGGAGCGCGGGGTCTTGCCGATGGGGGTCTGGTCGACCTCGAGCACGCGGTCGATGAAACCCCAGCCGTCGATGCGCTCGCAGCCCTGCCAGTGGGGCTGGCCGCCGCGCACGTTGATGAATTGCAGGTTGGCCAGCAGCACGTCGCGCGCCAGGGTCGACTTGCCCGAGCCGCTGACGCCGGTGACGGCCACCAGGCGTTTCAGCGGCACGTCCACCGTCACCTGGCGCAGGTTGTGCAGCGAGGCGCCCTGCACGGTCAGCAACAGGTTGCCCGCGCCTTCGCGGCGCGGCGCCGCGGCGTCCGCAGCCTCGATCGCGCGGCGCGCCTGGATCGGGTGCAGCAGCGGGCGGGCGAGGAAACGCCCGGTGAGCGAGTCGGGATGGCGCGCCAGGTCGGCCGCACTGCCCTCGGCGATCAGCCGGCCGCCGCGCTTGCCCGCGCCCGGGCCGATGTCGATGATGTGGTCGGCGCGCCGGATGGTGTCCTCGTCGTGCTCGACCACCACCAGGGTGTTGCCCTTGTCGCTCAGGCTCTGCAAGGCGTTGAGCAGCACCTGGTTGTCGCGCGGATGCAGCCCGATGGTGGGTTCGTCGAGCACGTAGCAGACCCCTTGCAGGTTGCTGCCCAGCTGGGCCGCGAGGCGGATGCGCTGCGCCTCGCCGCCGCTCAGCGTGGGCGCGGCGCGGTCCAGCGTCAGGTAGCCCAGGCCCACCTCCTCGAGGAACTCCAGCCGGCTGCGGATCTCGCTGATCACGTCGCGCGCGATCTCGGCATCGCGTCCGGCCAGCCGCAGGGACTCCACCCAGACCCGGCAGTCGGCCACCGACCACTGGGCGATCCAGGCGATGGAGTGCCCCTCGAAGGTGACCGCGCGCGAGGCCGGGTTGAGCCGGGTGCCGGAGCAGTCGGGACAGGGTTCGTCGACCACGCCCTCGACCTCGGCCTCCTCCGAGGGGAAGCTCTGCTCGCGCCCCTTGTTGTCCTCGTCGCGGACGGAGTCGTCGTAGGCCTTGCGCTGCTCCCGGGTGAGCGCCAGGCCGGTGCCGACGCAGGTGCCGCACCAGCCGTGCTTGCTGTTGTAGCTGAACATGCGCGGGTCGAGCTCGGCATAGCTGGTGCCGCACACCGGGCAGGCGCGCTTGGTCGAGAACACCTTCACCTGGCCCAGCTTGCGCGTAGGGGTGCCGGCCAGCATGGCGCCGCGCAGGCCGTCGAGCGGACTCAACAGGTGCATCACCCCCTTGCCCAGGTCGAGCGCCCGGGCCAGCAGCTCGCGCAGCTCGGCTTCGTTGCCGGCGCCCACGACCAGGTCGCCCACCGGCAGCTCCAGCGTGTGCTCCTTGAAGCGGTCCAGGCGCGGCCAGGGGTCGACCGGCAGGAACTCGCCGTCCACCCGCAGGTGGGTGTAGCCGCGTGCCTTGGCCCACTTGGCCAGGTCGGTGTAGACCCCCTTGCGGTGCACCACCAGCGGCGCCAGCAGGCCGACATGCTGGCCCTTGTGGTCGCGCAGGATCTGCGCCGCGATGCTCTCGGCGCTCTGCGGCTTGACCGGCGCCCCGTCGTGCACGCAGTGCTGCACCCCGAGCTTCACGTACAGCAGGCGCAGGAAGTGCCACACCTCGGTGGTGGTGGCGACCGTGCTCTTGCGGCCGCCGCGGCTCAGGCGCTGCTCGATCGCGACCGTGGGCGGAATGCCGTACACCGCGTCCACCTCGGGCCGGCCGGCCGGCTGCACGATGCTGCGCGCGTAGGCATTGAGCGACTCGAGATAGCGCCGCTGCCCTTCGTTGAAGAGGATGTCGAAGGCCAGGGTCGACTTGCCCGAGCCCGACACGCCGGTCACCACGCTGAACTTGCCGCGCGGGATGCTGACGTCGAGCGACTTCAGGTTGTGCTCGCGGGCGTTGACGATGCGGATGGCCTCGTCGTCCGCGCCGCGCCGCGCGTCGCGCGCCTGCCTGAGCAGGCTTTGCAGCGGCCGGCCCTCCTCGACCGCATGGCCGTTCAGGCCCATGGCCCGGTCGTAGTCGGCCAGCGCCTGGCCGGTGTGCGAGCCAGGGTGGCGCTTGACGTCCTCGGGCGTGCCGGTGCACACCACCCAGCCGCCGGCGTCGCCGCCCTCGGGACCCAGGTCGACCAGCCAGTCGGCGGCACGGATGACATCCAGGTTGTGCTCGATCACCAGCAGCGAATGGCCGGCCTCGAGCAGCTTGCGGAAGGCCCGCATCAGCTTGGCGATGTCGTCGAAGTGCAGCCCGGTGGTGGGCTCGTCGAACATGAACAGCGTGCCTTTGCGGGCCACTGGCTGGCGGCTGGCGGTGGCGGCCTGCGCCGCCTCGGCCAGGAAACCGGCCAGCTTCAGGCGCTGCGCCTCGCCGCCGCTCAAGGTGGGCACCGGCTGGCCGAGCTTGACGTACTCGAGGCCGACATCGACGATGGGCGCCAGCACCCGCAGCACCTCGCGGTCCTGCGCGAACAGCTGCACCGCCTCGCTGACGGTGAGCTCGAGCACGTCGGCCACGCTCAGCTCGCGCACGACGTCGCCGGGCAGGCGGCGGTCGATCTTCACCTCCAGCAGCTCGGGCCGGTAGCGGCGGCCGTCGCAGTCGGGGCAGCGCAGGTAGACGTCGCTCAGGAACTGCATCTCCACGTGCTCGAAGCCCGAGCCGCCGCAGCTCGGGCAGCGGCCGTCGCCGGCGTTGAAGCTGAACATGCCGGCGCCGTAGCCGCGCTGCGCGGCGAGCGGGGCCTGGGCGAAGAGCTTGCGGATCTCGTCGAAGGCGCCCACGTAGCTGGCCGGGTTGGAGCGCGCCGTCTTGCCGATCGGCGACTGGTCGACGAACACCGCGTCGCCCAGCCAGTCGGCACCCAGCAAGGCGTCGTGCGCACCCGGGGTCTCGGTGGGTTTGCCGAAGTGGCGCGCCAGCGCGGGGAACAGCACGTCCTGCATCAGTGTGCTCTTGCCCGAGCCCGACACCCCGGTCACGCAGACCAGATGCTGCAGCGGGAACTCGACCGTCACGTTCTTCAGGTTGTGGTCGCGCGCGCCCTGCAGGATCAGCCGCGGCGAGGCCTCGGTGACCAGCCGCTTGAGCCCCATGCCCACCTGCTTGCGGGTGCCGAGATAGGCGCCGGTCAGGGTGTCGGCCTGGCGGATGTCCTCGGGCGGGCCGTCGAAGACGACGCTGCCGCCGCGCTCGCCCGGGCCCGGCCCCATGTCGATCAGGCGGTCGGCCGCCAGCATCACGGCCGGGTCGTGCTCGACCACCACCAGCGTGTTGCCGGCATCGCGCAGGCGATGCATGGCCTCGACGATGCGGTTCATGTCGCGCGGATGCAGGCCGATGCTGGGCTCGTCCAGCACGAACAAGGTGTTGACCAGCGAGGTGCCGAGCGCGGTGGTGAGGTTGATGCGCTGCACCTCGCCGCCGCTCAGCGTGCGGCTCTGGCGGTCCAGCGTCAGGTAGCCGATGCCCACGTCGCAGAGGTAGCGCAGCCGGGTGCGGATCTCGTCCAGCAGCAGCTTGAGCGCGTCGTCGAGCAGGCCGCTGGGCAGGGTCAGCTGGTCGAAGAACTGGCGGATGCGCTCGATCGGCATCAGCATCAGGTCGTGCACGGTGAGGCCGGGCAGCGCCTCCAGCTGGGCGCGCGACCAGTCGGTGCCCTGCGGCAGGAAACGCCGGGCCGGGGCCAGCACCGCGTCGGCGCCGGCGCGGCTGCCCAGGCGCCACAGCAGGGCCTCGGTCTTCAGGCGCGCGCCGTCGCAGGTGCCGCAGGGGGTGTAGCTGCGGTACTTGGACAGCAGCACGCGGATGTGCATCTTGTAGGACTTCGACTCGAGGTACTCGAAGAAGCGTTTCACCCCGTACCACTGCTTGTTCCACTTGCCGCTCCAGTGGGGCGTGCCGTGGATGACCCACTCCTGCTGCGCGGGCGTGAGCTCGGACCAGGGGGTGTCGCGCGGGATGCCGGCCTCGCCGGCGTAGCGCATCAGGTCGTCCTGGTTCTCCTGCCAGGCCGGCGTCTGCAAGGTCTTGATGGCGCCGCCGCGCAAGGTCTTGCGCGGATCGGGGATGACCAGGCCGTAGTCGACCCCGATCACCCGGCCGAAACCGCGGCAGGTCTCGCAGGCGCCCATGGCCGAGTTGAAGGAGAACAGCGCGGGTTGCGGGTCGCCGTAGCGCAGGTCGCTGTCGGGGCAGTGCAGGCCGGTCGAGAAACGCCACAGCAGCGGCTCGGCCGCCTCGGCCAGCACGTACACGTTGACCCGGCCGCTGCCGCGCTTGAGCGACACCTCGATGGCCTCGATGGCCCGCACCTTCTCCGTGCCCTGCAGGCGGAAGCGGTCGGCCACCACGTCGAGCACCTTGCGCGGGCCGGTCGGGGAGGCCACCTCGCGTTCGGCCTGCACGCGGGTGAAGCCGCTGGCCGACAGCCACTGCGTGAGCTCCTCGGCGCTGGTGTTGGCGGGCAGCTCCACCGGGAAGGTGACGGCCAGGCGCGGGTCGGCCTGCGCGGTGCGCGCCATCAGCTCGGCGTAGATCGTCTCCGGCGTGTCGTGGCGCACCGGCTGCGCCGTCTGGCGGTCGAACAGCTCGGCCGCGCGCGCGAACAACAGCTTCAGGTGGTCGTTCAGCTCGGTCATCGTGCCGACGGTGCTGCGCGAGGTGCGCACCGGATTGGTCTGGTCGATGGCGATGGCGGGCGGCACCCCGTCGACGCGGTCGACCGCCGGCCGGTCCATGCGGTCCAGAAACTGGCGCGCATAGGCGCTGAAGGTCTCGACATAGCGGCGCTGGCCCTCGGCGTACAAGGTGTCGAACACCAGGCTCGACTTGCCCGAGCCGCTGGGGCCGGTGACCACCGTCATCTCGCCGGTGCGGAGATCGAGGTCCAGGTTCTTGAGGTTGTGCTGGCGAGCGCCGCGGATGCGGATGAGGCCGGATGACATGAGGAAGGGACCTGCTGGGCGAGAAGGCGGACATTCTAGGAGGGCCTTCGGCTCCGTGCGCGCGGACGGGGCTTTTCCGGCCCCCCGGGGCCGTGGCGCGCCCGGGCCGGGGCGCAAAGCGGTAAAGTCTGCCGCGAAGTCGATTCCCCGCCCTCCCCGACGAGCGACCGACCATGACCTCCGAACACTCGATGGCCCGGGGCCGAAAGGCCCTGGCCATGACCGCTCGCCGGCTCGTCGCCGCCCTGCTGGCCGTGGCCGCGGGCGCCTCCTCCGCGGCCGACCCGGTGCTCTCGCCGCAGGCGCCTCGCGACCGGCCCGGCAGCACCAGCTCGCGCAGCCGCCTGGACCGGGCCATCGCCCCCTACGTGGCCCAGGCCCGGGCCAGCTACCCCGAGGCCCGGCAGCGTTTCCTGAACGGCCTGGGGCGCGGCGAATCGTTTTTCGTCGTCACCCACCTCAGCGATGCCAAAGGCCGGCGCGAACAGGTCTTCATCGCCGTGCGCTCGATCGAAGGCAGCCGCATCAGCGGCGCGATCTGGAACCAGGTCCACCTGGTGGAAGGCTACCGCTACCGCGACCCCTACAGCTTCGACGACAGCCGGCTGGTCGACTGGCTGATCAGCAAGCCGGACGGATCGGAGGAAGGCAATGTGGTGGGGAGGTTTCTGGATACGTATGAGGCGAAATAACCTCACAATCCGAAACGACGACGATGGCCTCGCAGGCCCTGAATCGAAGGAAAAGGCCGTGCCCTCGAAGACCAAACCCCTTGCGAAGACCGAACTGGCAGACCACGAAGCCCAACGGGATCTTGCAGCGGACCTGCTCCAGTCGGTGCGCGAGATGAAATCGGGGCAGCTTCATGTCGTGTCCTCCCCGGTCATCGAAGCGCGCAAGAAAACAGGCCTGTCCCAGTCGCAGTTCGCCGCGCTCATGGGCGTATCGGTCCGCACCTTGCAAGGCTGGGAGCAAGGCCGCAAGCAACCCAGCGGCGCCGCGCGCACCCTGCTGGCCATCGCCAGCACCAACCCGAAAGCCGTGCTGGCGGTGGCAGGCAAGTCATGACGTTGCGCGAAATATTCATGGGCGATAGAGTTTGCGACAAAGGATGATTGTCGTGGTCAAGCTTTTTCGGACGGCCCGATAAAGGAAGTTGTGAAAGTCAATGGGCGGCTGCGTGCTGCTGCTCGTAGCTGCTTGGGGATCGATAGCCCAGCGTCGAATGCAGTCGCACCGGGTTGTAGAAGCTGGTGACGTAGTCGGCGATGTCGGCTTGCGCCTCGGCATGATTGGCGTAGTCGCGTTGCCAGACGCGCTCCATTTTCAGGTTCAGGAAGAACTGACCTAGCTATCAGCTTCATCCGCCGGCTTATCCTCTTCGATTTCCGAATACAAATGAATCTCAAAACCCTTAGCCTGTCCGAGGGGACCTAGCGCCCTCGAGTATTTAACAACAATGCCGCCATTGAAACTCTTAGAATCACCGTCGCCCTCAAAGACAATTTTGTAGCTTTCAGCTTTTGCAAAATGGTCGGCCACAGCTTTTAGCTTATTACTTTGCTGCTGAGCCAGCTTATCCGCCAGCATCTTCTGAAGCTGCTCTTTGAACTGCAAAGAAAACATCACAGTACGGTTTAGATTACTGTCACCCAGTTGGCGCCCCATTGCAAGGACGGCCGGAAGAAACTCAGCGCCGTCAGCATCAAAATCACCATCAACGCTTTGCGCGCCCTTTTCATCTCCGGTGAAGCGATAGCGAACTTTCACCTTCAATCCGATTGAGAACGATGGGTCGATAGGCACTCCAACACGCGCAACGTTATTCAAGGCCAAAGTCTTTATCTCTTGCGCGAAAATTTCCGTCAACCGCGCAATTCTGCGATATTGCTTGCCATCTTGCAAAACGGAAGCAGGCATTGTCTTGAGCGACTTATATTCAAAAGCAATATTGCTATAGGAAATCTCTCCGTCTACATTGGGTAGCTTGAGGACCAACCCACCCTGTCCAAATCCGTAGGAATTATTAATTAGCGTCGATAAATTAACATTGCTTTCCACAACACTTCCGGGAACCAGCAATACTTCGTAATCCAACGGACATCTTTGAAGGTCACACGCGGGCGAAATTGCAAGAAGCAGCTTTCCCTTCCGCTTTTCGTCCTCTAGCACGTCTCCAAAGGCAATTTTAATTGAATCTGTATTTGGCGTCGGAGCGACTGCTATATCCGCGAACAGTTCAAAGAGTACGCTTGACGGTAGCAATTTGCCGTCAAAAGGCGCATCCCCATAGGTGTGCTCCTTCGGAAGGACAGGTTCCTGGAGTCCCTTAGCCATTCGCACTCTTGCCGCCAAGGCCTCAGAAAGTAGCAGCGTCAAATAGGACTGCGGTGTATCACTTTCGCCGTCGAGTCGAAGAGTCTTTAGAATGGTCAAGTCGTGAATATCAAGCCTGCTTCTCAGCTCAGTAGTCAGTTCGGCAGCCACACTCGATATCTCTCTCTCAATCGTTTCCAAGTAGCCATTCAACTGTTTTGCCAAATCGTATGAGGCTTTGAACCCCGTCAAGCGAGTTTCAATTTCCGGTGCAGAGAAAGTGGCCTTGTCCATCGTATGGAAGAAAGAGCCTCGAACGCCTGTATCTTTCCGAAAAAGCGCGAGATCGCTCGGTCCGGGCAAGGAAGTCGACATAAGGACGACCACCTTCGGAAAAGAGTCCTCACCAATCTTGACATTGGCCCCAAGCTCAGCCTTCACTGCCTGGTGATGCTTTCTTGCCTCTTCGTGATTTCCAACCCCCTCAAGGAAAAAATCGACAAATGCAATCGAGCAAGCGCCCAAGTCTGTTCGAGAATTTTCCAGATTTCCGAATGTTTTCGGAGCAACACCAAAAAACTTGGTGATTGCCTTTTCCAATATGCGCAACCGGCGAAGGTCAGCCGTTTTCTGCTCATCGAGGTCAGCAAAAAGCGTTTGAAGTAGATGGTGTTGACCCGCAACATGCGCGTCGTAGAGCTTGACCAGATTCTCATTCACCGCATCGAGCAGCTTACCTGGGTCTCTCTCTGGCGTTTCCAAAAGGATGCCAAGCGCAGCACAGTTTTCCGGCGACGCCTTAAGCGCCTTATGAAGCGCCTTCAAAGCGTCACCATTAACGGTTTCTGGATTGGGTTCCAAATACAGGTCATCAATGATAACGACGCTACCCGCCCCTACCTCAAAGGCCTTTAGAAGGCTCATTTTTCCCCCTTAGAACTTTAGCAAGAAGCCGTGATGGACACCTTCCTCCGCCGGCAACAATTCCAACTGCGCATCGTTCTCGACCGCCAGCTTCTTCGAAATATACAAACCCAGGCCGCGTCCATTTGCACCCTTCGATGTATAGAAGGCATCAAAGACACGGTTACCGACATCCTCTGAAATTCCCGGCCCGTTATCCATTACGGAGACCGACCCGGCCGACGTGTCAATTTCCACGCGAATATGCGGACGCTCATCGCGATTCAAGCGTCTGGCCAGCCAAAACACCGAATTATTAAACAGATTGTCAAATATCTGAATAATTTGCCCACGCTCTACTTTGCGGGCGAATGCGCGGCCACCAGACGTAATGACGTCAAATTGAATCTTATGTCGCTCGAACTTTGTTTCGTAGAAATCCTTCATTTCCTCGACCAACGCGGGAATTGCGAGAACCTCCTTGCGCTGCCTTCCAGGAATACTGAGGACATCAATTACACGAATTCTCTTATTCAACGTCTTAAGCACTGCCGCAAGCGCCTGCAGTTTCTTAGGGTCGCTCGCGGTTTTCTTATCAGCCAACAGCTCAAGCGCGTCCTGAGTTATCCTTGCCAATTCGTGAGCAAGGAGTTCCACCATCAAACCTACTCCGGCCAGGTGCGTGTAGGTTTCGACTTCTTCGTTCTTCGACTTAAGCGTTTGCTTGGCACGATTCCACGCGTCTTGCACTTCCCCTAGTTCCTGCAACACGCTTTGAATAGTTTCGGCCTCCGCAGGAACGCGCGCCTTCAACCGCTTTAGATTTAAGGCAGCATTCTGGCTTGAATCACCTATGCGTGCGTCGATATCCTGGAGCGTTTCCTCATCCGCAACCTTATTCTCCTTGTCGACCTTCTCTAGGAACGACTTGCAATCAGCAATGATGGCTTGGCGAAGTAAGCGCCGAAGGGCTTCTCGTTCTGGGGAATCTCTGAAGCCTTCTCGATTAGTCTGGTCGATGAGCTTCGGATTCTCCTTTGAAGTAATTCTCAGATACCCGACAATCTGGGCTCGATTCAGCTTGTACGCCGAGCTGGCAAGTGCTTTTCTGTCCAAATCCAACCAGTCATCCTGCGCCGAGCCATATGGGTATACGCGAAAACCATCGCGATACACCAGCAAACCACCACTCCAGTTCCGAACAAAGTCCCCAAGCCCACCTGACCAAAGGACTTTTTCATCCCGCAGGAATCGCCCGCGATTAAACCAATAGAACTTCGCCTCGAAATCACCAAGAGTCTTTAGTGCTGCGACGACTTCATCTGAACGAGCCAGCTTTTCAGCATTCTTCTTTCGCTTCGGCTCATAACTCACGGCAGTTGCCAGATGAGGGCCTCCGTGAACCAGCTCCTCTTCCCGCTTGTACAAGCGATACGTAGTCTTGACGACGAGCTCGGCCGCGTCTGCGTCGGCAGAGGACACATCCACCGAGCCCGCGCGAAATGTGATGGTGCAAATTGCGTCCGCTGACTTCAGGCGTGCCGCCTCGAAGACGGCGATGAGGTCCACTTCTTTACCCTGGAATTGGACCGCCAAGAATTGGTTCGCGGCGGCGGATTGGAAGGGGTCAGCAAGCTTCCCCAAGTCGAAGCGCGACAATTCCTTCAGCTTGTCCAAGTCCCAATCAGACTGCAGGTCCTTGATAACAATGGTCGTGCCTTTGGGCCTCAGCTTTCGGCCACCCATAACCGGTTTGAACTGAAGTGCCTCATGCTCAAGGTCGAGCATGGGATTGGCGTACACGGGGCGCCAATCCAAGTCGAGCACACACTCATTCGGCTCCGACTCAACCGCGGATACGACTTGCACAAAATGACCCAGCCGCATCGCTGCGAGTCGACCAATGCCCTTCTCACCTAACGGGATTCGGCCTTCGTCGGAGGCGTCGCTCGCCTCGTCGTCTAGAAGATGCATCTTCTGTTCGAGGCGAACCGTAGTTCCGACCGTCAAGTAGCAATCATTCAAGGCCTGCTTGTCCATTCCGCAGCCGGAATCGACGACCTTTATGAAGCTGAATTTAGCACACGCATCATCTAGCGAGGCAAGCGCTTCTGACCGAGAACCTGCTTGAAGAGCACCAGTGAACGCGGCTACCGCGTCGGTTGGAGCGCCGCCGTCAATGCCCGCCTCGACTTCGGCAAGGAACGCCTCCGGCCTCCATGCAAGGCGCGCATCCTTCCACTTGCGAAGAAGCGACCGCTTCATCGAGGGCTGCATGACAACCTGAATCTCGATGCCAATCTCATCTGAGCCGGCATCTAGTCCGTTCTTGATGAGCTCGTACAGCGCCATGCCATCGGAACTGATGAGTTCCGCACCTAGCTCAAGGAGTACTCGTGCTTTGAAGGTGAGTCCCACCCAAGCCTCCTAGAGCTGGCAAACCAGGCAGCCCTGGTCGTCGTCTTCCTCCGGCTCTTCCGCCGTTTCAGCGCTAGCGAAGACATCCATCAAGGTAGCGTTCTCACGGCGAGCAGCGTTGCGCTGAATACGAATAACGTATTCTCGTTTGATTTGCTCGACACGTTCTGGTCGCTCCATTTCGGCCAAGCTCTCCCCACGACTCCATGTGAAGAAGTTGCCCGTCTTCTCGAAGGGCCGTTCGTATTCCTTGGCTTGCTCGTACAGTTCTGGATAGGTCTCTTTGAGCCGGACCCACTCAATCTTCTGCTGATAGAAACAGAAGTAACAACCGGACCGCGTGCGCCCCCATTTCGTATACGGCGGCATGCCGACGCCAGAAGACCTCAGGATGCCTTCTATGTCGCGCAGAATGAGTCCATCCTCTTTGAACGGATAGACCGCAGTGATGTTCGGCTTGTGACTGATGTAGCCGCTGCGCTCCTCTTCAGCGCGCAGCCCAACGTAGTTGATAACCTCATCGTCACCGCAGTACTGCTCGAACGGCTTCAGCTTCAGCGCACGGGTGCACCAACGTCGATGGTTGGATGGAATCATCCCGCCGTACATGTGGTACCAATGGTCAAACCCGAGTTCTGCATTCAGGCGGACGACCGGCTTCCCCAGGTAGCTAGAGATGCGTTCCAGGTAGTCGTACGTCTCGGGCAGCTCCTTGCGCGTGTCGCTGAAGATGTACTCCATCTCAGGCACGCGGTCTCGCATGTAGATGGCCAAGGCGGCACTGTCCTTCCCGCCCGAGAGGCTAAGGATGTGCCTAGCCGGCTTTTTGTCCGTCATCTTCTTGTTCCTCCCCGTTGGGTTGTCCGGACGCTTGAAGCGTCAGAAGCGCCTGACCGAGAACGGCAAGCATCTGCTCACGGCTCCCTTTGCTCGCTTGCTCCAAGCCCTTCAGAACTTCGTCAGCCATCATTTTTGCCTTCGGGTCCGCAACCACAAAAACAGCCGACTCGTGACCCGACGGCAATGTCATGGTGACAGACACATACCTCTCTCCAAGTGCCGGATTTCTTGCGCGGTGGCTTACAAGTCGAACCCAGCGCTTGTACTGCGCACATAGCTCAATGATTGCGGCTTCGAACTGGGTCAACGTGGCGTCAATCCATGAGTCCAACGGCTTGTGAACGATGAGGCTCGCCAATGAGTCAAGCCAGCGCTCATCCGAGAGGGTCGGGTCCGCACAACGCAACACGAACGCTCGCAAGTTGGCCTCCGCCAGGTCGGTCGTAGCCGAGCTGCACTCCTTCTGCAGCTGCTGACGAACGCGAGGGAGAGTCCCCGCTATCTCGAAGGACGCGCTCAGAACACTGCCAACCTCTTCTTGGAGCCGTCTATAGCTGCCCCCCAGGTCGCCCAGAACGGCCGCAAGCCATGTTCTGAAGGATTGCTTTGATTTGCTCTCATGATGGACCTGAGGCACGGCCCGGAACAGCAGGTCAATATGGTCCCGCGAGCGCTCAAGCTGCGTCCGGAACAGCGAAGTGTCCTTGCCGACCCTCCCGCTCTGAAGTGCGTATGGGGGCAACTTCTTCACCCAACGGTAGGTCGCTCGAGCCACCTCCAATGCAGTGAGGCTTCCGTCGACCTGGCAGCCCACCGTCGCTAGCGCAGCGCGGTAGTCTTCCAGCATCGCGTGGTTCTCAGCGCTGGCCGGTAGCTCTTTGACCTCATATTGGCCCGGCGCCTTATACATTCGCTGAAGATGCTCTGCAGTCAGTTCGAGGACTAGGGTCCCACGCTCGAAGACTGCGCAGGTGCTCCGATTCACCATGAAGTACATCGCAGCCCAAATGCCACCCGGCCCATTTCGCACACCAAGTGGGGGCGCAGCGATTTTGTCTAGCAGTTCAGCGAAGGTTTTGCCTGTTCCATCAGCTAGAAACTCTGCGATTGACTTCCACACGGGCAAGGCGTCCACAGGAGCTTGAGCCCTGGGTGCTGATAGGCTCCAGTGGCCCTCCTCCTCTGTCCAGATTCCGGTCTGGACCAGCAGCGTGTGATGAATCAGTCGCTCAGGAGGGAACTCTTTCGGACCGCAGATTGGTTTCGTGTGGTCATCGGAGAAGAGCACATCAAACATCCGCTGCCGGGCGAGCACGATTGCGGAGGCAGGCTTGTCCTTGTTGATGAGTTCGTTAACGACCCGAGGTGTCAACGGGAACTGCTCGTCGAAGAGCCACGAGGCGAGCTGACTCAGGTTTCGCGCAGCATTGTGCGGGACCTCTTTACCATAGTGCCAAAACTTGAGCGGCCCTTTTTCGCCCAGCTGCGCACCTAGCAGCGACGAGATGACTTCGTCGACCTCCTCACGAGAGCTCGCCAGTTGCCGCTCAACGTACTGGGTGGCCCAAGGGTCCAACTGCCGAGCCCTGAGCTGGTTAGCTACAGACAACCACACCGCGTACTGTGCGAGCGCAAAGCGGGCGGCTGGGTGCGGCTGCAAACAAGCATGAAGCTCCAGCGGATGAAGCTCTTGCCTGCATCGGTCAGTCGCCTGCTTCATTTCCCGGGTGGACGGGCCGACAATCAGAAGCTTGAGCCACCCATCTGGTTTGGCGTCATCTGAGCCTAGCTTCGGTACCTGGGGCCAGCTGTCGACCGTGCCGACGAGCACGGCCAACGTCCTTAGGGTGCCGGTGCGGTCGTAGTGGCGGTGGGCAACGACCGGGCGAGCTGAAAGGGCCGTTTCTAACGCTCGGGTAACAAGCACTGCCTCCTTCTCGCGTCCAGCCTCTTCGAGCAGAGCATCAATGTTTGCGAGCTCCGGCACTGCCGTCATTACCTGCTCGCCCCCCCGACGCAGTTGAACCACGCCCTTGTGAGCAAGTTCATCAAAAGCCCGGGCAACATCAGCCGGAGCAACGTCATCAAGTGCATGCTGCACAAGGCCAACGGACACCGGCAGACGGAGGTTTTGCTCAACCAGCTCTGCGATGGCGATGACCTTGAGTACCTTGGCCGCAAGGCTGCCTTCAGTCTCCCGTGCGACGCACGACGCTGCAAACGCCCAGCGTCGCTCGGCATTTCTCTCGCGGAATCGCAGGCTGTGCGAGCAGGCCAGGTGGTCCCACAAGTTGTCCAAGCGATACCAAGTACTCGCACCAACAGAGTGGCGGCCAGAGAAGTCGCGTAACGCGTGGGGCTCGTCACCGCTCAGGAATGCGTGAAAGGAGCGCTCGCTCTGACCCATGCGCTTGGCGACGATTGCCATTGCAGCAATCACTGACGGATGCAGCGGGTAGAGCTGTTCGGCCTTGGAGAGCAGGTCTTTGTCTGCAGCACCCTGCGACTTCAGCAAGCCTCTCTCGACAGAAGCATCAAAGAGCCCACGAGCCTTGGCTGTCAGTCCCGGATGCTTGCAAATCTTCGCTGAGACGCCCAGTGCGTGGGCAGCGAAGTGGACATAGCGCTCAACTGGTTCGTCGAAGGGAATCTCTTCGAAGCGGGAGGCGACCTTTTCCCAGTCGTCGGACAGAGCCTTACCCAATCCATCCGCATATGCGGACATGTGTTGATGCAGGAACGAGACGACAGAGATTCTTGAGTCGCCCCCACCGCACGCACTCTCTGCAAGCTGCTGAAGGGCCATGAGGTCACCTTCGGCCGGATAGAGCGCAGCATGCTCGACGAACTTGCCGAGCTCGTCGACTAGGACCACAACACCATTGAAGCCATTGGCCTCGGCCGCATCTGCGAAGTCTCGCACCATGAGGGAAACAGCGGCGTTTAGAGTCACCCCGTTGTATGCCCCACCAGCCAGGTCGATACGCTTGTTGAAGTGCGACGTCGCCTTGTTCTTTGACCACGACTCCGTTACGCGGAGGAGGGAGCGCGCCAGCGCCACGCCAAGTGACGCCCGCGACCCAACCAGAGCAACGGGGTAGCGCGAAGAACTCGCAAAGAGCGCGCTGGCTTCCTTCGACTGCATTGCAAGCGCTTCAGCTATTGAGCTGAAGTGCTGCGCCCCCGCGAGTAGTTGACCTACCGCCACGCCGAGAGCCGACTTGCCACTGCCGTATGGCCCCACTACTTTCCAAGCACGCTGCGGGGAATTGGACTCAAGCGCCCGCCCCAATTGCTCAAGCGCCGTGACCACGGCGGGCGTGACCATGTAGTTCTGAAGGGCCTGCTTGTCGTACAGGTCTCGCTCCAGTGAGATTGAACGGACCGAGCCGGCACCAAGACTCAGCTCGTCAATGATGAAATCAGACATCCAGAACCTCTGTGCCCACAGCCAGGACGAGTTCGTCTGGCGCATTGTTTGTGTTGACAACCACGCTCTGCGTATCGGCGGTGTCGTTGAAGCGGAGGCAGTTCCTTAGCAACCCGTTGGAGAGGTCATCCAAGAGGCGGCGCACTGTCAATTCGTCCAAGCAAAAAACTGCACCCGGGGCGTAGTCCCCTCGCAGGATGTCCGACAGAGGGACATTCGTTTGACTTGCTCCTTTGCGCCCGACGTAATCGAGCAAGCAGGTAGCGAAGACTCGCTCCGTCATGCCTTGCGGCAGTCGATTGGAAACGATGAAGCCAGCGCGGCCATCCTCACCCACTGATTGACTTAGCAGTTCGAGGTCTTGCAGCGGACACCAGGAGGTGTCGTCGCTGTTCCGGTCGTCCTTCAAGTAGCTCTGGATGAAGATGCCGGCGTGTTGCTCCAGCGTCGAGGAAGCAAGGGGGCGCGCCTTGTCGCGACCGCGCACGCTTAGGCGGTTGACCAACGTCTTACGGTCGAAGCGATGAAGCCTGCCATCGCCGAAGACCTCAGACCATGCGCTGAGCTTGGCATAGGACGTGAGCCACCAATGGATGAGCCACAGTGACTCATGGGACTCGAGATAAGGGTCCCATCCGGCAATGGACATCAGCCGAATACCAACCGGTCCGGCCCGATGACCTGCCTCGTCATCCTGCTCGATGATGCCGGTCGACTCCCCCCAAAATTGAAGGGACTTCACCATATTGCGCCCGATGCCTAGCGTATGCATCGCCTCAAGCTCGTTCTTGAGAATGGTAGGGTTCTGGTCCACCGCGCGGAAGACTTTGGGTAGCCAACCATAGCGGCACACGAAGGACTCGTGGCCAGAAAAGCGCTCTTCAAGGCGTTCGGACATCGTCAGGCTTTCACTCGTGGCTTGGCAGCGGGTGCTGCTTCTTGCTGCGCGTCTGCCGTAGATGCATCAGCGGCACGCTGGAGGATGATGTGCTTCGTCGAGGCGTCGAAATAGACATCGACCGCGTCGCCCTCCTGGAGACCGGCGTTGCGAAGCAACTGCTCGTTCAGAGCAATGCGCCCTGTTTTCTGGACCTTCTTAGTCTCAAACAGTACTTTCATAAGGAGCCTCGGCGGCTATGGCTCGTGCAAATGTGGTTGTCTATCGTACCTGACACAGCACGATGAAGGTACCTTTTTGGACTACAAGATTTGGTGGACACGTGAACACTATCCCGGAACAAGTTGACCTGCCCCCGTAAGCTCGGCCACTCCGCCCCGCCCGCCACAATCCTCGCCATGAGCACCC
>CBIHOH010000039.1:0-38921 GCA_966211755.1 uncultured Rhizobacter sp. | reverse complement strand
AGCATCGTCCGTGCGCGTAGAGCTTTCGGAGTCCGGATCGAAGAGGCCGTCGCCATTGCTGTCGAGATAGACGGGAAGGCCGGCGAGTCCCCGATCGCCCGCCTCGCCCACGCCCACGCCCATGCAAAGCTCGACACCCTCGACACCCTCGACGGCACGACCCGAGACCGCCGCCGCCCCCTCGGCCACACCAGCCGTCAGCCCGCGCTCCTCCGCTCCACCGGCCCAGGCTGCCCCCGCCGGCGCACAACAGCCGTCACGGCCGGCCACGCGGTCGGAGCAGGCCGGTGCACCGCCGACACCATCGGCCGGGAACGGTCAGGCACCGAAGCGAAAGTGGTGGCAGTTCTGGCGCCGAGCTCCTTTGCCGGAACGGACGGAGACGCCCGCTGCCAGGCCGGGAACACCATCCCGGCGGACCGCCCCTGCCCCTGCGCCTGCAACAACGCGCCCGCAGACCGGGCGTTCCTCATCCGAGCCTCGCTCCGTCCTTCCCGGAACGGTGGAGGCCGCGCCGCCCCGGACCAAGGGCATCGACACCGACACCCGGCTCACGGCGAGCACGGCCGCGGCCTTCGCCGCCGAGGGCTTCCAGTTCGTCGTCCGTTACCTGACGCGCAACGCGAGCGAAGCCGACAAGGACCTCAGCACCGCGGAAGCCACCGCCATCCTGCAGGCCGGGCTGGCCTTGATGGCAGTCCAGCATGTCGCACCGCAAGGCTGGGTGCCCAGTGCCGCCCTGGGAGCGCAATATGGCGGCCATGCGGCGGCCAATGCGCGGGCGGTGGGTTTTCCGCCGCAGGTCAGCATCTGGATGGACCTGGAAGGCATCGCGCCCGGCACCGCGTCCGGCGAGGTCATCGCCTACTGCAATGCCTGGTACGACGCCGTGGCGCAGGCCGGCTATGTTCCCGGCCTGTATGTCGGCGCCAGCGCGATCCTGAACGGCGACCAGCTCTACTCGCAGCTCCGCTTCCAACGCTATTGGCAGTCCGGCAGCCGGGTGCCCGACGTGGCGGAGCGCGGCTACTGCATGGTGCAGACCATCAGCAGCAGCTATGTCCTGAACGGCATCGCCTACGACACGGACTTCATCCTGGCCGACCACCTGGGCGGTACGCCGTTCTGGCTCGCCCCGCTGCCCGGCGCCTCCGCTTCGGCGGGCGCCCCGCCCAGCACGGCCTGAGCGGCCCGGGTGGCTTGACCTTATCGGGAGATCTTGATGGAACAGCAGACCAAGTCCAAGAGCCGGGCGACACGCGCAGAAACGCCGACCGAGGGCCGCAGCGCGGCGGGACCGCGGCACGAGCAGCTGTCGGCCTTGTCCGCGACGCTGAATGCCGCTCCGCAGGTGCAGCGACTGGCCGCCATGAACCCCTCGCCGGTGCAACGCGCCGCCAAGCACGGCGGCTTGCCCGACGCACTGAAGGCGGGCGTGGAGTCGCTCTCGGGCATGAGCATGGACCACGTCAAGGTGCACTACGACTCTCCCGCGCCGGCGCAATTGCAGGCCCATGCCTACGCCCAGGGCAGCGACATCCACCTCGCGCCGGGCCAGGAGAAGCACCTGCCCCACGAGGCCTGGCACGTGGTGCAGCAGGCGCAGGGCCGGGTGCAGCCGACGCGCCAGATGATGACGGAAGGGTTGGCGGTCAACGACAGCCAGGGGCTGGAGCACGAAGCGGATGTGATGGGAGAGAAGGCGCTAGGGATGGGCACGGCGCTGGTGCAGCGGGCTGCCGCCGCGGGTTCCCCGGCAGACGCCCCGACGCAGCTGCGGAGCGCGCCGCCCGGGCAGGCCGCGGGCACCTCGGTCCTCCAGGCCCGTTGGCTGACGATCGCCAGCTCCTACTTCTGGGAGGAGGATGGCACCCAGCGCACGCCGGTGCCGCACGAGTTCTCCGCCTTCAAGGAAATCGCGCCACTGAAACCCGGCAGCTACTACGTCAACAACGGCAGGCGGGACAAGCCGCTCGCCTTTTCACTCGATCACTACCGCCAGATCAACGGCAAGCAAAGCAGCCGCACGGCATCGGACGTGTACAACCCGTTCGGCCGCTTCGACTCGGCCGGCACCATCAGTGCCTTCATCCCGTCGAGCTGGCTGCTGGAGGATGGCGGACAAGGGGTTCTCGAGAGCCTGTCCGCCAAGGACGGCAGCTTCAAGGCGATCACCAACTATTCCGACAGGCTGGTGAACGGCTACCCCGACCGAGTTCGCGTCGAGGGGGGCGAGATCCTGCACCTGAGCAACGTGAGCCAGCTGGGGGCGACCTACAGCAATGTCGTGATGGGCACGGATCGGGCGACGCAGATCCGCGAGGCAGGCAACGCGGCGGACCTCGGACTCAGGACGGCCCCTTCCGATGAACTGAAGGAAGCCAGGAACAGCTCCATCGACAAGGAGAGCATCGAGTACTGGTCGGGCAGGGACCGCTCGGAGGACCAGAAGGCCGTCATGGGGGCGAGCGCCGGCGAGGTGGCGGCGAACGCGGGCTACGACGCGAAGGAGGGCAAGGGATGGGAATGGCTGCACCTCATCGCCCACAGCATGGGCGGCATCGAGACGATAGGCCCCCAGGTGGCCGGCAACCTCGTCGTAGGCACGAGCGAGTGCAATACCCAGATGATCATCGTCGAGGAATTCCTGAAGGACGTCGTCACCCGCTACAAGCTGCGCGGCCGGCTCCACGTCATGGCGCGCATGATCGACCGGGAGCGGCACATCGCCGACAGGATCGGCTATGACTTCATCGTCTACGCCCCCGACGGCGAGCACCTGGTCGTGTTCCACTGGGAGTTCGACCCGCTCAGCCGGACCCAGCCGCTGGTGCAGGAGAACCGCACCAGCCGGTATGTCGGCAGGCTGCTCTTCGGGGACGGGAAGGACTTCAAGAAGCCTGCACGCAAACCGAAGGTCGACATGCCGGACAAGCCCAACCAGCTGGAGCCGGACGAGCTGCGCCTGCTCGTCAGCTTCATGACCGAGGAGCAGCAGATCGAGCTGGCGCAGCTGCTGGACCTGAGCGGCGACATGGCGGGCCTCCAGGCCCTGCTTCCCACGCTCGAGCTCCTGCACAGCAGCGTGCTGATGAAGATAGGCGCAGCGCTGAAAGAAGAAGGCGACAAAGACCGCGACGGGTACGCGCAGGCGGTCAACGCCAACCTGGAGGAGATCGGATACCGGCGCGGCTCGGCGGACGGATTCGAGTTCGTCTGCCTCGTCGACTCGATCCATCAACTGCTCGCCCATCACGGGATAGCGATCAACCGGGAGCTGTTGATCCAGCGCGTCCGCGAAGCCACCGGTACCGACGCATGGGAGATGCTCGACATCACCGGCGACCAGGGACATGAGGTGCTGCGTGCGGTCGAGCATGCCATCTTCGAGAGCACGGGCCACCATCTCCAGCTGGTGGCAGACGTCTTCATGACCATGCCGAACGGCTCGGTGGTGCCCTTCTACCACGCCAACACCTACACCAGCCCGGAGGGCGGCGAAACGCTCTACCTCGACCTTCTCTACATCAACCAGAACCACTACGAACCGCTGTTCGAGGAATAGAGGCCGACCGGAACCGGCAGACACATCGACACCATGCCCCCGCAAGCACACCACATCGGCCGGCTGACGCTCGAAGTCCGGACCCCGGGACTCGATTCGGCGCTGCAGCTGAGAGCCCGCGCCGAGGACATCGCCTGGAAGCTGCTCCCCCAGGTGATCGGGAAGGTGCTGGATGCGCTGGCGCCCGCCGACCTGCAGCTGCGCATCGACCGACTCGAACTGGACCTCGGCGACATCGCGGCCGGCGCGCTGGAGCAGGATGCCCCCCTGGCGCTGGAACGCTGCCTGACCGAGGCCCTCGCGCAAGCCGTCGCCACCGCCCTGCACACGCCCGGCGCCGATGCCCGAGCGCTGTCGCCCTCGGCGGCCTTGCTGGAGGATTTCGACACCTATCTCACGCAGGGCACGGTCCCGTTCCGCCCGGCCGCCCACGCGCTGGACCCTGCGGCCAGCATCGAGCGACTGATCGCCGAACAGCCCACCGCCCTGGCCGGGCTGCTGCACAGGCGTGCGCACGACCGCCAGGCCATCGAACGCCTGGTGCTGCAGGCGGGCGAGGCGGGGCTGCGCGCCCTGCTGGGCCTGCTGGCGCCCGCCGACGCCGCGGTCATCCTCGACTATCTCGGCGAGCTGCGGCGACTGCATCCGCAGATGTCGCCGTCGCCGCTGGCCGACGCCAGCCTGTGCCGCGTCCTGTGGACGGTGACGCTCGGCTACCTGCTGCGCGAAGCCGGGACGCAGTTCAACCGCCGCAGCTTCCTCGGCGCCCTGCTCCAGGGCCTGGCCCGAGCCGAGCGGCTGGCCTATCCGGAGTTGCTGGCCCTGCTGCATGCCGCGCTGGCCGGGACGTGTGGACGGCCGGCGCCGGCCGGCTCGCTGCTGGGCATCCTCGACGAATGGCTGGACGCGCCGGCCCCCGGCCTGTCCGGCACAGGCTCCGACCGGCCTGCCGCCGTCGACGCCTTCGCCGCGGCCGAGGCCGGCGAACTCGAACCGCTGCTGAGCCTGCTGCACCGCGCCTCGGGGGATCCCACGGCACTGGACGCGCTGGTCCGGCGGATGACCGGCATGGTCTTCGCCGGCGTGGTCCGGCGGCTGGAGCCGGTACAGGCGGAACTGATCCTGGCCTATCTTGCCGACCTGGGGACGCTGCACCACCACCAACCCCAGCTGGCCTGGACCGAAGCCGCCTACGAGCGCCAGCTTCGCCAGCTGGTCCTGCGTTACCTGCTGCGCGATGCGGGATCGCAGTTCAACCGCGTGAGCTGGCTGCGCCGCCTGTTGCACGAGCTCGCCGCCGAGGCTGGCGTGGGCTACGTCTTCCTGTTGGGCTCGCTCGCCGATGCCCTGCGGCGCCTGCGCCAACACCTTCCGCAATCGAGCTCGCTGCCGCTGGCCCTCGTCTCGCTGGCCGCCGAGCTGGCGCCCGGAGAGCGCGCCGGATGGCCGGACCATGCCGACGAGGGCGCAGCCCCTGTCGAGACCGGGCACGGCCGCCTCGACGCGCTCCTCCTCCGGCTGCGCCGCCATGCGGACGATCCGCCGGCCCTCGCCGCCCTCGTGCACGGCCTGGCCACGGCGGATTTCGAAGCGCTGGTCGAGCGTATGCAACCCGGGCACGCGGACAGGATCCTGGCGGACCTCGCCGACCTGACCCGGGCGCAGCGCCAGGAAGGACTGTGGAACCTGGCGGACAGCTGCTTCGAACGCCAGCTCCGGCTGGAGGCCTTGCGCACGCTGCTGGCCCTACCGGACCGGGCTTTCGGACGTACGTCCTGGTTGCAGCAGCTGCTGCAAGGCCTGACGCAAGCGGCGCCCACCGACCCCACCCGACTGCTCGAGGCGCTGCTGGCATCGCATCGGCATTTCCCGCCGGGCTCGGACCTGCCGCTGGCCCTGGCCGGCGTGCACACGTCCCCGGAGGACGCCGCCGCGCCCTCCATTGCCGCGGACACCACCATCGCCATGGCCGGCCGCCATGTCCCCACCTTGGCCCGCGAGCTCGTCCGCGCCGAGCCGCCACGGCGCCTGGCCCTGCTGCGCTGGCTGGCCGGCGACCCGGGCCTGCTGTCGCGTGTGGTCGACGCCATGGACGAGCGCGGACTGGCGGCCCTGCTCGCGGAACTGGACCATGTTCATGCGGCCGGCGTGCTGGAAGACCTTCGTTGCCTGCGCGCCCGGCACCGGATCGAGCCGACGCTGCCGCTGGCGCCTGCCGAGTTCGACCGCTTGACCTGGACGCAGGCCCTCGCCGCACTGGCCTGCCCGGGAGACCGCCCCTTCAGCCGCGACCGGACACGGCAGGACCTGCTGGCCGGGCTGGCGCGTCACCAAGGCCTCGCCGCCCGCGAGCTCGGCAGCTGGCAAAGCCTGATGGAACATCCTCCGGCGGCGGCAGCGGTCGACGACCGCCCACCGACGCCCCCAGGCACCATGCTGCTGGCCGAACGTTTCCTGGGCAGCGGCCAGCCCCAGGACATGGGGCCGCGCCTGGGCGAACTGGCGGACGGCGATCCGGTCGGCTTCGCGGCGCTCTTGCGGCGCCTGCTCGCCGCGGCCTCGGGAAAGAGCGAGACGCTGATCGAACGCCTGCTGGACTGGATGCTGCCCGAGGAGATCGTGGCGACCCTGCTGCCCGGCCAGGCCGACCGGGCCTGGCGCTGGGCGGAGATGCTGGCCGATCGGCCAGGCGCGAGCATGGCCGCGGCCTGGCGGCAGGTGCTCGACGCCGCCCTGCGCGAACAAGCCCTGGACACCCCGGAGGCACCGGGCTGGCCCGCACGGCGCCTCGACCATCCTGCCCTGCTGCGGGCGTGGCTGGACACGGGCAGCCTCCCCTGGTGGGCGCCGCCCGACACCCGCCTCGACACCCTGCTCGCCGGGTTGCCGGAGCAACCCCTGGCCGTACTGCACGGCTTGTTCGGCGATGCCGGCCCGGCCCGCACCGTCTCGCGCCTGCGCCGGGCGCTGTCGGGCCTGGGTCCGGACGCCGGCTCACGGCTGCTGCAACGGCTGCTGCCCTGGGCCCATCCCCCCGGCGGGCCGCTGTCGCCCGACCTGGACGAACTGCGCATGCAGGCCGCGGCGGCAGCGATCGCGGGCAGACCCTTCGATCCGGGTCGGCTGGACCACCCGCTCCCCCCGCCTCCCGAAACCCCCGCGACGGTGGCGCCAGGCCGCCAGCCGCAGGACCGGGAGATCTTGTTCGCCTGGCTGGCCGATGAGGCCGCAGGCGCGGCGATGAATCCGGACACGGGCTTCAGGCTGCTGGCCGACCTGCTCGACCGTGGCGACGCCGGGCTGGACGCCCTCCTGCGCGACGGCCTGGCACGCTCCATCACCCGCGCGCGCTGGGCGGAGGCCCTGCCCGGGGAAGTCCTGGCCCGGCTGGTGCATCGCATGCTGCCCATGCGCGCGCGCTTCATGCTCGATCTGGCGACGGTCCTCGAGGCGGCTTGGCGGCAGGCGGCGCCGGCGCGGCAGACCGGGCACGGGGCCATCCGCTCCACCCTGCTGGCGATCGTGGCGGAGCAAGCGCCGCCCGCCCCGCGCAGCATCGCCACCCGGCTGGTGAACGCCCTGCTGGAGGGCACAGCGGTCCCCGCCGAACGCCTGCTCGGCCAGGCCCTGTGGATGGCCAGGCAAGGAGCGTATGCCCACCTCACCGCCGTCCTGGGCCCGCAGGCCCTCGTCCCCAGGCCATCGCCGCCCCGCCCACCCGCCGCGGCGCCACAGCGGAGCACCCGCCCGGTGCAACCCCGGAGCGGGTGCCCGATCTACGTCCGCAACGCGGGGCTGGTCCTGTTCAACCCGTTCCTGCCGCGCTTCTTCGGACACCTGGGGCTGCTGGACAAGGACCACGACGGCGTCGAGCGTGTGCTGGGCATCGAGGCCGCCTCGCGCGCCGTCCACCTGCTGCAGTACCTGGTCGACGAACGCTGCGACACAGCGGAACCCGAGCTGGTGCTCAACAAGCTGCTCTGCGGCATCGCGACCGATGCGCCCGTGGCTCGCTCGATCGATCCCGACGCATCGGGGCGCGCCGCCTGCGAGGACATGATAGGCGCCGTGATCGGGAACTGGCCGATCATCGGCAACACCTCCGCGGCCGGGCTGCGCGAGACCTTCCTGCAGCGCGAGGGACGGCTGCAGCACGAGAACGAGCGCTGGACCCTGACGGTGCAGCGCCGGACGGTGGACGTGCTGGTCGAACAAATCCCCTGGAACCATTCGCTCGTCTACCACCCCTGGATGGCCGGCCCGCTCTACATCACCTGGTGACCCCCTCATGAACACCCAGCCGACGACAGCGAATGGCGAGGCGATCGAGCGCGAGCTGGCCTGGTTCCAGGCCGTCGTGCAGCAGCGCTTCGCAGCGCACCAGGAGCAGGCGCACCCGGCCCTGGACGAGCTGGCGGCGCCCCCGGACCTGTCGGCCGCGAGCGGGCCGTTCGCCGCCCTGTTACGCGACATGGCGCCGTCCCCCCGGGAGCGCCTGGTGCTGATCCTGGCCCTGGCGCCGCACCTGGCCCCGGAAATGCTCGATCCCTTCCTGTTGCACAACCAGGCCCTCGGCAGGCGCTTCAGCGAGTTCGGCGGTGTGCTCGGCAAGTCACACGCGGGTTTCCTGCCCACGGTCGAGACAGCGCTGTTCCTCATCGCCGGCGGCAACCGGGCTAGACGCATCGAGGCCCGCAGCCTGTTCACGGCCCGGCACCCCCTGGTATCGGGTCGCGTGCTGGACATAGACCACCAGCACCCCGACGAGCCGCCCGCCTCGGCCGCGCTGCGCCTGTCGCGCGAGCATCTCGAGCTGCTGCTCACCGGCGAAGGTGATGTGTTTCCGAGCGGCGAGGAGTTTCCCGCGGAGCGCATCACCACGCCGCTCGACTGGGAGGACCTGGTCCTCGACGCCGCCACCCGGGAGCAGATCGACATGATCGGCGCCTGGATCAGCCATTCGCACACCCTGATGCACGACTGGGGCCTGGCCCGACGGGTCAAGCCCGGATACCGCTGCCTGTTCCACGGCCACCCCGGCACCGGCAAGACCCTGACCGCCTGCCTGCTCGGCAAACAACATGGCGTGCCGGTCTACCGGGTGGACCTGTCCCGCATCGTCTCGAAGTGGATAGGAGAGACCGAGAAGAACCTGGCGGCCCTGTTCGACAAGGCGCAGCAGCGCCACTGGATCCTGTTCTTCGACGAAGCCGAGGCCTTGTTCGGCCGGCGCACCGAGGCCCACACCGCCAACGACCGCTCGGCCAACCAGCAGATCGCCTACCTGCTGCAGCGCCTGGAGGACTTCCCCGGCATGGTGATCCTGTCGACCAACCAACGCGGCCACATGGACGAAGCCTTCGCGCGGCGCTTCCAGTCGACGATCCTGTTCCCCATCCCCGACGTCGCCTCGCGGCTGCGCCTGTGGGAGGACATGTTCCGCACCCGGCGCATCGCGCTCGCGCCCGATGTCGACTTCCACTCGCTGGCGTCCCAGCATGCGCTGGCAGGCGGCGCGATCATCAACGTGCTGCGCTACGCCTGCCTGCGCGCGGTGGTGCGCCAGCCCCAGGTGGTCGAGCTGGCCGACATCATGAGCGGCATCAAGCAGGAGTTGCAAAAGGAAGGGCACTACCTGAGGCGCTGACCGAAGCCGTGCAAAAAGGCCGCTCGGCGCGCCCGATGCTGCCGTATGCTTCGCCGCCCGGGGACGCTCTCCTCGCGAACAACCAGGAAAAAAACGATGGCGGAAAAAACAGGCCGAGCGAAGCTCGTCGGGGGGGCGATCATCCTTGTCGCCGTGACAGGGTTCGCCGGCTGGCAGCACTACCACTCGCCGAACCAGGTGGCCGCCCGGCAGCTGAAGCAGGCCACCCAGGCCAAGGCTGCCGGCCGGGTGCCGCAGGCGGCCGAACTCTTCGCCGAGGTGGCGCAATCGCGCTCCGACGCCGAGGCGGAAGGCGCCGCGGGCCTGGGCACGCTGCTCGACGCGGCCGTCCTGCGAGCGCTGCCGCCCGCCGACGCGGCTCGTGTCTTGAGCCAGGTGCCACGCGCGCGCAGCACCGGGCAGTCGCCCATGCCGCTCAAGAAGGTGACCGATCTCGGCTGGACCCTGATCGAGCACCATGGCCCAAAGGACGCGGCGGGTGCGAAAGCGATCCTCGACGCGATGGCACCGATGGAGAACGACAAGGCGAGGCTGGCCGCCGCCGCCGAACCCTTGCTCGAGCGCATCGTCGCGGCCTCCCCCGCCAATGCCGCCGCGGCCATCGAGTATGCGGAGCTGCTCGACCGCCGCCGCGACTGTTCGCGCTGCGAGGCGCTGCTCGCGCCCCACGCTGCCGCGCTGGGCCGCGGCGAGGGCGCCCGCATCCTGGGCCAGATCTACGCCGCCAAGGGACGGTTCGACGAAAGCTATGCCCTGCTGCAGCCCTACACCGAGGAAGCGCTGAAGCTCTTCGTGAAACGCGAGACCGAGTACCGCGAGGCCGGCGCCGCGCTTGAAAAGGAGGTCTTCGAGACGCTGCGCGCCGGCAAGGCGCCGGCCGACTTCTACAAGCGCTACGACGCTGCCGACGAGCCCACCAAGCGCGAGATGGTCTCCAGCTACGTCAACGAGCAGCTGAGCGGCAATGCCAGGCTGAAGGCCTTGACCCAGGCGCTGCGCGAATCGGCGGCCATTGTCCCGGCCGCTCTCGACCTGGGCATCGTGACCGTCCAGCGCGCGCAGAAGCTCAGCGACCCGGCGGCCCGGAACGTCCAGTTCCAGCACGCCGAAAAGGTGTTCCTGTCGATTCGCGGCATGGCCGGCGACAACGACAGCTATCGGCTGTACCTGGGACAGGTGTACTACTGGCTCGGCAAGCAGGACGAGGGCAAGAAACTGTTCGACGAACTGCTGGCCGCCCATGGGCGCGAGTACGCCATCCTGTGCGACGTGGCGGGCCTGCTGCGTTCGATCGGCGCCGTGCAGGAGGCTCGCACCCTGGTCGAGGAAGCCTACGGCAAGGCCAAGGACGACGAGCGGCGCTGGGCTGCCGCGCACCTCCGCTCGGTCATGCAGATCGATCCCGAGGACGAACTCGTCTGGCTCGAGCGCTCCGACCGCTCGCACGCCCGGGTGCGCGCATCGATCCATACCACCCGTGCGCAGCTCGCCGAGCGCCAGGGCCAGCGTGCGACCGCCAAGCGCGAGTACGAGCGGGCAGCCACCGAGTTCTCGAAGCTGCCCGAGAGTGCCGTGCAGCTCAACAGCTCGGCGCTGGTGCACCTGGCCCTCTATGCGATGGAGGGCGATCCGCATCATCGCGACCTCGGGCTCGCACAGCTCGACCAGGCCCTCGCCTTGACGCCGGCCGACAGCATCCTGCTGCTGAACAACGTCTCGGCCGTCAGCTCGGCCGCGGCGGCAGCCATCCTCGGCAGCGGAATCGACCTGCCGCTGTTGCAAACCGCGGGCGACTTCAGGATGCTGGAGTTCCTGCACAACGACGAAGCCTCGCGCGAACGTGTTCGCCGCATGGTGCGCGACAGCGAGGCGGTGAAAAAAGCGCTGTCCTACAGCGAGAAGGCCGCGCTGCTCGCGCCGCGCAACCCCGAGTCCTATGTCTTCCCGGCCATGATCTCCAGCCTGCTGGAAGACGCCGCGGCGATGAAACAGGTCGCCGCGCGGGCGCAGGCCTCGCAGCTGGACCTGGCCGACGCCCGGCGCCAGATGCAAAAGCTCGTCGCCGGGCCGGACCCGAAGCAGCTCGAGGCGATGGCCACCCACACCCGACAATCGGCCGCCCTGCTGCAGCAGCCCGCGCTGCAACGTCAGCCTGCCACCTGGGCCGTGGCAGCGGGCCGCTGGGTCGACGCCCAGATCGCATTGGCGGTTTGGGGTCAGGCGGTCGATGCCGATGCCGTCGTCAAGCTGGCGCGCAAGGCGCGGGCCGGGCAGGCCAGTGCAGGCACGACATCGATGCTGATGGAAGCCCTGGAACTGCGCGCGGCACTGCGCCTGATGAAGGCCAACGCCTCGTTCGCCAACGCCGTGGCCAGGCACGGCCGCGTGATCGACCTGTCGACGCTGATGGTGCTGCACATCGACGAGGACCTCGAGTTCCGCCGCCAGGCCTTGGCCGACGCCGACCTCGCCGAAGTCATGGCCCTGCTGCACGACCGCGACCGACGCTACCCGTCCAAGTCGAGCACCTGGGCATGGCTGCTCTTCCGACACGCCGACGCAGCCTACGCCCAATCGCTGGCGACCCGGCTGCGCCAGGATGCCGCCTATGCGGCCCAGTTCCAGCTCCGGGCCGCGATCGAACCGGCCAACGCCTCGACCGTGGTCGCACGCTACCACTATGCCCTGGCGAACGGCGACCGATCGGATGCCCAGCGCATACTCGACGAGGCACGCAAGGCCGGGATCGCGCTTCCTGAAGTGCTGGGACGACAGTTGAAGGTGTAGGCGTCTGCGGGCCGGACGCAACCAAGGCCAGGCGAACCCGCGAGGGATGGGGCCTGCCATCCCGAGGGTTCGGCGGAAAGGGAAAACCCGGCCGCCCTGGCGCGGGACTTCGGTTCCAATCGGACATCGGCCTCGGGGTTCGTACCCGGACCACGGAACTGGCTGCACCCGAGCGAATGCCGACACCTACCCGGCCGGAACTCGAACAAAGAAGATCGCCCACGGGGAAACCGATGATCCGACGCGACTCATCGTGTCGGATCCCCCTCCACCTCGAGCGCACGACAGACCTGCCTGCGCATCGGATGCTGCCGACATGCCATGGACTGCCGGAGCGTCACGGCCATCTGGACTTTCGGCGGTCCCGGGCAGATACTCCGCTGCGAACCTGGAAGGGGATGACCGCCCTCGGACCGAAGTACAGGTGCCCTGCCTGCGGCGGCACCGACCATGAAACCACCATGCGACCCACCTATCGCGTTCGGCTTGCGTTGGCTTGTACCCTGGGGCTGACGGCGCCCTGCTCCCTCGCCCAGCCGGTCAGCGACGAAGACGAACTCTCGCTGGTCTACGGAGACCGCCCCACCATCAGCCTGGTCACCGGCAGCCGCCAGCCCTTGCGCCATGCGCCCGCGGCCGCCACCGTCATCACCGCCGAGGACATCGAGAACATGGGCGCCACCGATCTCGACCAGGTGCTGGAAACGGTGCCCGGGGTCCATGTCGCGCGCAGTTCCATGGCCTACACCCCGCTCTATGTGATGCGAGGCATCTTCTCGCAGTTCCTGCCCCAGACCCTGATGTTGCAGAACGGGTCGCCCACCACCACCTTGTTCATCGGCAACAAGGGAAACGCCTGGGGCGGCCTGCCGGTCACGAACATCGCTCGCATCGAGATCATCCGCGGCCCGGGCTCCGCCCTGTATGGCGCCGACGCCTACTCCGGGGTGATCAACATCATCACCAAGGATGCCGAGGACATGCCCGGCACGCGGGTCGGCACCCAGCTGGGTTCCTTCAGGACCGGCAACGCCTGGTTCCAGCACGGAGGCCGGTTCGGGCCCGTCAAGGTGGCGGCCTATGTCCAGGTCGGGCATACCGACGGCCCCAAGAAGACCGTGCGCGCCGACGCCCAGACCCAGAACGACCAGGCCTTCGGCACGCAGGCCAGCCTGGCCCCGGGCAGCATGAACGTGGGCTACGACTCGACCGACGCCAACCTCGACCTGAGCTACCGGACATGGCGGCTGCACGCCGGCTACAAGTTGCGCGACAGGATGGGAACCGGCCTGGGGGTGGCTTCCGCCCTCGACCCCGTCGGCACCGAGAAAAGCGAGCGCATCACCGCCGACCTGTCCTGGAACGATCCGCAGTTCGGCCGCCACTGGGGTGCCGGGGTCGCCCTCGGCTACATGGCCTACAACGACACCACGCCGCACGGCTTCATCCTGTTTCCCGCCGGGGCGAGTTTTCCCACCGGGGATTTCCCGAACGGCATGATCGGTGCGCCCGAGAAATGGGAGCGGCAATGGCGGCTCTCGGCCTTCGCCACCTATTCGGGTTTCGCCCGGCACCAGTGGCGCCTCGGGTGGGGCCATGACGACCTGAACCTCTACAGGACCCGGGAACGCAAGAATTTCACCATCTCCGCCAGCGGCCTGCCGGTGCCGACCGGCGAGGTGAGCGACTTCTCCGAGTCGGCGCCGTTCATGCGCCCGCAGCGCCGCAAGGTCGATTACGTCTACCTGCAGGACGAATGGAACTTCGCCCATGACTGGGCCCTGACCGCCGGCGTGCGCCACGACCGCTATTCGGATGTCGGCAACACCACCAACCCGCGGCTGGCGCTGGTCTGGGACGTGTCGCTGGACCTCACCGCCAAGCTGCTGTACGGCGAGGCCTTCCGGGCACCCTCGTTCACCGAGCTGGCCTCCATCAACAACCCCGTGGTGCGGGGAAACCCCGAGCTGCGCCCGGAGACCATCCGCACCTGGGAAACCGGCCTGGCGTGGCAGGCCCGCCCGGACCTGCTGGCCCAGCTGAGCGTCTTCCACTACCTCATGAAGGACATCATCCGGGCCGTCCCCGGCGACACGCCCGGCTCGGGCGCCGTCAACCAGAACCGGGGCCGGCAACGCGGCGCGGGCATGGAGCTGGAGCTGGCCTGGGCCGCGGCGCGCGGCCTGAAACTGGTCGGCAACTATGCCTACCAGAAATCCATCGATCTTTCGACCCGGGAGGATGCCGGCTATGCGCCGCATCATCATCTGTATGCCCGTGGCGAATGGGAGTTTTCGCCCGGCTGGATGTTCGGCCCGCAGCTCAACTGGGTCGCGGACCGGCGCCGGGCCGCGGGCGACCAGCGTGCCAAGGTGCCCGACTACGCCAGCGTCGATCTCGCCTTGCGCCGCAAGGAGGACGAAGGCCGCTGGCAGGTGTTCGCCTCCGTTCGCAACCTGTTCAATGCGAACGCGCGCGAACCCAGCCTGGGGCCCGGGCGAACCCTGCCCGATGACTTGCCCCTGGCGGGGCGCGCCTTCAGCCTCCAGCTGGTCTTCGCCTTCTAGGGCCTTGTTCGCGCTACGGCAGCCCGTGCGAACGGGCCCGGGTACGAGGCGAAGCCCACGCGCCTGCGGCACCGGCGCTGCGCAGGCGACACGGGTATAGCCCCCGATGCCACCCGCGGGCCGTGGTGCTAGATTGCCTCACCGGCTCACCGCCCCGAGAAGTTCCCCCTGCCGCCGACCCATGCCCGCACCCATCGACCACCGCGCCAAGCTGCGGGCACTGCGCGCCTTGGTGACGATCGGGGCCGCCTGGGCATGGCCCGGCGCACAGGCCCTGAAGCCCGAGGAGACACGCCACCTGGCGGTCCTCTATCCCGAGCTCGGCGAGCCCTTCCGGGGCGTCTTCGCGCAGATCATTGACGGGATCCAGGAACAGGCCGGGCAGCAGCTCCCCCGTTTCGCGTTGAAGCCATCCACCCCGCTGCCCGAGCTGGCGGCCGAGCTGCGGCGACGCGAGGTGCGGGTGGTCATCGCCCTGGGCCGCAGCGGCCTGCAAGCCAGCGCCTCGCTGGACCGCGGCACGACGGTGATCGCCGGCTGTGTGCTGGCGGTGCCGGAATCGGTCGCCCAGGAGTACAGCGTGCACAGCCTGACGCCCGACCCCAGGCTGTTGTTCGGCCAGCTCGGCCGCCTGCTGCCGGCGGCACGGCGCGTCTTCGTCGTCCATGATCCGCGCCAGAACGCCTGGCTGATCCGCCTGGCGCGGCAGGCCGCCAAGGCCCGCTCCATCGAGCTGTCCGTCCATGAGGCCGAGGACCTGCCTCGTGCCACGCGCGCCTACCAGGACATCCTCGCGCGGGCCGAGCCGCGCAACGATGTGCTGTGGCTGCCGCAGGACACTACCACCGTCGAGGAATCGACCTTGCTGCCCATGATCCTGCAGGAGGCCTGGCGCCGCGGCTTCGCCGTCATCTCCAGCAACGTCGCCCATGTCAAGCGGGGAGCGCTGTTCGCGCTTTATCCGGACAACCCGGCGCTCGGGCGCAGCCTGGGCGCCTCGGCCCTGGCCGCGCTGCACGCCAGCCCGCAGGCCGGCCGCGGCCTGCAGCCGCTGCGCGACGTGCTGCTGGCGGTGAACCTGCGCACCGCCCAGCACCTGGGGCTGGACCTGGATGCCCGCCGCGGCGGCTTCGACATGGTGTACCCGGAGTCCTGATGAGCCCGACCCTCTTCCCACGAGCCATCGAGCGGGCACTGCGCGGCTTCCTGGTGGCCAGCGTGCGCCGCCAGCTCAGCCTGACCGTCGCGGTCGGTGTGCTGCTGCTGGCCCTGCTGTCCTCGCTGGTCAGCAGCTGGCAGGCGAGCCGCGAGATCCGCGACACCCTGATCGACCAGGGGCTGCGCATGACCGAGACCCTGGCGGCGCAAAGCGTGCTGGCGCTGATCTCCTCGGCACCCGACAACGCGACCGAGGCCGTCGGGTCCACGCTCGACTTCCCCGATGTGGTGGGTGTCGAGATCCGCCGCCCGGACGGCCGCCCGCTGCTCATGCGCGGGCGCGCACCGGAAGGACTGGCCCGGAGCGACGAGCGGCTGTCGCCCGCCGGCGCGCGGCTGGTCGGCGAAAGCGACGAGGCCTGGCAATTCTCCGCGCCGGTGCTGGCGCGCCGGACCCAGTCGCCCTTCGACGCGGAACCGGTCTTCGACGAGCTGCTGGGCGAAGTGCGGGTCTCGCTGGACAAGGCCACGCTGCGCCGCATGATGTCGCGCGTGTTCCTGTCCAACCTCGGCGTGTCGCTGTCCTTCGCGCTGCTGTTCGTCTTCTTCATCCGCTGGCTGGCGGCGCGGCTGACCCGCCCGCTGGCCGAGCTCTCCGACGCCATGGCACGCGCCGAACGCGGCGACGCCGGCGTGCATGCCGCCCTCGCCGGGCCGAAGGACATCCAGTCGATGGCCCAGGCCTTCAACAGCATGATCGACGCCCTCCGCCTGCGCGAGGCGGAGCTGCAACGCCACCGGGAGCACCTGGAGGAAGCGGTCCATGCCCGCACCGCCGAGCTGAACGTGGCCAAGCGCCACGCGGAGGACGCGAATGCCGCGAAGAGCGCCTTCCTGGCCCGCATGAGCCACGAACTGCGCACCCCGTTGAATGCGGTGATCGGCTACTCCCACATCCTCAAGATGGAGGCCGGCCTGTCCAAATGGCAGCACGACAGCCTCAGCACCATCCAGACCAGCGGCGAACACCTGTTGATGCTCATCGTGGACGTGCTCGACCTCGCGCGCATCGAGGCCGGCAAGACCGAGATCCAGCCCGGCCGGGTCGATGCCCGTGCGCTGATCCACATGGCCGCCGACATGGTGCGGCTGAGCGCCAACGACAAGCGGCTCAGCCTGGAGGTGGAGGTCGACCCCGAGGTCCCGGCGGCCATCGAGGCCGACGGCAAACGCCTGCGCCAGGTCCTCATCAACCTGCTGGGCAATGCGATCAAGTTCACCGACCGCGGCCACGTCCGGCTCAGCCTGCGGCAGCTGTCGCGAGAGGGGCAGTCCAGCCGCCTGCGCTTCGAGGTGGACGACAGCGGTGTCGGCATCGGCGCCGAGGCCACGCAGCGGATCTTCGAACCCTTCGAGCAGACCGGCGACACCCGCCGCCGCGGAGACGGCACCGGACTGGGACTGGCCATCAGCCGCCAGCTGGTGCGCCTGATGGGCGGCGACATCCAGGTCGACAGCCGGCTCGGCGTCGGCAGCCGCTTCTGGTTCGAGCTGACGGTGCGGACCCTGGACGCCGACGGCGCCGCCTAGGGCTGCCTCGGGGCACCACGCGCCTTCAGATCGCGAACGACCACTCCAGCAAGTCGGCCCGTTCGGGCCTGCGGCTCCGTTCGACCCGATGGATCATCAGCTCGACCAGCGTCTTGGCCGGCGGCAAGGGGCCGAAGCCCGCCTCGGCGTTGATGTGGCCGGCCTCGCCCAAGTTGATGAACTGCGAGCCCCAGACACGGGCCCAGGCGCGCGCCGTGTCCAGGCGCATCCACGGGTCGGTCTCGCTGCCGACCAGCACCGACGGAAGCGCCAGCGGCCCATGCGGCAGCAAGGGTGCCACGCCGAATTTCTCCGGATCGGCCGGCGCCACCAGCACGGCCGCGCCGATGCCCTGCCCGCCCAGGCGCAGGTAACGCGCCAGGGCCAGGCAGCCGAAGCTATGCGCCGCCGCCACCCAGCGCACGCCGGCATGGGCGGCCAACGTGGCCTCGATGCGTGCCGCCCAGCGGTCCAGGTCCGGCTCGGCCCAGTCCTCCTGCACCACGCGCAAGGAACGCCTGAAACGCCCCTCCAGCCACGACTGCCAATGGGCGGGCCCGCTGTCGTGCAAGCCAGGGATGGTCAACACCCGCACCGGATCGCCTCGAAATGCCATGCTGCCACCCTCCCGAGTCGAAGGTCCTACCACACGGCGATCGACACTTCGGTCGACTTCACCAGGGCGATCACTTCACGGCCCGGCGCCAGGCCGAGCTCCCTGACCGAGCGGGTGGTGATGACCGAGGTGACGACGAGCCCGGCGGCGGTCTCCACGTCGATCTCGGACACGACCGGCCCTTCGATGATCTCCTTGACCCGGCCGCGGAACTGGTTGCGGACATTGATGGCGCTGATGCTCATGAGCTTTCCTGGAAAGACGAAAGAAGACGGAACGAGGCGCCGGGCGGGCTGCCCTGTGCGCCACGGCGAGGCAGGACCTGACGATACGCAGGCCGGCCCGCGGCGCCAACGAACAAGAACCGATGTCGATATCGGAAAGCCGAGTGGCGAGGACCTCCGCGCCTGGCCCGCACGCTCGGGAAACGCGCATCCCCATGCGATTCGTGGGCTTCACAGCCGCCGCGGCGGCGCTTAGGCTGCAAGACCTTGTTCCCATGGAGTCCTGTCATGACCCAAGCCGCCTGGCGTTTCGAAACCCTGTCCGTGCACGCCGGATACTCCCCCGACCCGACCACGCGGGCCGCCGCCGTGCCCATCTACCAGACCGTGGCCTATGCGTTCGACAACGCCCAGCACGGGGCCGACCTGTTCGACCTGAAGGTGCCCGGCAACATCTACACCCGCATCATGAACCCGACCCAGGACGTGCTGGAGCAGCGCCTGGCCGCCCTGGAAGGCGGCATCGCGGCGCTGGCCCTGGCCTCGGGCCAGGCGGCGGTCACCTATGCCATCCTCACCATCGGCGAAGCCGGGGACAACATCGTGGCCTCGGGCGCGCTGTACGGCGGCACCTACAACCTGTTCGCGCACACGCTGCCGCAGTACGGCATCCAGACCCGCTTCGCCGACGCCGCCGACCCCGCCTCCTTCGAACCCCTGATCGACGGGCGGACCAAGGCCATCTTCGTCGAATCGCTGGGCAACCCGAAGGGCAACATCACCGACATCGCGGCCGTCGCCGCCGTCGCGCACCGCCACGGCATCCCGCTGATCGTCGACAACACCGTGCCCACGCCCTACCTGTGCCGCCCGATCGAACACGGCGCCGACATCGTCGTGCACTCGCTGACCAAGTACCTGGGCGGCCACGGCACCAGCGTGGGCGGCGCCATCGTCGATTCGGGCAAGTTCCCCTGGGCCCAGCACAAGCAGCGCTTCAAGCGCCTCAACGAGCCCGATCCCAGCTACCACGGCGTGGTCTACACCGAGGCGCTGGGCCCGGCCGCCTACATCGGCCGCGCCCGCGTGGTGCCGCTGCGCAACACCGGGGCGGCGATCTCCCCCTTCAATGCCTTTCTCATCCTGCAGGGCATCGAGACCCTGGCCCTGCGCATCGACCGCATCAGCGCCAACGCACTGGCCATCGCCCGCCACCTGCGCCGGCACCCCAAGGTCGCCTGGGTCACCTACGCCGGCCTGGAGGACCATCCCGACCACGCCCTGGTGCGCACCTACCTGTCGGGCCAGGCCTCGGGCATCCTGACCTTCGGACTGAAAGGCGCGCCCGGCAGCGGCCGCGAGTCGGGCGCGCGCTTCCTCGACGCGCTGCAGCTCTTCACCCGACTGGTCAACATCGGCGACGCCAAGTCGCTGGCCACCCATCCCGCCTCCACCACCCACCGGCAGCTGAATGCCGAGGAGCTCGAGAAGGCCGGCGTGCGCGAGGACACCGTGCGCCTGTCGATCGGCATCGAGCACATCGACGACCTGCTGGCCGACCTGGACCAGGCACTGGCTTCGGTGTGAACGAGGACGGCCGGCGGGCCGCGGGATAGGAGAGAATCGCTGCAACCGTCAACCCGGGAGCAGCTTTGACCGAACCCATCATCCAAGTCCGCCACCTGAGCTTCGACTATCCCGGGTTCCGTGCCCTCGACCGTGTCTCGCTGGCGCTGCCGGCGGGCAGCGTGACGGCGCTGGTGGGCCCCAACGGCGCCGGCAAGACGACCTTGATGCGCTGCATCGCGGCGCTCGACACGCCCATGTCCGGCCAGGTGCTGGTCGACGGGCTCGACGTGCACGAGCAACCGCGCGAAGCGCACCGCCTGATGGGCTACCTGTCCGACAACTTCGGCCTCTATGGGGACCTGACGGTGGAGCAAGGCCTGTGGTACGCGGCGCGCTCGCAGGGCCTGCCCGCCCATCAGGTGGCGGCCGCGGTACGCGACACGGCGGGCCGACTGGGCCTGAAGGACAAGCTGCAGCACCCCGCCGGCAAGCTGTCGCGCGGCCAGCGGCAACGGGTGGCCATCGGCCAGGCCATCATCCACGCGCCCAAGGTGCTGCTGCTCGATGAACCGGCCAGCGGGCTGGACCCCGAGGCGCGCAGCTCCCTCGCCTCGGTGTTCCGCGACCTGCAGGCGCAGGGCATGACCTTGCTGGTGTCCAGCCACATCCTGGCCGAGCTGGACGAATACTCCACCCACATGCTCGCCCTGAGCGACGGCCGGGTGCTCGAGCACCGTGCACTGGCCCAGCTCACGGCAAGCAACCGGGACACCACCGAACGCCGCCTGCGGCTCGAATTCGCCACCGACATCGGGGCCGCCGCGGCCTGGCTCTCGACTCGCGAAGGCGTGCGGCCGGGCGAAGTCCTGGCTGACGCGGTCGAGATCGGCTTCACCGGCAGCGTGCAGGCGCAGGCGGCCCTGGTCGCCGGCTGCGTGGCAGCGGGCCACGCCCTCAGTGTCATCGCACCGGTCACCGAGAATCTGCAACAGTCGTACCTGAAGTCCATCGAGACCGAACGCGCGGCACGCACCAGGATGAACGCATGAACCCCGAATTCCGCCGGCAGCTGTGGCTGCAGTTTTCACCCACCCGGTTGATCGTGCTGCCGGCCCTGCTGCTGCTGGGCGCCGCGTCGGTCTTCTTCTCCGAGAGGGACTGGGACACGGCCGCCCTGGCCGAGGCCCTGGCCGGTTTTTCCGCCGTGGCCTTCATGCTGCTGGTCTACGGCATGGGCCTGCACGCCGCCGGCGCCAGCATGCTCGACGAGCTGCGCGAGCACACCTGGGACCAGCAGCGCATGAGCGCCATGCAGCCCTGGGAGATGACCTGGGGCAAGCTGGCCGGCGCCGGCGCCTACGCCTGGTATGGCGCGGCCCTGTGCGCGCTGATCTTCGTGCCGGCCGCCCTGGTGAAGGGGCTGGCCGGTGTGGGCTGGTACGTGGGGGCGGCCGTGCAGGCCGGTGTCATGCTGCATGCCCTGCTGCTGGCGGCGAACCTGCAGCTGTCGAAGATCGACGGCCGCCTCGCGCAGCGCGGCGGCGCCTGGGCCCTGCTGGGCCTGGGCCTGTGGATCGGCATCGTCCTGTTCAACATCGACAACGCAGAGCCCGTGATCTGGTGGGACTGGTCTTTCACGGAGATCCGGTTCTTCTCCTTCACCATGACGATTCTCTCGGCTTGCGCCCTGGTCAGCGCCTGGCGCTGCATGGCGGAGAGTCTGGCCGTGCGCCAGTATCCCTGGGGCTGGCCCACGCTGGCACTCGCGCTGACCGTCTTCCTCGGCGGCTTCGAATCGGAGCAGCGGCAACACGTCGCATTGATCGGTTTTTCCATCTCGGCGGCCCTGACCTACACGGCTCTGTGCATGGAGCCGCAACCACGCACCGTGTGGCAGCGCGTGTTCGCCCGCATCGGCGCCGGCCAGTGGCGCGCGGCATGGCAACAGCTTCCGGCCTGGCCGTGCAGCTTCGTGCTCACGCTGGTCTTCGCCCTCTGGCTGTTCATGCAGACGGGTCTTCCGTATGCGCAAGAGGCCGGCATCAGCCTGGACGATTCCCGCTTCGACTCGATCGCCGCGGCGCCCATGGCCGCCGCGCTGCTGATGCTGCGGGACTGCTGCATCGCGCTGTTCTTCAGCTTCAACCCGCGTGCGCGCCGCCCCCTGGGCGCCTTCCTGCTGACCATGCTGGTGCTGCATGCCTTGCTGCCCTGGCTGTTCTTCGCGGTGGGCGGACAGGAGATGCTGATGGCGGCACTGCCCGTCGCCAAGTCCGGCCCGGCCGGTATCGCCATCGCGGCCGTGCATGCAGCCATCGGTCTGGCCGCATTGCGCTGGCGCTGGGTGAGCACTCGAAGCCGGGGCGCGAAGGACTGAGTCGCCAGCCCCCGGGGCGAGGCCAGAATGCCGGCACCGTCGCATCCCTGCCTCGGCCGGCATACAGGGCCAAGCGCTGGCAAACGGCTGTCCGGCTTGCTGCTTAACAGCTGGAACAACACCAGACCACCCCCTAAAGTATGGGTCGCTGTATCGCGATGTAAGGATCGGCGCCAGCAGTGGCGCGCATCCCCACAAACAGGCCCGGCGGACCTTGCTTGCCTTGAACGAACCGCCCAGGCTTTGATACATTCGGCCGGAATGACTGTCGAAGAGATCCACCACCGTTCCGCCAACGCGCAGGCCTGGCCTGCGCGCCAGCGTGCCCCCATGCCGCTGCCCGAGCTGCGCTACGAGGTGTCGTGGGCGCGCCATGAACACGAGGTGCGCGAAGCGCAGCGCCTGCGCTACCGGGTGTTCGCCCAGGAGATGGGCGCCGTGCTGCAAGTCCCCGCCGGCACCCCGCCGGGCCACGACGTCGACCGCTTCGACGCCTTCTGCGAGCACCTGCTGGTGCGTGCCGTCACCGATGCCGAGTCCTGCACCGGGCCGGTCATCGGCACCTACCGCGTGCTGCCGCCGGCCGCGGCGCGGCGCGCCGGAGGCCTGTACACCGAGACCGAGTTCGACCTGTCGCCGCTGGACTCGCTGCGCCCGCGGGCGATCGAACTCGGCCGCACCTGCGTGCATCCCGACTGGCGAAGCGGCGGCGTGATCACCGCGTTGTGGGGAGAACTCACCCGCTACATGGCCCGCCACCACTACGACACCATGATCGGCTGCGCCAGCGTCAGCATGGCCGATGGCGGCCACCTCGCCCGCCAGCTCTGGCAGCAGCTCAGCGCCACCCACCTCGCGCCGGCCCAGTGGCATGTGCGGCCGCTGGTGCCGCTGCCGCTGGACGGCCCCGTCGCCCGCACCAAGGCCGACATCCCGCCGCTGATCAAGGGCTACCTGCGTTGCGGCGCCAAGGTGCTCGGTCCGCCGGCGATCGACCCCAACTTCGACACGGCCGACCTGCCGTGCCTGATGCACATCGCGGACCTGCCTGCGCGCTATCGCAGGCACTTCCTCGGCGCCTGAACGCCACCCACCTGCCGATGCCACCCTCCACCACCTCCACGTTCCCCCCCCAGGCCTCCCCCCCCGCCCCGCACGACGAACCGGGCCCCGCCGCGGGCGCCTACATGCCGATGCGCCGCGGCGCACTCGAGCGGGTGCCCAAGTGCCTGAACCTCATCCCGACGATCCTGCAGTGGCTGTGGCTGTCGCTGCGCTACCGCTCGGTCAGCCTGCCCTCCTCGGCCAACCCCGCCATCACCAGCGGCGGCCTGGTCGGCGAGGGCAAGCTCGAATACTTCAACAGCATGGGGCCGCTCGCACGCGCGGCCACCGTCACCACCACCTCGCTCGTCAACGAAGGCCCGGCCTCGTTCGAGGCTGCCGAGGCGGCGATGGCGGCCGCCGGCCTGGACTACCCGCTCATCTGCAAGCCCGACCTCGGCTGGTGCGGCTTCGGAGTGCGCATCGTGCGCGATGCGGACGAACTCCGCGCCTACCTCGCCCGCTTCCCGGTGGGCGAGTGCATCGTGATGCAGCGCTTCCTCGACGATGCCGGCGAGGCGGGCCTCTTCTACATGCGCCATCCGGACGAGCCGCGCGGCCGCCTGACCGGGCTGCTGCTGCGCCACTTCCCGCGTGTGGTCGGCGACGGCCAGCGCACCGTGGCCCAGCTCATGGCCGCCGACCCGCGCCTGCAGCGCCTGGGCGCGGACGGCCTGAGCGAACCTTGCTGCGACACCGCGCGCATCCCCGCGGCCGGCGAGGTCTGCCGGGTCTCGACCATCGGCTCGACCCGCGTCGGCGGCCTCTACCTCGACGGCACCTCGCTCATCACCCCGGCCCTGTCGGCCGCGGTGGATGCCATCTCGCGGGACATGCGCGACTTCCACGTCGGGCGTTTCGATGTCAAGTTCGAAAGCCTGGCCGCCCTGCGCGAAGGCAAGGGCTTCAAGATCATCGAGGTCAACGGCTCGGGTGCCGACGCGGTGCAGGCCTTCGACCCCGCGCACAGCTGGCACCAGGCCTACCGCATCATCTTCGAGAAGCAGCGCCAACTGTTCGCCATCTCGCATGCGATGCGCCAGCGCGGCCACAAGCCCATCGGCTTGATCGGGCTGGCCAGGCTGCACTTCCGCCAGCAGCGCCTCATCAAGCTGTATCCGCCTTCCAACTGATCCACGAACGCGCGCAGGCCAGCTCGAACACCGCCAGCGAGAGCACGGCGAGCACGAAAGGCAGCACGTTGTAGATCAGGCGGTACAGCAGCAGCACCGCCAGCAGGTCGGACCGGCCCGCGCCGGCCAGGGCCGCGGCCATCGCCGCCTCGAACACCCCGATGCCGCCCGGTGCCTGGGCCGCGATGCCCAGCCAGATGGCCACGATGTACGCCACCGAGAACAGGGTGAACGACGGGGCCAGGTCGGGCGGGAGCAGCACGTAGAGGGCGCCTATGGCGGCCGCGCTTTCGAGCGCCCCCAGCAGCAGCTGCAGGGCCGCCACGCGGGCCGGCGGCAGCGGCTGGACGAAGCTGCGCAGGCGCAGCTCCCGGCGCCCGCGCGAAAGCCAGAACACGAAGGCCATGAGCCCGGCCACCACGCACCAGCCCAGGGGCGCCAGCGGAATGTCCGGGCCGTGCGCGGCCGGGCCGCCTGCCGCCACCATCGCCAGGGCGATCATGGTCAGGAAGCCCAGGCCCAGGGCCAGCCAGGACAGCGAGATGATGCGCGCCACGTCGGGCAGGCCGAGCCCGGCATGCCGATAGACACGCGCCCGCACCGCACTGCTGGTGATCGCATGGAAGCCCAGGGTATTGGCCAGCGCATTGGCCGTGAACCCCGCGAAGGCCGACAGCGAGGTGCCGGCGCGGCCCGGCGCCACCAGGCGGCAGGCCATGACATCGTAGGCGGCCAGCGCCACGAAACTGAGAAAGGTCAGCCCCACCGACACCAGCAAGGCACGGTGCGACTGCCGCGCCAGGGCGGCGGAGAGGTCGGACCAGGAGATGGCGTGAAAATGATGCCGCAGCACCCAGGCCGCCAACAGCAGCACGCCCAGGGACAGCAGCGCGGCCGCGGGTCGTTTGAGCCGCTGGTGGCGTGGCGGGGTCGAAGGGGCCGGAGAGGTCGAGGCAGAGGTCATGCAGCGGATTTTCGCTCGGCGCGCCGCGGGTTTACGGCGTCGAGGCCGGACCGCTGCAACAGTTCGTTCAAGTCACGCGACATTTTTGAGATGATGCACGCCATGCCGACCTCCACCGATCCCGCCCGCGATACCCTGGTCGCCTGCCTTTGCGCCGCCTGGTGCGGCAGCTGCCGCGACTATGCCGGCACCTTCGAGAAGCTGGGCCTGCAGTTGCAGGCCGAGCACCCCGGCCTGCGTTTCGTCTGGGTGGACATCGAGGACGAGTCCGAGCTGGTCGACCCGGTCGAGGTCGAGAACTTCCCGACGCTGCTGATCGCCACCGGCGGCGAGCCGCGTTTCCTCGGGCCGCTCACGCCGCAGGCCGAGACCCTGCTCCGGCTGGTCCGGGCCCACCTCGCACCCGACGCCGGCCCGGGCCTGCAGGATGCCGATGCACGCGCCCTGGTGGCGCGCCTGCGCGCCCGGCATGGCTGAGCACGCGACATGCCGGCGTCAACCGGCATGCAGCGCATCGAAGATCGCCCGGGCGACGATCCTGTCGCGCAGATAGTCCTGGACGCCGTGGTGGTTGGCCGTGTCGTTGTGCACGCCGCTGTAGTTCTCCACCACCGGTTCCCCCTTGAACAGCACGGCCGGCACGTCATGCAGGCCCACCAGGTCGCCGGTGTCGCGGGCGTTGAACCAGCGCCCGACGCCGCCGGGGGCCCGCCTGGCCACCCGCGCGGTCGGCAGCCGCTCGACCACGGCGCCAATACCCAGGGGCGAGCCGAGGGTGATGAAGGCCTTGACATGCCCACGCTCGAGGCGCTCCATCAGCACATCGTACGCGAGCATGGAGCCCAGCGAATGGGCCACCACCACGCAGGCCTGCGCCTCGGGGATGGCCTGATCGAGGACGCCCTGCACCGACCTGCGCAGTTCCTGCCGGGTGAGGTACGACCAGGCATCGCGGGTGAACAGTTCGAGCCAGCCCGCATCCACCCCCTCCAACCGGCTCAGCAAGCGCAGCGCGGCCAGCACCACCCGCCGGTTCGGCACTCCCGGCTGGAGCACCGGCCCGCCCGCCCGCCGCGCCAGCTGCGCCCCGGTCAGGCCCTTGCACAAGGCCATTTCGAGCACCAGGTCCTGGACGAAGCGCTGCTCCGGCAAGGACGGGGCCGTGGCGTCGATGCCTTGTTCGAGCAGGCGCTGGTGGGCCAGGCGGCAGGCCGCGTCGGTGTCGGGAAAGAGCAGGTCGCCGTAATACGGGAAGACGACGTCGAGCCCGTCGGGGACGGCCAGGCCGGCCTGCTGGAAACCCGCCTGCAGGGCGCCCCACCAGAGGCGCTGCGAGGAGTGCCGGTTCTGGCCGGGCTGCCCGCGCCCGTGGACAAGCACGAGCTTCATGGGCCCGCCCCCGCCGGGACGAAGGGAACGGCGGCACGCCCCGGGGGCCCGGCGCCCCGCGCGGCAGGCGCCGCCGCGCCGCCCCGGCCAAGCACTGCTCCGACGTACAGCTTGCTGTCCATGCCGGATCTCCCCGCGCCCATGCGCCATTCGATGCTGGGGCAAGCCGGTGTGCCTGGATAGCCCCTAGGCTGCAGTCGGCCGCACACGCCTTGGGGATATGGGCTGGACATCCGCCGAATGTGGACTAAGCTGCTCTTTGGACTCCGATCGTCAGGCCCGGCCAGCGGCACGCACACACGGCACGTACACACGGCACGTACACACGGCACGCACACACGGTGAAGCGCAAGGAGAGCATCCCATCGAGCCCGACCCGCACACTCCCCCGACCCCGACCCCGGCCCCAGCCCCGGCCATCACGCCGCTGGTGACCGCCTTGCTCGACGCCTGGCCCTTGCAGGCGCAAGATCTGGCGGTGTCCTGCGTCGACCCGTCGGGCTACATCCTCTGGGCCTCGGAAGGATCGCGCCAGGTGCTGGGTTACGACGGCTCCGAGCTGGTCGGTTCCCACATCTCCGTCCTCTTCACGCCGGAGGACAAGGCACGCGGTCTCCCCGAGCACGAACTCGTGGTGGCCCGCTCAGTGGGCCATTCCGACGACGACCGCTGGCACCTGCGCAAGGACGGCAGCCGGGCCTGGACCGGCGGCTTGGTGACCGCCGTGCGCGACGCCGCCGGCGAATGCATCGGTTTCGTGAAGATCATGCGCGACCGCACCAGCCTGGCGGCGCGGATCCGCACCCTGGAGAACCGGATCAGCGCGTTGCGCCGGGCGGAAAACCGCAGGCCCCGCTTCCTGGCGACGGTGACCCATGAACTCGCCAATCCGCTGGCCCCTCTGGCCACGGCGCTGCATCTGCTCTCCAAATCCGCCGCGAAGCCGAAACAAGCGGAGTTGCTGGCCGTGGCACAGCGTCAGCTCGAGGTCATGAGGCGGCTCGTGGAGGACATGCGGCGCGCGGTCGAATTCGACGAACCGGGAATGCCGCTGCTGGTCCTCGCCCCCGTGCAGCTCCAGGAGCTGCTGCGCGAGGTGACAGCGGCCTGCGAGCCGAAGGCGGCGCAGCGTGGACTGAGCCTGAGCCTGCTGGCCCCCGAGGTCCCGATCCGGCTGCAGGCGGACGCGGCGCGGCTGCACCAGGTGGTCATGAACCTGCTCACCAATGCCATCAAGTACACCCCCGCGGGCGGGCGGATCTGGGTCGAGGCCACGGTCGAGGGAACGGCGGCGGTGATCCGCGTCCACGACACCGGTGTCGGCATCGAGGCCGACGTGCTGCCCAGGATCTTCGACCTGTTCACCCAGGAAATACGCTCGCAACACCTTTCACAAGGCGGATGGGGGGTCGGCCTGGCGGTGGTCAGGCAGTTGGTCGAAGCGCACGGCGGCACCGTGGAAGTGAGCAGCGAAGGCCTGGGCAAGGGCAGCGATTTCACGGTCAGGCTGCCGCTGGAGCCCGACGGACAGACGGTGCAGGCGGCCACGCCGCCCGGATGAACCCGGCTGGCCCCGGCCGCCTCAATGCGGTATCCGGCGCAAGGCCTCTTCGATCAGATGGCCCGAGACGGGCTTGGTCAGGTGCAGGTCGAACCCGGCACGGGTCGTCGCCCTTCGATCCACACCCTGATAGACCGCGGTGTAGGCGATCAGGTAAGGACGCGGCGTCTGGTTCAGCGCGAGGATTCTTTCGGCGGTTTCATAACCGTTCATCTCCGGCATGTCGATGTCGGAGATGACCACCGCCGGCTCCGACAGCCTCGCGGCCTCGACGGCCGACGCTCCGCCATAGGCCGCGGAAGCCTCGTAGCCCATCACTTGAAGCAAAGCGACCAGCGTATCGGCCGCTTCCGGGTAATCGTCCACGACGAGCACCCTCACCTCACCTGGTTGCCTAGCCTTGATTGTGTCGCCCATGGAGGGGAGCGTAACAAATGGTGCGAGCGGCCACATCCTAGGGTAGACCCCAGACCGAAGGGGTTTCGGCGGCCGGGACCCGCTGTCGCGCCCATTCGTCAGACCGGCCGAGTCCCGCCGGCGGCCGTCCGCCGGGTGCTGCGGGGCACGCAGCTGCGGCCCTGGCAGACCCGGCCCGCTGTCCGGGAAGGCGGCTTCGCCACCCCGCCCGGAACACCCGGCCTCAGCCCAGCTTGAACACCGACACCGCATCCACCAGCTGCTGGGCCTGCTGTTTCAGGCTCTGCGTGGCGGCCGTGCTCTGGTGCACCAGGCTGGCATTCTGCTGCGTGGCCTCGTCCATCTTGCTGACGGCCAGGCCCACCTGCGACACCCCGGCGCTCTGCTCGGCGCTGGCGACGCTGATCTCGCCCATGATGTCGGTCACGTGCTTGATCGCGCTCACCACCTCGTGCATGGTGACCCCGGCCTGGTCCACCAGCGCGCTGCCCTGTTCGACGCGTTCGACACTGGCATGGATCAGCTGCTTGATCTCCTTGGCCGCCTCCGCCGAGCGATGGGCCAGGGTGCGCACCTCGCCGGCCACCACGGCGAAGCCGCGGCCCTGCTCCCCGGCACGCGCCGCCTCGACGGCGGCATTCAGCGCGAGGATGTTGGTCTGGAAGGCGATGCCATCGATGACCCCGATGATGTCGGCGATCTTGCGCGAGCTGTCGTTGATGCCCTTCATGGTGTGCACCACCTGCGCCACCACCTCGCCGCCCTTCTCGGCCACCGTCGAGGCGCCGCGGGCGAGCTGGTTGGCCTGCTCGGCGTTGGTGGCGTTCTGGCGCACGGTGGCGCCCAGCTGCTCCATCGACGAGGCGGTCTGGACCAGGGCCGAGGCCTGCATCTCGGTGCGCGAACTCAGGTCGTCGTTGCCCTTGGCGATCTGGGTCCCGGCGATGGCCACCTGCTCGGCGTTGGCACGCACGCTGCCGACGGTGCGGCCGAGGCTGGCCTGCATGTCGTGCAGGGCGGCCAGCAGGTGGCGCATCGGCCCGGACTCCCGCGGGATGTCGTTCGACAAGCGGCCCTGGGCGATGCTGTTGGCGACTTCGGTGGCGCGGGCCACCGGCTCGGTCAAGGCCCGGATGATCCACCTCGCCAGGAACACCGACACCCCCAGTGCGAGGGCGCAGACGCCGAGCACCAGGGTCCGCACCTTCGATGCGCTGCCATCGAGCTGTTGGTGCGTGGACGCGGCGGCCTGGGTCTGGAGATCGATCTGGTCGTGGATGGCCTTGACCAGCGCCGCCCCGACCGGCGTGGTGTTGGCGCTGCGGTAGGCCTTGGCCTCGTCGTCCTTGCCCTCGATCCGCAGCTGGAACCAGGCCGGCCGTGCCTGCGCATAACGCTGCACGCTTTCGCGCAGCGTCACCAGGCCCTTCGCTTCCTCGGGGCTGAGCTCGGTCGCGCCATAGGCGTCGAGCGCGGCATTGAGCGCCTTGAAATGTTTGGCCTCCTCATCGGCCGTCTTGCGCACGCTCGCCGCGTCCGCATGCGTCGCCGAGGCGATCGCGTAACGCAGCTGCCACAAGGCGCTGTCGGCCTTGGCCAGCTCCCCGGAACCGAGGGTGTTGTGATAAAGCGTCTTGAAGTTGCTCTGGCTCGTCCAGGTAAACCACCCTGCCACCAGGCCCGACAGCGAGATCAGCGCGATGATCAGCGCGAAGGCCGCAAGCAACTGCCGATTGATTGAGTTTTTCAAGTGAGTTCCCTCTCGTTTGCCCGTTGGTTTGTCCGGTGCAAACGGTATCGGCAATCCCAGTCCGATCTTCAATGCAAGTTGAGGCGGATTTCACGGCCAAAACGACCACTGCCGGAATAACCCGCAAAGACCTCCCTGTTCCCTGGTTACCCCCCGGACTCGGCCGTGGGCCGGGCCGGCGAAGCGCGCAGCAGCGACCAGGCCATGAACCCCATCAGCCCCAGGGCCAGCACCAAGGCGCCCCACAGCCAGTGGACACGGATGGCCGGGGCCGGCACCGCCGCGGCGCTGGCCGCGACCGCGGCAGCGGAGGCCGCGGGAGCCGGTGCAGCGGGCGCGAGCACGGCGATGCCGGCCGGCAAGGGCTCGCCCGCCTGCCGGGCCGGCATCAACTCCGCCAGGGACAAGGGGGCGCCGGACACCTCGCCGCCCCAGGCGAGGCGGTAAGGCGCGGGCCCGCGCGCCAGGAACACCAGGGCGCGCGGACGCGACCCGACGCGCAGGGTGGGCGCACGGGCGCCCAGCTGCGTCACGCCGCCGACCGGCTGCACACGCAACTGCTCGTACAAGCCGCCCGGCAAGGCCAGCGCCGGCGAGCGCACCTCGGCATCCGGCAGCGCGAGCCAGTAGACGGAGGTCTCGGCCAGCGTGTTCCATTCGCGCACGGGTTCGCTGGGCAGCGGCCGGTCCTTCTGGCGCAGTTCCTTCAGCCTGCCGCGCACGCCCTTGCGCCGAGGCGCAGTGGCAGCCGGCAGCGTGGCCGGGTCCGCCAGGCCCAGCAGCGTCACCCGCGCCAGGGTATTGATCTCGGCCAGCTGGAGTTCGAAGCGGTCGAGCGGAAGGTGGCGCGGCAGCGGATAGTCGCAGACCTGGGTGGTGCAGCTGCTGGCGACGATGGGTTCGCTCCATTGCAGGGGAGGCGGGAGCGCCCGGCTCGTGACACTGACCACCCGCGCCCCGACCAAGGGGGCGGAAGCGCTGCCGGGCAAGGGGCGCAGCCGCAGATACCGTGCCTGCACCCCTTCCAGGTCCACCCGGGTCTGCTCCAGGCGCTGGCCCCGATGCTGCAGGGACAGCAGCTGCAGAGAGGGCCGCACCGTCTGCCAACGCTGCAGGTCGTCGCTGGCGTCAAGCGCCATCGCATAGATGCCGCGCGCGCCGGCCGCCAGCTGCAGCTCCAGCCGCAGCCGGCTGCCCTGCACGCTCCGGGTGTCGAGGATCCAGCCGCCGCGCAACGCCGCTTCGGCCGCCGAGGCCTTGCGAGGCGCCTCGAACAGGCTCACCTCCTGCCGGCGTTCGCTGCTTTCGGCGGAAGCTTCCTCGTTCGCCCAGGCGAACGGCACCGGCTCGCCGCGTGCATTCAGCACCAGCACATCGCTCAGGTCGGCGGACCGGGTTTGCGACTGCACCGCGGGCGGCAGCTGCAGCAGGTAGTAGCCCCCGGGGCCCTGCAGCGCCAACGGCGCCTCGCCGGCGGCCGCGTTCAGCCCGCAAGCCGCGCCGCAGGCCAGCAGGGACAGGATACGGATCAATGACATCGACGGATTTTCCATTCAATTACGGCTGGCCGCCGCGTCCCGGCCCGGCGGCACCGGCGCGAAGTATCCGACCATCAGCAGCAACACGCCGACGACGATGAAGGAGACGATGCGGTACAGGCCGCCGCGGTCGGCGAGTTCGACGAAGAACAGCTTCAGCACCACCACGCCGAGCAGCGCTGCACCCACCGCCCAGACCAGCCGCCGCGCCTTGCGATGCCCGGTCATCATCAGCGCGACGCCGAGCAACGACCAGGCCGCCGACAGGGCAGACTGGGCCTGCATCGAGGCGAACAAGGCACCGGCCTCCCAGGGCACGCCGATCCAGTGATGGCAGGCGCGTAGCACCATGCCCGTGTAGAGCGCGAACAGCGTCGCCGCCAGCGCGCCCAGCAGCACCCGTGCGGGCACCAGGGCCTGCTGCGACACGGGCGCCGTCCGCTGCCACAGGACCAGGGCCAGCAACACCAGGCCGTGGCCGACCTCCAGCGGGTTCAGCAGGGGCACATAGGGCAGCGGCGCGGCCGAACCGGCGCCCAGGTTGCTGACCCAGAGCCAGAGCCACAGGTACAAGGCCAGCGGCACGCAGGCCACGCCGAGGTAGGTGTCGCGGAAATCGCTCAAGGGCCAGCGCTGCAGTGCACGCGGGCGGGTGACCAGGCCCAGCGCCAGCGCCGGGACCAGTACCCAGCCGAGGTCGGTCCAGGCGGAGCCGGCATCGCCCCAACCGGCCGCCCATCCCTGCGCTTCGCGCGAGGCCAGCAGCACGAACAACCAGAAGCCCAGCACGTGCAGGGGCTTGAGCACGGCAGCGGGCCACCAGCGCGACTGCAGGCGCAGCAGCACCCCGTGCCAGGCCGCGGCGAGCGGCCAGACCAGCCAGCCGAGGTAGGCATGCGGGGCCTGGCCGAACACGCTCAGGCCGAGCCATGCGGTGGCCGTCCAGGCGGGCACGGTGCAAGCGGTGAGCTGGCCCAGCGCTTCCCACCTGCGCCAGCGCGCCAGGCCGGCGGCCAGCAGCGAGCTCAGCAACACCCAGGCGGTGAGCACGATCGGCCACCAGGCCAGGCCGTCGGCCGGGCCCTGCTCGAGATACCGCAGCGTATCGGGCAGCAGCACATGGATCCACCAGGCCGAGGCCCAGAGCACGGCCGTCCACTGCAACGCCGCCTCGCGAAGCCACGCCGCGCTGCCCTGCCTGGCCGCACGCTGCAGCCAGTCGCCCGACAGCAGCGCGGCCAGGGTCAGTCCGAGGGGTGTCCACAGCGTGAGCGAGGCCGTATCGCTGCTCCAGAGCGCGGGACCGAAGGCCAGCAAGGCCACGCCGGCCGCGATCTGCAGCGCGCCCCAGGCCACCACCAGCGCCGGATGAAGCAGGCGCAGCGCGAGCCACAGCGCGGCCACGCCCATCCATGGCCAGATGCGCGCGGCGGCGTCGGCAGGCATCACGAACAGCAGGCTGCCGCCCAGCATGCCCACGCCGGCCAGCAGCCCGATGCTGCTGCCCAGCGACCAGTCCGGCGTGGTGCCTCCGGCACGGGCCTGGCGCAAGGCCGCCTGCAGCGGCAGCCAGCCCGTCGCCAGCAGGCTGGCGCCGATCACGATCGCCGCGCTCAGCCCTTGCCAGCCATTGCTGAGCATGGCCGCGCCTTCCATGCCGTGCAGGCTGCCGGCAAAACCGGCCACGGCCACCACGTGCAACGCGGCGCTGGCGGCCTGCCATCCAGGCAGGCGGACCCGCGCATGTTGCAACGCGCAGCCGAAGCCGATCAGCGCCGTCGCCACGCAGGCCCACTGCGGCGCGAACAGCAACCACGGGATGCAGGCGAAGGCGGCCAGCCCGGTCCAGAGGAACCCGACACTCGCCCGGTCCTCCCATGAGCCGGTGCCGCCGTCGGCGGACCCAGGCACAGCCTGCGGCGACGCCGCCGGCGCGGCGCCCACGGCGCCCGTGCGTGCCCGCCGCAGGCCGACGCCGTACATCGCCAGGGCACCGGCACTCAGCAGCAGCATCCCCAGCACCGGCCCCGTCAGCAGCGGCGTGCCGGCGCGAAGGTCCAGGCCCAGCGAACCGAGCACGCCCCACACCGCGCCGGCCAGCACCAGCATCGAAAAAACCCGGGCGTACACACGCTGCTGGCGCATGCCCAGCCAGTACATGCCGGCCGCCTCGACCGCCCAGGTGGCCCCCGTCCAGCTGCCTTCCAGCGCCAGCGGAATCGTCAAGGTGCCGAACAGCACGCTGACCACCACATAGGCCTCGCCCAGCAGCGAGTAGCGCGGATTGCGGCCACGGATCAACCAGCCGCCGAGCATCAGGTAGAAGAACGAAAAACCGAACGCCGACCAGGCCGGCCCATAGGCCTGCTCGTGCACCATCAGGTACTGCAGCCCGTAGCTCGCCAGGGGCACGCCGAAGACCAGGCCGCTGTCGACCCGGCCGACCCGGCTCAGCGCGGCGGCGGCGCGCCGGGCCAGCGGATCGCGCGGGTCGGGTTCGCCATCGGCGGCCAGGGCGCGGCGCGCGAACAAGACGCCGATGGCGGTGAAGAGCCCGAAGAACAGCAGCAGGAAGGCCTGGGTGCTCGGGTACAGCGCGTCGGTGTAGTACCGCTCGGCCCAGCCCGCGGCCAGCATGAAGGTGCCCGCGCAGCCGATCAGGTTCAACGGCCGCCAGGCCCTGTGCCATGCCACGAGGAAGATGCCCAGGTCGAGAACGGCGAGATAACTGAACAAGGCGATGTGGTGGCCGCCGCCGCTGGAGACCAGCAGGGGCGCCGCGAAACCTTCCGCCGCGGCGACATACGCCAGCCACGACGCGTTCTGCACCACGGCGAGCACGGCACTCAGGACCGCCACCAGGAACAGGAAGGCAAAGGCCGCCTGGGGAGGCAGCAAGGCATCCAGCTTGAGCGCCGCCAGGATGGTCAGGTAGAAGACGCCGATGCCGGCGCCTTGCAGGATCAGGCCGTAGCCGCGCCCGCCGGCGGCATCCCCGCGTTCGCGCAAGCGCCATCCGATGCCCAGCAGGATCGCGCCCACCAGCGCCACCCCCGCGTAGCCCACCTCCACCGGCACGGTCACCCGTTCGGCCGCATAACGCAGCAGGAAGGCCAGGCCCAGGAACAGGATCAGCACGCCGACCTTGACGATGGTGTTGCCGCCGAAGATCCAGTCGCGCACCCACGCAGGCAGTCGCTCCTGCAGGCTGGGCGGCGCGGCGCGAACCGGCTTGGATGCCTGCGCCGGCGGGGAGGACGCGGCAAGCGCGGCGGGCGCCTGTGCGGCGATCCGTCCGGCCTGCTCCGCTTCGTTCCGGATCGCGGCCGGCCCCTGGGCAGGCTGCGCCTGCCCGAGCGGCACAGCGGCGAGGGGCTGCGCAGCCAATGTCTGTGCGGCCCCGGCCGGCCCGGCCGCTTGCGGAGGCAGCGCTTCGAGCGGCACGGCCGAGGCCGCCGCGGCGGCCTCGGCAGGTGCGGCACGGGTCGCCGCGGGTTCGAGCTCGATCTCGGGTTCAAATTCGAGATCAGGCTCGGGCTCGGGCTTGGTCGAGGCGACAGCCGCGGGTGCAGGTACCGCCGGCGCGGGCTGCGGCTGTGACCGCGCGGCATTGTCGCCAGCCGTTGCGGAACCGAGGCCGGCACCGGCTGCCAGGCGCTCGCTCAGGCTCGACACCTGCACGCGCAGGGATTGCACCTCCCGCTCCAGCTGCCGGATCCGGGCCTCCAGGCCGTTCGCCGCCGTCATCGCCCGGTCTTGCGCCGCCGTGGTGCCAGGGTCGTTCTCGCGCCTGCTGTTGTCGAACATGGCGGCCAGGCCGAGGCCGATCGCCAGGCCGACGAGTGCACCGATCGCCTCGCCCATCAAGCCGCCCAGGATGACCCCGATGACACCGAAGATGAAATTCATCCACCCCTCCGCCCCATGATTTATTGGGCCGGATTATGCGGTGGCCGGACGCAGCGCCGCGCCGCGCCCGGGCATGGCAGCACGTCAATCCTGTGGGCGAGGAAAACCTAGGGATTGTTCCTACTTGTCGATGCGCTGAGAGTCACCTCAACGGGCCACGCCTGCGGATGACGGCCCAGGCGATCTGCCTCCCCCCTGCCTCCCCCTGCCTACCCACACAGGAGACCTCCATGGCCACCAAGAGTCCCAAGCCCGAGGGCGGGTCCGACATGCCCCCTCGCGCAGATCTCTCGAACGCATCGAACGCATCTAACGAACCCAGTGTATCGCCTCCCGCCCCCACGGGAACGCCCGCGCCGGGCGCCGGCGCGCAAAGCAGCCAGGCCAGCGTCGCCGATGCCTACGCGCAGTTCATGAAACGCATGGCCCAAGCCGGCAGCGCCTTCGAGAAGCAATACAACGAACAGCTGGCCGCCTACACCAGCGTGCTGAAAGAGACCGAGCGGCAGGTCGCCGACACGCTGAACCAGGCGGCACAACGCTACGGCGACCAGTTGAAGGAAGCCTGGGGCCAGAGCGAGCTGGCGACCAAGGTGAGCGAGGCGTACCAGCGTTTCGCCGGCCTGTCCGAAGAGTACGCGACACGCAGCGATGTGCAGCGCAGCTTGTCCGAGGCCTATGCGGGCTTTCTCGACAGCCTGAGGCAGGCCTCCGGCCCCTCCACCGATCGCCACCAGGCCTACCTCGACGCCCTCCAGAAGAGCTGGGAGCAGAGCGAACTGCAAAAGCGCGCCCTCGAAGCCCACGCGGAGTACCTGCTGCTCCTGCAGCAATGGCAGCAGCAGAACTGGCAGCGCACGCGCGAGGCCGAGCAGGCCTACGAACGGGCCGTCAACGAAGCGCTCTCCTCGCCCGAGCTGCCCAAGCGCGCCAACGAGGTGCTGGAGAAATCGGTGCAAGTGCTGCAGCAGGCGTGGGAACAGGCCAGCCAGCAATACCAGGAGGAATCGGCCCGTGTGCTCCAGGCGATGCAGCAAGCGGTCGCCTCGGGCACCGATCGCCGCGCCGCAGCCTGAGACCTCCCGCCACGCCCGGGCGCGCCGCGCCCGGGGCCTCTTCCTCTGTCCGAACGTCCGTTGGAACCCGGTTCATGTCTCAACCAGACCATGCATTTCCACTGTCGTACGCACAGCAGCGCCTGTGGTTCCTCGACCAGCTGTCGCCGGGGCAGTCGTTCTACAACATCCCGCTGGTCATGCCCATCGACACCGCGCTCGACCCGCTGCTGCTCGAGCGCTGCCTGGGCGAGCTGCTGCGCCGCCACGAGAGCCTGCGCACCCGCTTCGAGCTCGTCGACGGCCAGCCGCGCCAGCGGGTGAGCCCCGAGCTGCACCCCGAGCTGCCGCTGATCGACCTGCAGGCGCTGCCCGCCGCGCAGCGCGAGGCCCGCGCCGGCGAACTCGCCACCGAGGAGGCGCGCCGCCCCTTCGACCTGCGGCAGGGCCCGCTGCTGCGCAGCGTGCTGCTGCGCCTGGACACCCGGCGCCACCTGCTGCTGCTCACCCTGCACCACATCGTCTCCGACGCCTGGTCCATCGGCGTGCTCTGGTCCGAGCTCACCCGGCTGTACACCGCCTTCGCGGCCGGGCAGCCCTCGCCGCTGCCGCCCCTGCCCATCCAGTACGCCGACTTCGCCATCTGGCAGCGCGAGTGGCTCGGCGGCGAGCTGCGCGAGCGCCAAGTCGCCTACTGGCGGGCCCGCCTGCACGAGCTGCCCGCCCTGGCGCTGGCCACCGACCGCCCCCGCCCGGCCGTGCAGAGCTACCGCGGCGACTTCCTGCGCGTGCACCTCGACGCCGCCCTCACCCGCGGCCTGCGCCGCCTCGGCCAGGCCGCCGGCACCACCTTGTTCATGACCGTGCTCGCCGGCTTCAAGGCCTTGCTGCAGCGCTACACCGCCCAGTCCGACATCGTCGTGGGCGCCCCCATCGCCGGGCGCGACCGCGCCGAGCTCGAGGGCCTGATCGGCTTTTTCGTCAACACCCTGGTGCTGCGCACCGACCTCGGCGAAGACCCCTCCGTGCTGCAGCTGCTGGCCCGCGTGCGCGAGACCGCCCTCGGCGCCTACGCCCATGCCGACCTGCCCTTCGAGATGCTGGTCGAGGAGCTGCAACCCCAGCGCGACCTCAGCCGCAATCCGCTGTTCCAAGTCACCTTCCAGCTCTTCGCCTCCTCCTCCGCCGAGGCCGGCTCCACCCCCGCACCGCCGCTCGACGTCAAGCGCAGCACCGCCCCCTTCGACCTCTCGCTCAGCCTGTGGGAGAACGCCGACGGCCTGCTCGGCGGCATCGAGTACAGCACCGACCTGTTCGATGCCGACACCGTCTCGCGCCTGCTCGGCCACCTGCGCGTGCTGCTCGCCGGCATGGTCGCCGACCCGCAGGCCCGCCTGTCGCAGCTGCCCCTGCTCACGCCCCAGGAGCGCCAGCAGCTGCTCGTCGACTGGAACGGCCCGCGCCTGGACCACCCCGTGTGCTGCCTGCACGAGCTCGTGCAGCAGCAGGCCGCGCGCACCCCCGAGGCCATCGCCGTCGAGTTCCTCGACCAGCGCCTGAGCTACCTCGAGCTCGACCAGCAGTCCAACCAGCTCGCCCACGTCCTGCGCGCCCGCGGCATCGGCCCCGACACCCTGGTCGGCCTGTGCGTGCAGCGCTCGCCCGCCATGGTCGTCGGCCTGCTCGGCATCCTCAAGGCCGGCGGCGCCTACCTGCCGCTGGACCCCCACTACCCCGCCGAGCGCCTGCGCTTCATGCTCGACGACGCCCGCGTGCGCCTGCTGCTCACCCAGCACGAGCTGCTGCCCCGGCTGCCCCCCGTCGAGCAGCTGCTCTGCCTCGACCGCGACTGGCCCCTCGCCGCCGCCCAGCCCGCCTGCCCCCCTCCCCCCTGCGGCCTCACCCCCGCACACCTCGCCTACGTCATCTACACCTCCGGCTCCACCGGCAACCCCAAGGGCGTGATGATCGAGCACCGCG
>CBIHOH010000038.1:0-39800 GCA_966211755.1 uncultured Rhizobacter sp. | reverse complement strand
TCAGCGGCGCCATGGCGGCGAGGTCGACCCGCTCGGCGCCGTTCCCGTCGGTGACGGTGACCAGGGTGCCGTGCATCATGGTGCCGGCCTTCTCCTCCAGCGTCATCCGGTCCACGAGATCGCGTGCACGCTGCGCAGCCGGCAGGCGCCAGTCCTCGTAGGCATCGAGCGCACCGTTGCGGTTCAGGTCCTTGAACCGAAGGCCGTCGGTTTCCACCATTGGAGCCGTGCGGCGGTCCAGGGGAACCTGCACGGCCGGTGACGCTTTGGACAGGGCGCCGCTGCATGCGGCCAGCAGGGCGCACGATGCGCCGAGGGCGAGCCTTCGGCGGCCCGGGTTCTTCTTGTTCATGGAGTCTCCTGTTGCGATCTGGCGGAACCGGGCCCACTCTGCCAGCCCCGCGCCCGACCGCTTGACCTGCGGGAGCGGATCTTTGATCTTCGGGTGCGGCGTGCGTATCATGCGCTGCGACGCACCAGGGAGACCCCATCGACACCATCCGACCCCTTCACCGGACCGTCTCGAACCGGCTCAGCCTGCACATGCGCGACAGCCTGTTGCGCGATGGCGTCGCGCCCGAGGAATTCCGTCGCTGCACGGGCATCTCGGAGGCAGAGCTGCTGCGCGAAGGCGGCCGCATCCGCGGCGACGCGCACCGCCGCGTGCTGGGCATGGCCGAGCGGCACGCGGCCGACTTCCGTCCCCTGCTGGGCTGGAGCCTGCCTGCCTGGACGAACGACTTCGAATCGCTCGCCCTGGTCTGCGCCAACAGCCCGACCCAGCGGCAGGCCTTGGCGCACTTCCTGCACTTGCGTGGATTGATCGGCGAATGTGATGACATCGCCGTGCTGGAGCGCCCGGGCGGGCTGCAGATCGAGTACCTGCCCGACACCGATCAGCACCGCGGGCGGCAGGCCCTGGCCAACTTCATCATGCTCGCTCATCTGTTGCGCCACTACGGCGACACGCGAGCGCTGCGCTTCGAGGTCGAGCTGGAAGGCGGTGCGCCCATGGCCTGCGAGGCCATGAACCGGTTCTTCGGCTCGTCGATCAGGAGCTCGCAATCGCGCAACCTGATGCGCGTGGCCTCATCGGACCTGGACACGCCTTTTCCCCATTTCAACGCCGCCATTGCCGATGCCTTGTACCGGCGCGCCGGCCGCGAGCTGGCGCAGCTCCGTTCGCAGCACCTGCTGAGCCACCGGCTGGAGGAGTTCCTGCACCGGTTGATCGCCGCACACGGGCATGAACCCGGCCAGGCCAGCCGGCTGGCACTGGCTTGTGAGCACATCCATGTCACGCGCTGGACACTGCGGCGGCGACTGCTGGCCGAGGGAACCAGTTATGCGGAGATCGAACGGAAGCTGCTGCGCGAGGAGGCTCGGCGCCTGGTGGGCGACACCGCGTTGCCGCTCGGGGACATCAGCCAGCGCCTCGGCTTCGCATCGCAAAGCGTGTTCAGCCGCTTCTTCCGCCGCGAATTCGCCGTGCCGCCGCAACGTTACCGCGAACTGGGCCTCTGCCGGACGGGGACATCGGGCTGGCCGGGTTGAGCCCTTGCGCTTTGCCTCCGTGCCTTGCGAGAAGGCCTGAGGCCGGGTTGGCTCCGGTTGTTCGCCGGTGCCGGGCCGGACTGATCGCTCAGTGCGCCAGGCCGCGCGGCTCCAGCCAGTCGGGAATGGCGACGATGAAGGAATAGAAGTCGGGCACGATGTGCTCGGAGACCGCGATGCGCATCGACTCGCCGGACAGCAGGCGGCTGACGGCGTTGTAGGCCTGCCGCACGACGATGTGGCGGCCCGGAAAGCACCGCGGATAGGGGTGCACGATGGCGAACCGGCGGTAGCCGAACTCCTTCAGCAGGTTGATGACCGGCGATTCGCCCTGGGTGAAGTCCTTGGCGTGCTGCTCGAACAGGATCACCGGCTTGTGCCTGCGGATGGTCTGCTCCGACCCGCGCAGCGCCTGGTACTCGTGGCCCTCGACGTCGATCTTGATCAGCCGGATGGGCTCGGAGGCATCGAGCACGGAATCGAGGGTCCGGACCTCGATGCGCTGGGTGTTGCCGGACGGGGAGTCCGAAATGCTCGAACCGCCCATGTTGACCGGGTCGATGTTCATCGTCACCTGCCGGTTCTGGTTCGAGATGCCGAAGTTGAAGCACTGGACGTTGGAGGCGAGATCGGCGTTGATCGACAGCACCTTGAAGATGCGGCTGTGCGGCTCGAAGCTGTACACCTTCCGGTAGTAGTCGGAGAAGTACAGGCTGTGGTTGCCGATGTTGGCACCGATGTCGACCGCGGCGCCGTCGAAGACCTCGTTGCCGCAGGAGTTCATCCAGCTGAAGAAGGTCTCGAGCTCCTTCGACTCGTAGATGCCGTTGAGGTTGATCGAGTGCCCGACGTGGTCGAAGGAGAACACCACCAGCTGCCGCTTGTTCTCGGCGATGTGGCGGCTGGCACTGGCGTGCAGCACGCGGGACGGCAACCAGTGCAGCAAGCGCTTGAACAGGGGACGGCGGCCGTACTGTTTATCGAGCAGGACGTTCGATGAGGAGGCAGGCATGGTGGGTTCCCGGGGTGAGGAGGCCTGGCGCCGGGCCTCGCTCGTAGCAGACACCGCGGAATCGCGAGAAAGCGCCGAAGGGGGGAATCTAAGGCGCCGGATCGGCGTCCCACCATCCCTATGTTGCACCCGTGGGTGCGGCCGGCTGAACCGGGCGTCCGTCAGGCCGTGGCGCCTCTCAGCATCGACTCGATGGCCTCCGCGGCCACGGGCTTGCTGAACAGGTAGCCCTGCATCGCGTCGCAGCCGACGTCGCGCAGGAACTCCCGCTGGGGCGCGGTCTCCACGCCTTCCGCCAGGACCTGGAGCCCGAGCTTGTGCGCCAGGCCGACAATGGCCTCGACGATCGCGGCGTCGCCCTGGTGGTCGAGAGCCCAGACGAACGACTTGTCGATCTTCAGCCGCGTGATGGGGAAGTTCTTGAGGCTGCCTAGGCTGGAATAGCCGGTGCCGAAGTCGTCGATGGAGATGCCCACCCCCATGGCGTGCAGCGCGCGCATGTGCGCCGTGGCCGACTCCATGTTCTCCATGATCATGCTTTCGGTCAGCTCGATCTCCAGCCGGTCGGGCGCGAGGCCCGTGTCGGCCAGGGCCGCGGCCACCCGCTGGCTCCAGTCGGCCTCACGCAGCTGGCGCGCCGACACATTGACCGCCACGCACAGGGGCGGCAGGCCGGCGAGCTGCCAGGCCTGGTTCTGCCGGCAGGCTGTGCGCAGCACCCAGTCGCCGATGGGCACGATGAGCCCGGTGCTCTCGGCCAGCGGGATGAAGTCCAGCGGCGGCACGATGCCGCGCTGCGGATGTTGCCAGCGCAGCAGGGCTTCGACCCCGAACACCCGTCCGGTGGACAAGTCGACCAGCGGCTGGTACAGCAGCCGCAGCTGATCGCCCTCGATCGCGAGGCGCAGGTCCTCGCGCAGCGCGAACTGGCCTTGCAGGCGCGAGTCCAGCTCGGCGCTGTAGAACTGCGCGTTGTCCCGGCCGCTTTCCTTGGCCCGGTACAGCGCGGTATCGGCGCAACTGAGCAGGGTGGGAACGTCCTGCGCGTCCAGGGGATGGTTCGCCACGCCGATGCTGCAGGTCGGCCTGAAGGACCGCTCCCCGATCGCGATCGGGCGCGCCAGCTCTTCACGCAGGCGCAGCAGGCGGTTGGCCAGCCCGCTATGGTCGGCCGGCTGGTCGGTGAAGATCACCAGGAACTCGTCGCCCCCGAGCCGCGCCACCGTGTCGGCGCCGCGCACCCCTTCCTGCAGGCGCTGCGCCACTTCACGCAGGACGAGGTCTCCTGCCGCATGGCCGAAGCTGTCGTTGATGAACTTGAAGTTGTCGAGATCGATGTACGCCAGGCTGACGCCACGGCCGCGTTCTGTGCCGCGCCGCAGCGCTTCCTCGAGGCGCTTCTCGAGTCCCAGCCGGTTCGACAACCCGGTGAGCGCGTCGTGGTGCGCAAGGTGCTGGATGTGCTGTTCGGCCTGATGGCGTTCGATGGCGATGCCGGCCAGATGGGTGGCCACGGCGATCATCTCGCGCTCGGTCTCGGCGGGCTCCCCCGGCACGCGCTTGTACAGCGCGAAGGTCCCGAGCACGGCACTGCCGTAGCGCGGCTGGATGGGCCATGACCAGCAGCTGCGCAGGCCGTGGGGCGCGGCGTGCGCGCGGAAATCGGCCCACAGGGGATCGATGGCTATGTCGGAGACGGCCACCGGCTCCCTCCGGTAGGCGGCCGTGCCGCACGAGCCCGAGTCCGGTCCCACCGGCACCCCGTCCACGGCCTTCACGTAGTCGGCCGGCAGGCTGGGCGCCGCGCCGTGGCGCAGTTTCTTGCCGTCCTCGCTCATCAGCAGCACGGAAGCTGCGGTGTCCGGGAGCTGCGTCTCGATCAACCTGCAAAGATGCTCCAGCACCACGGGCAGCGGGGTGTTGGTCGCGATCAGCTCCAGCATGCGTGCCTGCTCCGCCTGGACGCGTTCGGCGCGTTCGCGAAACCGCACCTCGTTCTGCAGCGCCTGGTTGCGCACCTCGATGCGTTCATGGGCCTGGGCCAGCTCGGTGCTGCGCAGCTGGAGCTGGTGGCGGTCCTCCAGGAACCGTTCGACGGCCTGGGCCATGTGGTCGATCTCGTCCCGGCTTTGCTCGGCGAGTGCCTGGCGTTGCGTGTCGAACCGGCCGTTGAGCAGGCCTTGGCTCACCTCGTGAAGCCGCTTCAGCACCAGGCCCTGCACGAGCCGTGCGATGAGCGCGGCAAATGCCAGCGCCAAGGCGAGCAGGCCGATGGCCACGTACTGCGTGTGCTGGGTGGTGTCGGAGAGTTGATGGATGGCCCGGCGGTAGTCTTGCGTGAAGCGTGACGACTGGGTCTCGGCCGCGCGCACCAGCGAAGCCGACTGGCGCTGCAGCTCCGCCTGCACTTGCAGCACGCTGCGCGGGGCCGCCGATGGCATGCCGCCGTCCCGCCGCTGCAGTTCGATCTCGCGCAACTGGGCCACCACGTTCGCACTGTTGCGGAAGAGCTGGCCGGCCTGGTACAGGTCCAGGACGGAGGGATCGTCCGTGCTGACGGCCAGCCTGGTCAAGGCCTCGTCGAACGCGTCGAGCTGCGTCCGGATGGTGTCGTACACCTGCGCCAGCTCCTGCGGACCGGATGCATGCATCAGCTCCGTCGACTGGCGTTCGATGGAAAGAGTGCGCTGCAGCAGTGCCTGGGATTCTTCCAGGCGGCTCAGCCGCAGGTCGGTGAGCTCGAGGATGTCCTGCATCGCCGTCTTCAGCGTGAGGACGGCGGAACCGCCGGCGGCCAGCATCAGCAGCGCCATGGCCACCAGCGCCAGCGCGAACTGTCCGCGCAAGGACTCGGGCAGGCTCCTGCGGACGATGGCCGCGATGAGTCGTCGCTTCACGGTGCTTGACGTCTTGCTGCGAGCAGGCGCAGTTCAACGCTTCCAGATGCGCATGTAGGCGTCGCGGTACCCGTTTTCCGGGTCGTATCGCAGTTGCGGCCCGCCATCGAAGCCCACGTTGTCGGGGGTGAAGAGATGCACGGGGGCCACGAAGCCGCTGACGGGCTCGCGGGCCATGAGTCTGTTCAGCTCGTCCACGGCCTGCCACCCCTGCATGAGAAGCGGCTCGGCCACGGTGGCCGTCTGGAAGGCGTGCGTGCGGATGCGCTGAAAGGCCGACGGGCTGCCGTCGCCCGCCGACAGCAGGCTCAGTGGGGCGCGCGGCGCGCCACCGATCAGCACCGGGACCGCATGGTCGAAATAGATGTCGTTGATCGCCAGGGCGTGTGTCCAGTGCGTGCCGTGGCGCCCCATCAATTCGGCGGTCGCAGGTCCCATGCGCTTGCCCGCGTCGGAAATGGCGAGGTCGCGCACCTCCAGCAGCCTGCAGCCGGCGCAGCCGCGGATCACCTCGGCCATGGCCTCGGCCTTGGCCATGGCGATGCGGAAATTCGAATCCGTGAACACGACCACGCCCGCCCGTCCGTCCGACTGGACGATGGCGGCCATCGCGGTGATGCGGGCCACCTCCAGCGGATCGGTGGTGATGTTCATGGCGACAGGCGTGCCCGCGATCGGCCCGGCTTGCGGCCCGGCATGCCAGGCGACCACGGGAATGCCGGTGGCGCGGAAGCCGTCGAGGCCGGTCCGGTTCTCCAGCGCATCGGCGCCGGCGAACACCAGGCCGTCGGGCCGCGCGGCCAGGGCTTCGCGCAAGGCCTTGGCACGACCTGCCGGCTGGCCGCCTGCGTCGAATATCTTGACCGTCCATCCGATCCGGCCGGCTGCCTCGCGCACGCCCTGGGCGAACCCCAGGACGCCCCCGTTGCGGAGGTCCTCGGCGAACAAGGCGATCGTCTTCCCGGCCGGAGCCAGGGGGCCGTGGGTGGGGCCGCTCCAGTGGCCCGTGCGGGCGGACGCACTGGCCACCGCGGCCTTCGCGTCGGCCAGGCTGACGGGCGCAGCACGCCCTCCTTCTGCAGCGAAGGCAACGCTGTTCAGGCCCGCCCACAGCGCCACGCAGACTGCGAGACGAATCCTTCGAGAAGCATGCATACCGATCTAACCTTGAAGATTCAGCCGTCGTCCTGCGCACTGCGATGTTGCCGAGCCAGCGAGAGAGCTCCGGCATTATGTGGACCGGGCCGCCCGGGCAAGAGCCGGAATTGGGTCGCCAAACACGCGCTGTTCCGTCCTTCGGCGGACAAGGGCCGTCGCCCCGCGTCGTGCCGGGGAAAAATACGGCAGACGGGAGGTCGGATGGATCGGGCGAGGGGAACCGGGCGAACGACGAAACCGCCCGGCCCTGCTTCTAGAGCATGCCCGCTTCCCGCGCCCGTGGCCCAGTGCCCGCCCAGGCTTGGGCGCGTATCGCGAGGCCGTGTGCCGGGCGGCTTCGTCGTCAGGCCTGGCCCGGCGCGGTGGTGCTGGACGGTGGCCCCCTTTGTCGATCCGATCGCCTGTTCATCGCCATCGGCGAGCGAGCTTGTCAAGCAGGCCCCTAGGGGTGGCGCTTGCACGGCAGCGTCTTAAGATCTTCACCAGGGCGTGGGCATTCTCGAGACACAGGCAAAGCCGGGCGCCGCGATGACATCAGCTCCGCGGACCGGAGAGGGCATTCGCCCTCGTGGCCTGCCTGCCCGCTCCTGCCGGTCGACCGGGGGCGGCCTGGGCATTCGCAGACCGGCGCGCCGATGACTTCGTCTTCCGGATGGGGCGCCGTGCATGGCACCCGATGCGGCGGCCGTCCGCCGGCCGAAGGGCACGATGTCCTGTGTGCTCGGCCACCCCTCCGCGCTTCCCGCGGGCCGGTCCTTGTTCCGGCACGACCTGCCTGCACGCATTCCGTGGGCCGCCAACGCCGGCTGATGACGGATCTCGACCGCCCGGCGAGACATCGGCCGTCGCCCCCCGCTGTCCCCCGCAGGCTGGTTCTCGATCGCAAGGAGGAGCCGAGATGTCCACAGCACACACATCCCTGTCGCGTCGCCGCCTGTTGCAAGGATCGGCCGGCGCCATCGCAGCCCGGGGTTGGCTGTCCACCCTCGCGGCCCTGTCATCGTGCCAAGTCGCTGCCGTCGCCGGCAAGCAGGTGGACCTGGCCGATTCGCCCTACGGTCCCGTCGGTCCCACGCCTGACGGCAGCACCGGGCTGCCGCTGCTGGCGCTGCCGCCGGGCTTCGAGTACAAGTCCTTCGGTTGGACCGGCGATCCCATGGGCGACGGCCGCCCCACCCCCGGCCTCCACGATGGCATGGCGGTCGTCGCCTCGAAGCCCGGCGGCAGCCGGTTGCTGCTGGTGCGCAATCATGAGCGCGGCCTCGTCGCCACCGCGGCGGAGACGATCCAGGCCCCGCAGGTCTACAGCGGCGGCTTCATCAACGGGATCATTACGCTGCAGTACGGCCGCATCACGCTGCGCATCGGCGCCGACGGCGTGGTCATCGACCCGCTGGCTCCGCCGCCGGCACCGTTCCTCGGCCATGTCGGCGGCGGCACCACCAACCTGGTGTTCCAGGGCAGCACCTGGCGCGGCGCGGTGGCTTCGATCGGCGGTACCTTCCGCAACTGCGCCGGCGGCCCGACTCCATGGGGCAGCTGGCTCAGTTGCGAGGAGACCTTGTACGATTTCTCCGGCCTGGGCGGCAAGCGGCACGGCTATGTCTTCGAGGTGGCCGCCGATCCGGCCGCGTCCATCGCAGAGCCGATCGTCGGCATGGGGCGCCTCGTGCACGAGGCCGTGGCCGTCGACCCGACGACCGGGGACGTCTACGAGACGGAGGACAACCGCAACCTCTCGGCGCTGTACCGCTACCGGCCGGGAAATGCCGCGGGTGGGCTGGGCAGCCTGCACGCCGGGGGCACGCTGCAGGCGGCGCGCGTGAAGCGCATCGTCCGGCAGGCCCGTCCGGTTTCGCTGTCCGCCGCCAACGACACCAGCCTGCTCGACCCCGACATCGGCGACCAGTACGCGCTGGAGTGGGTCGACATCGCCGACGCCGATGCGAGCCCCGTCGTGGTGGTCGCCCAGCCGGGCGGCGTGGACATGGGCATCAGCTCCGGCCCGGCCTACCAGGCACGGTCCAGCGGTTGTCTGCGGATGAGCCGCGGCGAAGGCATCTGGTACTCGGCCGGTCGTATGTTCATCGTCGACACGGCCGCGGGCCTGGACAGCGAAGACCGGCCCGGCCGGGGCGAGGGGGCCGTGTGGGAACTGGACCTGAAGAACATGAACCTGCGGGCGCTGTACGTCAGTGCGAATGCCGTGGCGGGCAACAACCCGGACAACGTCACCGTGAGCGCTCGTGGCGGGGTCGTGCTCTGCGAGGATGGTGGCGTCGGGCGCGACGGATCGCGCCTGCTGGGCCTGAGCGCCGCCGGTCGGGCGTACGAGTTCTGCCGCAACCTGGTGCAACTGAGCAGCGACCAGGTCGCGGCCGCCGGCAAGGCCGTCGGCGCGGGCGACTACCGCGGCAGCGAGTTCTGCGGGGCCTGCTTCGATCGCGTGGGATCGACGCTGTTCGTCAATCTCCAGCAGCCGGGCATCAGCTTCGCCATCCGGGGGCCGTGGCGGCGCGGCAATCTTTGAGCGCCCCGCTACGCGTCAGGCCCCCTCAAGGGGTCAAGGAAATTCGGGAGCGGCCCTTCGTTTCCTTGAGGGGCGGGTCGAGCTTTCCTTGGGCACGGTGGCGTGGCTAGGACCGTGACGTTCCTTGTTTCTCACGCCAAAGCGCGTCGGCCTGCCCCCATTTCTTCAGGTAGGCGCGTGTCAGCACGTCCAGCGCATCGGCCAATGGGTCCGCTGCCGCACCTGCGGCCGGCGTCGGCGGCCCGGGCTCCACCGCCCCGCGTGCCGCCGGCGTCGCCAGCAGCACGGCCTCCCAGCCATCGCTGAGCTGGACCCACTTGAAGGTGAAGGCGTAGTCGACCCCGGTGGCATGGATGAGCTGGGGGAGGGTGAACACATCGTCCCACTTGTGATACAGGCAGATGGCGAGCTTGGGGCGGAAGTGCCGGATGGTCTGCCGCGCGCCGGCCAGCGCCATCGCCTCGGAGCCTTCGATGTCCATCTTGATGAAGTCGACGCGCTCGAGTCCCGAGAGCACGACGTAGTCGTCGAGGGTGACGGTCTGGATGCGCTCGCCCTGCGTGTTCTTGCCGAAGATCGAGGTCGCCCCTTGCGAGCCGCCCGGGGAGATCACGATCTCGTCGCCCGTCCTGTCGGTCAGGGCGAGCTTGTTGACGACGATGCACTCGTCCGCCACGCCGTTGCGCTCGATGTTGTGCATGAGCAGCGCCAGGTTCTCGTCCAGCAGCTCGAAGCTGTGGATCCGGCAGCGTCCGCCGAGCTTGTGGTGGAAGAACACGGCCGTGTCGCCGATGAAGGCGCCCGCGTCGATGACGACGTCGTCCGGGGAAAGCGTGACCTCGCCTTGTTCGTACTGGTTGTATTGCACGTCGTGCACGCCGAGGAACCAGTCGTAGCCCAGGAGCCGGAAGTCGTAGCCCTGGGAGCGGAAGTCGCGCAGCCGGTAGGCCGTGCCGTCGAGCATGACTTCGGGGCGCTCCTCGCCCTTGGCCCGTTCGATGGTGGCGGCGTACAGGCCGCGTTCGACCGCGTTGACGAGGTCGATCTTGGCCCAGCGCTTGAGGAACCAGGTCAGGAAGCGCGCCTGGTCGGCCGCGCCCAGCCGGTCGTACAGGCCGCTGGCGATGGCGGGCAGGTGGGGCGCGTAGCGTTCGTGGAAGACGCAGAACTTGTGGATGTCCTCGTCGTTCATCCTCGGCAGCAGGGCGGCGAGGTCGTGGCGCAGTTTCATCGGGAGCCGTCCCTTCGCATGGCGCCGCCGGCCGCCGCATGGCGCGAGCGCATGATGAAGAGCGGCCGGTTGAGGAACTCGCCCAGCGCGTCGTCGCGGGCGATGTTGCGTTCGGACAGGTCGCGGAACAGGGTCCGCGTGCCCTCGCGCTCGGCGATGCCGATGGCGGCGATGTCCCAGTCCTGCGCCGTGCCTTGGCGAATGAAGTCGATCATCTCCGACTTGCTGCCGCCCGGGAACAGGGGCTGGTGCCGGTCGCCCTTCCAGTTGAAGCCGAGCTGGAACACCAGCAGGCGGCTGCTGCGGGCGAGCGTGGCCAGGCAGCCCAGCATGCGTTGCTTGGCGGCCTCCCTGGCCGTGCCGCGGTCGCCGAAGTCGTCGCCGAAGTGGTGCAGCACGTTCAGGAGCAGGGTGCAGTCCAGCGGGGGGAGTTCGTCGGGTTCGAACGCCAGGTACCGATGATGCGTCCGCAGGCGGTCGGCCCATCCCAGCCCTTGTGCGGCGGCCCGCACGAAGTCGTGGTGAGCCGCGTTGCCTTCGTAGTAGTCCACCTGCCGTGCACCATGGCTCAGCAGCTCGAACGAGAAGTAGCCGGTGTTGCCGCCGATGTCGGCCAGGTGCTGTCCGTCCACCGGCACCTGCGAGAGGATGTAGGCGAGGCGCTCGCGTTCGTGGCGGGACTGGACGCAGAGATCCTCGCTGCCCAGCAGGGGCTGCAGCGCGCTGGGCAGCACCTGGTAGTGGCTGTGCTTGCTGGTGCGCTGGTAGAGGTCGAGAAGTGATGAGGTGGTCATGGCGGCTCACCCGTCGGCGAGTTCGTGTCGATGCAGCGGCAGGGTGTCGTCGCGGGCGAACAGGTCGGCCGCGGCGATGCGGGCGTAGTCGGCGATGAAGCGCTGGGGCGAGAAGTTGTGGAAGGTGCAGGGGGGCAGCCCGCTTGCCAGGCCGCCCGACCAGAAGTAGTAGGGGCGCTGCGGTCCCTGCGCGGCAGGCGCGTGCGCTTGCAGGCCGTGGTCGGCGAACAGCGGCGTGAAGGGGTCCGCATGGCGGTCGAGCATGAACTGCAGCGGCCCCCACAGGCGCGGGTTGGCCTCGATCATGACCGCACGGTCGCTGCGCCGGCAGCGCCGCACCTCGATCATCACCAGCCCGTGGAAGCCGGCGTCGACGAGCATGTCCAGGAAGGGCCGTGCCTCGGGTTCGTGGTGGAAGCCGTGGGCGCGGGCCAGGATGATGGAGCCGCCGCCGGCCTGCTGCATCAGGTTTTCCTGGGCGCTGGCCGTCACCTTGCCGTCGCGCGAGAGATGGGCCAGCAGGTACAGGCTTTCTCCTTCGACGAACTCCTGGAGGAAGTAGTCCGCCGGGTTCTCGTCGCGAAGGAAGCGCGCGCGTTCGGCCGGCGTGAGGATGAGCCAGGGTTTGAGCTGGGCGCCGGACGCGCCGAGGTAGCGCCGCGGCTTGGCCACGAAGGGCGGGTCTTCGGGGGGCGCCTCGAGGACGGCGGGGACGGCGATGCCGCGGGCCGTGCACATTCCGGCAAAGGCTTGTTTGTCCGAGACCTGCTCGTACAGAGCTTCCTCCACCAGCGGGACGATGCCGCCCGCCGCCTCGATGGCCGCGCGGTGGCGCAGCAGGAAGCGATTGAAGAACTCGGTGGACGGCGCGATCAGGACTTGTTCGTAGCCGTGCCGCCGGCACAGGAGATGGATCCAGGAGACGAGTTCGGCCAGGTCGAGCGCGGCCGAGCGGCGTTCGACGAACACCAGCGGCGCGTAGCGGGTCAGGTACAGGGGATCGTTCGCGTCGCGGGCCACCGCGTGGACGGCGACGCCGGCCTGCGCGGCCCAGCGGCACAGCGCCACCACCGCGCGGATGTTGTGCCCGGACAGGGCCATCACGCCGCTGCGCATGATTCCGTGAGCGCGACCATGGCGACGACGCGTTCGACGTCGTCGTCGCCCATGCCGGGATACATGGGCAGGCAGATGACCTGGCTGGCCAGCCGCGTCGCGACCGGAAGGTTGGCGGGGGCGGCGCTGGGCCGTCCCCGGTACATGGGGAAGCTGCTGATCAAGGGGTAGAAGTAGCGCCGGGCGTAGACGTCGCGCTCGCGCATCTGCGCATACAGCGCGTCGCGGCTCATCGGGTAGCGCTCGTCGACGAGGATGGGGAAGTACGCGCAGTTGGGCTGGTCCTGGCCGGTGGGCTGGACGCAGGTGATGCCCGGCACCTCGCGCAGCAGCCGGCGGTAGAGCGCGTCGATCTCGCGCCGGCGGGCGATGGCCCGCTCGACGTGCTGCAGCTGCAGCAGGCCGAAGGCGGCGTTGATCTCGCTCATCTTGCCGTTGATGCCGGAGGCGACGACCGTGACCTCGTCGACGAAGCCGAAGTTCTTCAGGTGGTCGATGCGTTGCTTGGTCTTGGCGTCGGGCGAGACGATGGCACCGCCTTCGAAGGTGTTGAAGACCTTCGTGGCGTGGAAGCTCATGATCGACAGGTCGCCGGCGTTGAGGATGCTCTGCCCGCCCCGGCACACGCCGAAGGCATGGGCGGCGTCGTAGATGACGCGCAGGTTGTAGTTGTCGGCGATGCGCTGGATGGCGTCCATGTCGCAGGGGTTGCCGTAGCAGTGCACCGGCATGATGGCCGTGGTCTGCGGCGTGATGGCGGCCTCGATGCGGCCCGGGTCGAGGTTGAGCGTCACCGGGTCGATGTCGACGAAGACCGGGTTGATGCCGTTCCAGAGCAGCGAGTGCGCGCCGGCCACGAACGAGAACGGGGTGGTGATGACTTCGCCGGTGACGCGCAGGGCCTGCAGCGCGGTGACCAGCGCGAGCGTTCCGTTGGCGAACAGGGAGATGTGCTGCACGCCCAGGTGCTCGCACAGCTCGCGTTCCAGGCGCTGGTGCATCGGGCCGCCGTTGGTGAGGGTCTTGCTCTCCCAGATGTCCTCCAGGTAGGGGATGAACTCGGCCAGCGGGGGCAGGTAGGGTTGGGTGACGAAGAGCTTGCTCATGTCATGTCGCCTCCGAAGCGGTGGGGCGCGGTTCGGGACACACCTCGGAGGAGGCGGCGTCGCGCTGCAGGCCTTGCAGCGACTCGGCGATCTTCGCCTTCAGGTCGGCCACCGCCTGCTCGTTGCCCATGTTCTCGTGCATGCGCACCAGGGCTTGCCAGGTCTGGACCCGGATCTCCTCCTTCCTGGCGCTCGACAGCGGGCTCCACAGGCTGTATTCGTTCTCCCGGCGCACGGCGCCCAGCAGGTTCTCGAAGTACATGCAGGGTCCGAAGGTGCCGAGGTAGGAGGTCACGAACTGGTCCCCGATGGGCGACAGGGCGCGTTCCGGCGGCAGCGTCGAGAAGGTCTTGCGAAAGACCAGGGTCGGCCACCACAGCAGGCGGCGCAGGCCCATGAGTTCGCGCTCGGACAGGACCAGCTCGCGGCGCCTGGCGAACCAGGCCTTGACGCTCAGCGTCGATTCCACGTAGTGGTAGTAGTTGTGCGCCGAGCAGGAGAACTCGGGATGGGATTGCAGGAAACCGACCTGCCGCTGCAGCTTGGAGGCGTCGACCCAGAAGTCGTCGCCCTCGCAGGTGGCGACGAACTCGCCGCGGGCCCGGGCCAGCAGCAATTCGAAGGGGCGCACGCCCCGGGAGAACTGGTTCTCCACCTGGAGCACGCCGTGGATCAGCTTCGGGTAGCGCTTCTGCCAGTCGCGGATGATCCTTTGCGTGCCGTCCGTCGACGCGTCGTCGTGGATCAGGATCTCGAAGGGGAAGCTGCAGTCCTGGCTCAGGAAGCCGCGGATCGCGCTCTCGATGTAGCGCTCGTGGTTGTAGCTGGTGCAGAGGATGCTGACCACCGGCGTGCCGGATCCGCCCCAGCGCTGCAGCAGTTCGGCCTCCGTGGGCACGGGGCCGATGGCCAGCAGCGCCCGCTGTCGTTCGCCCAGCCCGTGCTGCGCCCAGCGCTCGGCCTCGCCGTACTGGCCCAGCCTGTGCAGGCACATCGACGCCATGCCGTAGACCTCGCGCGGCGTCGCGGCCTGCAGGGCCTGCTGGTAGCGGATGAATCCGCGCAAGGCGAGTTCCCACTGGGACAGCTCGAAGGCGGCGACGGCCGCCCGCGGCAGTTCCTCCAGCGGGCCGGCGGCGATCAGGAACTCGGCCCTGAGCGTGTCCAGCAGGGTGGCGGCGCTGGCCTGCAGCCCGAAGCCCGCGACCAGTCCTTGCGCGAGCCGCGTCTCGTGCCCGGCGGCTGCATCCGGGGGCGCTTGGACCAGCGTCTCGAAGGCCTGCAGCACGATCGCGTAGCGCTCGGCCGAGGGCAGGGTGTCGCGGCCGCGGCCGACGAGCCAGGCGGCAAAATCGGCGCCGCCCAGGCACAAGGCGCCCACCAGCGTCTCTGCCGCGGCCAGGCGCAGGGCGCCGACCTTGTCCAGCAGGGCTTGCACGCCCGCGCGTTCACCCGCCCTGAACCGCTGCAGCAGCAGCCTGAGCAGGCCCGGGATCTCCGGGTCGACGGGGGGATGCGGTAGAGGGCTCATTCGCGACGACTCTACGCCGGTCCCTGGTTTTCTCGCTGCGGATAAACAGGGTGGATGGAGGCCAATTGGGGGGTTGGCGGCCGACCGGACGCGCGCCCTCGGTCGCTCATCCGTTTGCGCTCACTTCGCGCCAACGAAAGGAAAATCAGGGATGGTGACGGGCCGGACACGGGCGACCCGGGCGACGGCGGCGGGCGCGGCCGGCCCGGCCCCGGCCGTGTAGTAGACTGCCCGGCTTTTGGGCGGCGGTCATCGTCATGGCGCCAAGGGCACCGCGTATCAGTTTCAACAGCTCGAGCCTCGTTCGCCTTCTCGCTGCATGGACGGCCGCCGGGGCTGCGGAATCGAAACGATCCCTCGCGGAGGGGCTGGGCCTGTGGCTGGGCTGGGCCGACGCCATCGCACTGTCCGCCGTGTTGAACGGAAATCCGGCGCTCCCGCCGGGCAAGCCGGTCGCCGCCGGCTCGGCAGGCCAGGAATTCGCCCGGGTGCGCGCCGAACTGGCGTTGGCCATCCGCACGGACGATGCACTCGCAGCGGGCCGGCCGGGAGGGGACACGGACCTCGACGGCACGGCCGACTTCGCCCCGTACCGCCGCTGCCACCTCGCCCATCAAAGGTCGATGGAGGCCAGGATCGCTCCTTTGCGCGCCGCGCTGCGGGCCGCCCTGTCCGGGGTGTCCCCCGGCCTGGGCCGCTTGGCGGCGCTCGATGCCGTGATGGAGCAGGCCCTGGCGGCGCACGAGCGCAGCTCGCTGTCGAGCGTGTCCGCGCTGCTCGAAAAGCGCTTCCACGGCCTGCGCCGGGCGCACCAGGAGACCGGCGCTTGGCTGGCCGTGTTCTGCCGGGACATGCAGGCCGTGCTGCTCGCGGAACTGGACATTCGCTTGCAACCGGTCGAGGGGCTGATGGAAGCCCTCGACCATGAGATGAGATCACGAGACAGCAATGAATAGATATCTTTCCCTGGCCGCCTTCTCGGCCGGCCTGGCCGCGGTGTCGTGGGTCGGCTTCGGGTACATCGGCTCCAACCCGCTGGCCCTGGGCGTGACGCTGCTCGTCGGGGTGTTCTACGTCCTGGGCGCGCTCGAATTGCGTGGCTTCGACCGCGCCACGGCCAGCCTGCGAAAGGCGCTGGCGGACCTGTCCGGCGACCTGCCCGGCCTGGGCGAGTGGCTCGACCGCCTGCATCCCTCCCTGCAGAACCCGGTGCGCCTGCGCATCGAAGGCGAACGCATCGGCCTGCCGGGCCCGGCCATGACGCCCTACCTGGTCGGCCTGCTGGTGCTGCTGGGCATGCTGGGCACCTTCCTGGGCATGGTGGTCACGCTGAACGGCGCCGTCATCGCGCTCGAGAGCACCACCGACCTGCAGGCCGTGCGCGCCTCCCTCGCCGCCCCGGTCAAGGGCCTGGGGGTGGCTTTCGGCACCTCGGTGGCCGGGGTCTGCGCCTCGGCGATGCTGGGCCTGATGTCGGCCCTGTGCCGCCGCGAGCGCTTGCAGGCGGGGCAGCTGCTGGACACCGGGATCGCCACCCGCCTGCGTGTCTTTTCCCTCGCCCACCAGCGCCAGGAGACCTTCAAGGCCTTGCAGGACCAGGCCCGGGTCATGCCGGAGGTGGTCGACAAGCTGCAGGCGATGATGGCGCAGATGGAGCGCCAGGCCCAGGCCCTGAGCGGGCAATGGCTCGCCGGCCAGGAGAATTTCCACCGCCAGGCCGAAGCCGTGTACTCGGGCCTGGCCGCCTCCGTCGACAGGTCGCTCAAGGAGAGCCTGACGGAAAGCGCGCGCCTGGCCGGCGCGACGATCCAGCCCGTGGTCGAGGCCACGATGGCCGGCATGGCGCGCGAATCGGCCCTGGTGCACGAACGCATGGCCGGCACGGTGAAGACGCAGCTCGACGGCATGTCCGAGCGTTTCGCGGGCACCGTCGCCGGCGTGTCGGAGACCTGGAAAGAGGCCCTCGCCCAGCAGCAGCGCGGCAGCGAAAGCCTGGCCGAGACCTCGAAGGCTTCGCTGACGGCGTTCGCCCGCACCTTGGAGCGGAACTCGGCGGCGCTGCTGGCCAGCGTCGGCCAGGCCCATGGCGAATGGCAGGCGGAGTCGGTGTCGCGCGACGAGCAGCGGCTGGCGGCATGGACCGCGTCGCTGGAATCGATGGCGCAGTCGCTGCAGCGGGAATGGCAGCAGGCGGGCGCGTTGGCCGCGCGTCAGCAGGAGCAGATCTGCACGACGCTGGAGCAGGCCGCCCGCGGCATCACCGAGCAGGCCGAGGCCCAGGCCAGGAGCACGATCGCCGAGATCGCCCGACTGATGCAGGCCGCCTCGCGCCTGTCCGAAGGCTCGCAGGAGTCGCTGGCCGCCTTCGCCAAGACCTTCGAGCAGCAGTCGGCCACGCTGCTGGCCACGGTGGACCGGGCCCATGGCGCCTTGCTGGCGGAGTCGGCCTCGCGCGACGAGCAGCGGCTGGCGGCGTGGACAGGATCCCTCGAGGCCATGGCGGCCACGCTGCAGCAGGAATGGCAGCAGGCGGGCGCGTTGGCCTCGCGTCAACAGGAACAGATCTGCGCGACGCTGGAGCAGACCGCCCGCGGCATCACGGAACAGGCCGAGACCCAGGCCAGGAGCACCATCGCCGAGATCGCCCGGCTGATGCAGGCCGCCTCGCGCCTGTCCGAAGGCTCGCAGGAGTCGCTCGCCGCCTTCGCCAGGACCTTCGAGCAGCAGTCGGCCACGCTGCTGGCCACGGTGGACAAGGCCCACGGCGACTTGCTGGCGGCGTCGGCGACGAGCGAGCAGCAGCGCCTCGCGGCATGGACCCAGTCCCTGGAGGCCATGGCGGCCGCGCTGCAGCGCGAATGGCAGCAGGCGGGTGCGTTGACCTTGCGCCAGCAGGAGCAGATCTGCAGCACGCTGGACCAGACCGCCCGCGGCATCACCGCCCAGGCCGAGGCCCATGCCCGCAGCACCATCGCCGAGATGGCCGGGCTGATGCAGGCGGCCACCGAAGCGCCGCGGGCCGCCGCCGAGGTCATCGCCCAGCTGCGCCAGAAGCTTTCCGACAGCCTGGCACGGGACAACGAACTGCTCGAGGAGCGCAGCCGCATCATGGCGACCGTGGGCGCCTTGCTCGATGCCGTCAACCAGGCCTGCAGCGGACAGAGGGAGTCGATCGACGCCCTGGTCGGCTCTTCCGCGGCCCTGCTGGAGCGTGTGAGCGCCGGTTTCACCGAGAAGATCGAGGCGCAGACCGGCACGATGGCGGACGTGGCCGCGCAGATCTCCGGCAGCGCGGTCGAGGTCGCGAGCCTGGGCGAGGCCTTCGGCCTTGGCGTCCAGCTGTTCAGCGAGTCCAACGACAAGCTGGTGGCCCATCTGCAGCGCATCGAAGCCTCGCTGACCAACGCCATGTCGCGCAGCGACGAGCAACTCGCCTACTACGTGGCGCAGGCACGGGAGATCATCGACCTGAGCATCATGTCGCAGAAGCAGATCGTCGATGACCTGCAGCAACTCAAGCTCAGCCAGGCGCCTCTTGCCGAGGAGGCGTGATGGGGGAGGACTTCGAAGCCGGCATCGAGCACGCCGCGCCGGTATGGGCCGTCTTCGCCGACCTGATGGCAGGCCTGCTGGGGGCCTTCGTGCTGATCCTGGTCGGCGTGCTCGGCGTCCAGCTGCAATTGGCGAGCAACCTGGAAACCGAGGTCAAGAAGCGGCAGGCCGAGGAGCAGCGGCGCCTGACGCTGGAGAAGGCCCTGGCGGTGCCGCTGGCCTCGGGCCGGGTGACCTTGAACGACGGCCGCATCGGGATCAGCGGCAGCCTGCTGTTTTCCTTGAACTCCGACCAGTTGCAGCCCGAGGGCCGGCAGCTCCTGAAGAGCCTGGCGGCGCCGTTGAAGGCCTATTTGGGGACCCGCGACGAACTCCTGATGGTCAGCGGCTTCACCGACGACCGGCAGGTGCGGGACAGCAACCGGCAGTTCACCGACAACTGGGACTTGTCGGCCAAGCGGGCGTTGACGGTGACCCGGGCGCTGATCGACGAGGGCATTCCGTCCTCGTCGATCTTCGCGGCCGCCTTCGGTCCCGAGCAGCCGGTGGCTTCCAATGCCGATGCGCAAGGGCGATCGAGGAACCGGCGCGTGGAAATGGCGCCGGTGCCGCGATCGTCGAATTCGCCCGCCAAGCCCCATGACTGACTCGGGAGCAGCATGCGCAGTCCAGGCCCCGGCCGGGGAGCAGGGGGACGATCCCGGCGCGGCGATCGCCGGCCTGCGCGAGCGTGGGGCGCAGGGCTTCGATCCGGTCCGCTTGCGTTTCCTGGAGACGCTGGCACGGCGGGCTTCGGCCCTGGAGGGCGACACCCGGCGGGTGCTGGATCGCAAGCTGGTCCGGCTGCTGTCGGACTACGAGGAGCGCTTCGAGAAAGCCCGCTCCGAGGCCGGTGCGCTGCTCGACCGCCTGGAGGCGCGGTTTCCGGATGCCGCCGGGGAGGCCCGGCAGCTCCATCTCGCCGGGGACTTCAGCGGGCTGCGCCGGCTCTTCGCCCGGCTGGAAGGCCCATGCCAGCGGGCTGCGCTGACCGATCTCGTCGGCCATCTCGCCCGGCAGGCGTCGGAGCTCGGTGCCGGCAGGCCGGCGCCGGATGCGCCGCCGCAGCCCGGGCCCGCGGCCGAACTGAAGACACTGACGTATTTCAGGAGCACCTGGGCCAGGCTCAGCGTCGATCGACGCCTGAACCAGTCCCTGGCGAAGGTGCCGGAGAATGCCGGCCCGCTCAACTCCCATGGCCTGGCGCTGCGGTCGCTGAAGCTGATGCGTGACATCTCACCGCATTACCTGCATCGCTTCATGTCCCACCTCGATGCCTTGCTGTGGCTGGACCAGGTGGATGACGGGGGCGTGCCGGCGCCCAGGGACGCCGCTCGCGCCGATGGCGACAGGAAGCAAAAGGCCGTTCGCAGACGAACCGGGTGAGCGCATGCTTCACCCTGGGGGCGCCGCCGGCGGCGGGACCGTGCCGCGCGTCGCGATCGCATCGCCTGCGAAACACCTTGTTTCGCCTGGCCCTGCATCGGACCAACGGCCGTTTGGTCCCGACAGGCGGCACGCCGCTGCGCCGTCGTTTCGCGAAGAATCGCGCCTCAGGAGCACCAGGGTTGGGTGCGGCAGATCGCACTTGTGCTTGCTCCGGATGACCAACGGCCTCGCGTCCCGCAGGCCTCCAACCCAAAGAGAACAAGATGCGCAGTCACTTCCCCGCCCGTGCCCGATGGTCCCTGGTGATCGTTCCGATGATGTGTCTGGTGGCTGCCTGCGGCGGCAACGACTCGGTGAAGACCGCGGCCGGCGCGCCGGCGCCGAGTGCCGATACCGGCACCCCTGCCGCGCCTGCGCCCGCCGCCAGCTCGCCCGCGCCGGCCGCCCCGGCCGCCCCGGCCCCCGCGCCTGCTCCGGTGCAGGGCCAGGCCATCACCCAGGTCGTGGTCGATCATCTGGCGACCGGTGACGCGCAGAACACGCTGCTGACCTTCGGCCAGGTGTTCGCCGCCGGCGATCTGCCGCCGGGGCGTTCGCTGTCGGCGGTGCGTGCCGACGGCACCGGCGTGCCGCTGCAGATGGACGTCAAGGCCACCCATCCCGACGGTTCGGTGCGGCATGCGGTGCTGTCGGGCGTGTTGCCCCCGATGGGCGACGGCGAGTCGCGGACGCTGTCGCTGGTGCCCGGCACGGCGGCGGCCGGCGGCACGCCGATGACGGTGGCCTCGCTGGTCGCCGGCGGCTTCACGGCCGGGGTGGACATCAACCTGGGCGGCCAGGTCTACCGCGCCTCGGCCGAGGAGCTGTTGCAGGGCGGCCAGTACACGGTCTGGCTGTCCGGCCCGGTCGTGACCGAGTGGCTGGTGTCGGCCCCGTTGAAGACCGCGGCCGGCGTGGCCCATCCCCACCTGACCGCGCGTTTCGCCATTCGCGCCTATGCCGGGCAGAGCAGGGCGCGGGTGGACGTCACGCTGGAAAACAACTGGGCCTATGAACCGGGGCCGCAGAATTTCACCTACGACGCCACCGTGCTGGTCGGGGGCCAGCCGGTGTTTTCGCAGGCCGCCCTCAATCACTTCCACCACGCCCGCTGGCGCAAGACCTTCTGGTGGGGCGCCGAGCCGCAGCTGCACCTTAAGCACGACAAGGCCTATCTCATCGCCACCAAGGCCGTTCCCCACTACGACTCGGCCTTGACGGTCCCGGACACCGCCGTGGCGGCGCTCGACCGCCGCTGGACCGCCGCCGCCCGGCAGCCCATGGGGCCCGGCATCGTCCTGCCGGCCATGCCGACCACCGGCGGCCGGCCCGACATCGGGCCGCTGCCGCAGTGGAATGCCCTGTATCTGCTCAGCATGGACCGCCGGGCCAAGGCGGCCACGCTGGGCTCCGGAGACCTGGCGGGCAGCTGGCCCATCCACCTGCGCGACAAGCGCACCGACCTGCCGGTCAGCCTGAAGGATTTCCCGTACATGACGCTGCTCGGCCGTGCGGGCGATACCGTCAACCCGGCGACCAAGAAGAGCGAAGCCTTCCCTGCCTGCGGCGGCGTGTGCACCACGGCACCGCACAACTACCAGCCGGATTCGTCGCACCAGCCCTCGCTGGCCTTCCTGCCGTACCTGGTGACGGGCGACCACTTCTACCTGGAGGAGCTGCATTTCTGGGCCAACTGGAACCTGGTGCAGGCCAACCCCTACTATCGCAAGTTCGACAAGGGCGTGCTGACCTGGGACCAGGTGCGCGGCCAGGCCTGGTCCTTGCGGACCCTGGGGCAGGCCGCCTACATCACGCCGGACCAGCATCCGCTCAAGGCCTATTTCACGGACATCGTCGGCCACAACATCGCCGCATACACCAGCCTGTACGTCACCACCCCGCCGAACCAGCTCGGGGTCATCGACGGGACGGGGCAGTATTCCTTCCGTTCCATCGCCTATCCCACGCCGGCCGGTGCCGGCACCGGGCTGGCACCGTGGCAGGATGACTTCTTCACCTGGAGCGCCGGGTACCTGGTGGCGCTCGGCTTCGACGACGCCCGGCCGCTGGCGGCCTGGAAGGCGAAGTTCCCGGTCGGCCGCATGATGGCTCCCGGCTATTGCTGGATCGACGGCGCCGTCTATGCGCTGGCCGTGCGCCCCAGCGCGACCGCCCCGTTGTACACAAGCTTCGCCGAGGCCTACCAGGCGACGATGAGGGGCACGGACAGCAGCGGCGCGGCGATTCCGCTGGTCAACAGCACCGGTGCCAAGTACCTGGACCAGCCGTGCGGCAGCCAGGCGCAGGCGGACTGGCGTACCCAGCTGGACAAGGACACCCGCACGGCGCGCTATCCCTGGGTGGCCGGGGAGATGACGGGCTATGCGACCTCGTCGGCCGGTTATCCGTCCAACATGCAGCCGGCGCTGGCGGCGGCCGTCGATGCGGGCGTCCCGCAGGCGCGCGAGGCCTGGGACCGTTTCATGAGCCGCACGCCCAAGCCCGACTACGGCGGTTCGCCGCAGTTCGCGGTCGTGCCGCGCGACTGAGCCCGCGTCGCGGGCCCGACGGCCCGCTCAAACGCGGCCGGCCATGGCCAGGCCGAGCTCGGCGATCGAGGCCTTGCCGGCTCTGGCGTGCATGGGTCGCGCGCCGGCAGGTTCCCGGTCGCCTGCACGACGGCATCGTGTGCCTGCCGCATGGTGTCACGGCCTGGTGCGAGGCCCTTCGTTTGTCGATGTGAGTCTGCATACCAGGTCTTGATGCAGGGCCTGAAGCCGGGCGTGCCTGATATCGCGAGGCCGACCAGCATTTGGTAACAAAGAACCTGTCGAAGAAACCGTGATCGGTGACTTTGCACCGGCCAGGAATCTCCTGCGACTTGATATTCGTCGGTAGGATCCACTGCCGAGTCGTTGGGGACAACGCGGCGATGTGCATAAGAAGAGTTCACCTGGAGTACGACATGAATCGACCGGCCCCGCAGCACAGGCTGCGCATCCTGGCGGCCACCGGCGCCGCCGGCCTGGGCCTGCTGTTCGCCGCGCCGAGTTTCGCTAGCCATGTCGGCGACAGCCAGACGCTCGACCAGCAGCTGATCGGCACCAACAACCAGCTGCTCGCCGCCCTGGCGCAGTGGGAGAAATCACCCGCAGGCTTGCGTCCGGCGCTCGCCGCGCAACTGACACAACTGGCCCAGCATCGCCAGGAACACATGATCCTGCTGCTGCAGAAGACGCCCTCGGTCGCGGCGGCGCGCATGATGCCCGCATCGCTGCGCGCCAAACTGCCGGCCGCCGCGGCGAGCTATGTCGAGCAGGAGGTGCATGTGCGCGGCGTCGCGCTGGCGCATGTGTCGGACAACTTCGCGACGGGGCAGTCCCGCTCGGTGTTCAAGCTGCAGGGCGAGGCCGGAGGCAAGGCGCTGACCATCCATCTGGCCGATCCGTCCGGCAGCGACAGGGACCTGCACCGCATGGCCGGCAAACAAGCGGCCATCGATGCGATGCGCATCGGCGACCACCTCGTCATCCTCGACAAGAAGCGGGTGCAACTGCAGGCTGCCGGGTCGACCTCGACCGGGGGCACGGTCGTGGCCGCGGGCACGGTGGTGCAGGGGAATCAGAACACCTTGTCCATCCTGGTCAATTTCAGCGACAAGGCACTGCCTTCGACCTGCACCACGGCCGATGTCGAGAACCGGGTGTTCGGCAGCAGCGGTGCCACCGTCAACAACAACTACCGCGAATCCTCGCGTGGCCTGGTGTCGTTCTCGGGCAAGGCGGTCGGCCCCTTCCCGATCAACTTCACGAGCACCGGTGCCTGCGACTACACGGGCTGGGCCTTGGCCGCCGATGCAGCGGCCAAGGCCGCGGGCTTCGACCCCGCCCTTTATCAGCGGGTCAATTACGTGACCCCCGCCAACTCGACCTGCGGCTGGTCCGGCCTGGCCTACATGCCCGGCAAGCAGTCGTGGGTCCAGTCCTGCGGCTCCACCGGGGTGTTCAGCCATGAGCTGGGCCACAACCTGTCCTTGCATCACGCCGCCACACCCAGCGCCGAATACGGCGACGCCTCCGACCCGATGGGCGGCGCCCGCATGGTGGGCCACAACGGCGCCAACCGCACCATGGCCGGCTGGATGCCCGCGGGCTCGGTGCTCGATGTCGGCAGCGGGGGCTCGTATGCGCTGGCAAGCGTCTCCACCAACACCACGGCAACGTCGCCGCAGGTCATTCGCATCGCCAAGCCTGACACCCAGGAGTTCTATTACCTGAGCCTGCGCCAGGCCCTCAACCTGGACGTGAACCTCGGTTCGACCTTCCTCGACACGGTCAGCGTCCACCGCGCCTCAGGGTCGCTGCCGACACGCACCTACCTGTTGCAGAACCTGGCCTCCGGCCAGGCCTTCAACGACACCGCCAACGGCATCTCCGTGATCAACCGCGGCGTGGCCAACGGCACCGCCGCGCTGGACATCGTCTTCGCAGGCGGCGGCTGCGTGCGCACGGCCCCGGCGGTGAGCGTGGCGCCCGCATCGCAGACGGCTGCACCGGGCAGCACCGTGACCTACAGCCTGACGGTCAAGAACCAGAACAACGTGTACTGCGGCAACTCGACCTTCAACCTGACGCAGGTCCTGCCCTCGGGCTTCAGCGGCGGCTTCGCGGCGTCCAGCCTGGCGCTCGCGCCTGGCGCCAGCGCCAGCACCAATTGGTCGGTGAACTCCAGCGCCCAGGTCGCGAGCGGCACCTATGCATTCGATGCCAGCGCGACCGACGCCAGCTTCGGGAATACCGCGACCGCGCATGCCACCGAGATCGTCTATGTGGACAGCACGCCGCCCACCGTGAACATCACCAGCCCCGCAGCCGGGGCGTCCGTCAGCGGACGGGTCAACCTCTCGGCCACGGCCAGCGACGGCAACGGGGTCCAGGCCGTCGAGTTCCATGTCGACGGCCAGATGCTCGCGCGTGACACGGCAGCACCCTATGGCGCGACCTGGAACGCACGCAAGGCGCTGGCCGGGAAACACGTGCTTCTGGTCCGGGCGATCGATGCCGCTGGCAACAAGGCGGAGCAGAGCATCGATGTGTTCGTGAAGTAGGCGGCAGCGGCGTTCCGCCCGGCGGGACCCGGCGCTCCCCCTGCGCGGCCGCTGCTGATGGCGGTCCAGAAGTTGGGCCCCATTCGGTGGGCCTTGCCATGGCTTATCGTTTGCGTTGAAATGGGCTGCAGCCGCCTGTGCTCTTGCGCTACCCGGAAGGCGGGCGGGCCGCATCATTCCCACGGTCTTTTCGCCGCTCCCGCCATGCCCGCCATCCTTCGTCCCCATCAAGGCGACATCACCCGCCTGGCCGTCGACGCCATCGTCAATGCGGCCAATTCCTCCTTGCTCGGCGGCGGCGGGGTGGACGGTGCGATCCACCGCGCGGCGGGCCCGGAGCTGCTCCACGAATGCCGTCTGCTGGGCGGTTGCAAGACCGGCGAGGCCAAGCTGACCCGCGGCCATCGCCTGCCTGCGGCGTACATCATCCACACCGTCGGCCCGGTCTGGCGCGGCGGCAGCCATGGCGAGCCGGCGCTGTTGCGTTCCTGCTACCGCCGGTGCATCGAGATCGCCGTCGGCAAGGGCCTGTCCTCGATCGCCTTTCCCAGCATCAGCACCGGCATCTACGGCTACCCCATCGAGCTGGCGGCAGCCGAGGCCGTGGGCGCCGTGCGTGCCGCCTTGTCGGAGTCCGGGCCGATGGCCGAAGTCGTGTTCTGCTGCTTCTCCGCGGCCGATCTGGCGGTGTACGAGCGCGTTTGCGCGTCCGCGTCCGGCTGACGCGGCCCCCGCCGGCGCAGGTGCCGCGGCGACTGCGGGTCGAGCGCTGCGGCCGGGGCCTTCCCACGCACCAGGCCGGCCGGCAGGGTGTCGGTCCGGTCGAGACCTGCCGCGACGCTGCCTCGCCCGGCCGTTCCACATTCCAAACTAGGGGGGTGGTGGGCGCAACACCATCGGGTTATGGGGGGACACTGTGAGCGACCCCCCACCCGGAGAAGGCGAGTGCAAACAGCTCAGCAGGGCCCATGGCGATGAGGCCCACCCCATGGCAAGACGATGTGTCCCGATGCCTGGACATCCTCCGCTTCTGGCACAAGGTGGAGTTCTTCATTCCCTTCGACCTCGAGCAGCAGGTGTTCGACGCAGTCGATGCGAGCTGGAGCGTGCGTTCGTTTTCCGCGGCCGCGCTGCGGGCCGCGGATGTGCGCACGCTGTGGGAGCCCGGCCTTGCGGCGGACCGGGAGCTGACCGGGTTCGAGCTCTATCTCGGCGTCTTCGACAAGTCCGAACTGGTCCGTGTGACCGAGCAGGTGGTGGGTGAGGCGCCGAGCCCCGTCCAACGGGTCGAGCAGGGCGAGCGTGCCGAGCTGGAGGGCTCGACCTGCTTTGCCCGCCTCAAGCTGAACGCCCGCGGCGAACCCTTGTTCGACGAGGTCTCCCTCTCCACCGTGCCATGGGCGCTGGGGCTCATCCAGTCGCGCGGGCTGGCCGCCCTGGAGGTCGATGCCTTCCTGGCCGCTGCCGACGCCCTCAGGCAGGACTTGAGGGGCTTTGGCGCGGTCCGGGCAGCGGACGCGCCGGTCGAGCCAGGCCAGGTGCCGGCCGACGAACCCCGGCCGCTCACCCCGCCCGAGCTGCAGGCGCTGGTCGACCTGCTGGGGGACTGGGCGGATTTCCGCCCCCGCCGCTGCGATCCGCAGGCGCCGCTGATCGTCATCCGTACCACCAGTGTCGAGGCACGTGCCCGGCCGGCGGCCGCGCCAGGCGGGGCCGAGCCCACGTCCCGCGCCGAGCCGCAGGGCCCGGAGGAGGAGGCGGCAGGGCGGGAGGAGCGCGGCATCGACATCCTCAACAGCTTCTATGCCAAGGACATCGAACGCGCCCTCGCGTCGCTGCAGCGCGGCGACGCCTGTCCCGCCCTCAGGGCCTACCTGACGCCGCTGGCCGATGCGGCCCGCGTCGACCTGTACCAGCCGGCCGGCAGGGAGTACATCGCGGCCGCCTTGCAGCCGCGGCGGCTCAACCGGGGGCACTGGTTCGATGAGCCGAGGCAGGCCATGAGCCTGATGCAGCAATTCGCCGTCCAGGGGGCGCTGGGCCAGGGCGGGAGCGCGGGGCCGCTCTTTTCGGTCAATGGCCCCCCCGGCACCGGCAAGACCACGCTGCTGCGCGATCTCATCGCCGACAACATCACGCGCCGTGCGCGCGTGCTGTCGCGCTTCCAGTACGCCGGCGACGCCTTTCTCCCGATGCGCTCGAAGGTCTTGTTCGAGGGGGCCGAGGCTTGCGACATCGCCTTGTTGCGCGAGGAAGTGACGGGTTTCGAAATGCTGGTGGCCTCCAGCAACAACGCGGCGGTCGAGAATATCTCCAGGGACTTGCCCAAGGCCCGTTCCCTGGGCGCCGGCGAGTGGCGGGACGGGCAGGGGAACCCCCTCGTGGGCTACTTGCAGCCGGTGGCCCACAAGCTGGCCGCCAGGACCGCGCGGGGCGACTACGCCAGCCTGACGGCGGATGAGTCGCCCTGGGGCCTGATCTCGCGCGCCCTCGGCCGGTGGGACAACCGCCAGGCCTTTCTCAAGGGCTTGGTCGAGCCCGGCTGCCGGGTGGGTGAAAAGCCGCCCAAGGGTTTCGATCCGGAGCGCCACCAGTCGTTCTGGGAGTGGCGCAACCGTTACCAGGGCCCGAAGTTCATCGCCGCGAAACAGCTCTTCCTGCAGGCGGATGCGGCCGTGGCGGAGCGTCTGGAAGGCCTCGCCCGCCATGCGGCGCTGTCCAGCGAACTCGCCGGCCAGACGGCGCAGAGTTTCAGTGCCGCCGAGCGCCTGCGCGAGCACGAGAGCCGCGAGGCCCTGGCCGCGGCCCAGGCCGGCTGCCGCCAGGCCGGGCAGGCCTGTGCCTTCCTGGCCGCACGCCTGCAGAACCTGCGGGAGGAGGCCGACCTGATCGAGCGTGGCCGGCCCGCGGCCTGGACGCGCTGGATCCAGCGCGGCGTCCACCAGCGCTACCGCGCCGATCTCGCCGCCAACCACCTGGCCCAACGCCACTGCCTGCAGGCCCAGCGTCGGGCGGAGTCGGAATTCGACGACGCCGAGCTGCTGTTGCAGCAGGCCAGCGATGCCCACGTCCAGGCCCAGGCCGAGCTGTCGGCGCGCGTGGCCTTGTGGAGGGACAGGCAGCGCGAACTGGCCCGGGGCCGCAGCGAGTTTCCCCAGGCGGCCAGGCCGGGCAGCGGCGAGGCGCTGGAACAGCACGAATGGCAGGTGGGCGGCTTGTGGCGCGACGAGCGCCTGAACGGCCTGCGCTCCGAGCTTTTCGCCGCGGCGCTGGTGCTGCAGGAAGCCTGGCTGGCGGACGTGTCGGGCAAGGGCGGAGGTTTCGCGCAGAACATCATCGCCTTCAGCCGCATGCTTTCGGGCAAGCGGCTGGTCCATGCGTCGCAGGCCCTGCCGGTGTGGCAAAGCCTGTTCATGGTGGTGCCGGTGGTGTCCAGCACCTTCGCCTCCATCGCCAACCAGTTTCGCGCCCTCGGCCCCGGCGCCCTGGGTTGGCTGTTCATCGACGAGGCCGGGCAGGCGGTGCCGCAGGCGGCCGTGGGTGCGCTGTGGCGCGCGCAGCGGGCGGTCGTGGTGGGCGACCCGATGCAGGTCGAGCCGGTGTTCACCGTGCCGATCCAGCTGATCGAGGCGATCGCCAGGTCGTCGCGGCTGCCGCCGGGCGAGGAGTTGTCTCCGCACCGTGTCTCGGTGCAGAAGCTGGCCGACGCGGCCAATCCGCTGGGGACGCGCGTCCGCGCGAACGGCGCCTGGATCGGTTGCCCCCTGCGGGTGCACCGGCGCTGCGTGGAGCCGATGTTCGGCGTGGCGAATGCCATCGCCTATGAAGGCAAGATGATCTTCTTCGATGTGTCCGACCCGCGAAAAAGCCTGCCGCCCGCCGACAGCCTCGACCTGGGCCCGAGCGCCTGGGTCGATGTGGCGGGTGCCGCGGTGCACAAGCAGGTGGTGCCCGCGCAGGTCCATCTGGCGCAGCAGGCCCTGGTCGCCCTGTACCTGCGGACCGGCGAACTGCCGCCGCTCTACGTGGTGTCACCCTTCAAGCGCGTCAAGGCCGAACTCATCGCCGCGATCGCCGACACCGAGCGCTGGCGCGCCTATGCCGGCCCCGACGCCGGCCTGCCCTCCAGGACCCGCCTGCAGGAGTGGTGCCGCGAGCGGGTGGGCACGGTCCATACCTTCCAGGGCAAGGAGGAGAGCGTGGTCTGGATGGTGCTGGGCTGCGACCAGGACACGCTGCCGGCAGCGCAGTGGGCGGCCGCCAAACCCAACCTACTCAATGTGGCGCTGACGCGGGCGCGGCACCGCTTTTTCATGATCGGCGACGCGGGGCTGTGGGGGACGCTGAGCCATTTCGATGCGGCACGGCGGGCCTTGCCGGTGATCCGCGGCGCCGAGTTCCTGGAGCGCATGCACGCGGTCACAAGCGTGGGGTCGGGGGCGCGCAGCCCACTGAAGTCCGAGGTGTGACGGGGGCCGCCCGGGCGAGCGGGCCGCCGGCGGCAAAAGCCATGGAGGCCCGGGCCCTCCTCATGACGGGCGGCCGCCACGGCCAGTCCGGTTCGCCGCAATCCGCCTGCCGGCGCAGGGGGTGCGATCCGCGGCGTCGCGGCCGGCGGGGTCCCTAGGACGAAGGGCCGGCAAGGCCGACATAGGGGCTGCGCCCCGGAGGAGCGGCCGGTACATTGAACCAACTCGCCGCGTTTTTTGACGCGAGAACCGCAGTTCAGCAGTCCGCAGTCAGCTGTCCCGCCGGAATCTGCGCTGCCAGCGCCTTCCGCCGAATGTCGGACCCCGCGCCTGTGCGCCAGGCTGCGGTCCCCGCCGGGGGTTTCCATGTCGAATCCACTTGCCGCCTCGACCCGGCGTGCCGGGTCGTACCGCTGTATGGTCTCGATCCTGCTGCTCTGCTGCTGCATCGGCCAGGGGCGTGCCGACACCGGTGCCTCGGTCCCCTACATGCCGAGCGTGCCGGCGCGTCATCACCTGCAGCGCCTGGCCGACGAGGCGGGCCTGGCGATGGTCGGCATGCAGTGGCCCTTGCCGTCGCGTGCGGTCGGCGAGGCCTTGGACGCGCTGCCGCCGGACCTGAGCCCGTCGCTGCTCGATGCCCGGGACGCCGTGCGCGGCGAGCTGCAGCGGCTGGGGCAGGCCGAGCTCGGGCTGGGCCTGCGCCGCCGCAGCGAGGCCCTGGTCGGGTTCGGCGACCGCCCCGTGCCGGGCAGCCGGGCAGCCTTGCGCTCGGCGCTGCTCGAAGCCGGTTCGGGGGCGCCGCCCTGGCTGGCCGGCCGCCTCGGGCTGAGTGCCGAAGAGGACGCGGACCTGCCCGAGTCGACTCCGGCCCGCCTGGACGACAGCGCGCTGGTCCTGCAGGTGGGCGGCAGCAACCTGCAGGTGTTTGCGCGCAGCCACTGGTGGGGACCGGGATGGCAGAGCAGCCTGGTGCTGGGCAACAACACGCCCCAGTGGATGGGCGTGGGACTGCAGCGAAGCAGCACGCGGGCCTCGCGCTCGCGCTGGCTGTCCTGGCTGGGGCCGTGGAACCTGGATCTGTTCCTGGCCCGGGCGCATGACCCCGAGGTCGTCTCGAAGCAGCCGAGGCGTTTTCTGTTCAGCGGCGCGCGCTTCGCTTTCAAGCCGCGCCGCTGGATCGAGATCGGTCTCAGCCGCAGTTTCCAGTTGGAAGGGGAGGGGCGGCCGCAGGGCGGGCGCAACTATCTCCGGGCCTGGGCCGGCCGTGGCACCAACGCCGACAACGAGGACGAAAGCGCCGACGATCCCGGCAACCAGATGGCGGGCTACGACTTGCGGCTCAGTGCAGGGCCGAGCCTGCGGGCGGCCGCCTACCTGCAAGTCGTGGGCGAGGACGAGGCCGGATTCCTGCCCTCGAAGTCGCTGCTGCTGGCCGGCGCGGAGACCTGGACGGCGGACGGCGAACACCGCTTCTTCGCGGAGTACGCCAGCAGCTATTGCTCGTCCTTGCCGGGCCAGCAGCGGCTGCCCCGCTGCGCCTATCTCAACCATCAGTATCCGCAGGGCTACACCAACGGCGCGCGCTGGGCCGGTGCCTCGCAGGGGCCGGACAGCCGGATGCTCAGCCTGGGTTGGTTGTCCGCCTCGGGTGCGCGGCTGCTGCGCCTGCACCATGGCCGGGTCGGCGTCTCGCTCGGCAGCTACCGGCCCCGGGCGGAAGATCCGCCGCGGGGCAGGCTGACGGCGTTCAGCGCGCAACAGACCTTCACCCTGGCCGGCCTGCGGCTGACACCGAGCTTCGCCTGGACTCGCCTCGACCAGCCCCCGGGCTTGGAGCGCGGCCGGCGTGTGCTGGCGCAATGGGGCGTTCAGGCCGACTGGACCCTTCCCTGAGTGGTGCTGCCGTTCGTCCGGCCGCCCGAGCCGACGTTGGCGAACGGGACGGCCCGGCTGGCCGCGGCGCCCGGGTGAGCCTGCGGCAGGCCTGGTTCGGGGTATCGTGTCGGCTCCCGTCTTTGCCTGGAGAAGGAGCGGACAGCATGCTGCGTTTCGCGGCCAATCTCAGCCTGATGTACACCGAACATCCCTTCCTCGACCGCTTCGCCGCGGCCGCGCGGGACGGTTTTTCGGCCGTGGAGTACCTGTTCCCCTATGAATACGAGGCCGGGCAACTGGCCGCCCGCCTCGCCGAGCACGGGTTGCGGCAGGTGCTCTTCAACGCCCCGCCGGGCGACTGGGCGGCGGGCGAGCGCGGCCTGGCCGGCCTGCCCGGGCGCGAGGCCGAGTTCCGCTCCGGCATCGAGCAGGCCCTGCACTACGCGAGGGCGCTCGGCTGTCCCCAGGTGCACGTGATGGCCGGCTGCCTCTCGGCCGAGCCGGCCCTGCACCGGGCGACCTTCCTGGCCAACCTCGCCTGGGCGGCAGCGCGGGCGGCGTCGGCCGACGTGGGACTGCTCATCGAACCCATCAATCCGCGCGACATGCCCGGCTATCTGCTGAACCGGCAGGAGGACGCGCATGCCCTCGTCGAGGCGGTGGGGGCGGCCAACCTGCGGGTGCAGATGGACCTGTACCACTGCCAGATCGTCGAAGGCGATCTGGCCGCCAAGCTGCGGCGCTACCTGCCGACCGGGCGGGTCGGGCACCTGCAGATCGCCGGCGTGCCGGACCGCCACGAACCCGACGAGGGCGAGCTTCACTACCCCTACCTGTTCGAGCTGATCGACGCGCTGGGCTACGACGGTTTCATCGGCTGCGAATACCGGCCGCGCGGCGGCACTTCGGCAGGCCTGGGCTGGTGGCGCCGCCAGTGCCGGCACGGCGGGGATGCCGCCGCCTGATCAAGGCCGCGCGGCGATCACCAGGTTCGACACCCCGGCCGCCACATGGCCGGACGGCACGTGCGCCGAGGCGTTCTCGATGTGCCCGGTCTGGTCGTCGAAGAAGAAATCGGGTTCGAACTCGCGCAGGAAGGCCCCCTTGGGCAAGCCGCCGAGGAACATGGCTTCGTCGATCTCGATGTCCCACTCCATCAGGGTGCGGATGGCGCGTTCGTGGGCGGGCGCGCTGCGCGCCGTGACCAGGGCGGTGCGCAGGCGCATCGCCGGCGAGGCCTGGTTCTGCAGCAGCTTGAGCGCATCGAGCAGGGGCTTGAACGGGCCCGCCGCCAGTGGAATGCCCGCGTTGTCGCGCTCATGGGCCTGGAAGGCGTCGAGCCCGGCGCGTTGGAAGACCTGCTCGGCTTCGTCCGAGAACAGCACCGCGTCGCCGTCGAAGGCGATGCGCACTTCGTGGGGATGGGCATCCGAGGCGCGCGCCGAATGCGGGTACACCCGTGCCGCCGGCACCCCCGCGTCGAGGGCGGAGCGTACGTCCGGCTCGTTGGTCGAGAGGAACAGGTGGGCGTTCAGCGGCTTCAGGTAGCGCCAGGGCGGCTCGCCCCGGGTGAACACCCCGCGCTGGATGGGCAGGCCATAGTGCTTGGCCGAGCGGAACACCCGCATGCCCGACACCGGATCGTTGCGCGACAGGATCACCACCTCGACCGAACCGGTGGGCGAGGCCGCGTTGAAGGCGAGCAGCTTGTTGACCAGCGAAAACGCGACGCCGGGCTTGGCGGGTTCGTCCACCCGCTGCAGCTGCAGCTTCATGTAGGCGCGGTCGTCCCGGGCCTCGAAGAGGCGGTTCTCCTCCTCGAAGTCGAACAGGGCACGGGACGAGATCGCGACGACCAGGCGGTCGGCAAGAGAGGCAGCCATGCTTGATTTTAGTCGCGCCGCCCGGGGCGTCGCGGCCGCAGGGCCGCCTGCCGCCTACTGGATGAAGCCGATGTGGTTGCGCTTGCCGTTCTGCTCGGGCAGGTCGCAGGCCTCGATGCGCTCGCGGCGCGCGAGCTTGGCGTTGCCGAAGGCGGTCATCCAGGCGCGGCGCATGTCGCGCGGGGCCATCTCGCTCATGCAGTCGAGTACATCGTCGCCCGGCTCGGGCGTGAAGCGGTTGCCCCAGCCATGGTCGGCGCGGATGCTGCGGTACAGCTTGGCGGCGATGTGCCGTGCCTGCTCCCGGTCCGGGGCGGCCACGTCGTAGACATTCATGCGGTTGAGGATGGGGTCGGGAATGGCGCGGGCGTCGTTGGCGGTGGCGACCCAGATGACCTGGCTCGCATCGATGGCCACCTCGGCGAATTCGTCGGTGAAGCTGCCCGCGGTATCGTGTTCGAGCAGGCCGTACAGCGCGCCCAGCGGGTCGTAGGCGTGTTCGCCGCCCGCCTTGTCGATCTCGTCGACCACCATCACCGGGTTGGCGTATTCGCCGTCCACCAGGGTCTCGAAGACCTTGCCCGGGCGCGCCCCCTTCCATTGGCTGGACGCACCCGACAGCACCCAGCCGGCGGTCATGGAACTCATGGAGATGAACCCCATGCCCGTGCCCAGCAGGTAGGACAGCTCGCGCGCGAAATGGGTCTTGCCGATGCCGGGGGCGCCGAGCAGCAGCAGCGGCGTGATCTCGAGTGCGTCGCGGCTGTCTTCGCACAGGGCGAGCTGGCGCTTGACGTCGTCCAGCACCTCGGTGAAGTTGGGCAGGTCGTCGTAGAGGTGGTCCATGGCGGGCAGGCCGGAGGGCTTGACCTGGAAACGCTCGGGACCTTTCTCGAGCATGCGCTCGTAGGTGGAGCGAAGGCCCTCGTGTTCCTTCTGGGGCAGCTTCTCGAGCCGGCGCCCGACTTCGTCCATGCGATAGAGGTGGCGCATGCGGGCGATCGGGATGTTGCCGCGCTGGGCGGTTGAATCGAGAGTGACCAAGTCTTTCGATGCGCTCATGTCGGACCTCCGTGGGGGGCCGCGCCCGCGAACCGGTTGGCTCGCCGGCCGGCTCCATTCAATTGCCGATGAATCCATTCCAGCACGGTCCCGGCTTGGCGACGGCCCGAACAGATGGATGAAAACCCCTCTATTACAAGCACGGCCCGTGCCTGGATTTCAGGCCGGCCACGGCACCATCTTGGCACGAGCGGGGCGCGGCGTGCTTGTGTCTCCAGCATCTTCTCGCGCGGGCCGTGCAGTTGTTGTCACTGCAGTTCCCCCGGTGGGGCAGCCAGAAACCGCTGCACCGGTCCGGCGAGTGAGCGCTTGCAGACGCGTGTGTTTTTTAGACAAAGCGTGCGTTTTTTGCAGGGGCCATCGGTGCCGGCCGAATCGCCGCAGTGGCGCGGGGGCTTAATATCCGGAGCATGAAACTGTTGTTGGTGGAAGATACCCCAGGCTTGCGGGCGGTGCTGGCCCGCGGGCTCGGGGAGCTGGGTTTTGTGGTCGAGCAGGCCCATGACGGGCCGACTGGCCTGTGGGCGGCGCAAAACACCAGCCCCGATGTGCTGGTGCTAGACATCATGCTGCCCGGCTTCGACGGGCTCGAACTGCTGCGCCGGCTGCGTGCGTCCGGCCATCACACGCCGGCGCTCATGCTGACGGCCCTCGGCGACCTGGAAGACCGGCTCGCCGGCTTCGAGGCCGGTGCCGACGACTACCTGCCCAAGCCCTTCGACCTGCGCGAGCTGGCCGCGCGCGCGGGGGCCCTGGTGCGCCGCCGCTCCAGCGTCGTCATGCCGGTGATCTCGCTCGGCGACGTCGAGATCGACATGCACCGCGGCGAGGTGCGGCGCCAGGGCGAACCCCTGCCGCTGCGCCGCCGCGAGCGCGCCCTGCTCGAACTGCTGGCCTTGCACATCGGCAGCGTGGTGAAACGCGAGACCATCGAGGCCAAGCTCTACAGCGAGGAGGTCAGCCTGCGCAGCAACTCCATCGACGCGGCGGTCTCACAGCTGCGCCGCTGGATCGACCGGCCGGGCGAGCCCTCGCGCATCGTCACCTTGCGCGGCGAGGGGTACCGGCTCGAGCGATGAGCCAGCAGCGCATCGCCACCCGGCTCGGCAAGGGCATCGTCACCGCGCTCCTGCTCTCGTCGGCACTCACTTTCAGCGTGCTCTACATGGTGGGTCGGGCCGAGCGCATACATGCCTTCGAGCAGGCGCTGGCCGACGATTTCCGCACCATCGCCAACATCACCCAGGTGTATCCGGACAACGACCTTTACGTCAACGTCGACCCGAAGGTGCTGACCGACTACCTCGCCGGCGGCAACCGCTTCTTCCAGGTGTGGGACGGCTCCGACCTCTACGTGGTCGACCGTTCGCCTTCGCTCGAGGCCCTGGGCCACCGCTTCCCGCATCCCGGCACGGCGACCGACACGCCGCACCGTTTCGACACCCGCCTGCCCGATGGGCGCGTCGTCGCCATGATCTGGCAGCGCAGTGCCGCCCAATGGGGGGTGACCCAGGAGATGCTGGAGCGCACCGGCCTGCAGATCCGCGACCGCGACGTGCACCTGCTGGTCGGGCGGGTGCGCCAGGAGCTGGACGATTCGCTGCGGCCCCTGGCCATCGCCTGTGCGGCCGGGGCCATCCTGCTGCCGCTGATCGCCGCCGCGCTGCTGGCAGTGCTGGTGCCCTTCGCGCTGCGCCCCTTGCGCGAGCTGACCGAGGCCATCGAGCGCCGCCATCCCGACGATGCCCAGGCCTTTGCGCCCGCCTCGGCGAGCGAGGTCCAGCTCATCGTGCAGCGCCTGAACGGCCTGCTCGAGCGCATCGCCAGCGCACGCGGGCGCGAGCGCCAGTTCCTGGTGGACACCGCGCACGAGCTGCGCACCCCCCTGGCCGAGCTGCACGTGGTGGCCGATGTGGCCCTGCTCGCCCCCGACGACGCGGCTCGCCAGAACGAGGCCTTGATCCACATGCGCACCGTCACGCGCCGCATGACCCGGCTCGTCGATGCGCTGTTCAGGCTGGCGCGCTACGAGCGCAAGCTGCACGTGCCCACGGCCGATGTGCGGCTGGCCGACACCCTGCGTTCGGCCGTCGACGCCGCCGCGTCGGCGAGCGAACAGCGCGGCGTGCGCTGGCAGGTGAGCGTGCCCGACAACGCCATCGTGCAGACCGATGCGCTGCTGCTGCGGGCGCTGATCGACAACCTGGTGGGCAACGTGGTCGCGCACGCGCGCGCCGGCTCCGAGGTGGCGGTGCTGTGGACCGAGGCGCGCTCGCAGGCCTGCCTGGACATCCGCAACCAGTGCGAGGCCGAGCAGCCGGAGCGCGTGGGCGTCGACCGCATGGGCCACGGCCTGACGATCGCGCTGCTCTACGCCCAGGCGCTCGCGCTGCACCTGCGGGCGGAGCGAAACGGCGGGTATTTCGAGGTGACGCTCACCTTCAAGCTGGAGGACCCGGCCCAGGGATCCGCCGCGCAGGACACGTCGAGTCCTGTGGTTTGAGCTCTCAGGGTCTTCCCTGAGTTCGGCCCATCTGGCGCCTTGCGTCAGGATCGCATCATGTTGGGAGAACGACACTGAGGTCAGTTCACCAGCTGAAAGCGATCGATGACAAGCCACACGTCCAACATTGCTCGTCACCTTCTCGGTGGCGCCGGTCTTCCGGCTGCGTCTTCTGCCCATCGGGCGTTGTGTGTCGGTTCTTCGGGCCGTGCCTGACCCAAGCAGCCTGACCGCTTCCTGAACTTCTGACTTCCCGATCCGCGGCGTCCCTGGGCGTCGCGTGGCGGAGCGCTACGTGTCGCACGAGCGGCTTCGCCCTGCTTTTCCAGCCCCGGCCAACCGGCCATGACCTTCCCAAAGGACCACGATGAAACGCTCGCTGTTTGCCATTCTTCCGCTGCTGGTCATGTCCAGCGTGTCGCAGGCACAGACCACCGACACCCTCAAGAAGATCAAGGACACCGCCACGGTCACGATGGGCGTGCGCGAGTCCTCCGGCTTGTCGTACACGCTCGGCAACGGCGTGTACACGGGCTTTCACGTCGAGGTCTGCCAGAAGGCCCTGGCCGCCATCCAGAAGCAGATGGGCCTGGCCAAGCTCGACATCACCTACCTGCCGGTGACCTCGCAGAACCGCATCCCGCTGGTGCAGAACGGCACCGTCGACATCGAGTGCGGCTCGACCACCAACAACGCCACCCGCCAGAAGGACGTGGCCTTCGCGGTGACGACCTATGTGGAAGAAGTGCGCATGGCGGTGAAGGCGGATTCCGGCATCACCGGCGTCGCCCAGCTGGCCGGCAAGACCGTGGCCACCACCACCGGCACCACCTCGGTGCAAACCTTGCGCCGTCATGAGCGCGCCACCGGCCTGGACTTCAAGGAACTCTACGGCAAGGACCATTCCGACTCCTTCCTGCTGCTCGAGTCGGGCCGCGCCGATGCCTTCGTGATGGACGGTTCCATCCTGGCCTCGAACATCGCGAAGTCGAAGAAGCCGTCCGACTACAAGATCGTCGGCGAGGTGCTGAGCGTCGAGCCGATCGGCATCATGATGCGCAAGAACGACCCCGAGTTCAAGAAGGCGGTCGACAACAGCATCAAGGCCATGATCGCCTCGGGCGAGATGAACAAGTTGTGGGACAAGTGGTTCCTGAAGCCGGTGCCCCCGACCAACACCGTGGTCGGCCTGGCCCTGTCCGAGACCACCAAGGCCGCGTGGGCCAGCCCCAACGACAAGCCGATGGAGGACTACGTCCGCAAGTGACGTGAACGACCGCCGGGGCAGGCGCCGCGCCAGCGCGTGCGCCCTGTCCGGCGGATCCGCGGCCGCCGCTGCACAGCCCGCTCCGCATCGGAGCGGCGCTGCGCGCGACGAGCGGCGCCAGATGAATCAGCAAGACGGGGGTAAAGGTGGGAAGTACTTGGGATTGGCAGGTGTTCTGCAAGAGCACGGTCGAAGACACGAGGTATGCCTCGTGTTTCGGGACCGGCGGCGACACCACCTATTTGCAATGGCTGATGTCGGCCTGGGGCTGGACACTGTCGGTGGCTCTGCTCGGGCTGGTCGTGGCCCTGACCGTGGGCTCGCTGATGGGCATCCTGCGCACCGCGCCGAGCAAGCGGCTGGTGTTTTTGGGCGATGCCTGGACCGAGTTGTTCCGCAATGTGCCTCTGCTGGTGCAGGTGTTCCTGTGGTACCAGGTCCTGCCGACCCTGTTCCCCGCGCTGCGCGCGGTTCCCAGCTTCCTGCTGGTCGTGTTCGCGCTCGGCTTCTTCACCTCGGCGCGTATCGCCGAGCAGGTCCGGGCGGGCATCGAAGCCTTGCCCAAGGGCCAGCGCTACGCCGGCCTGGCCATGGGTTTCACCCTGCCGCAGACCTACCGCTACGTGTTGCTGCCGGTGGCATTCCGCATCATCGTCCCGCCGCTCACCAGTGAGGCCATGTCCATCATCAAGAACTCGTCGGTCGCCTTCGCGGTGAGCATCGCCGAGCTGACCTTGTTCGCCATGCAGGCGCAGGAAGAGACCTCGCGCGGCGTCGAGGTGTACCTGGCGGTGACGGCCCTGTATTTCGCATCGGCCTTCCTCGTCAACCGGACGGCCTTGTTCATCGAAAGCCGGGTGCGTGTGCCGGGCGTGGCAGGGAGCGCACGATGAATCTCGATTTTTCTTTCCTCACCGGGACGGTCATCAGCGGCTTCGTGCTCGGGGGACTTTCCTTTTCGGTCCGGCTCACCCTGGTGGCCATGTTCGGCGGCATCGCGCTGGGCACCGTGCTCGCGCTGATGCGCCTGTCCGGCAAGCGCTGGCTGCAGATGCCGGCGAGCTTCTACATCGACACCATGCGCTCGATCCCGCTGGTGATGGTGATCCTGTGGTTCTACCTGCTGATCCCGCTCCTCACCGGCTACCGCATGGGGCCGGAGCTGTCGGCCCTCATCACCTTCACGCTGTTCGAGGCGGCCTATTTCGCCGAGATCATGCGCGCCGGCATCCAGTCCGTGCCCAAGGGGCAGGTCTTCGCCGCCAGCGCCGTGGGCATGACCTATGCACAAAGCATGAGGCTGATCGTGCTGCCGCAGGCCTTCCGCAACATGCTGCCCGTGCTGCTGACGCAGACCATCATCCTGTTCCAGGACACCTCGCTGGTCTATGCCATCAATGCCTATGACCTGCTCAAGGGCTTCGAAACGGCGGGCAAGAACTTCAACCGGCCGATCGAGACCTATCTCGCGGCGGCAGTCGTCTACTTCGTCATCTGCTTCAGCCTGTCGATGCTCGTGCGTCGCCTGAAGAAGCGCATCCAAATCATCCGCTGAGGTCTGTTGTCATGATCGCCATCCAGAATGTCTCCAAGTGGTACGGCAGCTTCCAGGTGCTGACCGACTGCACCACCACGATCAAGAAGGGCGAGGTGGTCGTCGTCTGCGGCCCGTCGGGCTCGGGC
>CBIHOH010000037.1:0-40133 GCA_966211755.1 uncultured Rhizobacter sp. | reverse complement strand
GGTCAAGCTGCGCTGAGGCGCGGGCGGCGCGCAGCGCAGAGCTGCCCGGTCGTCCGCTTCTTGCTCTTGGGGGCCGAACTCGCTGCCGGACCGGCACGCTCCCGCATTCGGGGGGCCGCCCGGGTCGCAGCCACGGCTACCATGCCTGGCCCCGATGCCATCGGCATCGCGCTTGGACTCCGACCACAGCCACAAGCCTCCCTATGAACTGGAAACAGAGCTGCCGCGAGCGCCTGCCCGAATACCTCGACCGGAACCACGATCTGGTGCCGCCCTGGGCGAAGTTTCCCCACTACGAACGGTATTGCATCGGTTGGCGCATGGGGAGCGGCGAGGACTGGATCGGCCTGTGGCATGTCTTCCTGGAGCAGCTCGACAGCGGGTTCGAGACCCGCCTCGCCTACCTGCGGCGACATCCGCCTGCCCCCATGAACTGGGCCGACATGGTGCAGGGCGTCCTCCATCCTCCGGCACATCCTGAGGATGACGATCCATACGAAGACGAGCCGGAGCTCGGTGCCGACGAGCTGGCCGTCCTGCTCGAGCTGGGGCTGCTGGCGTCCGACATCGCCTTCACGACCTGGCTGGATCAGCAGCAGGGCGTCCGCTGGCCGTGGACCTACGCCGACACCCCCGTCATCGCGGCGCGCCACTGGACCCGCGACCTCTGGTTCTGGTCGCGCCAGGTGGCGGGGCTGAGGGCCACCGCCGGCTGGGAGCCGCCGCAACTTCCGGCGGCATGGCGAGCCTGCGCCCCGGCCCTGCAGGCGGGAGGCTGCGCATCGCTGGACCTCCGCCAGGGCCTGCTGTCGCTCGCCCAGATGCTCTGCGCCGGTGAAGTGGCACCGCCCTGGCGGCTCGGCCTCGTCCTGGCCGACTTCGCCGACTCCTTCGAGGACGACATGGGCTACGTCGATGCCTTCCGGCTCTGGGGCATGGCGGCCTTCGATGACCTCCCGCAGCTGCAGCACTATCTCGCCCTCACCGAGGCCCCGCCCGAGTGGCGGGCGTGGCTGGCGCAGGAAGTCGGGATCGCGCTCGAGTGAAACCCGGCAACGCCGTGCCACCGGCGCCCCGCCATTCCCGCATTGAACCGACATCGGCCGGCCCAGGCCTGTCGATTTAGACCTTGCTGCTTCGTCGTACCAACACGGCGTCGCATCATGGCGATGTCCGAGCACTCATCCACAGGAGACCCGACATGAACTACATCGACGGATTTGTCGCCGCAGTCCCCACGGCCAACCGGGACGTCTATCGCCGCCACGCCGAAATCGCGGCGGCGGTCTTCAAGGAACACGGCGCGCTGAGCGTCGTCGAATGCTGGGGCGACGACGTGCCCGAGGGCAAGCTGACCTCGTTCCCGCTCGCCGTCCAACGCAAGGACGACGAGACAGTGGTGTTTTCCTGGATCAGCTGGCCCTCGCGCAGCGTGCGCGACGAGGGCATGAAAAAAGCCATGGCCGACCCGCGCCTGCAGCCCGACACCAACCCCATGCCCTTCGACGGCAAGCGGCTGATCTATGGTGGTTTCGAAGTGCTGCTGAACGTCTGAGACTCGGGCGCCGCCACTTGCACCCCGGTGACGTGTGCCGGACACGGCGCGGTCACCGGCACCTCGTGGGCAGGTTCGCCCCGTCCCCAGGGAAATCCGGCCTCAGAGCAGGTGGAGCCTGTGCAAGGACAGCTCCGCCTTCCATCCCCCCATGTGCCCGCAGCCCAGCGGCGGAAACCCCTGCGCGAGCGCCAGCACCCCGACGACTTCGACCTGTGCGCCATCCAGGTTCCAGTCGAGACGAGGGCCTTTCCTGGGAGACTCCAGCCAGAGCCCGTCCAACCAGCCGGACGCGCCCGCCTCGCCCGGCGGGCAGGCATCGACCAGTTCCCGGCACTCGAACTCGATTCGCAGGATGCCCTGCACCCGGATGAGCGCGCCATCCAGCCCCTGGCTTTGGCGCAGGACGGCGGCGACCGATGACATCCGCAGGGCGTCCCCGAGGCGAAGCGGCTTGCGCATGCGAGTCATATGCGCGGGCGCAGTTTCACCTCGGGCACGGGGCGGGGCGAGCCCCAGGCGGGATCGACCGTACCGCCCCCGCCGGCACGCCGACCGGCCTCCAGGCTGGCCTCGACGTGGCGGGCCATCTCGAGCATCTGCGCGAACATCCATTTCGCCAGGCCGGCCTGGCTGAGGTGCGATCCCTGGGCGTCGACCGGATCGGGGTCCTGCCGCCCGTCCCAGGCATACGAACCGTCGCCGCGTGGCCCGGGCTCGAAGAAGCGCTCGTACGGCATGCCGGCGGCACTCATGCACTCGTGCGACTGGAGCAGGGACTGCAGTGTCTCGGCCATCGCCGCCAGCAGCAGGCGAAGCCGTATGCGTTGATGGTTTTCCCAGTGCATCACCGTCTCGGGCCTGGCTCCGGGCGAATGGACCGGATCGCCGAAACGCCGCACGAACTCCCGGCCGGCCTGGCCGCCGTAGGCGCTCAAGGCGTCGATCAGGGACGGCGCCATGTCCAGGTTCAGGCCACCCTCGGCATCGGTGAGCCGGATCACGCCGATGCGATCGCGATAGCCGGGAAGATGGGAGAGTGCCTCGTGGTTCCAGTCCTTGGCCACGCCCGCGATGGCGGCCAGGAAACTGCCGAGCCGGTGCAGGCCGGCCGACTCGATATGCCGGCGATAGACCAGGACACCGGCGGCATTGCTCTTCGGGAAATACACCCGCTCCTCGTCGTCCGAGCCGGCCTCGCCCAGGTCGAGCCCGAAGGTCGGACGCGAGGGGATCGGGCTGTCGAAAAAATGGATCGGGAAGTTCGACCCCACCCCGCCATCGGTGAACCAGCACCGGCGCGGCTTGCCCTTGGGAGGCCCGGCATTGAAGTCGAAGGCGTACAAGGGGATGGCGCTGAGGAGCAGCGGAAAGCTCAGGCTCATGCGCACGGCGACCACCACCGGCAGGTCGTCCGGCTCGGGCAAACGCCTCAGGCCGCCGGAGAAATCGGCGTTGGCGAATTTCCTCAGGTTCGAGTCGCTGTCGTTCACCGGCCTCTCGCGGGCCACCATCCAGTCGACCACTTCCTTGGGGAACAGCTCGCGGAACTCCCACTCCCGGTAGTAGAACTGGCGGTTCTCCCGGACCACCTCGTCGTCCCGGAAGGGCAGGCGAAACGGCCGGCCCATGGTGAGGCAGGTGGTCATCATCTGCAGCTCGATCCCGTGCGACTTCAAGTCGCCGAAGGTCAGCGGCTTGCCTCGCTCGACCGGCAGCGGTCGGGATGCCCGCAACTGCGCCTCGCCGGACAGCCTGTCGTAGAACCCGGTCAACCAGACCGTCAGCGCCTCCTGCGGAGCCCGCCTGCCGTTGGGCATGCCGGAACACATGCCGAAACGGTTGCCCGGGATGGCCCACAGCAGGTCGCAGAGCGCCCGGCCGGCGGCCGACAGCGTCGCTGTCGACAGGCCGAGGATCAGGCAGCCGAGCAGCGAAGACCAGGCCGCGACGGTCTCGACATGCTGGCAAAGCGCGAGCACCGCGAGCAGCGCGCCCGCCGTGGCCGACACCGGATAGTTCCGCAACAGGCCGGACCAGAGGCCCCAGGCGAGCCCCGCCCCCTTGCGGCCCAGGGCGCCGGTCAACAGGCGAAAAAGAGCCGCGCCCCCCCGCTGCGGCTGGAACAAGGCCAGCAGCTTGGTACCGCCCCCGCGCAGCGCGCTCGCGCCCAGGTGCCGGGGCAGCGCGGACAGCTGGGCGAAGCCGTCATGCCCGGCGGCCAGCTCGCCCGACGCGCAGCGCTGCCGGCCGAGCTCCGCCGCGGCGGCGGCCGCGGCCGCGATGGCGCCGGCACTGGTGCCGCCGATGCTGCGCAGCCGGAACGCCTTGCTGATCTCGACGATCGCCAAGGGATAGATCACGCCGCTGGTGATCCCGCCCTTCATGACGAGGTCGCATTCCTTCGCGAAACAATGCGGCCGCTGCACGGCCTCTGCGGCCAGGGACGGCTCGGCGGGCTTCATACGGTGCTCCTGGTCAGACAAAAGCGCGGATTCTCGCTTGCCTGCTGCGCCGGGGCCCATCCCTACGACGGATCTTCGATGCAGCGTTCCTCGTCGCCGGCCACGCCCCGTCAAGCCCAGCCCATCGTTCCCGTGGCTGCGCGCAGCCGATCACGGGCTTCCCGCCGCCCTGGCCCGCAGTCTCTCCCGCGCATGCATCACGGCGGCGTTCTCCAGCCCGGAAAGCGGCTCCCAGCGCGCCACCGCGGCCAGGGCCGCGACGGCCGCCTCGACATGGCCCTCGTCGAGCAAGGCCTGCGCATCGACCTCGAAGTCGCCGAGCTCCTCCGCGCGGCGCACGTCGTCCTCGATCAGCTTCAGCGCGGCCAGGCTCTGCTCGACGAGCCGATGGCCGCCGTCGACGTCACCGCGACAGAAGGCCTCCAGGTAACCGCCGTCGCGCTCGCGGTACTCGGGGCGCGGCCGGCCGTCATCGTCCAGGCAGGAGGGATGGAGACGGCCATGGGCCATGGCGAGGCGCCCGCGGTCCGACCATTCGAAGTCCACCCCGTGGGCCGACAACAGGGTCGCGGCGTACTCCAGTTTCTCCAGCTTGAGCTTCAGGTAGGCCCTGCGGCCGAGCGCCGGCTCGAGCAGGGCCTGGTGCTCGCGCCACCAGTGGTGCCAGGGCGGGGCGGGCCGGCCCTCGATCACGTCCTTGAAATAGTCCAGCCACTCCGGATCCATGTTTTTCCACCGCTTCGACGGCGCCAGCAAGGCCCTGCCGGACGGCGGGCTCGAGCACGCATCTTGATTCAAAACCGCACGAGGGCCAAGTCCGGCGCCCCCCATCCTCGCCACGCAGCGGCCACCGACGCAGCCGGGGCTCGGATACAGTGAGTCCATGAACCGACGCTTGTTTACCTTCTCCTCGCTGGCCCTGGCAGTGACGGCCCAGGCCCGGACCACCCTCCCCCGCACACTCGACCCGGATCTCCTGCAGGCCCACTGGACCCAGGCGGTCGCCGACGGCGAGCTGCTGCTGTCGATCCGCTTGAGCATCCGGTCCCGCGACGAGCTGTCCGTGATGGTCTCCAGCGGCCGCCGGCCGACAACCCGCATCCGGGCCTTCATGACCGGGGCCGGCGAGCTCGAACTCGAGGCGGTGCCCGTCGAATTCCAGGACTACATGACCAGCACCGGTGAGACCAGGGTCAGGACAGTGCCCGTCGACCCCTCGGTACCCGACGTCATCACCCGCATCGGACCGATCCCGCGCTACCTGGCCTTGACCGCCGCATCGCCGATCGAGCTCGGCGAGTTCAGGTTCAAGCTGCCGCCCGGCGCCAGCGCCACGGACTCCTTCCGTGCCGAGGCCAGGGTCGGCACCGACCGGGGCCACGCCGTGCTCAGCTACGCCTCGACCCCCGAGGCCCGACCACCGGCGTGATCGACAGCCTCCTCGACTTCGAGGCCGCCCATCTTCTGGATGCGGACGGCCGGCCGTGCGGCGAGCAGGCCTCGCCGCACTACGACAGCCTGCACACCGAACTGCTCGCCTGCCCGTATGAAGACGTGCGGCGCGGCGGCGCGATGAATGCCAGCGCCCTGCGCCAGGTGGCGGCGGTGTGGCCATCGGTGCTGGGCAACGCGGCCGCGCTGGCCGGGCCCGAGGCGAGTGTCTTCGCGGCCTTCCGGGCCGCGGTCGCCGGCACCGCCGCGCCCGTGGCCTGGCGGCGGCGGCATCCCGACCGGCCAGTGCCGCGGGTACTGTCCGCCCTGTTCAAGACCTGCCTGGGTTTCAGCCAGGTGCTGTGCGTGCTGCTGATGACCGAGGACGGCGTGGCGGATTCCCCGCTCGCCGCGCTCGGCGACGCCCGACAATTTCTCGCCTACCTGGACGGGCAGCGCTGGCTGCTGGGGCAGGTCCAGGTCTGCGCCGGCTCACCCGCGATGATCTCCGCCATGTTCGACGCCTTGTGCGGCCGGGCCCGCCCGATCCCCGCCCCCGAGCTCGACCCGGGCAGCGCCTGGATCGATGGCGCGGTCGCCGCCGTCGGCCTGCAGCTCGGCTATGTGCTGGTGCTCGATGCGCTGGCCGCCCACGGCATCTCCACCGCGGTGGCGCGCGGCGAACGCTGGCGCCTGAACCCGCGGGCCCCCTGGCTGCGCGCCATCGGCATGTGGCCAGGACAGGCGCCGGAGCATGCGCGACGGCTTTTTCCCGACGCCGCGCGGCCCGCGGTCATCGACGACATGATCGCCGCCGCGACCGGCGATCTGCCGCTGGTCGAGGCCCGGTTCGCGCAGTTGGTCCGCCGGCTCGAAGCGGCCTGAGCCGAAGCCCTTCCCCATGCACCGCCCCCCATGACCGATCGACACGCCTTCCGTGCCCACCCGCTGAACGGTGCCATGCTGTACTTCCAGGCCGCGACAGGCACCCATGTGCGCGTGCAGGACGACAGCACCCGCGCCTTGCGCCGCCAGGCGCCGCGGGTGGCGATGTTCGGCATCACCAACCGCTGCAACCTGCGCTGCGATTTCTGCTCGCGCGACACCGGGCGCTCCAGCGACTGGACGGTGGCTTCGGCCAGCGCCGTGCTGCAAGGCCTGGCCGCCGCGGGCACGCTCGAGGTCGCCTTCGGCGGCGGCGAGCCCTTCGCCTTCCGCGGCTTCGCCGAGCTGGTGGCCGAGCTGCACCGGAGCACCGCGCTGGCCTTGAACGTCACCACCAACGCGACACTGCTGAGCGACGGCATGTTCGCGGCCTATGCCGGCCGTCTCGGCCAGGTCAGGGTGTCGATCTACGAAGGCAGCGACTGGCGCCGGGGCTGCCGCGTGCTGGCCAGCCACGGCCAGCGCTGGGGCGCCAACCTGCTGGTGGACGAAGCCGCCCTGCCCGGCCTGCCGGCCCTGCTGGCCGAACTCGCGGCCCTAGGCTGCCGCGACGTGTCGCTGCTGTCCTATGTCGGGCCCGATCCGCGCCGCCACCTGTCGCCGCGGGGCCGTGTTCGCCTGGCCGAGCTGATCGACGACAGCCCGCTGGCCTGCCGGCTGTCGGTCTGCTTCGGCGACAGCGTGCCCGCGCCGCGGCTGTTCGACGGCCCGGACCACAGCGGCGACTGCGGCGCCGGACTCGACTTCGTCTCCATCACCCCCGACCGGCGCATGCAGGCCTGCTCCTTCCAGGACGGCGGCCTGCCGGCCTCGACCGCGCAGGAGATCCTGCAGGGCTGGCGGCACACGCGCGACCGCCTCGACGCGGCCAGCCCGCGCCGAGGCTGCGCGCGCCCGGCCAGCGGCGCAGCCGGCGCCCAGCCTCGCGCCGGCGTGCCGCCCATCGCCGTCTGGCAGGCCTATTCCGGCAACAACAGCGGTGAGTGCATCATGGTGGCCAAGTTCCACAACGCACAGGATGCCGAGGCCTACCTGGCCCGCCTGCTGCCCGGGTGGAAGCCGGACGTGGACACCCCGCCCGAATGGCGGCGCCTGTTCGCCGAGGAGGGCCTGGCGGTGGGGGATCCGTATGGCGACACCCCGGGCGAACTGCTGGCCATCGGCCGCTCGGTGATGGCCGTGGGCTACGGCCTGGACGACATGCTGGCCAACCTGCGTGCGCTGGCCTGGAAACAAGGCGCCTACCTGGTCCCCGGCGGCGTGCACCTGCATCACGGCCCCGTGCTGCTGGCCGCGGTGCGGGCCCGCGACATGGCCGATGCGCGCACGCTCGCGCGGGCCGCACCGCATCCCTCGGCCGAGACCTTCGTGCACGGCGAGCTCGTGCTAGTCACCGTGCCCCAGGGCACGCAGCAGGCGCCCGCCTCGCTGACCGAAACGCGCGACCTGCTGCTCCCCTGGGCGGACGGGCGTGCGCTGGCGGCCGAACTCCTGTTCGAACCCACCGACCGCGCGGCCTTGATCCGGGCCAAGAAACAGCTGGGCACCGAGATCCCGCGGCGCTCCCGCCTGCTGCTGCGCTTCTGGGGACCGGACGGCGACACCCAGGCGAGGCGCTTCGCGCAAACGGTGAACGATGTCCCGTCGACGGTCGCCGGCGGCTGCGTGCTGCTGTCGGGCCGCTCGCGCTGGAAACGTCTGGCCGTGCTGGCCTACCGGCATGGGGCGGACGTGCAGCGGCTGGAGGGCGGCACGCTGTGCCTCATGGCTCGGCTGGTCTGCCCGGGGCTGGCGGGCCGCTCGGCAGCGGGGCCGGGGCGGGCGCCTATCGATGCGGCGACCGTCGATTCCGCGCTGCGGAACGGTTTTCCGCGGCATCACTGGATCGATGTCCCGCAGCCCTCGCGCAAGCGGGATGGCCCGATCGGCCGCATCTCGCTGCACAGCGACGAACCCGAACAGGCCCTGGCCGAACTGGGCCGGATCGCGTCGCAGCTGGGGGCGTCGCTGGGGGTCTACATCAGCGAAGTCGATCCGCTGGCTTTCGCGCTGCGGCGGGTGGTGGAGGATGTGCAGGGCTGAAGGAGGGACAGCGGCGCATCGGATAGGCCCAGCGGCCCGCACCGATGCCGCGAGGACACCTCGCTCGATCCGACGCGAGGGCGACGTCGATCACTGCTTGATCAGCGCTTCTGACGGCCGCAGGTCCAACGCGGTCGGATAGCCTTGTGCATCCTCGGCATCGCCACCGCCCAGGTACATGCGGCCGCCGTCCACATGCACCAGGGTTTTATAGGCGGTCGTGGTCGTCCACTCGCCATCCCGGTTGTTGTAGGTGATGCCGTTGATGGTGAGGGTCTGTCCGCCGAAACCAGGGAACTCCGGCTCCATGGTGAACGTGGCCTTAGCGGCCGATTTGCCGCTGGCCGTGGTGGCGCCATCCAGGGTGACCGAGATACCGGCAGCCAACGTGGCCAGCACGGTCGTCGAGCAGTTGTCGTCGTTGTACAGGCGCGTGGTAGTGATCCCTTCCAGCCGACCATTGACCACGGCGAGATTGAATTCCTGGCGCATCGACAGATAGACCACCGGATCGCTGTTCGCCAACGTTGCACCATCCATTCGGCTTGTGCAGTGCCCCCAACGGCCGGCATAAGTATTCGGGTCGGACACATCGCCCCCCTGCGCGACGCTGTCGTCGCCCCCGCCGCCACAAGCGCTCAATGCCACCAGCGCCGCGAGGGCGAGCGTCTTCGAACTGAATTTCATTTTTTTCCCTGTCTCTATCTGCATTGCAAAAATTCGGCCCCGGAGAGGAGCCATCAAGATCGTGCGTGGCGCTGTTCATGGCCGCGGGGCAATGGAGCCTGCGGCTCGTTCGCGGGTACGCACGGAACCCCGGGGAGACGATGGAGCTGGATGATTCGATGCGGCCCAAGTCGCCTGCTTCAATGCAGGGATCGGTGAAGGACACCAGCGCTGCCGGAACAGCGGGGGCATCCAGCAGCCACCGCAGGACATCGACAACGCAGACACCCGATCCACTCACTCCATGGGCCCCGTCGCGTTCGACGCAGGCCGCTCGTTCCTACAAGGCGCTCGAAGGGCCAGACAGCAAACGCAGCCGCGGACAGCGTGGGCTTGCAAGTCACGAAACCCATGGATTTCGTGAAAAATGACCGATTCGAGACCGTTCATTGTCCCGCGTTCAGTTGCGGAAAAATGCGCAGCGATGTATCGAAACGTGTCCTAGGGACTTGCCCTGAGTGCGCTTGCGCACCGAGCACGCCGATCCTGATCGAGACCTGACGGAATGGGTCGATGCTGGATATTTCATCGCTTCATCCAGCTTGGCCCTATGTCGACGGCCTCTTCGAAGTTCACGGGGAAGAGGTACATTTCCTCGATGGTGTCGCCCGGGCGACGAAGTCGATTTTCCCCTCGGCCCGCCCGGCCCCCTGGCAAGAGCGGGACGCACCAGGGCGCTCGGCAGCAGGCGAGGATGGGATGAGATCTGGAAACGGCAGCGGCGCGGCGAGCACATGAGGACATCGAACGAATTCGGCACCCGTTGCGAAACGGGAACACCGGGACGCAGCTTCCTCGACCATCTGTTGATCACCGCGACCGCCGTTCACGCGTTGCTGTTCTTGTGCGCGGCGGTACTCGACCATGACAGCGGCGGCAGTTTTCTCGGAGGCGATTTCTTCCGAAGCGTGGTTGTCGCCCTCATTTGCGCAAATCATGTTGCGCATCTTGTTGCTGGTGCGGTCCTGATGCGCAGGAATACGGAGGACCTCCCGGGAATCGTTCGTTTTACGGTACTCAGTGCCATTCTGTCCGCGGTCGCGGGTCTAGGGGTGATGTCGTATGCATAGCCCTGAGACGCACAGCCCGCCCGGCAACATGTCGCTGTTCCGCAAGCTCCAAGTGGCGACCGCGGCCGCGTATTCGACAGCCATTCTGATCTCCATCCTGGTCGCCGTCGGAGTCCGGTCAGGGGGCGCAGCGGGCCTGACCGGGTTTGTCTGCATCGTCGCCTTCGGCCTGCATTTCGCCATCTTCGCCATCTTGTCGCTGGTCAATGTGGTTTCTCACCAAAACGACGAGGCGAAGAGAAGCTTTTACGGGCGCTGCTTTGTGGTCGACATCTTGGCCGTGATCCTCATCTCGGTGCTTGCACCAGCCACGTTCTTGTTAATGAAAAACTGAAGTCGGGCCCGCGCCATTACCGTCGAATCAGATGTTGCGGCACCACTGCACGAACAAATCTCAATTTTTCCAACAAAGCTGCCTGTGAGGAGTCCGATACACACTCCTCAATGGCTGAATCAGTGCGTAGCAATTCCTGCAGGAAGATGGCTTGGACTTCTCTCGGCAGGCTTTCCCACAGCTCCTCATCATCCTCGGTCGCGTCAAAGAGTGGCAGCACGAACCAAAAAAACTCGGAGTTCGTATACGTGCCCGTCTCGTACAGCGGAACAAATTCCGCCAATTTCGATTGCCAGATCAGTTTGCCCATTTTATTTTCCACGCAATCTGAAATCACTTGGCCAGCGCAAGTCCATGCGCGGTCGCGCAGGTTACTCGAAACGCCGCCGAGCAGGATTCCAGATGCGTCGGCCCGCCCACGGGAGGCACTCCTGGTCGGCAGCCGCCCGCAGCACCGAGCAAGGGCTTCCTGCGAAGAGGGCGCGGCGGCCGAAGTGCAATCGCTTCTTCAAGCCGAGCACGCCGAACACCGGCGCTGAAAGGGCTCCCGTCGGCCGTTTTTCAGGCGGCTGAACCGGCTGGCACGATCCACCCGGCAGCGCAAAGGTGTCAGCTCTTACAGATTGCGGCCCCTACGCGGCCGGATACCCTCGCACATCCCGGGGCATGAGGCCCGGGTCATGGAGTATCGAATGGCGGTTGTCAAAGACCAAGTCAGTATCGAACAGCGTATCGGCGAAGCCATGCAGCCCCCCCGGGATGCCATGGGCGCCACCCCGGCGGCCCGTCGGCAGAAGACCCGGGCCGCCACGGCAGTACACGCCACCGCAGAGGCAACCGCCCACGGCGCGCTTGCCACGACCACGGCCGCTCCCCGTGCGGCCCCGGCCGCATCTTGAGCCGCGAGTTCGACACCGATGTGCTGGTGGTGGGCGCGGGCCCGGCCGGCCTGTGCGCGGCCTTGCGCCTGCAGCAGCTGGGCTACCGGGTCGCCCTGGTGGAACGCTGCCAGCCCTGGCGAGCGAACATCGGCGAAGCGCTCACGCCGGGCGTGGCCGGCATTCTCGAGCTGCTCGAGGCCACGGAGACGATCGGCACGGTGCCGCGCCTTTCGGGCTTGCCGACGCGCCTGATCTGGAGTTCGCCGCAGCCCGACACCTCGCCGCCCCCGGCTCCGGCGGACCAGCTGATGGTCGATCGCGGCGCATTCGATCACCGGCTGCTCCAGCTCGTCGAGGCACGCGGCGGGCGCTGCCTGGTGCCGGCCGAGGTCGGCAGCATCACCGGGACGCCGGGCGCCTGGCGCATCGCGGTGCGGGAAGAGTGCACGACGCAGTGGCTGGGCGCGCGCCTGATCCTCGATGCCCGCGGCCGTGGCGCCACCGCCGGCACCCGGCGCATGCCGCTCGCGCCCTCGCTGCTGGCCATCTGGGCCGAGATGGCGCAGACGGGCCGGCAAACCATGGCCACCCAGGTCGAGGCGCTGCCGGGCGGCTGGCTCTGGGGCTCGCCGCTGCCCAGCGGGGCCTACCGGGTCATGAGCTTCTGCGCCCCGGCGACCCTGCGCCGCTCGACCTGCGCCGGCCCGGAGAAATGGCTGCGTGCCAGCCTGGCCGCGAGCCACTTGTTCGCGGAGCTCGCGCCGCAGATCTTCACCGCGCCGCTGCAGGCCTGCTCGGCCACGCCCTACATCGACGAACGCGCCTGGTCCTCGGGCCGGCTCAAGCTCGGCGACGCGGCCTTCGCGATCGATCCGCTGTCCTTCAGCGGCGTGGAAAAGGCGATGCGCTTCTCGCTGCAGGCGGTGGCGGCGGCGCATACGATGCTGAGCGATCCGGCCAGCGAGATGCTGGCCCGGGATTTCTTCCAGGAGCGGTTGCTCGACGGCGCGGCACGCCACTGCGCCTGGACCCGTAGCTACTACGCCCAGGCCTGGCCCGGCGAACGGCACGAGTTCTGGCGCGACCGGGCCGGCGAGTTCCACGATGCCAGGCACACGCACAACCCCATCGCCAGCAGGCTTCACCAGGCGCTGCAGGGGATCATGGCGCAGTCGCGGCCCAGGGCCGCACGTGCGACCGGGCCGGAAGGACTTGGCCCGCTCGAGGTCACGACCCTGCTGAACCTGCCCATGGTGCTCTCGACCGAGCTGAGTTTCGTCGAGGAGTCCTGCATCGTCCAGGACCGGGTGCAGCGACGCCAGGCCGTCAACCACCCCCGCCTCGACGGGCCGGTGGCCCATGTCGAGGGCGAGGAGATCGCGCAGCTGCTGCGCATCGTGCCGCATGTGGGCAGCCTGGCGACTGCCATCGACATCTGGGCCAACCGCATGCCGAGGCAGACCGCGATGCGGCTGGCCTGCTGGTGCCTGCAGAACGGCCTGCTGTCGCTGGCGTCGGCCGAGGCTCCGGCGGACCTCGGCCTCCTGGCGGCCGTCGCACCGGCGCGCCGGCCTTCGTCCGCCGGCCCGTGGGCGGCCCCGGCCGCCCCTCCTCCTCGGCCGTCGGCCCCCGGCTGAGCCGGCGCCCGGCCCCGAGCTTCAGCCCCGCGATCGCTCCGCACCCTCCTGCAGCGACACGAACAGGGCCGACGTCCACACCCGAGACTGATCACGCTGGCGTGCGGTGAGGAACAGCGGATGTTCCTGCCCTGCGGCCAGGCCCAGCGTGTGCAGGGCGATGTCGCCCGACAGCTCGCGCGGCAAGGCCTGGTCGGTGACGCGCTCGATCGACAGGCGCAGCTCGGTGCCGGGCAGCTCTTCCTCGATGCGGCCCGCGACCAGCAGCTGCTCGCCGCGGATCGACAGCTCGACCTCCGGCGCATGGACGAAGGGCTGGCGCTTCAAGGGGCTGCCGACCTTGACGTACCCGTCGATTCGCGCCTTCACCACGATGCGCGCCGAGGCGAGCGCGCCCAGCGTCAGCTCGATGCTGTCGGTGTCGCCATGGGTGGCGGTCCGAAAGCCCAGCGCGGTCGGCCCATCGCGCCAGCAGGACTGCTCGGGATGGTCGAAGCCGAAGGTCCGCACGGCGTTGACCGGGCTGCCGGTGAGCTCGATGCGGCCGCTCCAGTGGGCGCCGCGGTAGCGGTCCTTGACCCGTGCCCCACCCATGCGGATGCGCACCCGGGTGTCCGACCACCCGTGTTCCTCGTGCAGGTCGCGGCGCCAGACGCACTCGTCGCCGCGGAACAGACGCAGTTCCTCCCAGCCCTGGTCGCCCAGCAGGTGATAGCTCAGCGCAGCCTGCCCATCGGCCCGGCAGACCTCGCCCATCCAATGGCGGCCCAGCTTCAGGGACGCGAAGCTGCGCTCGCCGGTCGTGGCGAAGGTGCGGCGCGCGCGCAGGGCCTGGCCCACGCCCTGGCGGTCGAAGCGGCTGGCCAGCACCCCGGTCAGGCCGCCGCGCGAGCCGAACACCGCCGTGGCCGGCACCCCGCCACCGCAGCGCCCCTGGTGCTCGTCGCTGTTGGCCGAGGCCCCCACGCGGTAGCCGCGGGCCAGGGCTTCGGCATAGACCCAGTGGAACTGGCCCCACGCCGAGCCGACCTCGACCAGTCGCTCGAGTTGCGGGTGGTGCCAGTCGAGGTTGCAGCGCCGCCCGCCGACATGGGGGATCATCAAGTGGCTCTCGGGGTCGTCCGCGTAGGCCGCGTACAGCTCGTCGACCGGCCAGGCACCGGGACGGATGGTGCCGGCGGTGAACTCGTTCCATTCGAAACTGCGCAGCAGCCGGCCCTGATCGTCGAACGGGAAACGCGGTTGGCCCTCGCCCAGGAAGACGATGTTGCGGTCGCCGCCCGCGGCCGAGTTGCCGCACCACTCGGTGCCCGGGAAGCACACGAAGCGGCCGGGCTCGTTGAGCGAGTGGATCAGCGCCACCGCCTCGTTCCAGCGCGCTTCGGTGATGTTGAAGTCGTTGGCCGTGTAGCCCAGGATGTCGAGCCCGGCCACATCGCGCCCGTAGCTCAGGTTGTACGAGGTGTCGTTGGTGCCTATGGTGTCGTCCGAGTGCACGTGCAGGTCGGCATACAGCGGGCGCAGCCCGGGCCGCACGGCCGCGTTGACATAGGCCGTGGCCTGCAGGTCGAGATGCGCATGCCGCAGCTGCGCCGCCAGCTGCCATTCGCCCGCCGTCGACAGCACGCGCTGCGCCACGCGCGCCACCGCCCAGCCCTGCGCCGCCAGCTCGAAGGGCTGCTCCAGCCGCTCGCCCTGCGGCCCCGACAGCCGCAGCGTGCCGGGCAGGGCCGTGTCCTGGCAGGTGTTGCCCCAGGCGTCGTCCAGCCGCACGATCACGTCGAAGTGCTCGCCGACGCCCACCAGGCGCGGGGCGATCAGTCCGAGCTGCGAAGGCGCGCCGGCCACGATGTCCAGCAGGCAGTCCCCGGGCACCTCGGCGAACTTGGAGCTGCCCAGCGGGTCGATGAACATGCGGAAGCGGAAGTCCTTCTCCACGAAGCTCTGCACGCGGGTGCCGCCCCCGCCGTGGCGCCGGTCGCCCAGGCGGATCACCACCCGGTCGCCTGGGTTGAGGTAGCCGTCGACCACGTCGATCAGCAAGGCCTTCTGGAACGGCCGCTCATGGCCCTTCTGGTCAAAACGCACTTTGAGCTGCTGCACGGTGGCGGCGCTCTGCCCCGGCACCAGCGGGCCGGCCTGGTACTCGGCCGACACGAAGTTGGCACCGCGCGGGTCCTCGGTCTGGAACAAGGCCCAGTCGGAATAGAACTTGAACGCGAGCTTCAGCCAGGCGCCATCGGCCAGGGCGCAGGCCCCCACCTCGTAGACCAGGCGCAGCTCGGTCCATTCCCCGGCGACGAGCCGGGTCTGCTCGCAACTCAGCCGGCCCAGGAAGGGCTTGGCCTTGTTCTGTTCATACAGGCCTTGCGGCGCGGTGTAGTCGCCGGCCTCGCGGCGCGGATCGAAATTCGGGTTCATGCAGGACTTTCTCAAGGCTCAGTGGCCGCGCCAGTGGCGGTAACGGGATTCGAGGCGGCGGAACACCAGGCTTTCCGTCAGCCAGGCGATCAGGCCGATGAGGACGATGCCCAGCAGCACCTGGCTGCTGTTGCCGACCTGCCCGCCGGTGGACACCATCCAGCCGATGCCCTGCGAGGCCCCCATCATCTCGGCGGCGACCAGGGCCCGCCAGGCCTGGCTGAAGCCGATGCGCAGGGCCGCCGTCACGAAGGGCAGGCTGGCGGGCAGGTACACGTGGACCAGCAGCTGCCGCGGACCGGCCCCCAGCGTGCGGGCGGCGCGTACCTCGCCGCCCTGGATGGACTGCAGGCCTTCCTGCACCGTCAAGGCCATGGGGAACAGCGCCGCCACCACGATCACGGCCACGATGGAGACGTCGCCCAGGCCCAGGACGACGATGGCCAGCGGGGTCCAGGCCATGGGCGGGATCGCCATGAACAAGCTGTTCAAGGGTGCCATGAAGTCGCGCAAACCGCGCGACAGGCCCATCAGCGTCCCCAGCGCCAGGGCCGAGGCGGTGGCGGCACCGAAACCCATCGCCTCGCGCAGCAGGCTGCGGCCCAGGTGCCTGGCCAGGCTGCCGTCCTGCCACCAGCGCAGGGCCTCCCTGGCGACGTCCCAGGGCTGGGGCAGCACATAGGCGGGCACCCGGCTCGCCAGCGCCATCCAGACCAGCGCCAGCAGCGGCAGCGAGGCCCAGGCGAGCCAGCGGCGGGGCGTGCCGCCGCGGCGGCTTTCAAGCTTGTCCATGGAAGGCCTCCGCATCAGCGCGCCGGCGCGGCGCCGGACTTCTGCCAGTAGCTCAGGTCCACGACCTGCTCCACCTTGAGCGAACCGGCCATGAAACCCAGGGCCGATGAATAGTCCATCAGGCGCTGGATGAAGCGCAGATCGCCAGCCTCCAGCTGGCCCGACCAGCCCAGGCGCTTGCGCGCCTCGCGCACGATCGCCTCCGGCGCCAGCGTCCGGCCGTCGACGGTCTGCACCGGTTCCAGCTTGAAGGCTCGGGCGATGAGCTGGTCGGCCTCGGCCTGCGATTCCTGCAGGAAGGCGATGGCACGGCGGTGCGCCCGCAACAGCTTGACCACGTCGGCCGGCCGCTCCTTCAGCGTCGCCACGGGGGCCATCAGCACATACCAGGGGTACTGTGGCAAGGCCTGGTTGAGGTCCAGCACCAGCCGGCTGTTGCCGCGCAGCAAGGCCTGGCTCACGAACGGCTCCCACAGGAAGGCGGCGTCCACCACCTTGCGATCCAGCGCGGCGTTCATGTTGCCCGGGGGCATGGGCAGGATGTCGAGATCGCGCTCGGGATCGAGCTGCCCCTGCTCCTTGAGCACGAAGCCGCGCAGCAGGACGTCCATGCCGCTGCCCTTGGCCACCGAGGCCAGGCGCCTGCCGCGCAGGCCGGCCACGCTGCGCACCGGCCCGGCGGCCTGGCTGACGATGGCCGCCTGCCCGTAGTTGACCTTGGCGAGGATGCGGCTGTCCAGCCCGCGCGAGAACCACTGGTACACCGGCGGCGCCCCCACGTAGGCCACGTCCAGTTCCCCGGCCGCCAGGGCCTGTTGCAGCACGGGGCCGTCGCCGAAGGACTTGATCTCGACGTCCAGGCCTTCGTCGGCGAAGAAGCGCTTCTGCTCGGCGATCAGCGCGGGGACGTTGGCCATGGCGAAGACCCAGCCGACGCGCAGGGGCCGCGGCTTGGCCTGGGCCCAGGCGAGCGGTGCGTTGAGGGTGGCGGCCGCGGCCAGGATCAGGGCCGGCAGGAGGTGGCGACGCAGGGTCATGCTGGGTTCTCGGTGACGTGGGCGATGCGCTCGAGCAGCTGCTCGCGGTGCGCCAGGAAGCGGGGATGGCGGAGGGTGTCCAGGTGGCGCCGCGGGCGCGGCAGTTCGATCCGGTGTTCGCTGTCGATGCCGTGCGGGGCGCGGCCGAGCACGAGCACGCGGTCGGCCAGGAAGACGGCCTCGTCGATGTCATGGGTGATGAAGACGACGGTCTGGCCGAGCTGCGCCCACAGGCGCAGCAACTCTTCGTTCATGTGGCGCCGGCTCATGGCGTCGAGGGCGGCGAAGGGCTCGTCGGCCAGCAGCAGCGCGGGTTCGGGTGCCAGCGCGCGGGCCAGCGAGACACGTTGCTTCATGCCCCCCGACAGCTGGTGCGGCCACTTGCCGGCGGCCTCGGACAGGCCGACCAGCTCCAGATAATGCCGGGCCTTGGCGAGTTGCTCGGCCGGCGACAGCCGCCCGGCCATCTGCAGGCCGAAGCGGACGTTGTCGAGCACGTTGAGCCACGGAAACAGCTGCGGCGACTGGAAGACGTGGCCCAGTTCGGGCATCTCGGGCCGCACCTCGCCCTGGTTGATGCGCACGCTGCCGGCGCCGGGCTCCAGAAAGCCGGACAGGAGGTTGAGCAGGGTGGACTTGCCGCAGCCCGACGGACCGAGCAGCACCAGGAACTCCCCCGGCGCCACCGATAGACTCAGGGAACGGAACACGCCGTGCCCGTCCGGATAATCGAAATCGACGCCGGACAGCTCCAGCCCGGCGGGCCGCCGCGCCGGCCCGGGCGCAGTCACGGGAACGGGCCGATGCGCGACGGCGGATAAAGGAGCAAGATGGGAAATGGCATTCATGATCGTGTCGAGGATGGCCCGTGGGTGCTGCTGCGCGATGTTCGATCAATCGATAATACGTAGCAATACAAGTTGAACGAAGCACGGATTTCAGATGTCCATATGAACAAACCGCCCCCCGCAGCCATGGCCAGGACCGCCCTCTTCCGCGAAAGCCCGATCTCGCTGTACGAGCAGATCGCCCACCGCCTCCAGGAAGAGATCGAGGCGGGCCTGTACGAGCCCAGCGGCCGGCTGCCGTCCGAGGCGCAGATCGGGGCACGCTTCGATGTCAGCCGGGTCACGGTCCGGCTGGCGATCGACCGGCTGGTGGCCGACGGCCTGGTGGTGCGCCGCCAGGGCAAGGGCAGCTATGCCGCGGTCAAGCAGGTACGCCACGGCCTGGACGTCCTGCGCAGCTTCCACGAGTCCTTGCTCGAGCAGGGGCTGAACGCCAGCATGCGCCTGCTGGAGAAGCGCCTGGTGGCGCTGCCGCCGGAGTTGCGACTGCATTTCGGCTCGGCCGGCCGGGCCTTGTTCCTCAAGCGGCTGCACCTCGTCGACGGCGGACCGGTCGCGGTCGGCCTCAGCCATCTGCCCCAGGTCTTGAGTTCAGTCAGCTGGGAGGAAATCGAATTGCAGCCGTCTTACAGCCTGCTGGCCAGCCGGCTGGGCGAGGCCCCGGCCCGCGCGGACATGCACATCCGCGCGCAGCCGGCCGACGCCGCGCTGGCCCACACCCTAGAAGTCGCGCAAGGGGATGCGCTGCTGGTGCTGGATCGGACCTCCTACTTCGCCAGCGGCGTCTGCTGCGACCACTCCAGCTTCTACATCCGGCCCGAGCGCTACGCCTTCGTCATGAGCAGCAGCTTCCGCTGAGGCGGCCAGGCGGCGGCCGCGCTCCTCCGTCGCGGTGCGCAAGCCGCATCCGCACGAGGCCACGCAACTGTCCCTGGTGCAGGCGGCCCAGGGAACCCGCTTCACAGCGGGGGGACATGGCCGGATGCCGACACGGCATGCACCGACCGGAGCGACACCACGTCGTCCGACGCCATCCGGTGATCAGCTTCGGCTTGGAGTGAAGGGGCGCCGGGGCCCTGCGAGCGGGCGGCCGGGCTGCCCGGCACCGCCCGCGCTGCCGCTCAGCGATAGAAGGCTTGCACCTTGCCCTTCAGCTTGATCATCATCGGCTGCCCCCTGCGGTCCAGCGCCTTGCCCGCGGGCACGCTGACCCAGCCTTCGCTGATGCAGTACTCCTCGACATCGAAGCGCTCCTTGTCGTTGAGGCGGATGCCGATCTCGTGTTCGAACACCGCGGCCACGTGATGGGGGCTGCGCGGGTCGACGGACAGGCGGTCGGGCAAATCGGGTTTGGGGCTGGTCTCTGACATGAAAATGATCCTCGTCGCGATGGCAGGGTCGCTCATCGAACCCGCGATCATGCCACCGCCGCCAGACGGCGCGCGCCCGGGCCTACGTCCCGCCGTCGAAGCGATAGGCCTGCGCCGGAAGCAGGGCCCACGCGCCGCCGCCCTTGAGCTCCAGCACCTGGCTGTGGTATCTCAGCACGGCGGCACGGTGGGCGATGCTGACCAGGGTCGTCCCGCTGGCATGCAGGCGCTCGTACAACGCGGCCTCGTTGCCGCTGTCGAGTGCGCTGGTGGCCTCGTCCAGCATGACCATGCGCGGCTGGCGCACCAGCACGCGCCCGAAGGCGAGCCGTTGCTGCTCGCCCACCGACAACAGCTTTTCCCAGTCGTGCACCGCGTCCAGCCCGCCCACCCGCTCGGCCAGCTCGCCGAGCTGCACCTGATCGAGTATGCCGAGCAGGCCTTCGTCATCCAAGGGGGAGCGGGTGCCCGGGTAGACCAACTGGCTGCGCAGCGTGCCCGCCTGCATGTAGGGCCGCTGCGGCAGGAAGAACAAGTCCTCCAGCGGCGGACGCTGCAGCACCCCGCTTCCGCTGCGCCACAGGCCGGCGATGGCGCGCAGCAGCGAACTCTTGCCGCAGCCGCTGGCGCCGGTGATCAGCAGGCCTTCGCCGGGTTTCAGGTCCAGGCTCAGGTTCTCGAGCAGCACGCGCTGGAACTGGGGCGAGTAGAGGGTGAGCGACTCGAAGGCCAGCCGCTCGCCCTCGCGCGTCTCGATCTGCGTGCGAGGCTCGGCCGCCGGGGCCGGCGCTGCGGTCGGCTGCAGCACCAGCCTCGACAGGCTGTGCAGGCGGTCGATGCCCGCCACGAACCGGCTCAGGCTCTCGAAGTTGTCGACGATGAGCGAAACCGCGCCGAGCACCGCGGCGAAGGCACCCGCCGCCTGGATGGCCCGGCCCACCTCCAGCTCGCCCGACAGCACGCCGTCGGCCAGGATCACGCTCGGCACGACCAGGGTGAGCTGGCTGAAGGCGCGCTGGAACAGGTTGAGCGAGCGCTGCTTCTTGATCAGGCGGGCGTAGTTGTTGAACACCGCCTCGAAACGCTGGTCGATCTGCGCGCGCTCCTGGGCCTCGCCGCGGTAGAAGGCGATCGATTCGGCGTTCTCGCGCACGCGCATCAACCCGAAACGGAAGTCGGCCTCGCGCCGGATCTGCCAGAAGTTCAGCCGGATCAGCGGCGCGCCGAAGATGTACAAGGCGGCGACCGTGCCGACCAGGGAATACAAGGCCAGGAAGCCGACCAGCGTTCGCGAGATCGACCAGAGCACCGCGCTGAAGGCCACCAGCTGCATCAGGGATCCGAGGAAGATCAGCAGGAAATGGGTCGAGCGGCCGGTGAAGGTGTTGATGTCCTCGCTGATGCGCTGGTCGGGGTTGTCGACGTCGCTGCGGCCGCCGAGCTCGAAGTACTTGCGCCCGCCCAGGTAGCCGTCCAGGAAACGGCCGGTGAGCCAACGGCGCCAATGGTTGGAGAAGGCGTCCCGCATGTAGTAGTAGAAGGCGTAGATCGGGACCGCGAAGGCGAGGATGCCAAGGCAGGCCCTGACGGCATGCCAGAACCGCTCGCGGTCCTTGGCGGCCAGCGCGGAGGTGATCTCCCCGGCCTGGTCGTTGAGCATCACCGCGAACTTCGTCTCCGCCAGCATCAGGGCGATCAGCAGCGCCAGCAGGGTCCACGCCGCCTTGCGCTGGTCGCCCGCCCAGTAGGGCCTGGCCACCTGCACGAACTGCCTCCAGGCCGCCATGGAAAACGGGGACGGCCGCCGCAGGTGCTCGGCATGGACCGGATGTTCGGCAGGGAGCAGGGGGACGGCCGCGGCAGGCGCGGCGGCAGTGGGAGCGGACTTCGACATCGGGCATTCCAAGAGCCGGCGGGATTCCGCTCGTACGGTAGCCCCGATGTCTCCGGCAGGCTGTCGGACGGGACCGACGGGCGCTGCGGGACGGCGACGCTTGATGCGAGGGCCGGCCGGCTCGCCCCCCGCATCGCGGGGGCTGCAAGCGCTCGTGGCCATGTCAGAATTTTTGGATCGTCCCGACAGCGGTCGGTCGCCCGAACAGGCTGGCTGAAAGAATCTCCCCTCCATGTCCGAACCCCTTTTCATCGCGGCGGAAATACGTCTGAGCAGCGCGGCCTTCAAGCGTTGGCTCAAGGCCGCGCCGCCCCCGGCCGATCGCTACGGCGACTGGGGCGATGCCTGGCCTTCGGCATCCGGCGAGGAGCAACCATGCACCACGGTCAGGGAGGCTCTCCTGTCGGCCGCGGAAGCGGCTGTCACCGGCACCGATGAAGCGCTGATGTGCCGCCATGACCCCTCGCTGCAGACCCTCCGCTTCGCCGCCATGTTCGGCGATGGCAGCACTCAGGACGCCAGGCGGCTGGCCATGGCGATGCTCGGCATGCTGCGCCTGCTGGAAACCTACCGGACCTGCCCCGAGGAAGACCCGGTTCTGCTTGGAGACCTGGGAAGCCCTCCCCAAGTCCTGCTGCTGGGCAGGAAGGCCAGCCGCGTCACCGATCATGAAGGTACCTGGCCGGACTGGTTCGAGGACTGGCTGACCGAGCTGGGCCGCACCACGCAAGCCGAGAAACGCCTGGCCTGGCTGGACACCGGCCTGATCCGTGAATTCAAGAAGCGGCTGGATCTCGGGGTGCTGCGGGCGACGCGGCAGCGCCCCCACCTCTACGACCTCCACTTCGCCACGGACGGGGTTCATGTCGTCCCGCAGGGCGAAGGGTATTGGGCCATGGTGCGCGGAGAACCTTACCTGCACTACGCGCTGGAAGGCGCGGACCCCGCCAGCTTCCGCCGCGTGATCGCCTTGGATGCCGGCCATTCGGGATTCTATGCAGACCGACAACATATCTGGTTGAAACGATTTTTCGACGCGCATCGCTTTGCGACGCACGCCGGAGAATCGGTGCAGGGCTATTGCGAGAGCCCGGACCACCAAGGTTTCCTGCGCTGCGGAAACACCTTGTGGAGTCCTGTGCGCAGCCATGTCGAATCCCGCGCCGATATCGACGCCCTGCGACAACGGATTGCAGAGCGGGGCGGTGTGATCGTCGGGGAGCGGTGCGAGGACGATTCCATCGGTACCTGGGTCGACTGGATGCAACCGACGCCCGTGGACGGGGCCACCTTGAAGTTCCTCGGCGACCATGACTTCGAGGACTCGGCCCACACCTACCAGTACGAGTATGGCCGAGGCCTGGTCGCGCACAAGCGCAGCCCGTAGCCCTCCTTTCGCGGCCCCGCTCCACACGCCCGCCCCCGTCAGGCCGGCACCACGCCCGGGACCTCAGGCGACCGGCCCGTCGTCGCCTCCCGTCACTTCGAAGACGGCCTCCGCCACGCCGTCCGCCTCGCCCTCCTGTACCACGAGGCGCAGCGTGTGCCGCCCGACGCCGGGCTGGTCGACCCACAGGTCGAAACCCCGGCCCACGGGCTTGTCGTCGATGAACCATTCGGCCGCATCGTCCTCGATCGCCCCGCCGCCGTGACTGCTGGCCGTGCCCAACAGGTGGATGCGCCGGTCGGCGTAGACCCTGGCGCCATCGGCCGGATGGAGGATGGCGACGGCCGGCGGCCGGGCGGGCAGCGAAACGGGCCCGGTGCGTGCGCGCACGGTATGGAAGCCGTCGTGCGCGAGCATCTCGAAGCTCAGCTCGCCTGCAGGCAATTGCGCGGCCGGGATCGTCGCCACGCCACCGCGCAGGCCGACCGCCAGCGCATGCCAGGTCCTGCCGTCGTCGGCAGTCCAGCGCACCCAGACCTCGGCGTTCTCGGTCGCCCCGGTGTCGAATCTCCACGCCAGTTCGAGATCGCCGCCGGGCAGCAGGCGCGCGCCCACGTCGCGCAGCCGCGGCGGCTGGTTGGAGCCGCGGCGCTCCCACACGACCTCGCCGCGCCGCAGGATGCGCAGGCTCGCTCCCGGCGCAGTGTCGGGCAGCATGGCCTTGAACGACAGCGGCCCCGGTTCACGGCCGTCGTCGTCGCAGTGGCAGTCCTTGGAGGGCGGCCGGCCAGCGCAGCCCCCTTCCTCGGCATAGACATAAAGCACGTCCTCGGCGAGCACCCGGCCATCGGCCCCGAGATGCTGGACCCGGTAGCCGCTCGGCCGCCCGTCGCCGGGCAGGTAGCGTGTGTCCAGGCGCGCCACGCTGAGGACATCCACCGAGCCGTCGGTCCCGAACGTCCCCAGCAGCAGGATCAGGGGCCGGATCGACACGGTATCGGGCTCGAAGCCGGGAGAAGGATCGGCGATGACGCGCGGCGCGGCGGCCGCGCCGCTGGGGATCTCCACCGGGGACAGCTCGGCGATGTCGGTCAGGAACTCGTGGGTGAACTTGGAGATCCAGCGCGGTCCGCAATAGGACATGAAATCCTCGAAGGTGTTCGGGTCGGCGATGGCCCCGGAGTTGATGTCCAGGCCGTACTCGCCGATCGAGGCCATGGTCCAGTTGGTGGTGCCGGGCGGGTCGGCCGGCAAGTCGTAGGGCTCGTACACCGGGTAGTTCGGATTGCCGCTGCCGGCGTTGCCGCAGCGGGCATGCGGCAGTCCGAGCTGGTGGCCGATCTCGTGCGCATAGGTGACCGGCTGGCCCGCGACCCCACCGGTCGCGACCCCGCTGCAGCCCGGCACGTTGACCGGGATGCCGCTGGCGATCAGGCCGTAGTAGACCCAGGGCACGCCGGGGTTGGCCGCCTGGTCGAGCGCGACCAGCGCCGCCACCTGCGTCAGCAGCGGCCCCCAGTTCGGCGAACAGCAGCCGGGACAGCTGCGCGGGTCGTCGATCGGCGTGGCCGTGACGAAAGTGCCGGCGGCGCGCACGTTCGGCGTGGCCGAGACCGGGTAGGTCGTCAAGGCCCAGCTCGTCTCGGCCAGGCAGTCGGCCAGAGACGGCGCGGGCAGCACGATGTTGCCGGTGCGCGCCGCATTCGGCCCGTTGTAGCCGATGGTGATGAAGGCGGCATTCAGCGTCTGCTGCAGGTTCACGTCGACCTGCGCCGAACGGCTCGCCAGATGGCCCGGGCAGGGTGCGAACGGCCCCCGCGCCTCCACCGTGAAACGCAGCAGCCCGCTCATCCACTGGCGCGGAACGACGAAGTTGAGCGTGGTGTTGATGTTGCCGCGCTCCGCCGCATAGCTCGCGAAACTGTCCTCGGCGGTGACGGGTGCGTTCTGCGGCGCCAGCTCGACCAGGGTGCTCCAGACGCCGGCGACACGGCGCTCCACCCGCAGCGTGCCGGTCACCCCGGCCAGCTGGCCATTGTCGAAGGCGGGATCCTGGCCGCTGCGCAGGTAGGCCCGCACCCAGGCGGTCTTTCCGGTCACCAGCCGCAGGCTGTTGTCAGGCCCCCGGTCCGCCGGATCGGTGAGGTGCTGGTCGGCCCGGTAGTGCTGCACCGCCTGGGTGATCTCCAAGCCCTGCACCTGCAGGTCCGGCCGCCTCTGGAACACCAGGTCGACCTGGCGCGAGACCTGCGCCGGATCGCAGCGACCGAAGGCCGTGATCAGCACCCTCAGCCGCACGGTGGTCTGGAACCGGGTCGCGTCGAAGTCCCAGCGGCCGTTGGGTGCGGCCGGATCCTGCACGGCCACGACGCGGTTGTCGGCCAGGTCGATCAGCTCCACCCGCACCCGGTCGGCGGCGCAGGTATTCCAGCGGATGCGCAAAGGCTCGCCGGGCTGCAGCGGGCACCCGCCGGGCACGTGACCGCGGATGTCGAAGCGCAGGATCTGCGCCGACGTGCCCTCGAATCCCTGTTCGATGCAGCCGGTGGGCCGCAGCTCGAGGAAGCGCCCGCACAGCGCGATCGTCCGCGGCGGCAGTTCGATCGTCAGCCCGCATCCGGCCCCTGGCGGCACCACCACCGAGATGCGGTCGTCGCACCAGCCGGTGACCCGGCCCTGGAGCGGGGCGCTGTCGCCACCGCCGCGGAACACGACACGCCCGCGGCGATGGCCGAAACCGCAGCCGACGAGCAGGATCTCCTCGCCCGGACAGGCTCGCGGCGGCCTCACTTCGCACACCCGCCAGCAATGGATGCGGCACCATGTCCCGATCATCTCGCTCAGGCAACAGGCCAGGCCTTCATCGAGGCAGGGCGTGGCGCAGCCCGGGGGCCGGCGCGGGATGCAGGCGCTGCGCTCGCCGCCGCCGCAACGCGCGCACAACCATTCGAGCAGGTCGCGCACATGGGCCTTCGATGCGGCATCGCCGAGCAGCGCCTTGAGCGACGCCGCATGCAGCGCCCCCAGGGTCTCGAAGCCGCCCAGCTGTTCCAGCAGCACGAGCACATGGCGCCGCGCCGCGGCCTCGTCGCCGCAGGCCACATGCAGGGCCGCGGCGAACAGCAGCAGGCTCCTCTCCCGCGAAATGAAAGGCGTGCCGCAGGCACAGCCCTCCCCGCACTCGGCACAGCCGCAGCCCCCGGCGCAGGACGAGCAGGGCTCGGGCGGCACACATTCCGTGCGGACGGGGTGCTTGTCGTCTTCCGCGAAGGCATCGTCGATCCAGTCCGTGAACGGCGACAGGCTGTCGCAGCAGGACGTGCCGCCGCACAGGGTCTGCAGGATCTCCCGGTAGCGCCGGGCGGCCTCCAGATCGCCTTGCAAGGCCCCCCAGGCATCGTGCAGCACCCGGTCGAAGCCCTCGAGGGGCGGCGTGGCGCACACCGCCAGCCGCGTCGAGGCCAGCGCCGGCGGCAAGCCCTCGTCGCGCAACAGCTCGATCGCGTCCTCGATCTCCTGCATCACGCGCACCGGCACCAGGGCCTCGTCGATGGGCGCCCACGCGAGCGGCCGGGCCAGGTGCCACCAGAGCGCCGCCGGCGCGAGCACGACATCGACCACGAGCGCCTGGCCGCTTTGGCAGCAGCGCCGGTCGGCACAGCCATCGTGGACGAGGCGGCAGTCGCGGTCGCGCACGACGATGTACACCTTGGGACAATCGCAGCAGGCGGACTCGTCCTCGGACAGGTCGATGTGGTACGAACCGTCGCGGCCGGTGAGGTCGAAGCCGCGCATCGAGGTGCCGGGGCATGCGGCGTCCCAGGCCTCGACCCGCAACCCGAAGACCCCCTGCCCATTGTCGCTGCGGGTGACCCGCCCGCTCAGGTGGAAATGTGCTTGGCTCATCATGGACTCCTTGGGAATCGGGTGCCGCGGGAGCGCGCCGCCCTTGCCCTGCCAATTTAGGAGCCCCACCGGCGGATGGCATCCCGCGGAATGGGGACCGGCATCGACAAGCTAGGGAGCGGCTGCGGCAGCGCCGCCGCGGCCATCGCCCGACGGTGCGGCCTCGGACGGATGCCATCCGGACAAGCCCTGTGAGAGCAGCCTCGTCCTAGGGAGAAGCGCCGGGCCGGGGCGACGGGCTCCCGCCGAAGCCGCCGGCTGCATCGGCGCCGGCAGGGTCCCGCCCCTGGACACTAGGGGTGGCGCGCGGGCGGCGGCGACCTAAGATACCCCTCAAGGAGCGGTTTCCAGCCGACAGGTGCGCAGCTCGTGGCCACCGAAGCCACAGGGTTGCGGCGGCCCCGAGGCGGCAGTTCCCCTCCCCGGCCCGCATCCCGTCGTCACCCCGCCGATCCGATCCGGCGTCGGCAGGCATGCACGGAAAGACGCACCGAGTCCCCTGTTCCATGGATCGCTGCACGTGGCGCCGGCAAGGCCTGGTGACACGGCAGCAACGGGAGAACACCATGTCCTACGCGTTCCAGCAACCGCCCCCCTACCTGCCACCGCCCCAGGCCGCGCTCACGGGCTGGCACAACCCCAACCAGATCCACACCCTGCGAGGGCTTGCCGGGGGCAGCTTCTACTGGCCCGAAAGTCCGTTCGCCACCGCCACGGCGTTCTTTTCGCCCACCAACCCGGTCGACTTCGGCATCGGCACCTACACCATCGTCTCCATGAGCGGCACCGAGAACGGCGCCTACCTCACCACCAGCCCGCCCAGCCCGAGGATCTGGCTCAGCGGAGACAACACGCCGGCGCACCCTCTTCGTCCCTTCGACATCCAAGGCATCTTCACCGACACCACCGAAAGAATCTTCTTCATGCTGCTGCAGCGGCCGATGTTCAGCCCGTTCGTGACCTTCCGGCGATCCTGAACGCCCAGGGGGAGACCTGCGCCATCGGCCGGGATGCCCACCCTGACGCGGACGGCCGGGGCCGCCTAGCGCGCCATGTCGGCGTCGACCATCATGTGCATCAAGGCCTCGAGCGAGGTCTGCGCGCGCCAGCCCAACCGCTCGGCCGCCTTGGCAGGATTGCCCAGCAGGATGTCCACCTCGGCCGGACGGAACAGCGCCGGGACTTCGATGTTGCCCTGCTTGATACGCGGGACGGCGTCAGCGGACTCGGGTCCGACGGCGCCGACCTCTTCTACTGCGGCGGCGGGAGCGGCAAGGTCCGCGCCGTGCGGCGCCCGAGAACAGGCAAGGTCTGACGCACGCCGGCCGCGCCGCGCGTCGGTCCCATCCACCGACGGCTCGTCGAGCCAGGGAGCGCCTCATGAACACCGACATGGCACGGCAGCCCCCCTCCACCACACCATCGCCTCCAGAGACCGATGGGTGCAAGAACGCAAGGCCTTGCTCGCCCGGGAAAAGGAGCTGACACGCCTGCACGACGAGATCGCCCACGAACGCCGCGCGCTTCCGTGGGTGCGCCTCGACAAGGCCTACGGCTTCGACACGCCCGAAGGCCGCCGCACGCTAGCCGACCTGTTCGCGAGGTGCCGCCAGCTGCTGATGCAGCCCTTCATGTTCGCACCCGGGCGGAAACAAGGCTGCCCGAGCTGCTCCTTCATGGCCGACCACATCGACGGCAGGAACCCACACCTGGCGCAGCGTGACATCACCCTGGTCGCCGTCTCGCGCGCGCCGCTGTCCGACATCGAGCGCTTCCGGCATCGCATGGGCTGGCGCTTCCACCGGGCGTCCTCGCATGGCAACGATTTCAACCACGACTTCGGCGTCGGCTTCACGCCGGAGGAACTCGCCCGGGGCGATGTGGACTACAACCACGACATGCTCCCCTTCCCGGCGGAGGAAGCCCCCGGCCTCAGCCTGTTCTGCAAGGACGACGAGTCCACCACACCCACTCCACCTACGGAGGCGGCGTGGAGGTGATGATGGGTGCCCACCGGTTGATGAACCTCACGCCTCTGGGACGCGGCGAGCGCGACGTGCCCCAAGATCCATGAAGCCGTCCCGGCCGTAACGGACGGGATCCGGGCGACCCGGTCGGCCACCGGCGTCCGGACGGCCTTCGGCTCGTCCATGAACGCGGCTGGGCTGGCGCCGCGAAGCGCGCCGTCGACGCCATTCGCGGGCCATCCCACGAGTGGGCCACATCGCAAGACCCGGGGAAGGAGACGCACACGCCTTGCCACCCGCCTCGCAGGAGGATGCCATGGGCTTGCACACCACTCTTGTGAGCGATGACGATACACCGAGAACGATCGCCAACGCGGCCATGGCCGTTGCCGTGGTCTCTCTCTCGTTCTCCTCTCAAGCTGCGGACTTCCGCCCGGATGCTGCTTTCATCGCAGGAGGCGGCTCGGCCATTCACGGCACCTCGAACCTGAGCGCCGGACTTCACTGGTCCTGGCCCTGGCGCCATCTCGGCTGGCGCGGCGAGTGGAGCGGCATGACCGAGGCCTTCCTCAGCCGATGGAACGGGCCGGCGGATCCCGGCGGCCGCCAATCGCTGATGCAGATCGGTCTCCTCCCGGTCCTTCGCTATCGCTTCGATGGTGGAAGATCAGCCTGGTTCGTCGATGGCGGCATCGGCATCTCGTACACGGACGACCTTTACTGCAGAGGCACCAAACCTTTCAGTACCCGCTTCAACTTCATCGACGTCCTGGAGATGGGCCGCAGCTTCGGCGGCCAGCGCGAGCACGAAGTGAGCCTGCGGCTCTCCCACGTGTCGAACGGCGGCTTCAGGAAGCCCAACCCGGGGGAGAACTTCCTGCAGCTTCGATACGCCAAGTGGTTCTGAACCGCTTGCGAGGGCCCGCCGATCGAACAGGGCCCGTCGATCCGGCTCCGGGCAACGCAGAAGACCCGGCCCCGCATCCTCGGAAAGAGCGGCGCCCTGCCCGACAGCAATACAAACCTGCGGCCCTTCGCAGCGGAACGGAGGCGCCCCCTAGCGCCCCATGGGACCGCGCCTTCAAGCCACGAGGCGAGGTCATGCAGAACGCGAAGCGATTGAGCGGATGCCCGGCTCCGGGTCGCCAGACTTGGGATGGACGGCCCGGACATTCCAGAGCACCGTGAGCTTGCCCATCCTCTCGGCCAAGCTCGGCCGATGCGGCGGACACGGCCGTAGCGGCGGGTATCGATCACTGAAGTCCGTGCTCCAGACGCTGCGATGCCTCGCGGCCGGCCTGCGCGCCGGCATGCGGCCGTGCCATCAGATGTGTCACCCTCCAAGAGGTACCGGGCGGTACGCCGATCCAGCCTCGATGTCGTCGCCTCCCCGTGTCGAAGGGCACGCGGGGCAGGCTTCATGTCGCCCTTCTGAAAGGACTTCACCATGAAAGCGACTTGCAAACTCTCGCTGTGCATCGTGGTTCTATCGCTAGGACTGCTGGGCGCGCCCCCACCCGCCATGGCTCAGTGGGCGAGCCACACCCTGCATGGCACGGCCTGCACTCCTGCGGACAGATCCGTGCCCGACAACGTGCGGTACGAGGTGAACGGCATCGTCGCCCGCCTTGCCAATACGCTGGTCGTCTGCCCGGTCGTCCGCTTCGCGACGGCTACCATGGCATCCGGCCTCACGGTCAAGGTGGTCGGCCGCAACCTGACGAACTGCGATCTCTACCGTACCCTGGACGGCGTCGCCACATTCGCCTCACCCATGGGGCTGGACGCCGTCCAGCCGCCCTTGCCGTACCGCCGATTGACGTCGGGCATGTTGTTGCCCGGCAATATCCCTGCGCAATCCGCCTACTCGGTCGTCTGCAGGCTGAATGCCGTGGGGGACGTGATCACCCATGTCGAAGCCGTCGAGTAGGAGCGGGATGCCAGGCCCCCACCGCCCAAGGTGAGTCCGGTCATCGCAGATACTTGCCACTCCTGACCCTTGAATGACACTGCTCCGTCATGGCCAAACTGAGAACCCTCATGGTGGAAGGAGAGCGCTATCTGTGGCGGTTTCAGCCGGGCTACCAACCCGGCGAGAAGCCGGGCGATCCCTACCGATGCCACGACGTCTTCCGAGCCTTGCGCGAACGCTGCCCCACCAGTCCCTTGCTGGTCATGTTCGACACCTGGGACTGCCCCATCACCGGGGGGCCGCTGCGCTGCAACGCCCCCATCGATCTTGATGACGGCACGTCGGCACGATTCAATCTGCATCGGCCGAGGTGGGCCGCCGCCATGATCCTTGCGGCACTACGGCGAGGATGGCAACCCAGGCGGCCGTCGAGCCCTTGTTCGATCAAGGACGGCGTGGGATTCCTGAAGGAGCTCGCGGGCACAGGCGGCCACTGAGTTCATGCCTGGCGGCGACGGCGGGCCGAGGATGAGCTTGACGCGGCACGGAGGCCCTGCGCCGCTGGGGACGAACGACATCGACGACTTGCCGGTGCACCGCAGGACACCCGCGCCCCGTGCGTCCGGCCGCGCCGGCCGTGGCGTCGGCCGCCCTCCCCGTGCCAGCGTCCTTGAGCGTGCCCGGTGTGAGCCTCAGGCTCGCAGCGCCGCCGCCTCGTTCAGCTTGAAGACCCTGACCGCCTCGACCAGCCGTTGCGCCTGTTGGCTCAGGCTGTCGGCCGCGGCGGCGGACTCCTCGACCAGCGCGGCGTTCTGCTGGGTGGCCTGGTCGAGTTGCGCCACCGCCTCGCTGACCTGGCCGATGCCCGAGGTCTGCTCGATGGTGGCGGAACTGATTTCACCGATCAGGCCGGCCACCTGGCGCACCTGCGTCACGATGTCCACCATCGTCGTGCCCGCATCGCCGACCAGCCTGGCCCCCGTCTCGACGCGTTCGACGCTCGCGCCGATCAGCGCCTTGATCTCCTTGGCCGCCTCGGCGCTGCGCTGCGCGAGAGAGCGCACTTCGCCGGCCACCACGGCAAAACCCCGGCCTTGTTCACCCGCACGAGCCGCCTCGACAGCCGCGTTCAGCGCGAGGATGTTGGTCTGGAACGCGATCCCATCGATCACCGAGATGATGTCGGCGATTTTCCTGGAGCTGGCCGTGATGTCCTCCATCGTGGAGACGACCTTGTCGACGACCTCGCCGCCCCGGGCGGCCACGTCGCTGGCCGAGATCGCGAGCGCCGCGGCTTGACGCGCCGTGTCCGCATTGTTCTGGACGGTGCTGGAAAGCTCGTCCATCGAGGCCGCGGTCTTCTGCAGGTTGGACGCCTGCTCTTCCGTGCGCTGGCTCAGGTCGGCGTTGCCGGTGGCGATCTGCGCGCTGCCGGTGGCGATCGAATCCGAACTCGTGCGCACCGTGCTCACCACCTTGACGAGGTTGTCGATCATGTCCTGCAGGGCCGCCAGCAGCTGGCCGGTCTCGTCACGCGGGATCTCCCCCAGCTTGCTCGTCAGGTCGCCGCGCGCCACGATCTGCGTGACGTGCACCGCCTCGGCGAGCGGCTTGGTGATGCTGCGGGTGATGGACCAGGCGAGCCCCGCGCCCAGCAGCAGCGCCAGGCCCGTGGCGGCGATGAGCGCGCCGAGCAAGGACCGGGCGGTGGCCTCCGAACGCCCGTGGGCCTCGCGTCCCTCCACGACCTGTTCCGCGATGAGTTGGCCGAGCGCATCGGCGACCTGGGCCGCGACCGGCGACAACACGTCCTGGTAGATCTTGGCCGCGTCTTCCGCCTTGCCCGCCACCATCGCGTCGCGGATGGGGACCACGCCCTGGGTCACATAGGCCTTGCGCAGGTCGATCAGGGCCTCGGCGTGCCCCCGGACGTCGGCACTCAGGTCGTTCTTGATGAAGCTGGCCCACATGGAGTCGATCTGGGCCACGTTGGCTTTCAATTCCTTGTCGCGCTTGGCGATGTTGGCCTCGGTGGGAAACGCCATCATGTCCATGACCAGGATGCGGTTGCGCAGCAGCAGCCTGTTGATCGAGCTGAGCTCCTCGATGGGCACGGTGCGATCCTCGTACATGGTGCGCAGCTCTGCGCCGATCACCGAGATGCCGCGCATGCCCGCCCCCGCCACGACCAGGCACAGGGCCAGGACAATGGCAAAACCGAGGGCCAGACGCGCGCCTATGTTGAACTTGTACAAGAGGTTCATGGCAGTTCCGGAAGAATTTGGAGTGGTTCAGCCCGCCGTGGTGGAAAGCAGCGCCATGTCGTTTTCGGACGTCAATGGTTCGATATGGACAAGGATGGGCACGGGGGCCTGGCGCCCTGCTTGAACGCCGCATGGCTCGGGCGATCACGGATCGGTTGTCGCACTGCGGACCACGCGCCTTGCTCGGCAGCGCCCCCTACCCTATCGGCACCGGGTCCAAGCGTTTGAACCGTTTGTGCGGATCTACCGGTCCGGATGTCGAATTCTTCACGACCAGGCCCGGGGTCGGGTACCGGTCAAGTACCGCCTTGACTTTCAGGCCGACATGCGGCCTGGCCTGGCTGCCGCGCCGCGGGCTGGCCCGGTGCGTCGCCGCATCTTGTCCGGCGCACTCGGGACATGTCCGGCTGTGGACCGGCACCGCAGCATCAAGCCGCTCCGTCGGAACGTCCCGGCGCTCGGGCCTGCAGCGTGGGTCGCTCGATTCCTGTCGGACGCGACCCGATCCTGCTCGGGAGACGCACGCGCAGGGCCAGCCCCCGACGCTTCAGCGCGAGGCCCGGTGAAGCGCCAACCCGCCCTTCATCAGCAGGGTCTCGGCCTTGCCGAAGCCGGCCCCGAGCAGGCTCGCTAGCTGTTCCTCCACGCTCATGTAGAGCTGGTCGTTCTGCATGCCGCCGTCGCCGACGAAATGGTCGCAAACCAGATAGCTGCCATCGCGCGCGAGCAGGCTCAGGACCTGCTCGTGAAGCCGGCGCGCATGCCGCTTGTGCAGCAGCTCGTGGACGGCCTGGTGGGTGATCACGTGGTCGAAGACGCCGAGCCCCTGCGTCCAATCCACCGCCAGGAAACTTCTCTGCACGAACTCGACACGGCCCGCCAATGCCCCCAGTCGCTCCACGGCCAGCTGGTGCATGGCACCGGAGAAGTCGAGCGCGACATAGCGGATGTCGGGCAGCGCCTCGAGCACATGCCGGGCGAGGAATCCGGGGCCGGAGCCCAGTTCCAGCACCCTCGTGCCAGGCCCCGGGGATCGCTGGAGCTCCCCGGCGAAGGCCTCGAAGAACTCGGTGCGCCAGGGGCGTCTGCGCATGGCTTCATCCGCCCATTGCCGGGCATCCGACATTTCGCGAAGGTCGATGGGGCTGGGGACGTCGAGTTCGATCATGGCGGGTAGGCCTCCTTTGGACCGGGAACGATACCCGATGTCCGCCCGACCCGCCTCGGCTTGTCATCATCTACTCGCCTCGGGATGCCCCGGATCCCATTCCCCTGCCTGCAGCCCTCACCGCGCCAGGCGACGCGGCAGCGCGGGACAGTCGCCGCGAAGCCGGGGACCGGATACGGACTCAGGCAGGCACGTGCTTGGCGATGCGCCGAAAGCTCAGGCTCATCCGCGGCCCCGAAGCGGACGACTTCGGGATGGCGTGCAACCAGGCGGACTGGAACTCATGGCTCATGTACAGCAGCGAACCCTCGCTGAGCACGCGCCGGACTTCATGAGAACGATCTGACTTGTACCGGAAGGCCATCTCCCTCTCGCTGCCCAGTGAGACGATCGCCACGCCTGTCCCCGCGGCCAGTTCATCGGTGGAGTCGGAATGGAAGCCCATCGACGACTCGCCGTCGGCATAGTAGTTGAGCAAGCAGTTGTTGGGCTCGAACGCGAGTTCAGCACGGATCTTGTCGCCAAGCGCGGCGAGTACGCCGGGCATCTCGACCTGCGGGTACACCATGCCCGAGTAGTCGTAGGGCACGCCGAAGCTCGCGGTCTTTCGAGCGCGCAAACGCTGGTCCCACGCAACCGAGCGCAGGAGCAGGTCGAAAAGGCGTGCCGGCTCGGCCACGAACGCGGGCACCCAGGTTAGATCGGGCACAGGAAGCATAGAAATCTACCGATGAATGACGATGGTGCAGCTTCCCCGAGCTCAGGATCCGGCCGCGCCTTCCTCGACGGCCGAGGCCCGCACCGGTCCAGCCGATGAAGAAGTCTACTGGGTCGGCGCCGTGCACCCATGCCTCGGCGGGATGCTGGTCATCCGGCAGATCGCTGTTGCAGTGGCGGTGCCTCTCGGCACCGGTCCATGGGATGTCAGAGTTTTCGGGGTGGATCGGACAGATGCCCGTTGCGAAGCAGGATCAGCGTCTGCTGTTGAGCATAAGGGGCGTGGCCGGTGCCGGGCGCATAGCGCAGCCAACTGCCTGGGGGATGAACGCCTGCGCCGTCGCGCAACTCTCCACGCAGCATGAAGATCTCTTCGCCCTGCGGATGCCGATGCGCCCGGGCGCGCGTGCCCGGCTGCCACGACACCAGCGTTAGCCGATGCGGCCTGGTTCTGGCAACGCGAGCGCCTGGACGGACAGGTCGTCCGGCTGCTGCCCGGGTACCGCTTGCCCGAGCAGACGATACATGCCCTCACCACGTCCCGTGCGGCGGCCTGCGGCAAAGTCAGGCGCTTCGTCGACTACGTGGAGGAGTGCCTGCGCCTGGCGGACGCAGGGGAGTCGACGGACTGATGGGCAAGCGCGGTCAACCCGGAGCACGGACAGAGACCTCGACGGATTACCATGTCCGGGTCAGCGTCGCGGAATGGTAAACGTGCTGCTACAGCAGTCCCCAGGAGGGGTGCAGGCTTCGACACCTGCCGCTGACCACGGGACCGCTGGCGAGGGGAGCGCCCTGACGCCCGCACGAAGCGGGCGTCCCGACCCGAACTCAGTTGCCGCAGCGGTCGAACTCCGCGGCGCGCTTGTCGTAGTCCATGCAGAAGTCGTCCTTGCCGCTCGCGCTCTTCACCGGCGCGCCCTTGTAGGTCGCGGTGATGACCTTGCTCTTGGTGATGTCGAACCGGTCGTTGGCACAGGCTTTCAACGCCGCGGCCTGGCAGGCCTGGGGCGTGGCCGCCTCGACGGGCTTCACGCACGAGGCCTTGCCGTCGCATTTCGAGAAGCTTTCTGCCTGCTTGCCGGGACAGGCCGTGCGCGTGTAGCTGATCGCACAGTCGGCCTGGCCTTGTGCATGGGCCGTGCCCAGGGACAGGCCGGCCAGGACGCTCAGGGCCAACGAGCCGACGAGGTGGGAAAGCTTCATGGATTCTTCCTTGTGGTGAGGTTCGTGAAGAGTGGCGGCAAGCACGCCGACCACCGCGAGGGGGCCGATGATAGAAGTGAATGCCAACACCTGGCGCAACACCCGGCCCCGTCGAGGGGCTGACATCAAGGCGTCACATTTCCCCGGCCATCGACACCGACTGCGACGGTTGCGGGGGAGATTCGGCGCCCCCGGGCATCCGAGGGTGCCGGGACGAGGCGCTGCGCGACAAGACGGGCCATCCGGCGCTACCATCTATGGATGAAAAACTGGAATCCGGACCATCTCGCGGGTGCCTGGGCGTTTGCGGCCCGCAGCCACAAGGGACAGACCTACGGTGGCCGGAACGAGGGAGAGCGGGTCGAATACATGACCCATATCGGCAGCGTGGTGATGGAGGTCTCGTGGGCGCTCCGACTCGACCTCACGGCCGATGCCGCTCTGGCCCTTCAGTGCGCGGCACTGCACGACACGATCGAAGACACGGGTGCGAGCTTCGATGAACTGGCCGAACAATTCGGACATGCCGTCGCGGAGGGTGTTCTGGCCCTGTCGAAAGACGCGACCCTTCCCGACAAGCGATCGCAGATGGACGACAGCCTGCGGCGGATCCGGCTGCAGCCGCGCGAAGTCTGGATGGTGAAACTGGCCGACCGCATCGCGAACCTGTATGCGCCCCCGTTCTATTGGAACAACGAGAAGATCCTGGCCTATCAACACGAGGCGCGGCTGATCCACCAGGCGCTCGGCGCGGCGAGCGAGACCCTGGCCGCACGTCTTGCGCAGAAGATCGAGGCGTATCCGGACTTCCTGCGCAGCTCATGATCCGCTTGCAGACCTGAAGGCCGCCTGCGATCGAGTCCCCGGTGGAGTCCCGCCCCGCCGGCAAGCCCCGGCTCCGCTGAGCCTGCGCGCATGTCCATCGGCACGCGTTCATCGAAAGCCCGCCTAGTGCCGCGCCCGGCCCCCTACGAGCGACAGCCGCCGCAAGCTGCGCCCGCCTTCGAAAGCATCGCCTCAAGCGTACTGCGCCAGGCCATTGCCTAAGGACCAATTCTCTTTCGCGACCTCGACAAGGCTCACAAACACGTCCTCCGGCCGAATGCCGGGGCTTTGGCCGAGCAACTCCGCGATGCGCCCGAACAGCGCCTTCTTCTGCTCCACGCTGCGGGTGTCGTTCGCGGTGATCTGGATGAACACGAGATCGTCGCTGCGGGCGATGCCTAGATACGACGCGCCGTAGCGGAAGTTCGCGGCGTCGTGCTCCGTGAGCGCCATGAACTGGTCGTCTTCGGGCACGCTGAAGGTTTCGCGCATGGCGCGGTAGAGATTGTCGAAGATCGCCTGCCGGTAGGCCGGCGATTTTCCGGCGCGCAGTGAGATGTGAAGCAGCGGCATGGAGCGTCCTTTCCGTGTGGTGCCGGTTGAACATTAAGTGCCGCAGGACCATTTCAGCAAGCCATGGAAACCGATATCAGCGATAATTTTTGGAAATGATCGAACGCCCCCTCGACCTGGACGCCGTCCAGGCCTTCGTCCGCATCGCCGAGCTCGGCAGCTTCACGCGCGCGGCCGAGGGCATGCGGACGACACAGGCCGCGGTCAGCTTGAAGCTGAAGCGGCTCGAAGAGAGGCTGGGCTGGCGGCTCGTCGAGCGCACGCCCCGGCACGTGCGGCTTTCGGCGCGGGGCGAGTCCTTCCTCGAACAGGCCCGCGAACTCCTGGCGGTACACGATCGAGCGCTGGCCGTGTTTGCCCAAGCCCGGCAACGTCTCACCGTCGGCATCAGCGACCATGTGGCGGGGCCGGAGCTGCCCGCGCTGATCGCGCGCATGAACGCACAAGACCCGCAACTGTTGATCGAGATCCGCATCGGATCGTCGGGCGACCTGCTGCAAAGCTTCGACCGGCGCGAACTCGACACGGTGATCGTCCGCCTGCATGCCGGGCGCAGCGACGGGAAGATCCTGGCCCAGGAAAGATTCGGCTGGTTCGCTGCGCCCGGCTGGCAACATCGCGCGGGCGACCCCCTGCCGCTGGCCACGCTGGCCGAGCCCTGTGGCGTGCGTGCGATGGCCGGGCAGCTTCTCGACGAGGCGGGCGTGCCCTGGCGGGAAATCTTCGTCGGCGGAGGCGTCGCGGCGGTCACCGCGGCCGTCATGGCCGGCCTCGGCGTGGCGGCCCTGGCGCCGCGCATGCTGCCCTTCGGCGCCATCGATGTAGGCCCCAAGCTCGGGCTGCCCGGCTTGCCGCGCCTGCCGGTCCTGCTTCACTCGAGAGTCCGGGACGGCCGGCCCCGCGATGCGCTTGCCGCGCTCTCGGCAGCCTTCAGGAGCGCGGTGCGAGGCTAGCCTCGATCAGCCTCGCCGGCACGTCGTCGAGCGGTCGGCTGCTCATGCGCAGCATCGGAGTGCCGCGGCCTGCCTGCAGCCTGCGGACGAACGCCTGTCCATTCCTCTCGGGACAGCGCCTGCCCACCTCGGTCTTCGGCATGGAGCAGCAGCGGACTTCGGCCCGTTGTCGCCGGCAGACCACGATGTCGTCGGGCGCGGGCGTGATGCCGAAGAAACAAGCGATCGAAAAAAAATCTCGATCCCGCTTGCCAAAAAAGTGAAGAGTCTTTACAGTTCATCTCATCGCCGCAGCCAGACCCGCGGCTCGAAGACCACAACCAACCTACACCGAAGAGATCATCGTGAAAACCCAGGCCCACCACATCAACCGCTCGCTGTCCCTGCATGGGCAGTGTGCGTTCGTGCGTGCGTCGATCGAAGGGTCGAGCCTTGGCATGGCACCGAGCTCCAGCACGATGAATGAAGAGCATCCCGTCAAGAGCCTGCGACCGGTCGTGTCGCTTGGTTATGAGGATCGGATGCATCCGGGCAAGGGTGGCGCGTAAGCAAGCGCCCCCACCACTCGATCACAAGTCGAGGCCCGGATTCCGAAAGGATCCGGGCCTTTTTGCTTTCCCTGCTCTCTTGAACCTCGATCGTTCACGACGGCATCGCCACCGTGTTCCACAGGAACACACCGACGCGCAGCGCGCATCGGACTGCTCTTTAAAAAATTGCCGCGAGCCGCCAGCACAACTGGGTGCAAGGCGTGCTCGCAAAGAATGCGGATATAGCTCAGCTGGCAGAGCGCGACCACGCCATGGTCGAGGCCTCGGGTTCGAACCCCGGTATCCGCTCCAGCATCTCATTGCGGGTGTGCTTCGGCACAACGGCCGAGTACGTACCCCTGAAAGCGCAGGGGTGGCCGGGATGTGCGCTGCGGGGACGCCCGCATCGTGCAGCGAGACCGCGCCGAGCGAGGGCCATGCCCCCGCACTCGCGCCGGAGCACAACCGCAATGAGATCCCGCCCGCATCGCTCGCTTGGCAGAGCGGCTGCCTTGCAAGCCACGGGTGGAGAGCTCCACCATGCTCCGTTAACTCAGTGGCCAGAGTGCCGGCCTGTCTAGCCGGAAGCCGCGGGTTCGACTCCCGCACGGGGCGCCAGATGTTTGCCGCGGTAGCTCAGTGGTAGAGCACCGGCCTCAAGGGCCGGGCGCCGAGGGTTCGAGCCCCTCCTGCGGTACCAGTTTGCGGAGACCTTAGCCGAGTGTGGACTAGCGGCAGCGGTCTTGAAAACCGAGGGCCCAGCGATGGGTGTGTGGGTTCGAGCCCCACGGTCTCCGCCAGTTTTCTTGTCTCCTTGGCTCAGCAGGATCAGAGCGCCGGTCTACGAAACCGGAGGTCGCACGTTCGAATCGTGCAGGAGACGCCAGTCTTTCTCAGGGTGTGTGGCAGAGCGGCGATTGCGCCTGGCTGTAAACCAGGTCCTCACAGGCACGGTGGTTCGAATCCATCCGCACCCACCAATCCATCTCGGGATAGCCAAGCGGTCGAAGGCGACGGTCTGCAAATCCGTCGGCACCATGCCCACACTGGTTCGAATCCAGTTCCCGAGTCCATTCCCCGGTAGCTCAGTCGGTAGTAGCGCCTGGCTGTTAACCAGGAGGTCCGCGGTTCGAAGCCGTGCCGGGGAGCCAATTCTCATCCCTCGTGTAGCTCAGTGGCAGAGCACCGTCTTGATAAGGCGGGGGTCGGTGGATCGTTCCCACCCGCGAGGACCAGT
>CBIHOH010000036.1:0-40955 GCA_966211755.1 uncultured Rhizobacter sp. | reverse complement strand
CTGCAACCACCGCTGCAGCTTCTGCATCATCCCGAGCATGCGCGGCGACCTGGTGTCGCGCCCGATCGGCGAGGTGCTGGGCGAGGCGCAGCGCCTGTTCGAGTCCGGCGTCAAGGAGCTGCTGGTCATCAGCCAGGACACCAGCGCCTACGGCGTGGACCTGAAATACCGCACCGGCTTCTGGGACGGCAAGCCCGTCAAGACCCGCATGCTCGACCTGTGCGAGAAGCTCGGCGAACTGGCGGCGCAGCACGGGGCCTGGGTGCGCCTGCACTACGTCTACCCGTATCCGCATGTCGACGAGGTGTTGCCGCTGATGGCGCAAGGCCTGGTGCTGCCCTACCTCGACGTGCCTTTCCAGCATTCGCATCCGGACGTGCTCAAGCGCATGAAACGTCCCGCCAACGGCGAGAAGAACCTGGACCGCCTGCAGCGCTGGCGCGAGATCTGCCCCGAGCTGGTGGTGCGCAGCACCTTCATCGCGGGTTTCCCGGGCGAGACCGAGGCCGAGTTCGAGCATCTGCTGTCCTTCGTGCGCGAGGCGCAGATCGACCGCGCCGGCTGCTTCGCCTATTCGCCGGTCGAGGGCGCCACCGCCAATGCGCTGGACGGCGCGCTGCCGGCCGAGCTGCGCGAGGAGCGCCGGGCCCGCTTCATGGCCGTGGCCGAGGAGGTGTCGGCCGCCAAGCTCGGCCGCCGGGTGGGCGCCACCATGCAGGTGCTGGTCGATTCCGCGCCGGCGCTCGGCCGCAAGGGCGGGCTGGGGCGCAGCTATGCGGATGCGCCGGAGATCGACGGCACGGTGAAGCTGCTGCCGCCCGAGAAGGCGTCCAAGGTGCTCAAGGTCGGCGAGTTCACGCGTGCCCGCATCGTCGGCACCCAGGGTCACGACCTGATCGCCCAACCCATCTGAGGCCGGCCTTGCGCACGCACGCTCCCCTTCGCCGCACGGTCCGGCTCAGCCGGGGAGGGCGGACATGAGCCGCGACAAGACCACCGCCCTGATCCACCATCCGTACACGCCGCCGGCCGGTTTCGCCGCGCCGGCGCCGGGCGTGCACAAGGCCTCCACCGTCATCTTCGAGGGCACGGCGGCCTTGCACCAGCGGGCCTGGAAGGACAAGACCGGCTACACCTACGGCCTGCACGGCACGCCCACCAGCTTCCTGCTGGAGGAGCGGGTCGCCACCCTCGAAGGGGGCTTGCAGACCCTGCTGGTGCCCAGCGGCCTGGCCGCGATCACCCTGGTCGACATGGCCTTGCTGAAGCAGGGCGACGAGGTGCTCATCCCCGACAACGCCTACGCGCCGACCAAGGAGCTGGCCCGCCACGAGCTGGCGGGCTGGGGCATAGCCCACCGCTTCTACGACCCGATGGACCCGGCGGCGCTGGCCGCGCTGATCGGCCCGGCGACCCGGCTGGTCTGGCTGGAGGCGCCGGGCTCGGTGACCATGGAATTCCCCGACCTGCCGGCGCTGCTGCAGGTCGCGCGCGAGCGCGGCGTGCTCACCGCGCTCGACAACACCTGGGGGGCGGGGCTGGCCTTCGATGCCTTCGACCTGCTGCCCGGCACCGGCCCCGGGCCGCTGGGGGTCGACATCTCGGTCCAGGCCCTGACCAAGTACGTCTCGGGCGGCGGCGACGTGCTCATGGGCTCGGTCACCACCCGCGACGAGGCGCTGCACCAGCGGCTCAAGATGTGCCACATGCGCATGGGCTGGGGCGTGGGCGGCAACGACCTCGAGCTGGTGCTGCGCTCGCTGCCGACCCTGGCCTTGCGCTACGACGCGCAGGACCGGGCCGGGCGCCGGCTCGCGCACTGGTGGAGCGCGCGTCCCGAGGTCGTCGCCGTGCTGCATCCGGCCCTGGCCGCCTCGCCCGGCCATGCTCATTGGCGGCGCCTGTGCGAGCGTGCGGCGGGCCTGTTCTCGGTGGTGTTCGACGAACGCTACAGCCCCGCGCAGGTCGATGCCTTCGTCGACGCGCTGCGTTTGTTCAAGGTCGGCTTTTCATGGGCCGGGCCGATCAGCCTGGTGCTGCCGTACCAGCTGCCGGCCATGCGGCAGCGGCCGGCCTGGCGCGGCACCGTCGTGCGCTTCTCGCTCGGCCTGGAGTCGGTGGACGAGCTGATCGCCGACAGCGAGCAGGCCCTGGCCGCGCTGGGCTGAGGCTGTCGCCGAGCGGGTTCGGGAGGAATCACCCGGGCCGCGGGCGGGCTCAGTGCTTGGCCGACACCTTGTGGCGCATCAGCTGGCCTTTTTCGCGCTCCCAGTCGCGTTGCTTCTCGGCGTTGCGCTTGTCGTGCTCGGCCTTGCCCTTGGCCAGGGCGATGGCGGCCTTGACCCGGCCTTCCTTGTAGTGGAGGTCCAGCGGCACCAGGGTGAAGCCCTTCTGCTCGATCTTGCCGATCAGCCGCTTGATCTCGGCCTTGTGCATCAACAGCTTCTTGGTGCGGTCGGCCTCCGGATTGACGTGGGTCGAGGCGCTGCGCAGGGCGTTGATGCGGCAGCCGATGAGGTAGAGCTCGCCGTCGCGGATCACCACGTAGCCGTCGGTCAGCTGCACCTGGCCGGCGCGGATGGCCTTGATCTCCCAGCCCTGCAGGACCATGCCGGCCTCGTAGTGTTCCTCGAGGTGGTAGTCGAAGCGCGCGCGGCGGTTTTCGGCGATGGGTTTCTTATCGGCTGTGGACATTGGGGGCGCTGAGGAGGTCTTGCCTGTCAATACAATGGTTGCATTGTATGAAGCATGTCAAGAAATCAGTCCTGCTCTGGTATTCGCCGGGCGAAATGTACGCGCTGGTCACCGCGATCCAAGACTATCCGCAGTTCCTGCCGTGGTGCGAGCGCGCCGAGGTGCTAGAGGCTGCCGAGGAGGGCATGACGGCCCGCCTGCACCTGGTCTACGCCGGGGTGCGCCATGCCTTCACCACGCGCAATCGCCACGTCCGCGACAGCAGCGTCACGGTCGAGCTGGTGGACGGTCCGTTCTCGGTGCTGAACGGCGTCTGGCGCTTCCTGCCGCTGCAGTCGCCCGCCGGCGGCGAAGCCAAGGCCTGCAAGGTCGAGTTCGAATTGAACTACGCCTTTTCGAACCGCGGCTTCGAGATGTTGCTGAGCCCGGTCTTCGACCGGGTGGCGAACACCTTCGTCGACTCCTTCGTGAAGCGGGCCGAGCAGGTGCACGGGGCGCGATGAGCAGCGGCGCGCTCCTGCGCATCGAGGTGCTCTACAGCCCGGCGCCGGGCCGGGTGCAACGCACGGCCTTGTCGCTGCCCGAGGGGGCCACGGTGGCGGACGGCCTGCGTGCCAGCGGGCTGGACCCGGCGCCCGAAGGGCCGGCCCTGCTGCTCGGGGTGTGGGGCAGGAGCTGCACGCCGCAGGCGCTGCTGCGCGACCTCGACCGCATCGAGGTCTACCGCCCGTTGAGCGTCGATCCCAAGGAGGCCAGGCGCCTGCGCTATCGCGGCGGCGCCAAGCGCTGAAGTCGCCCCGGCCGCCTTACTTGGCGGCGCAATCCGAGGCGATGATCTCGCGCATGCGCTTGGTTTCCTCGGCGCGGATCTTGTCGTCGAAGACCTCGCGTTCGCCGCTGGCGGTGATGCGGGCCATGCGCTGGCCGGATTCGAGCAGGGCCATGTTCGACTTGGCGCGCGCGCAGTTGTCGGCCCGGGCGGCCTTCTGCCTGTCTTCCTCGGCCTTGCGCTTGGCGAGTTCTTCCTGCTCGGCCTTCTTGCGCCGGGCTTCCAGCTCGGGGTCGACGCTCTTGACCGGGCCGCTGGCGGCCAGGGCCGGGGCGGAGGCGCCCGAGGGGGCCGGCGCCGCTGCCACGGGCACCGCGCGCCGGGACTGGGCGTTCGGGCGCTGCAGGATGTCCTTGTCGGGGACGGAACTGGGCGGCGGCACATCGCTGTACTGCACACGGTCGTTCTTGTCGCGCCACTTCCATTGGGCGTGGGCGTGGCCGCCCAGGCCTAACGCCATGGCGGCCACCAGGACAGCGGCGCCCAGGCGCGGGGCCGAGTGGGTGAGGGTGAATTGCATGGCGGAAAGTGTAGTGCCGGGGCCGCCCGGTTCGGTCGATGTTCCTGTGAAGGTTTGTATGCCAAACGCCTCGTGAGTGCGTCCGTCCGTGAACAAATACCGCTTTCGCGGCGAAATTTTTCCGGCCTCGCCGCAGCCCGTCCGGCAGGGCATTTCGCCGCCTTGCATGGAAGGGGCCCGCGACTCCGTATAATCGCTTTTTGCGACAGGAGCTCCCCTCATGCGCCTTCTTGGCAAAGCGCTCACCTTCGACGACGTGTTGTTGGTGCCAGCGTTCTCTCAAGTGTTGCCCCGCGACACCTCGCTTTCCACGCAGTTTTCCCGGAACATCCGCCTCAACCTGCCCCTGGTCTCCGCGGCCATGGACACGGTGACCGAGGCGCGCCTGGCGATCGCCATCGCCCAGGAGGGCGGCATCGGGATCGTCCACAAGAACCTCTCGCCCAAGCAGCAGGCGGCCGAGGTGGCGCGGGTGAAGCGCTACGAGTCGGGCCTGCTGCGCGATCCCATCACCATCTCGCCCGGCGTGCCGGTGAGCGATGTCATCAACCTGTCGCGCCAGCACAGCATCTCCGGCTTCCCGGTGCTCGAGGACGGCAAGGTGGTCGGCATCGTGACCGGGCGCGACCTGCGTTTCGAGACCCGCATGGACATCGCGGTGCGCGAGATCATGACGCCGCGCGAGCGTCTCGTCACCATCCGCGAGGGCGCCTCGCTGGCCGAGGCCAAGGCGCTGATGCACAAGCACAAGCTCGAGCGGGTGGTCGTGGTCAACGACGCCTTCGAGCTGCGCGGCCTGTTCACCGTCAAGGACATCACCAAGCAGACCAACTTCCCCAACGCCGCCCGCGATGCGCACGGCAAGCTGCGTGTCGGCGCCGCGGTCGGGGTGGGAGAGGGCACCGAGGAGCGGGTCGAGCTGCTGGTCAAGGCCGGGGTCGACGCGCTGGTGGTCGACACCGCCCACGGCCACAGCGCCGGGGTGATCGAACGCGTGCGCTGGGTCAAGCAGAACTTCCCGCAGGTGGACGTCATCGGCGGCAACATCGCCACGGGCGCCGCCGCGCTGGCGCTGGCCGAAGCCGGCGCCGACGGCGTGAAGGTCGGCATCGGCCCGGGCTCCATCTGTACCACCCGCATCGTGGCCGGCGTGGGCGTGCCCCAGATCACCGCCATCGACAACGTGGCCAAGGCCCTGGTGGGCAGCGGCATCTCGCTGATCGCCGACGGCGGCATCCGCTACTCGGGCGACATCGCCAAGGCCATCGCCGCCGGCGCCAACTGCGTGATGATGGGCGGCATGTTCGCCGGCACCGAGGAAGCCCCGGGCGAGATCGTGCTGTTCCAGGGCCGCAGCTACAAGAGCTACCGCGGCATGGGGTCCATCGGCGCCATGCAGCAGGGCAGCGCCGACCGCTACTTCCAGGACAACACCGGCGCCAACCCGAACGCCGACAAGCTGGTGCCCGAGGGCATCGAAGGCCGCGTGCCCTACAAGGGCTCGATGGTCAGCATCGTGTTCCAGATGGCGGGTGGCCTGCGGGCGTCCATGGGCTATTGCGGCGCGGCCACCATCGAGGACATGCGCAACCATGCCGAGTTCGTCGAGATCACCTCGGCGGGCATCCGCGAGAGCCATGTCCACGACGTGCAGATCACCAAAGAAGCACCCAACTACCGCATGGAGTGACGCGGGCCCGCCCCGCGGCTGACCGACCCTTGAGCCCGACCCCACCCGTTCCAAGCGCCCCGGCAGCCGGCCGGCCGGCTGCCATGCGTTTCATCATGCTGACGGTGCTGATCGACATGGTGGCGATCGGGCTCATCATCCCGGTATTGCCTTTCCTGGTCGGCGGTTTCACGACCAGCAAGGCCGAGCAGTCGTTCTGGTTCGCGATCGTGATGTTCACCTTCGGGATCACCAGCTTCGTCGCCTCGCCCATCCTCGGTGCGCTGTCCGACCGCTTCGGGCGGCGCCCGGTGCTGCTGATGGGCTTCTGCGGTTTCGCCTTCAGCTTCTTCGGCACGGCACTGGCCACCGAACTCTGGATGCTGGTGGCCATACGGGTCATCAGCGGCGCGCTGCAGGCCAACGTGGCGGTGGCCAACGCCTACGTGGCCGACATCACGCCGCCGGCCGAGCGGGCTCGCCGCTTCGGGTTGCTGGGCGCGATGTTCGGCATCGGCTTCATCCTCGGCCCGGTGATGGGCGGCATCCTCGGCGCCCACGACATCCACCTGCCGTTCTTCGTGGCCGGCTCGCTCGCCTTGCTCAACATGGTCTACGGCTACTTCGTGCTGCCCGAGTCGCTGCCGGCCGACAAGCGCCGCGCGTTCTCCTGGCGCTCCGCCAACCCGGTGGCGGCGCTGCTGCAGCTCAGGCGGCTCAAGGGGGTGGGCGGGCTGGTCGCGGTCATCGCGCTGGCCAACATGGCGCAGTTCGTGCTGCATACCTCCTGGGTGTTGTACACCGCGTTCCGCTTCGGCTGGGGCCCGCTGGAGAACGGCTGGTCGCTGTTCGCCGTGGGCATCGTCTCGGTGATCGTGCAGGGGGTGCTGCTGCGCCCCTTGCTGGCCCGCTTCGGGGCGCGCAGGCTGGCCAGCCTCGGCCTGTGCTCGAGCACCATCGGCTACCTGCTGTGGGCGCTGTCCACCCAGGGCTGGATGATGTACGCGGTGATCGGCGTGAACCTGCTGGGCTTCACCATCGCCGCCTCCATGCAGAGCATCGTCTCCAACGCCTCGGGCGAAAAAAACCAGGGGCAGGTGATGGGCGCGGTGGCCTCGCTGTCCAGCCTCGCCACCGCCTTCGCTCCCCTGGTGGGCGCCTCGCTCATGGGCCTGGTGTCGCACCTGCCGCCGGCCGACTGGCGGGTGGGGGCGCCGTTCTTCTTCTGCGCCGCCCTGATGTGTGTCGCCACCCTGCTCGCCTTGCGACACTTCAGGCAATCGTCCCGCCTGCCGCCCGACGCGGCCGCCGCCCCTGTTTCCAGTTGAACTCCGCACCATGCACGACAAGATCCTCATCCTCGATTTCGGCTCCCAGGTCACCCAGCTGATCGCGCGCCGCGTGCGCGAGGCGCACGTGTACTCCGAGATCCATCCCAACGACGTGAGCGATGCGTTCATCCGCGAGTTCAAGCCCAAGGCCATCATCCTGTCCGGCAGCCATGCCAGCACCTACGAGGACCACGAGCTGCGCGCGCCGCAGGCGGTGTGGGAGCTGGGCGTGCCGGTGCTGGGCATCTGCTACGGCATGCAGACCATGGCGGTGCAGCTGGGCGGCAAGGTGGAATGGAGCGACCACCGCGAGTTCGGCTATGCCGAGGTGAGGGCGCACGGCCACACCCGGCTGCTGCAGGGCATCGAGGACTTCAGCAGCACCGAGGGCCACGGCATGCTCAAGGTCTGGATGAGCCACGGCGACAAGGTCACCGAGCTGCCGCCGGGTTTCAAGATCATGGCTTCCACGCCCAGCTGCGCCATCGCCGGCATGGCCGACGAGGCGCGCGGCTACTACGCGGTGCAGTTCCACCCCGAGGTTACGCACACCCTGCAGGGCACGGCGATGATCAACCGCTTCGTGCTCGACATCGCCAAGGCTCGGCCCGACTGGGTGATGGGGAACTACATCGACGAGGCCGTCGCGCGCATCCGCGAGCAGGTGGGCGACGAGGAAGTCATCCTGGGCTTGAGCGGCGGGGTCGACTCCAGCGTCGCGGCCGCGCTCATCCACCGCGCCATCGGCGACCAGCTCACCTGCGTGTTCGTCGACCATGGCTTGCTGCGCCTGAACGAAGGCGCGATGGTGATGGAGATGTTCGCCGGCCGGCTGCACGCCAAGGTCGTGCACATCGATGCCAGCGAGCAGTTCCTCGGCGCGCTGGCCGGCGTGTCCGACCCGGAGGCCAAGCGCAAGATCATCGGCCGCGAATTCGTCGAGGTGTTCCAGGCCGAGGCCAAGAAGCTCCAGTCGGCCAAATGGCTGGCTCAGGGCACCATCTACCCGGACGTGGTCGAGAGCGGCGGCACCAAGGGCAAGAAGGCCACCATCAAGAGCCACCACAACGTGGGCGGGCTGCCGGCCACGCTGGGCCTGAAGCTGCTCGAGCCGCTGCGCGAACTCTTCAAGGACGAGGTGCGCGAGCTCGGCGTCGCCCTCGGCCTGCCGCCCGACATGGTCTACCGCCACCCCTTCCCGGGCCCGGGCCTGGGCGTGCGCATCCTGGGCGAGATCAAGCGCGAGTACGCCGACCTGCTGCGCCGCGCCGACGCCATCTTCATCGAGGAACTGCGCGCCGCCATCGACCCCGCCACCGGCAAGAGCTGGTACGACCTGACCAGCCAGGCCTTCACCGTGTTCCTGCCGGTCAAGAGCGTCGGCGTGATGGGCGACGGCCGCACCTACGACTACGTGGTCGCCCTGCGCGCCGTGCAGACCAGCGACTTCATGACCGCGGACTGGGCCGAGCTGCCCTACAGCCTGCTCAAGAAGGTCTCGGGCCGCATCATCAACGAGGTGCGCGGCATCAACCGGGTGGCTTATGACGTGTCGAGCAAGCCGCCTGCGACGATCGAGTGGGAGTGAGGGGTGAAGCGTTTTGTCTTGCCGATGATTCGATGATGATCTTTGCCGCCCTGAGCTTCTGGCGGCAGTTGCTGGAAGGCAGCGAAGCACGCCGGGCCTGACGGATCAATGACCGGACTCACGTGTCAAAGCCGATGCTGGGGAACGTGGCCGTACCGGTGCTGGGCGCCGCGGGCTTGGGTCGGGGCGGCGGGGGGCGGTAGGGCATCCCTATTCCTTCTCCCTGCATGGTCGCTTGGAGAATGTCTTCTGAGGGTTCATAATCAAATTTGAGCAAACGGATCATTTTCTGATCGTTTTTATGCGCCGCTAATTCACCGGCGTGGTCATGCCCGCCATCGTCGTCGTTTTTGTGCAGGCACAGGCTGCTTCACTGGGAGATGCTTTGTGAACGACCTACCCGACGATCCCATTGGCGCGGCGTGGCTCGCTCGGACCTATGGGGTGGTGCCTCTGGCCAGGCTGCCGGTGCTCAGTCAAGTGGGAGGGCGACGCGCCACTCAGGTGGACGAAGGATTCCGGTTGGAAGCCTACCCGGAGATCATGCGGCCGGCTGCGGAGCCGGCTGCGCATCTGCAGTTCCATTTGCGTCACGAAATCCCCCATTTGGAGTTCCTGGCGCGTCTGTTTGAGCGCTCCGGGCCAGGCTTTGTCCAGGCATGGGTCACGGCCGAACCTACCGGGCAGTATGCCCGGCGGGCGGCGTTCCTATATGAATGGCTGATGGACAGTGCATTGGACGTGCCTGATCGGCTGGGAGGCAACTACGTCGATGCGATCGACGATGCCAAGTTGGTGGCAGCGTCGGCGGATCGGGTGGTGAAGGTGCAGCGCTGGCGGGTGAACGACAACCTGCCCGGTACGCGGCACTTCTGCCCGACGGTGGTGAAAACGGAAGCGGTGACTCAGGCGGGTGCCCTGGATGTGCCCGGCCTGTTTGGCGACCTGACCGCCGAGTTCGGCGAAGACCTGCTGATGCGTGCCGCGGCGTGGATGACGCTGCGGGAGAGCAAGGCCAGCTTCGCCATCGAAGGAGAAGCCGACCGGGTCAGTCGTGTCCAGCGCTTTGCGGACGTCATGGCCCGGCGTACCGGGCAGGACGAGCCGCCCTTGAACGATGCGGTGCTTGCCGAGTTGCAACAGGACATCCTAGGCGAGAAGAGCACGATCACGCGCTTCGGTCTACGGCAATCCCCCGTGTTCGTGGGCGAGACTGTGCGCTACCAGGAGGTCGTCCATTACGTAGCGCCGCCGGCCGGGGACATTGCCGCGATGCTGGAAGGGGTTGGCGTGTTCCTCGAGAGAACACAAGGCCAGTCGTCCGTGATGCGCAGCGCCGTGGTGGCGTTCGGCTTTGTCTACATCCATCCTCTGGCCGACGGCAATGGCCGTGTGCACCGGTTCCTGATCAACGATATGTTGCGCCGTGATGGCGTCATTCCCGACCCGGTGATTCTGCCGGTATCGGCAGTCATCACGGATGATGCTGGCGAGCGTCGTGCCTATGACCGGGTACTGGATCAGGTGTCAAGACCATTGATGCAGGCAGTGCGAGAGCATGTGGTTTTTGAGCCTGTGCAGACCACTTACCCAGACGGCTTGGTGTCGAACTTCGCCTTCCATGGCACGGAACAGGCCAGGCCGCTGTGGCGCTATCCCGATCTGGGGCCGCATGTGGTATTCCTTGCCAACATTATTGACCGCACGCTCACCGAGCAGATGCGCGAGGAGTCGCGCTACCTTCGCAGCCATGCGCAGGCACGCGCAGCGCTGAAGGAGATCGTCGAGATGCCAGACCACCAGGCGGATCGGGTGCTGCGCTCCATCGAGCAGAATCGAGGCAAACTCAGCAATGTGCTCGTCAAGGAAATGCCAGTGCTGCAGCAACCTGGCGTCTGGGACGACATTGTCGATGCGGTTTCGCGGGCTTTCCAGGAGCGCGGGCCTGCCGCCACGGCTGTTCTCGAACGATACCGTCCGGAGAAAAGGCCCACAGGGCAGTGAGTTGCGACACATCGGCTGGCATGCAAGGCGAATAATTCGTCGAGATGTTCCAGGCCGAGGCCAAGAAGCTCCAGTCGGCCAAATGGCTGGCCCAGGGCACCATCTACCCGGACGTGGTCGAGAGCGGCGGCACCAAGGGCAAGAAGGCCACCATCAAGAGCCACCACAACGTGGGCGGGCTGCCGGCCACGCTGGGCCTGAAGCTGCTCGAGCCGCTGCGCGAACTCTTCAAGGACGAGGTGCGCGAGCTCGGCGTCGCCCTCGGCCTGCCGCCCGACATGGTCTACCGCCACCCCTTCCCGGGTCCGGGCCTGGTCGTGCGCATCCTGGGCGAGATTAAGCGCGAGTACGCCGACATCTGACCGACCTTCGAAGTGCTTTTCACCCCCTCGAGAGCGTTCGGATGGCCTATCTTCGACGCAGGGGCAGGGCGCCGCTCCGCATGCTCGAGCCCAGGGGAAATCATGAACGTCCAAGGTTCCAACAATGTGTCTGCCACGCTCTTCGGCGCATCCCGAGACGTGGCGCGGCGGGTGACGGCGCCTTCATTCGCGGCCAGCGATGGCGCCAAGGTCACCATTTCCGATGCGGCGAAAACGCTGTCGGCAGCCGGCGGCTCGACCGGCGGCGGCGACGGCATGCAAGCGCGCCTGGATGCCATCAAAGCCAAACCCATCGTGCAGCGGACGGCGGAAGAGGCCGCGTTCGTGCAGACGCACGACGAGCGCCTCGCCGGGATACTGGCGCAAATCAAGAGCAATGGCCCAGGAGGAGCGGATCGTCTTTCCGCGGACGACTTGAGCTACATGCAGAAGGCCTCCGGATTCGTCAACACGATGGGCAATCTCTCATCGAAAGAGAAGGCGTTGTACGACGAAGCTGTCGCCCGTGGCGATCAAGGAGCCGCCCAGGGGCTTCGGATGATCGCGCTTGGCCGCGAGGGCATGCAGGGCAAATCGGTCACGCTCGCGGATGGCAGGACCTTCGACCCGATCAACACCGAACTGACAGGCAACAGCGTCCGGACCATGTACAAGTACCTGTTCGCAGGCAATGACTTCGATCCTGCGTTCGATGCCCTTGGCGCCTTCCTGGACCGGAAGCAGGCCGCGGGGGCCAGCGCTTGAACTGGGGGGCGGCTGGATATGGTCTCACGCGCGCAAGAGCGCATGGCCAATGCCTTCCGACCTTGCGGCTGAAGCAAAGGAGCGAGAAGTAAGACCGGTCGTCCCGCTGCTTCGGCATTTTTCGAGCTTGGCCTATGAACTTCAAAATCCGGGGGCAGCCTCAGCCTGACGGGAGCCGTGGTGCAGCCGAGGACCGAGCCTTGAGGGCGGGGTCCAGCGTTTGACGCCTTCACGGCTGACTGCACGAATCTATGATTGCAGTCACGGAAAGCAAATGAGAGGTTTGGAATCATGGCCATCTTGACTGTCAGGAACGTGCCGGATGACGTGCATCGCGCTTTGCGGCTGCGGGCGGCCCAGCACGGCCGCAGCACGGAAGCGGAGGTGCGCGAGATCCTGGCAGCTGCGGTCAAGCCGGAGAAGCGCGTGCGTATGGGCGAAGCCCTGGCTGCCATCGGCCGCAAGATCGGGTTGACCGATGAAGATTCCGCCATCTTCGAGAGCGTGCGCGACAAGACGCCGGCCAAACCGTTGAGCTTTGACTGAATGATCGTCCTGGAGACCAAGGTCGTTTCCGAGGCGATGAAGCCGGAGCCTGACGCGGCGGTGAGGGCTTGGCTGAACGACCCGGCGGCGGAAACCCTGTACCTGTCAAGCGTCACGCTGGCCGAGCTCTTGTTTGGCATTCGCGCGCTGCCGGCAGGCAAGCGCAAGAACATGCTCGACCGCGCCTTGAACGAACTGCTGGAGCTGTTCAAGGATCGAGTTCTACCGTTCGACACGGATGCCGCGCGCCACTATGCCGACTTGGCCGTGACGGCCAAGAACGGCGGGCGAGGTTTCCCGACGCCAGACGGCTATATCGCGGCCCTTGCAGCATCGCGGGGCTTCATCGTGGCATCGCGCGACACCTCGCCCTATGAAACGGCCGGAGTGACCGTCATCAATCCTTGGATGAGTGCATAAGACCTGGGACACCCCATAAGGGTCGAGAACAGCACCAACAAAGTCCGGACCTCAGTGCCAAGGGCGATACCGACTGCCTAGTGGCGTAGCTCTTCGATGGAACCTCGCCGTGGGCAAGCGCGAGCTTGGTCAAGGCAATGCCTTTCTTTTCATCGAATGGAGGTACGACCATGAAGCACGCTCGCCTTCTAGCGGTTAGAACCGCGCTCGTCGCTGTCTTGGCCGGCGGCATCGTCATCACGCCCGCGCGGGTGGCGCTTGTACGTCCCGATTCTTTACAACGCCGGCACCACCACGCTCTCCCGCCGCAGGCGTTCGCCCTGCCTGCGGCTTTCCTCGCTCGCCTTGCGGCCAGCCTCTTCCTGCCCCCGTTCATCCTCGCGCGGCCGGCCGTCTTCGCCCTGCCGCGGGCAGCCGTCGAAACAGAAGTCGCCGGTGAAGGTGCCGTACAGCGCGGGCGACTGGCGCCGCCGGTAGCGCCGTTCGGTTTCGTCGCCCACGGCCTGGATGACGTTCTTGACCACCTGGTCGATGTGCTGCCGCGGGCGCTGGATCTGCAGCAGCAGTTGCTTGGTCAATGCGCCGTTGCGCTCGCCCGCGGCGCCGTCGAAGGCCACGCTGCCCGCGGCGGTGCCGAACAGCACGAGGGTGTCGGGCGGCGCGTCACGCACGGCGGCGATGCCGTAGGTGGCGAAGCGGCCGCCGCTGCGCACCGAGTGCATCAAGGCGCGCAGTTGCTCGCTGCCGGACTTGGCCACCGGGGCGCCGGGCGCCGGGCTGGCCGCGTCCGGATCTTCCCGGCAGGCGTCCAGCACGATGAAGCGGAAACCGGCGCGCCGGCGTTCGGCGATCTGGAAGATCTCCGACAGCCGCACGAACTGCGGCAGCCAGCCGCGCGGGTCGGCCTGGCCGGCCCGGGTGGGGATGAGGTAGTTCTCGCCGGCGACCTGCACCGCATGGCCGCCGTAGTAGAGGAGGGCGCTGGCGCCGGCCGGAACGCTGCCGACGAAGCTTTCGGTGGCGGCCAGGAACTGCTCGCGGGTGGCGATGTCGCTCAGGCAGGTGGTGCGAAAGCGCAGCCGCTTCAGGGCGTCGCACATGTCGCTCAGGTCGTTGGCCACGTTCGGCAGCAGCGACAGCGAGGCGTAGCGCGAGTTGCCGATGACCAGGGCGTGGCGCGGCGCCTCCGGGCCGGCGGCCGCGACTGCCTTGCCTTCGGCCTCGGCCGCCAGCGCCAGCACGGGCAGCTGCGACAGCACCCAGAGGGCCAGCAGCGTTCTCCAGGTCCGGCGGCGGAGGCTTGGGGGACACATGGTGGGCAGGAAGGCGCGCAGGCCGGTCAGAACGTCGCCTGCGCGCCCAGCACGAAGCCCTGCGTGACATCGATCAGTTCCGCCGTGCCGTTCGGCTGCCGCGCCCCTCCGGGCGGTGTCTTGGCCAGGCCGAAGCCCTGGGCGGCCATGCGCTGGGTGCGGTAGCCGGTGGTCAGGACCACGCTGCGGATCCAGCGGGTCGGCTCCTGGAAGGCGTAGGTGAGGCCGGCTTCCAGCAACTGGTAGTCGGTGTCGAAGCTGGTGCTGCCGTTCACGTCGGCGAACGAGAACCTGGCCTTGAGCCATCCCTTGCCGAAGGAGCCGTACAGTCCCCAGCCCCCGGACAGCGGCGCGCTGGCGCTCACCCCCAAGACCGGGCCGCTGGTCTTCGCATAGGCGTCGTCGAAACCCTGGCGGATCTCCTTGTTGCCCAGGCTCACGCTGATGCCGGAGGAGAACGCATAGCCCACGTTGAGGTCGAACTCGCGGCGCGAGTTGTCGACCGCGAAGGTGTTGGGTATCGTCGTGTCGAAGGGATAGGATGTCCTGAGCAAGCTGCTGGCGGAGGCGAAGAACTGGCCATAGCGCAGGCTCAGGAAGGGGATGGCCGCCAGCTTGGCCTTGCTGCTGCTCATGGCTTCGACCACCTCGTAGCGGGTGCCGTCCACGCCGACGCCGAACGGGTTGATGTACCAGCTGTCCCACTGGGCCGACCACAGCCTGACGCCGCCGCTCAGACGCCATTCGGACGACTCCTGGGCAGGTGGAAAGCCGCCCTGTGCCTGGGCCCAGGCGGGGCCGGCCAGGCCGGCCAGCAGGGCCGCTGCGGCCAGTCGCCGGGAAGGGGAGGAGGAGCGCGAAAAAGTGGTCGTCATCATGGGCAAGGCAAGGGGATGAAGGGGACTGCTCTGCGGACGGGGCGGCCGGCGACCTGGGGATCCGGTGCGTGACGTGTTGCCCTCACGCGCGACCGGGGAGTCGGGCTACCGCCCTCTAGTGTAGTGGTCGCCGCCGTGCGGCTTGTCTTTCCGGTGCGCTCCGTGGACAAAGTCCCCGGGCCCGGGTTGCCGCATGACCCGCGCATCGGAGCGCTTGCCGAGCCGGCGTGGAGCCGGCCCGTCCCCGGCTGGCGGGCGTCTTCCCGTGTGGGCGATACTCCGGGGCCGTTTCGGTCCCAGGAGGTGCCGCGCCAACGCAGGACCGGCATGTCCGTCTTTCCCGGGGTCTTCGGCCATCGAACAACACATCGAAAACAGGGAGAAACATGGATGCAATCGCGGTGGCATGGCGCCACTTGAAGCGCCTGGGCGTGCGCGGGCTGTGGGTGCTGTTCAGCATCCCCGCCTGGGCCCAGACCGGCACGTCGATCTTTTACGACGGGTTCGAGAACACCTCTCACTACACCGAGACCGTCGGGTCGTTCGCGTCCGATTCCGCGCCTGGTGCGGCCCATTCGGGCAGCACCGCCATCAAGGTCGTGGGCAGCGGAGCCCAGCAGTACATGGCCTTGTCGCTGGTCGGCGTGGATCCGAACGGCGCCTACCGCGTTTCCCTCTGGGTCCAGTCCGATCTTTCTAGCTCGGCGCCCGCCATCAGCGTCAATGCGCTGCAGCTCGATGCCGGGTACAACGCGATCGGATGGCATCGCAACACCTTCAAGCTGATCAAGACCGGCGGCCGGCAGAAGTGGACGCAGTACTCGGCCACCTTGAGCGAGCTGGATGCGCGAACCGCCTTCGTCAAGTTCTACCTGCGCCTGGATGCCGGCGTCTCGGGGCCGGTGTGGTTCGACGATGTCTCGGTCGTCTCCCTGAACCTGCTGCCCGACCCCGGTTTCGAAAAGGCCGCGTGGCCCGAGAGCGGCGGTGGCGGCTCGACGCGCAGCTCGAGCAACAGGCACGGCGGCAGCTATTCGGCCCAGGTGGTCGCGGGCGGCACGCAGCGCTACATCGCCTCGGCCAGGACGCCGGTCACGGCGGCCGAGGCCTACGACCTTTCCCTATGGGTCAGCAGCTCCGGCTTCACCCGCCCGGAGGACGTGGCCATCAACGTGCTGCAAGTGGACAAGAACGACAACGCCCTGGGCTGGTACCGGGTGAATGGCGACTACATGGTCGTCAAGGCCGGCGCGAGCGGCAGCCAGGGCTGGACTCGCAAGTCGATCCGCTTGTCCAACTTCGCGCCGAACACCGCCAAGTTGCAGATCTACCTGCGCACCGAGGCCGGGCGGACCGGCACCGCCTGGCTCGACGACGTCGTCCTGGCGCGTGCCTACAACGATGGTTTCCTCTGGGGCGTCAATGACCAGGCGGCCACCTCGAATCATCATGTCTATGACTGGAGCCAGCTGGGGGCGCGGCTCGACAGGGTGGCGATGCTGGGTGCCGGGCTCTACCGCGTGAACCTGTCGCCCAAGTTCGACCTGGTGACCCAGAAACTCATTTGGAGTGAGCTGGACAACGTGGTGGAGCAAGCCTTCCAGCGACGCCTGAAAATCTACCTGGTGCTGTTCGCGGACGGCAAGACCGACATCAGCCAGCCGGTGCATTATCGGGAGGTGGCCCGTCAGGTAGCCGCGCACTACAAGGGCAAGATCGCCTATTACCAGCTCGGCAACGAAGTGGACAACGAGTGCATCATCCCCGGCAGGTCTGGTGAAGACCGGGGAGACTACGACACCGCAGAGGATGGCAAATGCAGCAAGTATCGAACTTGGCTGCGTGAAGTGTCCACCGGCATCCGCCAGGGCGATCCCTATGCGAAGCGGGCCATCAACATCAACTGGACCCACACCGCCTTTCTCGAAATGCTGAACAGCGACGGTCTGGAGTGGGAGGTCACGGGGCTGGACTGGTACTGGGGGCTGGGCCCGGTCACGTCCGCGGACCCGCACCCGATGAAGTATGTCCTCGATCGCCTGGAGAAATATCCCCAGCCGGAAGTCTTGATCACCGAGAGCAACATCTTCAACGGCACCATGGTCTCGACCGAGGCGCAGCAGGCCGACTACATCGAGCGTGCGGCGAACGAGGCCTACTATCGAGGCGGCGGGACCAAGCTGAAAGGCTACCTGGTCTATGAGCTGCTGGACCGGCCGAGGCCTCTCGACCAGACGGACGACTCGGTCGCGGAGAACCAGCGCCACTATGGCCTGATCCATTACTCGGCCCCGCCCAACGGCTGGACCCCGGGCACCATCGGGACTCCCAAGCCGGCCTACGACAGATACCGTCTCCTCATCAACAGGAAGCGATGAATCGAGTCGTGTCGCCGGGGCGGCGTGCATCCCATGCATGCCTCCCCGGTCGATACGGCCGCTGGCTCAAGAAGGGATGGCGGGAGACTTGCCGCGCTTTGGCGAAGATCCCGGCTGTGTTGCCCGCAGCTCGCCATCCTGGCGCCGCAGCCGCATGACGATGCGATTCAGGCCTACCGGGGTCACGCCCAGGTGGCGGGCCAAGTCCTTCTGCGGGATGCGGCGCGCCAGCTCCGAATGGGCGCTGCGGAACGCCAGGTACCGGCCTGGCGCGTCCAGCGTCAGCAGTTCGCGCTCGCGCATTTCCTTGCGTGCCGCGAACTCCAGGGTCATCGCGTGCAGCGCCTGCAGCCAGGCCTGGTGCCTTTGCGCGAGCGCGGAGAGCACGCGGTAGTCGATGCGCTCCACTGTCGACGCCTCGATCGCCGTGACGGCGAAGCTGGTGCGGCCCTGCGGCTGCAAGGCCGCGATGCTGGCGAAAAAGCGGGTTTCGCAGGCAAAGGATTTCACCCACTCCGTGCCGTCTTCGCTCAGATAGCAGAGCTTGAGCAGACCGTCCCGCACCGCGTACACGAAGGGGTGTTCGACGTCCTGGAGAAAGAGCGTCTCGCCGGCCTCCAGCCGGCGCACGGCGATGGTCTCGGCAACGCCCGGCCATTCGGGCAGGCCGCTGCCCGCGGCCGACTCCAGCAGGGCCTGAAACATCGTGTGTCGGTTCATGCGCGGATTAACCCGGGTTGATTCCAAGCGGCCCGGTGTTGCCTACATTGACAGCACCATGAGCAAGCCGACATTAGAGCAAAGACCCGGTGCCGCAGCGCCACTTCCACGCACCGTCGTCACTGGTGCCACCTCGGGCATCGGCCGGGCGCTGGCGATCCGGTTGGCCGAGTCCGGCGTGCCGGTCATCGCCATCGGGCGCAACCAGGATCTGCTGGGCGAGCTGGCCTCGCGCAACGAGCTGATCACGGCGCTCGCCGCCGACCTGGGCCAGCCCGATGCCTTGCCCGGCCTGGCCAGGCGCCTCGTGTCGGAGCATCCCGACCTGGGCTGCCTGATCAACAACGCGGGGATCCAGTGTGATCTGCGCATGGACGACGCCGGCTACGACGACAGGCAGCTGCGCGGCGAGGTGGACGTCAATCTGGTCGCGCCGCTGTTGCTGACGCAGGCCTTGCTGCCGCATTTCCAGCGCAGGCCGGTTTCCTGGGTGGTCAACCTGACCTCGGGCCTGGGTTATGTGCCCAAGCGCACGGCGGCGGTCTACAGCGCCACCAAGGCCGGGCTGCATCTGTTCACCCAGGCCTTGCGGGTGCAGATGCAGGGCAGCGCGGTCCGGGTGGCGGAGGTGGTGATGCCCCTGGTGGACACGCCCATGACCGAGGGGCGCGGCCGTGGCAAGCTGTCGGCGGACCGGGCCGCGCGCGAGCTGATCGCGGGCCTGAACGCCGGCAGGTTGGACATCCGTGTCGGCAGGGCACGCGCGCTGCCGTCGCTGCAGCGTTGGGCGCCCGGTCTGCTTGCCCGTATCATGCAGCGCGATTGAATCCGCAGGCGGCCTTGCGCGGTGCCGCCTGCAGCTGAAGTGCGGGAGCGTCTAGAGGTGCCGCTCAGGGCGCGGTGAACCTACGGCTGCCGAATGCCCGCCGCGAGTTCGCCGCGTCGGCCACGCCGACCGCCAGCACATAGGGGCGACCGGACACCAGTGCCACGCTCGTCGGCACGCTGATGCTGGCGTTTCCCGCGCCCAGCCCTTGCCAGATCACGGGGTTGCCACTGCCTTGCGCGATCGCCGGATCGAGCAGGTAGGCCATGGCGAGCGCGGCATCCGGCACGTTCGTCCAGCTCACCACCCGGCCATTCATCGACACGTCGAAGGTGGCGGGTACATTGGCTTCGACCGGAAACATCTCCCAGGCGCCGAACGCGGCGATGTCGTATTCGATGCAGGGCCGCAGGTCGCGGTGCTGCTTGCCCGCGGCGTTGGTGTAGGTGCCCGAGTAGCTGCCGAGGGTGGACGAGTAGCTGCCGGTGTAGGAGCCCGCCTGCGCCAGGCCGTCCACGGTGCCGGTCCAGCTCCCATCGAGGGCGAGGGCGGCCTTGTGGCCCGAGACCGTGCCGACGTTGCTCGACTGGCAGCCGACGTAGGTGAAGAACATGCTGCCGCTGAAATCGCCGTTGCCGGCCGGCAGGTTCAGCACGAAGGCGCCGAGCATCGGGTCCTCCGGATTGTCGGTCGCGTTCTCGGCGTAATAGCCCACGTACAGCCCGCCGGGAGCCGTGTCCGGCGCGGGCGCGAGACCACCCGCGTCATCACCTCCGCCTCCACCGCCGCAAGCGCTCAAGCTGGCACATAGGATCAGGGTGATCCGGCGGAGGAAGTCGCGTGGCTTGTGCATGGGGAGTCCGTCAGTCGTTCGTTGCGAGAACCGGTCCAGTCCATCCTTTGGACGCCGCGGATTGCACCACTCCCGGTCTGAAGGGTCGATCCCCCATCCCGGGAGGTCGGGCGCATCCTCGTGCCGTCGGATCTCTCCCGAGCCGCCCCCTGCCGGACGGCCCGCGCAACAGGGGGCATGTGCTAGAGTGGCCGCCCGTCGAACCGGACGGCCCCTTCCGGAGCCGCTGAAAGCTCCGGTCCTCGGACGGCCGCCGGCGACGGCGGCGCCCTGTCCTGCAGCGAAAAGATCGATGGCGCACAGGCTTCAGGCCCTTCGGAACCACCGATCTTGAAAGGCGAGATGGCACCCAACGCACGACGTCGCGCCCCGGTGATCGAGCAGTCCTCGTTGCCGGGTTTCGACCCCGCTCCCGAGCCGACCGACCGGCTCTTTTTCGCCTTGTTCCCCGACGCGCCGGCGGCCGAGCGCATCGCGCGGCTGGCCCGGGGCCAGCGCAGCGAACACGGCTTGCACGGCCAGCCGCTGCTGACCGAGCGCCTTCATGTCACGCTGCACCATGTGGGCGACCATGCCGGCCTGCCTGCCGACGTGGTGGCCCAGGCCGGCGAGGCCGCGGCCTCGTTGGCGGTGCCGGCGTTCGAGCTCGCCTTCGACCGGGTCGTGAGTTTCCGCAAGGCGCGCCAGATGCCTTTCGTGCTGCGTGGCGCGGAGGGGGCCAGCCCGCTGATGGACTTCCAGGCGGCGCTGGGAACGGCCCTGAAGAAGGCCGGGCTGGGCTGCGGGTCATCGCCCGATGTCCCATGCGGTGTTTTGCGCTAGCATGGGCCGCGGCCGGGGGCAGCCGTCGCCGAACCGGGGCGGTCGAAGGTCCGCTTTCACTGCCACGCTTTCATTGCCACGTATGGAGTTGCCCGGCTTTTCCCGCCGTTGCCCGCGACATGCCTGCCTCCGTGGAGCCGGCCACCTCTCCCGTTCCTCATGACGTCCGGCCGCGTCGTCCGCGCCTTCATGCTGGTCTGCGCCTGGCTGTGCCTGGCCCTGGGGCTGGTGGGCGTGTTCGTGCCCGGCTTGCCGACCACGGTCTTCATCCTGCTGTCCGCCTGGTTCGCCGCACGCGGCTCGCCGCGCCTGCTGGCCTGGCTGGAGGCGCACCGCCTGTTCGGCCCGATGATCGTCGACTGGCGGGCCGGCGGCGTGGTCAGTCGCCGCGCCAAGTGGAGCGCGACCTGGATGATGGCGGTGTGCGCGCTGATCCTGTTCTGGACCGTTCGGCATCGCTGGGCCGCGTGGCTGCCCTGCGTCGCCATGGCCGCGGTGCTGGTGTGGCTGTGGCGCCGCCCCGAGCAGCCGGCCGCCGTGCTGCCGCGGCTGGGGAAATGAGCCCGGCGTCTGGCATGATCCTCCTGCACACACAGGGGAAGAGGGTATGAAAGCATTGTTCAGCATGGTCTCTCTGCTCGTGGCGCTGGCCGTCGTGGGCATGCTGGTCAGCAAGCAGTTGAGGGCGACGAACCAACGCGCGGCGGCGACGGCCGCCGAGGCGCCTGCATCGGGCCTGCCCGTGCCGGTCGGCGGCGCGGTGGAATCCCCGCGCCAGATGCAGGAGAAATTGCGCGACGATCTCGTCAAGGCGGTGGAGCAGGGCGCCGCGCGCCGGGATGAAGCCGACAAATGACATGCCGTCCATGAACCATCCCGCCGACGAACAAGCCATGCGCATCGCGCTCGACCAGGCCCAGAATGCCTGGCTGGTCGGCGAGGTGCCGGTCGGTGCGGTGATCATGCGCGCCGGGCAGGTCATCGCCACCGGCTACAACCGGCCGATCACCGAGCACGACCCCACCGCCCACGCCGAGATCGTGGCATTGCGCCACGCCGCGACCTTGCTGGGCAACTACCGCCTGCCGGAATGCGAGCTTTTCGTCACCCTCGAGCCCTGCGCCATGTGCGCGATGGCCCTGATGCACGCCCGTTTCAAGCGCGTGGTGTTCGGCGCCACCGATCCCAAGACGGGCGCGGCCGGCTCGGTGACCGACCTGTTCGCGCTGCCCCAGCTCAATCACCACACCCGGGTCGAGGGCGGTCTGATGGCCCACGAATGCGGCCAGGTGCTGCGCGACTTCTTCGCCGAGCGGCGCGAGCTGTACCGCCGGCGCCGTGCCGCCGCGGCCACCGGCGACGCCGCCATGCCAGCGGCGGCCATGCCCGGGCCGCCGCCTGAAGCCCTCTTGCCGACCGGCGAGGCGGTGGAGGTCGAGCCTGACACGCCGCATCCCCTTTCCTCGCGCTGAAGTTCCTGGCGGCTTCGCGTACTTTCTTCGATCACCTTGTTTCCCGAATGACTTCACTCACCCTGTTCACACCCGCCGGCGTCGTCGCCAAGGCCGCCCCTTTGCGTCTGGCCGTCAAGCGCCTGAAGGCCATGGGCTACGAGGTGCAGGTCGACGAGGCCGCCTTGCAAAAGGACCAGCGCTTCGGCGGCGACGACGACACCCGCCTGGCCGCGCTGCACCGCGTCGCCGCGCAGGCGCCGTCGATCGCCATGGCCACGCGCGGCGGCTACGGCCTGACCCGGCTGCTCGACCGCATCGACTGGAAGCTGCTCGCGCGCAGCGTCGAGCGGGGCACCCGCTGGGTCGGCTACAGCGACATGACCGCGCTGCAGCTCGGGCTGCTGGCGCACGCCAAGGCCGGCAGCTGGGCCGGGCCGCTGGCCTGCAGCGACTTCGGCTCCGAGGCGCTGGACGACATCACCTCCGATTGTTTTTCCGAAGCCATGAGCGGGGCTCTGGAAGCCGTGGGTTTCCGCACCGAGGCAGGTTTCGACGGCCTGGAAGTCAAGGGTACCTTGTGGGGCGGCAACCTGTGCGTGCTCAACTCCCTGCTGGGTACGCCGCACTGGCCGAAAGTCCGCGGCGGCGTGCTGTTCGTGGAGGATGTGAACGAGCATCCCTACCGCATCGAACGCAACCTGCTCCAGCTGCACCAGGCGGGCGTGCTCGATGCGCAGAAGGCCATCGTGCTGGGCGCCTTCACCGATTTCCGCAAGTCGCCGCTGGACCGCGGCTACTCGCTGAAGACCGTGGTCGCGCACCTGCGCTCGCTCACCCGGACCCCCATCCTCACCGGCCTGCCTTTCGGCCATGTGCCGACCAAGCTGACACTGCCGCTGGGCGAGAAGCTGACCCTGGTGGTGCAGGGCCGCGACGTGCTGATGGGCTGGCGTGCGCCCCATGGCCACGACCATGCGCACCATGAACACGACGAGCACTGCGCTCACTGACCCGCGGCGGCCATGACGGCTCATGCGCAGCCCGTCCGCTGGATCGCCGCGCTGCTGTGCGCCGCGGCGGCGCTGTCGGCCGGCTGCGACAACAGCCCGCACCCGAAGGGCAGCGAGTCGGGCAACACGCTGTTCATGCCCTACCAGGAGCGCTCGCCGCGCTACTTCGATCCCACCGCCTCGTATGCCAACAACGAGACGCCGGTGGTGTACCAGGTCTACGAGCCGCTCTACGGCTACCACTACCTGAAGCGGCCCTACACGCTGGTCCCGAAGCTGGCCAGGGAGATCGTGGCGCCACGCTACCTGGACGCCGCCGGACGCGAGCTGCCGGACGACGCCCCCGGCGAGCAGGTGGCCGAGAGCGTCTACGAGCTGCGCATCCGCCCGGGTATCCTGTATGCGCCGCATCCCGCCTTCGCGCGCGACACGCAGGGCCGCCACCTGTATCACGACCTGCGGCCGGGCGAGACCGACGGCAAGCGCTCGCCCTTCGATTTCGCCCACAGCGGCACGCGCGAGCTGGTGGCGGACGACTTCGTCTATGCCATCAAGCGCCACAGCACGCCGCGCATCGAGGCGCCGCTCTACGGCGTCTTCGCCGAGTACGTGCTGGGGCTGAAGGACTACGGAACCCTGATCCGGGCAGAGGACGCCAAGCTGCGCGCCGGACTCCCGGCCAGCCAGCTGGACAAGCCCTTCCTCGACTTCCGGCGCTGGCCGCTGGCCGGCGCCGAAGCCGTCGACCGCTACACGCTGCGCCTGCGCATCAAGGGCAAGTACCCGCAGTGGAAATACTGGATGGCGATGAGCTTCACCGCCCCCGTGCCCTGGGAGGCCGACCGCTTCTACGCCCAGCCGGGCATGGCCGCGCAAGGCCTGCAGCTGAGCCGCTGGCCGGTGGGCACCGGCCCCTACATGCTGCGCGAATACGAGCAGGACCGCCGCCACGTGCTGGTGCGCAACCCCCACTACCGGCGCGAGCTCTATCCCTGCGAGGGCGAGCCGGGCGATGCCGAGGCCGGGCTGCTGGCCGACTGCGACCGGCCCATGCCCTTCATCGACAAGGTGGTGTTCACCGCCGAGAAGGAACGGGTGCCGCTGAAGTCGAAGTTCGCCCAGGGCTATTACGACATTCCCGAGATCGAACGCGCCGACTGGGGCGTGGAGTTCCTGGCCGACATGAACGACTCGGAGGCGACGCGCGAACGTTTCGAGTCGCGTGGTTTCCAGTTCCCGCGGACGGTGGACATGACCACCTGGTACGTCGGTTTCAACATGCTCGACCCGGTCGTGGGAAGGGGCGACACCCCCGCCCAGGCGCGCAGGAACCGCAAGCTGCGCCAGGCCTTGTCGATCGCCGTCGACTGGGAGGAAGGCTACGGCCGGGTGTTCCTCTACAAGGCGGGCGAGGCGGCCCACGGTCCGCTGCCGGCCGGCCTGTTCGGCTCGCGGCACGGCACCCTGGAGGGCCACAACCCGGTCACGCACCGGGTGGTCGACGGCCGGATCGTGCGCCGCCCTGTCGAGGAGGCGCGCCGGCTGCTGGCCGAGGCCGGCTACCCCGACGGGCGCGATGCGGACAGCGGCCGCCCCCTGGTGCTCAACTTCGACTTCCAGCGCACGCCCACGCCCGAACTCAAGGCCGAACTCGACTGGATGGTGCGCCAGTTCGCCAAGCTGGGCGTGCAGCTCGAGGTGCGCGCCACCGACTTCAACCAGTACCAGGAGAAGATACTCAAGGGGCGGCACCAGGTCTTCTTCGGCGGCTGGGTGGCCGACTATCCGGATGCGGAGAATTTCTTCTTCCTGCTCTACGGCCCGAATGCGAAGTCCCGGCACGAAGGGGAAAACATCGCCAACTACGAAAGCGCCGACTACGACCGGCGCTTCAAGCAACTGCAGCTGCTGGAAGACGGGCCGCACAAGCAAAGGCTGATCGACGAGATGGTGGCCATCGTGCGCGAGGACGCGCCCTGGATGTTCGGCTACCACCCCTACGCCGCCGGCGCCTACGCGCCCTGGGTGCACAACGGAAAGCCCGGCATCATGCCGCGCGACATGGTGCGCTACCACCGCCTGGACCCGGCCCGGCGCGCCGAGCTGCAGCGCGAGTGGAACCAGCCCGTGTGGTGGCCGCTGCCCCTGCTCGCCCTGGGCGGCCTGGCCCTCGCGTGGCTGGGCTGGCGCGCCTACCGGCGGCGCGAGTGCGCCGTGGGTCTGGCCGGGCCGCAGGGGGGCTGACATGCGGCGCCACCTCCTGCGTCGATGCCTGTACGGCCTGCTGGTGCTGGCGGGGGTGAACGTGCTCACCTTCGTGCTGTTCTTCAGCGTCAACACGCCCGACGACATGGCCCGGCTCAACATCGGCGGCAAACGGGTCAGCCAGGAGCAGATCGTCAAGTGGAAGGCCGAGCGCGGCTACGACAAGCCGCTGTACTGGAACGAGGCCGCCAGCGGGACGGCCAAGGCGACCGAGACCGTGTTCTGGGAGCGATCGGTGTCGCTGATGGCGCTGCGCTTCGGGCGCTCCGACGCCAGCGCGGCGACCGACATCGGGCACGAGATCCGCCAGCGCATGGGCGTCAGCCTGCAGCTGGCCGTGCCCTTGTTCGTGCTGCAGGTCCTGGCCAGCGTGGCCTTCGCGCTGGTGCTGGTGTTCTTCAAGCACAGCCGCATCGACTTCTGGGGCGTGGTGCTGTGCGTGCTGATGCTGTCGGTGAGCAGCCTGTTCTACATCATCGTCGGCCAGTTCCTGTTCTCGCGGGTGCTGAAGCTGGTGCCCATCTCGGGTTTCGCGCCCGGCCTGGACGCGGTGCGCTTCCTCGCCCTGCCGGTGCTGCTGTCGCTGCTGTCGCGGCTGGGCGGGGAAGGGCGGCTGTACCGCGCGATGTTCCTGGAGGAGATCGGCCGCGACTATGTCCGCACCGCCCGGGCCAAGGGGCTGTCCGAACCCCGGGTGCTGCTGCGCCACGTGTTGCGCAACGCCCTCATCCCCATCATCACCAGCGCCGGCAGCTACCTGCCCTATGTGTTCCTGGGCAGCCTGGTGTTCGAGAGCTTCTTCGGCATCCCGGGCCTGGGCGCCTACGTCATCGATGCCATCTCGGGCCAGGACTTCGCCATCGTGCGCTCGATGGTCTTCGTCGGCTCCCTGCTGTACATCGCCAGCTACGTGCTGATCGACATCGCCTACACCTGGGTCGATCCCCGGGTGAGATTGGACTGACATGCCCAGGATCGTGCTGCTCTGGTCGGATGCGGTCGTGCTCTCGCTGGCCCTGGCGCTGCTGGTGTACGTCTGGCGGGTGCGCTCGCGCCCCGCACTGCGCGGCACCTGGCGCAAGGTGTTCCAGCAGGCGCCGGCGCTGTGTTCCGCCCTGGTGCTGCTGCTGTTCCTGCTGGTGGCCGTGGCCGACAGCCTGCACTTCAGGCGCGCGCTGCCGGTCGAGGCGGCGGGGCAGCGCCAGGCCTATGCCACGCGCACCGAATCCCTGCTCGACCTGCTGCTGGCGGGCCAGGTCCAGGGGCGCGAGGTGTCGTATTCGGCGCCCCTGGCCAGCCGGGCCTTCAGCAAGCTGACCCAGGAGGTGGTCGGTCGCAGCGAGCGCGTCTACCCGCGGCTGCTGCATGGCGGCGCGCATCTGCGCGACGACGAGGCCGAGCGCGCCGGCGACCAGCTGCGCCTGCTGGGCCGGGGGCTGCTGGGCGGGGCGGCCACGGCCCTGGCCCTGGGCTGCGTGGCGGCCCTGGCGCTGGCACGGCGGCAGCGTTGCGGCGTGGGCGAAGCGCTGCGGCGCCCGGCGCGCGGGGAGACCGGACTGCCCTGGCGTGCCGCGTGGTACACCCTGGCCGGCGTGTGCCTGCTCGCCGGGCCGGTGCTGGCCCTGGCCCCGTACTACCACGTGCTGGGCACCGACCGCACCGGCAACGACGTGCTCTACCAGGCGCTCAAGAGCATCCGCACCGCCTTTGTGATCGGCACGCTGTCGACGTTCGCCACCTTGCCGCTGGCGGTGGGCCTGGGCATCGTGGCGGGCTACTTCAAGGGCTGGGTCGACGAGCTCATCCAGTATCTCTACACCGTGCTGTCGTCCATTCCCAACGTGCTGCTGATCGCGGCCTGCGTGCTGATGATGCAGGTGTTCATCGACACCCATCCCGATCTTTTCGAGACCGGCGCCGAACGCGCCGACCTGCGCCTGTTCCTGCTCTGCGTGATCCTCGGCCTGACCGGCTGGGCCACGCTGTGCCGGCTGCTGCGGGCCGAGACCCTGAAGCTGCGCGAGCTGGAGTACGTGCAGGCGGCCAGCGCCTTCGGCGTCGGTCCGTGGCGCATCATGTCGCGCCATATCCTCCCCAACGTGGCCCATCTCGTCATCATCACCACCGTGCTCGATTTCTCCGCCCTGGTCCTCTATGAAGCCGTGCTGTCCTACGTCGGCGTGGGAGTGGACCCGGCCATGAACAGCTTCGGCGGCATGATCAACCTGGCGCGCAGCGAGATGTCGCGCGACCCGGTCGTCTGGTGGTCCTTCGCCGCCGCCTTCGGCTTCATGGTGGCGCTGGTGCTGGCGGCCAACCTGTTCGCCGATGCGGTGCGCGACGCCTTCGATCCGCGTTCGCGGGTCTATCGCGTGCGCCGCGGCGCCTCGCGCAAGCCGGCCTGAACATGCTGCAGCTCGACGACCTCGGGGTGGAACTCGACGGCGACGCCGGGCTGGTGCGCGCCGTCGACGGGCTGCGCCTGAGCATCGAACGCGGCGAGACCTTCGCGCTGGTGGGCGAATCCGGCTGCGGCAAGAGCATGACGGCCCTGGCGTTGATGCGGCTGCTGCCCGACAACGGCCGCATCACGGCCGGCCGCCTGCAGCTCGGCGGCGAGGACCTGCTGTCGCTGCCCGAGGCCCGGATGCGCCGCGTGCGCGGTGGGCGCATCGGCATGATCTTCCAGGAGCCGGGCACCAGCCTGAACCCGGTGATGCGCGTGGGCGAGCAGATCGTCGAGGCCATCGAGTGCCACACCGCGCTGCGCGGCGCGGCGGCGCGTGCCAAGGCGCTGGACTGGCTGGCGCGGGTCGGCATTCCCGAGCCCGCGCTGCGCATCGACGACTATCCCTTCCGGCTCAGCGGCGGGCAGAAGCAGCGTGTGATGATCGCCATGGCCCTGGCGGCCGAACCCGACTTCCTCATCGCCGACGAGCCGACGACGGCGCTCGACGTGAGCATCCAGGCGCAGATCCTCGACCTGCTGCGCGATCTGCAGCGCGAACAAGGCCTCGGGCTGCTGCTGATCACGCACGACCTGGCGGTGGTGGCGGGCATGGCGCACCGGGTGGCGCTGATGTACGCCGGCCAGATCGTCGAAGTGGCCCCGGCCCAGGCTTTTTTCGCGGCCCCTCGCCATCCGTATGCCCGCCGGCTGATGCAGGCGCTGCCGGACGGGCGCCGCCGCGGCGCGCCGCTGGCGGCGATTCCCGGCAGCGTGCCGCCGCTGTCCCAGTCGTTTGCCGGCTGCCGCTTCGCGCCGCGCTGCGACCGGGTCATGCCCGCCTGCCACGGCCAGCCGCCCGCGCTGGTCGAGGCGGAACCGGGCCGTTCGGTGCGCTGCCTGCTGTACAGCGGGGGCCCGGCGTCCTCCTCGGTGCCGGTCCCTCCGGCGGCGGAGCCCGCCACTCCCGCCGTGGCCGCCACGCCGGCGCCTGCCTCCCGCCCCCTGCTGGAAGTGAGCGACCTGACGGTGCGTTTTCCCCTTGGACGGAGGTGGTTGCGCCCGGCCGCGGCGATGACGGCCGTGGACAAGGTCTCCTTCCACATCGGCCTGGGTGAAACCCTGGCCCTGGTGGGCGAGTCCGGTTGCGGGAAGACCACCACCGGCAAGGCCATCGTGCAGCTGCTGCGCGGGCGCGCGCAGGTCCAGGGCCGGGCGATCTTCGACGGCAGCGACCTGTTCTCGCTGCAGGGCCCGGCCCTCAGGCGCGCCCGGCGCGACATCCAGATCATCTTCCAGGACCCGTTCGCCTCGTTGAACCCGCGCCTGCGCGTGGCCGCCCTGCTCGACGAGGGGCTGGCCGCGCTGCATCCGGAGCTGGATGCCGGGACCCGGCGGCGGCGGGTCGAGGCGCTGGTGGAGCGGGTCGGGCTGCGCCGCGAGGCGCTGGAACGTTATCCGCACGAGTTCTCGGGGGGGCAGCGCCAACGCATCGCCATCGCGCGCGCCCTGGCCGTCGAGCCGCGCCTCATCGTCTGCGACGAACCCACCTCGGCGCTGGATGTGTCGGTGCAGGCACAGATTCTCAACCTATTGTGTGAACTACAGCACGAACTGCAGGTGTCCTACCTGTTCATCACGCACAATATCGGTGTTGTCGAATACATCGCCGACCGGGTGGCGGTGATGCGGCAAGGCAGGATCGAAGAAACGGGCGTGGCGCAAGACCTGCTTGCGCAGCCCCACCATGAGTACACCCGCCGCCTGCTCGCGGCGGTGCCGCGTCTGGGTTGATGTCGATCCGCGCTTGGTCCCAGGGCGGGTGTTGACGCTCGCAGAAAGAACTCTAGACATGCAAAGAACCGCCATCAGTCTGGCCGTGGTCGCGCTGGGCAGCGCCGGATGGCCCGCCGCGCCGGCCCACGCCCAGGTGGTGCTGCCGAAGATCGAGGTCACGGGCAGCCACATCCCGCGCATCGAGGCCGAGACCTCGACCCCCACGCAAATCGTCCGGCGCGAGGAAATCCGTCGCACCGGCGTCAACACGGTGCGCGAGCTGATCGACTCGCTGGCCGGTTCCAGCCAGCTGGCCAGCGGCCCGAACCGCAGCCTGTCCGACATCCAGGCGACCAACGTCAGCTTCGCCGCCGGCTCCTCGTCGGCCTCGCTGCGCCACCTCGGGCCGCAGGCCACGCTGATCCTGCTCAACTCGCGCCGCCTCGCACCCTTCGCGATGGACGACGAGCCGAGCATGTTCACCAACCTGGACACCTTGCCGCTGGACGCGATCGAGCGGGTCGAGATCCTGCGCAGCGGGGCCTCGGCCATCTACGGCTCCGACGCGGTGGCCGGGGTGATCAACATCATCACCCGCCGCGACTACCAGGGGGCCGAGCTGCGCGCCAACCACGAGCGTTCGACCGAAGCGAGCGCCTTCCGCAGCTCCGGCCTCAGCCTCACCGCCGGCTTCGGCGACCTGGCGACCGACCGTTTCAACCTGCTGATGAACGCCGAGTACTACAAGCGCTCGAGCGTGATGTGGGGCGAGGTGCTGGGCGACCTGAACCCCGAGGCGTCCAAGCATGCGCCCGGCTTCGGCAGCCTGTCGACCTACAGCCATCCGGGCAACATCGTGGAAGCCGGCGGGGCCTTGCCGGGCTGCGACCCGGCCAAGCTGGTCGATGGCTACTGCATGTACGACCGCTATTCGCGCCTGCAGGCTCGGCCCGCCACCGAGCGGGCCAACCTGCTGCTGTCGGGCCAGCTGAACATCGATGCGCAGTTGCAGGGCTTCGCCGAGCTCCTGTATTCGTCCACCCGCACCCGCTACATCGAGGCCTACCCGTACTACGGCAAGCCGCAGTTCACCCACTGGTTCGACCCCAGCACCGGGCAGGCCCGGACCTTCATCGCCCGCGGCCTGCCGGTCGAGCATCCGCTCAACACCACCGGCATCGAGGACGTCGACTTCCGCTACCGCTTCACCGACGTCGATGCCGGCTTCGACGTCCGCAGCACCAACTACCGGCTGCTCACCGGCCTGCGCGGAAGCTGGGACGAGTTCGACTGGCAATCGGCCGTCGGCACCATGGGCGGCACCACCGAGAACCGCCAGCGCGGCTATTTCAGCGACAGCGGTTTCAAGGCGGTGATCGGCGACTACAACCACGGCATCGAGAACAACGGCAGCGTGGCCGTGCCGCACGACCCGCTGTTCTTCAACCGCGGCTACCGCATCGGCGAGGCCAACAGCGCCGAAGTGCTGAACACCTTGTTCCCGAGCTTCGAGCATGTGGGCCGCATCCGCCAGAACTTCATCGACGGCAAGGTGACGGGCCCGATGGCCAGCCTGTGGGGGCGGCCGGTGGAGGTCGCGCTCGGTTTCGACCTGCGCCATGAAACCCTGCGCATCACGCCCTCGGCCAACCTGGCCGCGGGCGACATCGTCGGCTTCGGCGTGGGCACCACCGACGCCAGCCGCAGTTTCGGGGCCTTGTTCGCCGAGGCCAACGTGCCGCTGTCGAGCCGGCTCGAAGCCCAGGTGGCGGCGCGGCTCGACAAATACCCCGGCTTCAAGGCCAATGTCTCGCCCAAGCTGGGGCTGCGCTTCGAGGCCAGCAAGAGCCTGCTGCTGCGCGGCAGGGTCGAGAGCGGCTTTCGGGCGCCCAACCTGACAGAGAACGCCCAGTCCACCCGCTACACCTTCGAGGGGCCGGTCAACGACCCGAAGCGCTGCCCGCAGGCGAGGGCGATGGCCGACGACCTGAACGCCGCGGCCGACGCGCTGCCGGACAGCGATCCGGCCAAGGCCCAGCTGCAGGCGCGGGCCGCCATCGTGACCGAGCAGGAATGCGGGCGTTACCTCGCCTCGGTGCGCAGCAGCAACCCGGCACTCGAGCCCGAGAAGGCGCTGAGCGTCAGCACCGGCCTGGTGTTCGTGCCGGCCGAGGGTTACCTGGGCAGCCTCGACTACTGGCGGATCCGCCGCCACAACGAGATCGGCTACAAGAGCACCCAGGCACTGATCAACGGCGAGGACCAGCTGCCGCCGGGGACGGTCGAGCGGGTGCCGCCCAGCAACGACCCGAGCTTCAGCCCGGGCGAGCGGGCCCAGTACGGTGTCGACGCCGCCGCGCTGGCCGCCACGCATGCCATGGTCGAGAACACCGCCAAGACCTCCACCAGCGGGTTCGACCTCGCCCTGCAGACGCGCACCCGCACCGGCTGGGGCGTGCTGACCACCGGCCTGCAAAGCACCTACCTGCTCACCTACTACCGCTACAGCCCGTTCCGCGGCGGCTACGGGGACAACCTGGCCGGACGCTACGGCTTCCCGCGCTGGAGGGGTTCCTTGTCGACCGCCCTGGCCAGTGGCCCGTTCACGAATGCGCTGCGCATGAACTACACCGGCGGCACCAAGCTGCAGGCCGACTACGACGACACCGCGTATTCCGACCAGAGCTGCCTGGACGGCGGCTGGAGCCTGGACGACTGCCGGGTGCGCCGCTACATCACCTTCGACTATTTCTTCCAGTACACCGGCTTTCGCGGGCTGACCCTGGGCCTGAACGTGCGCAACCTGTTCAACCAGCGCCCGCCGGTCGACTACCGCGCCCTCGACGAGTCGGGCGGCGGCATCGTCCCGCAGGACCTGCGCGATGCCGAGCGCCGCACCGTGCGCCTGTCGCTGGACTACAAGTTCTTCTGAACGCGGGCCGGGGCCTCAGCGCGGCGGCAGGCGGATGGCGCCGTCGAGGCGGATCACCTCGCCGTTGAGCATCTCGTTGTGGATGATGTGGCGTACCAGCCGGGCGAAGTCGGCCGGTGCGCCCAGGCGGCTGGGGAAGGGCACGCTCGCCGCCAGGCTGTCCTGCACCGCCTGCGGCATGGCCGCCATCATCGGGGTGGCGAACAAGCCGGGCGCGATGCTCATGTTGCGGATGCCGTGGCGCGCCAGGTCGCGTGCGATCGGCAGGGTCATCGCCGCCACGCCGCCCTTCGAGGCCGCGTAGGCCGCCTGGCCGATCTGGCCGTCGTAGGCGGCCACGCTGGCGGTGGAGACGATCACCCCGCGTTCTCCGCTGGCTTCCGGCTGGTTGCCCGCCATGGCCTCGGCGGCGAGGCGGATCATGTTGAAGCTGCCCACCAGGTTGACGCCGACGATGCGGCTGAACAGCGCCAGGGGGTGGGCACCCTCGCGGCCGACCGTTTTCGCGGCGGCAGAGATGCCGGCGCAGTTCACCAGCCCGCGCAGAGGGCCCAGCGCGGTGGCCGCGTCGACGGCGGCACGGGCCTGGGCCTCGTCGGCCACGTCGCAGGCCACGAAGCGGCCGCCCAGTTCCGCGGCCAGCGCCTCGCCCGGCACGGCCTGCAGGTCGGCGATCAGCACCTGCGCGCCTTCCGCCGCCAGCAGGCGGGCCGTTCCTTCCCCCAGGCCGGAGGCGCCTCCGGTGACGATGAAAACCCGTCCTGCGATGTCCATGGGCCAGCCCTCCGGCAAAAGACGACAGCATCGAAAAAGCCGCTCGGTGAGCGGCTTGCGGGGAGATCGCGGGCGGGAATCAGCCCAGCGCCTCGAGCGCCCGGGCGGTGATCTCGTCGACGCTGCCGGTGCCCGAGATTTTGCGGTATTTCGGTGCGCTGGGGTCGCCGGTGGCGGCCCACTTCGAGTAGTAGTCGACCAGCGGACGGGTCTGGTTCTGGTAGACCTCGAGGCGCTTCTTGACGGTGTCTTCGCGGTCGTCCTCGCGCTGGATCAGGTCCTCGCCGGTGACGTCGTCCTTGTTGTCGACCTTGGGCGGGTTGAACTTCACGTGGTAGGTGCGGCCGGAGGCGACGTGCACGCGGCGCCCGCTCATGCGGTCGATGATGGCGGAGTCAGGCACGTCGATCTCGAGCACCACGTCGAGCTTCACGCCCGAGGCCTTGAGGGCGTCGGCCTGCGGGATGGTGCGGGGAAAGCCGTCGAACAGGAAACCCTTGGCGCAATCGGGCTGGGCGATGCGCTCCTTGACGACGCCGATGACGATGTCGTCGCTGACCAGGGCGCCGGAGTCCATCACCTTCTTGGCGGCCAGGCCCATCGGGGAGCCGGCCTTGACGGCGGCACGCAGCATGTCGCCGGTCGAAATCTGCGGAATGCCGTACTTCTGGCAGATGAATGCCGCTTGCGTGCCCTTTCCGGCGCCCGGTGCGCCCAGCAGGATCAGTCTCATGGGGTCTTCCTTAATTATTGTGGGATAGATTCCTGGGGCACGCGTGACGACCGGCGGCCCACAAACCGGAGGGAGAATAGCATGGGTGCCTTGCGAGTCGCTTGCAGATGCAGCCGGAGCCGTGCCGCAGGTCAGTGGTTCCTCAGCCGATCAGGGCCCGCACACGCTCCAGGTCCTCGGCGGTATCGACACCCGGTCCGGGGCGCTCGCTGCTCACATAGACGGCGATGCGCTCGCCATGCCAGAGCACGCGCAGCTGTTCCAGCGACTCGATGGTCTCGAGCGGGCAGGGCGGCAGCAGGGGGAAGCGGCGCAGGAAGCCGGCCTGGTAGCCATACAACCCGATGTGCCGCAGCGGCGAGGGCCATGGCAGCTTCGATGCACCGGAAGCGTGCCCGTCGCGCCACCATGGAATGGGCGCACGCGAGAAATACAAGGCGCGACCGGTACCGTCCAGCACCACCTTGACCACGTTCGGGTTCATCAGCTCTTCGACCGAGTCGATGGCGTGCGCGGCCGTGCTCATCACGCACTCGGGCTGGCGGGCCAGCAGCCAGGCGCAGGCATCGATCAGGGCGGGTTCGATCAGGGGTTCGTCGCCCTGGACGTTGACCACCACATCGCTGCCGTTCAGTCCGAGCAGGGTGCAGGCCTGGGCCAGGCGGTCGCTGCCGGTCGCATGGTGGGCGTCGGTCAGCACGCAATCGATGGCGTGGGCCTCGCAGGCCTCGACGATGCTCTCGTCGTCGGCCGCGACCACCACGCGGTCGGCACCTGAGAGCGCGGCCCGCTGGGCCACACGCACCACCATGGGCAGGCCGTTCAGGTCGGCCAGGATCTTGCCGGGCAGCCGGGTCGATTGCAGCCGTGCCGGTACCAGGACAGTGAAGCTCACGCCGGCGCTCCCGCTGGCGCCGCATCGAGGGAGCGCGCCTCCGACTCGAGCATGACGGGAATGCCGTCGTGCACCGGGAAGGCGAGCCGGTCGGCATTGCAGACCAACTCCTGCACGGGGTGGGTGGGCGGGCGCTGATGGGTGAGCGGGCCTTTGCAGACCGGGCAGACCAGCAGTTCCAGCAATCGAGTATCCATGTTCATTCCTCAGTGACTTCGGGTCTTCGCCGCGCGGGCAGCAGTTTCATCAGGCTGTCTTCAAACGCCGGGCCCAGGGCGAAGTCTAGCGTCGCGACCCAGATCCGGGTCGTGCCGGCTGCCCCAGGTTCGAGCTTGACGGCGTCCTTTTCGGTCACGATCACCTCGGGTGTACCCGAGGGCCAGGGCAGGGTGGCGAAGTCGTGGTGGTCGGGCAGCGGCGTCTCGGTGATGCTCAGCCCGGCCGCGCGCAGCATGCTGAAGAAGCGCTGCGGGCGGGCCACGCCGGCCAGTGCGAGCAGCGGCCGCCCGGCCAACCGGGCCAGGCTGCCGGGCTGCGGCCGCCGTCCGGCCCACCAGTCGGCCAGCTCGACCACGCCCCCCAGCGAGCGCGTCGCAAGATGGCCCGGCCAGGGCGTGGACGGCGCGGCTGCGTTGTAGAGCACGACGCTGCGCGCGGGCACCCGGGCGGGGAAGGGTTCGCGCAGCGGCCCGGCCGGCAGCAGCCAGCCGTTGCCGATGCCGCGTTCGTCGAACACGATCACCTGCACGTCGCGTCCCAGGCGGGTGTGCTGCAGGCCGTCGTCGCTCAACACGATGTCGACCTCGGGATGGGCGCTCAGCAACAGGCGGGCGGCCGCCGCGCGGTCACGTCCGACGGCCACCGGCGCGCCGCTGCGCAGATGGATCATCAGGGGTTCGTCGCCGGCGGCCCGCACCGGGGTGTCGCGGGCCAGCAGCAGCAAGCCGTCGGCGCTGCGCCCGAAACCGCGCGACACGATGCCGGGCACGAGGCCGCGGCGGCGCAGCAGCTCGACCAGGGCGAGCAGGGTGGGGGTTTTGCCCGCGCCGCCGGCGATCAGGTTGCCGACCACCACCACCGGCACCGGCAGGCGTTCGACGGTCTCGGGATGCAGGCGGTAGCGCCGCTGGTGCAGCGCGTGCAGCCGGCCATAGAGCCACGACAGGGGCCGCAGGCTCCAGGCCAGCGGGCCGCGCTGCAACCAGGCTGCCTGCAGACGGGTGGCGACCGACACGCCGGATCTCAGCCGCGCGGGAGCATGGTCCGGCGCGTCAACGCGCCTCGCCGCTCTGCGAGCCCTGGGTGGCGAAGGTGAGCTTGGGCAGGTTGGCGCGGCGTGCCGCATCCATCACGGTAATGACCGACTGATGGGCTGCCGTGGCATCGGCCGACACGATGACGATCGAGTCCTTGTTGCCGGCGGCGGCGGCCGTCATCTCGGCGGCCAGCAATTCGACGCTGCGGCCGTCCACCGGCTTGCGGTTGACCGAGAAGCGGCCGTCGCTCGCCACCCCGATGATGATCTCGCTCGGGTTGTCGCGCGGCCTGTCGGCGTCGGCCACCGGCAGGGTGATCTGCAGCTCGGTGAACTTCGAGTAGGTCGTCGACAGCATCAGGAAGATCAGGACCACCAGCAGCACGTCGATGAACGGGATCAGGTTGATCTCCGGTTCCTCGGGGTGGTGTTTGCGGAAATTCATCGCTCGTGGCCGCTCAGGCGGGTTTCTTGGCCGGGACGGCGAAGCGCATCAGGTGGGGCACCATGCGCTCCGAGGCTTGCTCCATCTCGAGCGTGTAGGCGTCCACCAGGCCGCGGAAGTGGCGGTAGAACATCAGCGCGGGGATGGCGATGATCAGGCCGAAGGCGGTGTTGTAGAGCGCGACGGAAATGCCGTGCGCCAGCAGGGCCGGGTTGCTGCCGCCGGTGGGGGCTTGCGAGCCGAAGATCTCGATCATGCCGATCACCGTGCCCAGCAGGCCCAGCAGCGGGGCCGACGAAGCGATGGTACCGAGCGTGTTGAGAAAGCGCTCGAGCCTGTGCACGGCGGCGCGCCCGGCCTGCTCGAAGGCGTTGCGCAGGGCTTCCTCGGTGATGCGGGGGTCGGCGATGACGGCGCGCAGGCCGTTGGCCAGCACCGCGCCCAGCACCGAGTTGTCGGCGAGCTTGTTCACCACGTCGGCGGCGGGGAGGTTCGCCCGGGTGACCGAGATGACCTCATCGAGCAGCCGGGGCGGCGCGACACGCGCGGCGCGCAGGCTGGACAGACGTTCGATGACCAGCGTCAGGGCGACAATGGAACAGAGAATCAAGGGCCAAATCGGCCAGCCAGCGGCAAGTATGATCGAAAACAATCCGGTCCTCTTTGCAATGTTCTTCGTGCACGGCGGGGGGTGCACCAGCCCTTTCGGGACGGGCGATTATGGCCCCAGTTCCGCAGCTTCGCGAGCCCCGGGCGGAGAACTTTTGTTCGTCGCCCGACCGCGCCGCATCCACCCCACACGATCCGCGGCGAAAGTCCACCGCAACTGTGGATAACTTTGTGGGCAAGTCTGTGTGGATGCTCCAAAACCCGCGCAGATTCTGGGTGTTCCTCAGATTGCTCAACTTTTAGGCATGAAAAATTCCTTGAAAATCAATGACTTGCGTGATTGTGAAAGACGCATGACAAGCAAAACCGGCCGCAGAGCCTGTATCGGCGCGCTTGTGGAGTTCTCAGGCCTCATGCCTGCTGGGTTTGCCCATGGTTGAGCCTTCATCGCCCCAGCGCGAGCGCTTTGTCTGGGGCGTCGGGGCCCTGGTGCACGCCGTCGCCGACACGCTGGCCTCGCGTTTTTCGGCCGTGGCGGTGCGTGGCGAGCTGTCGGGTTTCTCGCGCGCGGCCAGCGGCCACTGCTACCTCAGCCTCAAGGACGCCGACGGCGGCAACGCGCTGCTGCGCTGTGCGATGTTCCGGCGCGCCGCCAGCCTGCTCGACTTCACGCCGGCCGACGGCCAGCTGGTCGAGGCGCGGGGCCGCATCGCCGTCTACGAACCGCGGGGCGACCTGCAATTCGTGGTCGAGTCCATGCAGCGGGCCGGCGCCGGCGCGCTGTACGAGCAGTTCCTGAAGCTGCGCGCCCGCCTGGCAGCCGAGGGCTTGTTCGATCCGGGGCGCAAGCGCGAGCTGCCGGCCTTTCCGCGCCGCATCGGGGTGGTCACCTCGTTGGGCGCGGCCGCGCTGCATGACGTGCTCACCGCGCTGGCCCGCCGCGCGCCCCACGTGGGCGTCATCGTGTACCCGAGCCTGGTGCAGGGCGCGGAGGCGCCCGCGTCCCTGGTCGCGGCCATCGGCCAGGCGGGGCGGCGTGACGAGGTCGACGTGCTGCTCGTGTGCCGCGGCGGGGGCTCGCTCGAGGACCTCTGGTCCTTCAACGACGAGCGGGTGGTGAGGGCCATCGCCGCCAGCCCGCTGCCGGTGGTCTGCGGGGTCGGGCACGAGACCGATGTCACCCTCAGCGACCTGGCGGCCGATGTGCGCGCGCCCACGCCCACCGCCGCCGCCGAGCTGGCCGCGCCGACGCAACGCGTGTGCCTGGACCTGCTCGCCGGTTTCGCCGCCGTGATGTCGAGCCGGGTCCATCAGGCGCTGGACACCCAGGCGCAGCGCCTGGACCGGGCGAACCTGCGCCTGCGCCGGCCGGCCGAAGGCCTGCGCCGCCACGAGCAGCGGCTGGGGCTGCTGCAGCAACGTCTGTCGTCGAGCACGCGCCAGGTCGTGCGCGGCGAGTCGCAGCACCAGGCGCAGCTGGCGGCACGCCTGGAGCGGGCGCTGCAGGTCGACACCGCGATGCGCCGGCAGCGGCTGCACAGCCTCGGCGCCCGGCTGGACGGGCTCGATCCGCACCGCGTGCTGGCGCGCGGCTACGCCTGGCTCGCCGACGCCGAGGACCGGCCGGTCAGCAGCGTCAACGCGCTGTCGCCGGGGCAGCAGGTCCGTGCCGTGCTGGCCGACGGCGAGGCGCGGGTCACGGTGCAGGACATCACCGCCCACCCCGCCGCGCCGGCCTGACATCACCCACCGGGCGCAGCGGCTGCGCAAGCTGCCTACAATCTCGCGGATCGGGCGCCCACACCCTCCACTCAACCGAAAGGAAACTCCCCATGGAACACACGCTGCCTCCGCTGCCCTACGCACTCGACGCCCTGGCCCCGGCCCTGAGCAAGGAGACCCTCGAGTACCACTACGGCAAGCACCACAATGCCTATGTCGTGAACCTCAACAACCTGCAGAAGGGCACCGAGTTCGAGAGCCTGGGCCTGGAGGAGATCGTCAAGAAGTCGTCCGGTGGCATCTACAACAACGCCGCCCAGATCTGGAACCACACCTTCTTCTGGAACTGCATGAAGCCGGCCGGCGGCGGCGAACCCGGCGGCAAGCTGGCCGAGGCCATCAACGCCAAGTTCGGCAGCTATGCCGCCTTCAAGGAAGCCTTCACCAAGAGCGCCGTCGGCAACTTCGGTTCCGGCTGGACCTGGCTCGTCAAGAAGGCCGACGGCAGCGTCGACATCGTCAACATGGGCGCTGCCGGCACGCCGCTGACCACCGCCGACAAGGCCCTGCTGACCATCGATGTCTGGGAACACGCCTACTACATCGACTACCGCAACCTGCGCCCGAAATTCGTCGAGACCTTCCTGAACTCGCTGGTCAACTGGGAATTCGCCGAAAAGAATTTCGCCTGAACGATCCAGCTCCCGCCGCCAGGCGAAAAAAAGCCGGTCGACCGACCGGCTTTTTTGCTGGTGCGGCACAGGCCGCCGGACCGCGATCATTTCGCGAAGGGTGGCCCGGCCAGCCGGTCGCCCGGCTTGATGTCGCGCTGGGCGAACCAGCCCTGGTGCATCTCCAGCACGAAGCGCACGGGTTTCTTCGAGCAGTGCGAATCCAGGGTCTGCGGCTTCATGTCCTCGATGTTGACCACCGTGCCATCGTCGGCGACGAAGGCGGCCGACAGCGGCAGGAAGGTGTTCTTCATCCAGAAGCACTGGGTGGACGGTTGGGGAAAGACGAACAGCATGCCCTCGTTGCCGGGCATGCTGCGCCTGTGCATGAGGCCGATGGCGTGCTGCTCCGGGGTGTTGGCGACCTGGGCCTGGATGTTGTGGATACCGGCGCGCAGCTTGATGGCCGGCAGCGTCTGCGCCGACTCCTGGGCCTGCGCGGACAGGCCGAAACCGAGCAGCAAAAGGGCGGCCAAGGAGCGGATCTGGGTACGGATCATGGAAGTGGCGAAGAGTCGATGCACGATTATCGACGCGCCGGCCGCCGCCTGCCGGACCGTCCCCCAGGGCGCGGGCGCCTCCATGGCGGCCATGCGAAAAAGACCGGAGGCCGGGTGGTGGAACCCGCGCGCCACGGGGTGGCGCGCGTGACATAGAATCGGAGACGCGCATACCGACAACCCCAACCTATCGCAGAGACCGGAGTTTCATTACATGTACCAGCACATCAAGGTGCCCACTGGCGGGCAGAAGATCACCGTCAACGCGGATTTCTCGCTCAACGTCCCTGACCAACCCATCATTCCGTTCATCGAAGGTGACGGCACCGGTGCGGACATCACCCCCGTGATGATCAAGGTCGTCGACGCGGCGGTGGCCAAGGCCTACGGCGGCAAGAAGCAGATCCACTGGATGGAGATCTACGCCGGCGAGAAATCCACCAAGGTGTACGGCCCCGACGTCTGGCTGCCCGAAGAGACGCTCACCGTCTTGCGCGACTACGTGGTCTCGATCAAGGGCCCGCTGACCACGCCGGTCGGCGGCGGCATCCGCTCCCTCAACGTCGCCCTGCGCCAGGAGCTGGACCTGTACGTCTGCCTGCGTCCCATCCAGTACTTCAAGGGCGTGCCCTCGCCGGTGAAGGAACCCGAGAAGACCAACATGGTCATCTTCCGCGAGAACTCGGAAGACATCTACGCCGGCATCGAGTTCGAGGCCGAGAGCGACAAGGCCAAGAAGCTGATCAAGTTCCTGCAGGACGAATTCGCCGTCAAGAAGATCCGTTTCCCGGAGACCTCGGGCATCGGCATCAAGCCGGTCTCGCGCGAAGGCACCGAGCGCCTGGTGCGCAAGGCCATCCAGTACGCCATCGACAACGACAAGCCCAGCG
>CBIHOH010000035.1:0-42260 GCA_966211755.1 uncultured Rhizobacter sp. | reverse complement strand
TGGTCGAGCCCTCGCGGATCGCCTTCACGTCGCGGCTTTCCTGCAGCAGTTCGCGCGACACGTTCAGCGGCAGGTCGGCGCTGTCGATCACGCCCTTCACGAAGCGCAGGTACACGGGCATCAGCGCCTCGGCGTCGTCCATGATGAACACACGCTTGACATAGAGCTTGACGCCGCCGCGCTTGTCGCGGTTCCACAGGTCGAACGGGGCCTTGGCCGGCACATAGAGCAGCTGCGTGTATTCGCTGCGGCCCTCGACCCGGTTGTGGGTGTAGGCGAGCGGCGCCTCGGTGTCGTAGCTGATCTGCTTGTAGAACTCGGCGTACTCCTCCGGCGTGATGTCGCTCTTGTTGCGCGTCCAGAGGGCGGCCGCCTTGTTGACCGGCACCCACTCGTCGCGCGTGACCTGCTTCTGGGCCTCGGCGTCCCATTCGTCCTTTTGCATCAGGATGGGCAGGGAGATGTGGTCGGAGTACTTGCTGATGATGGAGCGCAGCTTCCAGCCGCTCAGGAATTCGTCCTCGCCTTCGCGCAGGTGCAGGATGACGTCGGTGCCGCGCTGGGCGCGCTCGATGGTCTCGACCTCGAATTCGCCGCTGCCGTCGGAACTCCAGCGCACGCCCTCCTGGGCCGGGCTGCCGGCGTGGCGCGACTCGACGGTGATGCGGTCGGCGACGATGAAGCCGGAATAGAAGCCGACCCCGAACTGCCCGATCAGCTGGGCATCCTTCTTCTGGTCTCCCTCGAGGCGGCTCATGAATTCACGCGTGCCGCTCTTGGCGATGGTGCCCAGGTTGGCCATCGCTTCCTCGGCCGTCATGCCGATGCCGTTGTCGCGGATGGTGATGGTGCGGGCCTCGGCATCGAAGCTGACGCGGAGCTCGAGGTTGGGCTGGTCTTCGTACAGCGCGGAATGGTTCAAGGCCTCGAAGCGCAGCTTGTCGCAGGCGTCGGACGCGTTGGACACCAGCTCGCGCAGGAAGATTTCCTTGTTCGAGTACAGCGAATGCGTGACGAGATGAAGAATCTGCTTCACCTCGGCCTGGAAGGAGAGTGTTTGTTTGTCCATGGTCTTCTTCATGTGCTTCGGTCACCGGCGTCGGTGCCGGCTGCCCTCAGTTGGGGACGGATCCGCGCGATTCAAGCGCGGCCGGGCCCGGCATGCGTGCCGGGGAGGCCGACATCATAAGGAGAGTCCGCCCGGCCGGGCGGACTCCGGGCCGGCCGGAAGGCCTCAGTGCAGCTTGATGCGCGGCCGGTAGGTACGGTCGATCAGTTCCGACAGGGTGATCAACACGGTCTTGCGCCAGCCGCCCAGCGCAAGCTGGTGCTGCTTGTGCAGGGCCCAGTACATGAACTGCGCCAGCCGTCCCTCGACAAACAGGCTGCCGCGGCTGAGGCTGCCCATCAGGCTGCCGACGGACGAATACTCGGACAGCGAGATCAGCGAGCCCTGGTCCTTGTAGAGGAAGGGCGATACTTTCTCGCCCTTGGCCAGCTTGGGCAGGGCCTTCACCAGGTACATGGCCTGCTGGTAGGCCGACTGTGCCCGCGGCGGCACCCAGCCGCCGCCCGGCTGCGGGCAGGCCGCGCAATCGCCGAAGGCGAAGATGCTGGGGTCCAGGGTCGTCTGCAGGTTGCCGTTGACCACCAGCTGGTTGAGCCTGTTGGTCTCCAGCGGCTGCTCGCCGCCCAGGCCCTTGAGGTAGTCGGAGGCCTTCACGCCGGCCGCCCACACGGTCAGGGTGGAGCCGATGACCCGGCCGCTGGCCATCTTCAGGCCGTCGGCGGTGACCTCGACCACCTTTTCATTGGTGTGCACCTCGATCGACAGCTTGCGCAATTCGCGCACGGCCGACTCGCTCAGACGCTCCGGCAACTGCGACAGCACCCGCGGGGCGGCCTCGACCAGCACGATCTGCAGGTCTTTCTCGGGGTGGATGTGGTCGAAGCCGAAATTCGCCAGCACGCGGGCGGCCGCGTGCAACTCGGCCGCCAGCTCGACCCCGGTCGCGCCGCCGCCGACGATGGCGACCGTCAGGCGTCCGCTGCCGGCCACGCGGGGCACGCTCTGGGCGCGAATGCAGGCGTTGATGAGCCGGTCGTTGAAACGCTTCGCCGCCTGCGGCGTATCCAGCTTGATCGTATGCTCGGCCGCGCCCAGCGTGCCGAAGTCGTTGGTCTGGCTGCCCACGGCGATGACCAGCGTGTCATAGCCCATCTCCTGGGCCGGCGTGATCTCGGCGCCGCTCTCGTCATAGCTCGCGGCCAGCTGCACCGTCTTGTTGACCCGGTCGACCCCGACCAGCGTGCCGAGCCGGAACTTGAAATGATTCCAGCGCGCCTGGGCCAGGTACTCGATCTCCTCGGCGTGGGTATCGAAGCTCCCTGCCGCCAACTGATGCAGCAAAGGCTTCCAGACATGGGTACGGGCCGAATCGACCAAGGTCACCTCGGCCAGCTTCCTGCGGCCCAGCCGCTTACCCAACTGCGTGGCCAAAGCGAGGCCACCCGCCCCCCCACCGACGATCACGATGCGCTGCACGAGCCACCCTCCATCATCATTGTTTTGCAGACCTCGGCGCCCAGCGCGCCCCCTCGACCCCATTATCAGGGCCAGCTTAACAAGCTTCAGGGGGGCAACGCACAAAAGATGCCAGCCAGCCCCACCACGAGCGAAGTGAACTCGGCCGCCATAGCTGTCGCGGCCATGCAATGCGAGGCAAGGCTAGCCCACGACGAGCGAAGCGAAGTGCAGACAAAGCCAGAGCGGTGGCGGCGATGCAAGGCGAAGCGAGCCACGCACGAGCGAAGCGAAGTGCCCCATCAAGCAACTCCCGAAGGACGGGTCCCCCGGCCCGAAGGGAGGGCCCCCCTGGGGGGCTGAGCCCGGACTCAAACAGTCCAGTGGACTGTTCGTGCCTGGCGAAGGGCTGGGCCCATGGCCCAGCGCGGCCTGCAAGGCAGGAGCGACAGCGACGTGGGGGCTAACAGAACGCCGGGATGCCGGTCTGGGCCCGCCCCAGGATCAAGGCATGCACATCATGCGTGCCCTCGTAGGTGTTCACCACTTCCAGGTTGACCAGATGGCGCGCGACCCCGAACTCGTCGCTGATGCCGTTGCCCCCCATCATGTCGCGGGCGAGCCGGGCGATGTCGAGCGCCTTGCCGCAGGAGTTGCGCTTCATGAGGGAGGTGATCTCCACCGCCGCCGTGCCCTCGTCCTTCATGCGCCCCAGCCGCAGGCAGCCCTGCAGGCCGAGCGTGATCTCGGTCTGCATGTCGGCCAGCTTCTTCTGGATCAGCTGGTTGGCGGCCAGCGGCCGGCCGAACTGCCGGCGCTCGAGCACATACCGGCGCGCCCGGTGCCAGCAGTCCTCGGCCGCGCCCAGCGCGCCCCAGGCGATGCCATAGCGTGCGCTGTCCAGGCAGGTGAACGGCCCTTTCAGGCCACGCACCTCGGGGAATGCGTTTTCCTCGGGACAGAACACCTGGTCGAGCACGATCTCGCCGGTGACCGATGCGCGCAGCCCGACCTTGCCGTGGATGGCGGGGGCCGACAAGCCCTTGCTGCCCTTGTCGAGCACGAAGCCGCGGATGGCGCCCTCGTCGTCCTTGGCCCAGACCACGAACACGTCGGCGATCGGGCTGTTGCTGATCCACATCTTGGCGCCGCTCAGGCTGTAGCCGCCGGGGACCTTGCGCGCCCGGGTGGCCATGCTGCCCGGGTCGGAGCCGTGGTCGGGTTCGGTCAGGCCGAAGCAGCCTATCCATTCGCCACGGGCCAGCCGGGGCAGGTACTTCTGCCGCGTCGCCTCGTTGCCGAAGCGGTGGATGGGCAGCATCACGAGCGAGGACTGCACGCTCATCATCGAACGGTAGCCGGAGTCGATGCGCTCGACCTCGCGCGCCACCAGGCCGTAGCAGACCTGGTTCAGGCCGGCACCGCCGTAAGCCTCGGGCAGGGTGGCGCCGAGCAGGCCCAGCTCGCCCATCTCGCGGAAGATCGCCGGGTCGGTCTGCTCGTGGCGGAAGGCCTGCAGGACACGGGGCGCGAGTTTGCCCTGCGCATAGTCGCGCGCGGCGTCGCGGACCTGGCGCTCCTCGCCGTCGAGTTGCTGCTCGAGCAGCAGCGGGTCGTCCCAATGGAAGGCGGCGGTGGTTTTCGACATGGGGCACTCCAGACGTCAGGCAAAGGCAAGTGGAGGAAAGAAAGCAGCGTGGCGGCTCACGCCCCGGCACGCTGTCCACGTTGCCCAGTGTCCCCGAAGCGGAGCCGCTTCGCCAGCCGGTCGGGCCGGGGGATCCCCGGAGCTGCGCCGGGGGCGCCGGGTCCGTTCACGCCCGCTCAGGGCGCGGCCTGGGCATAGCCGCGTGTCACCATGCCTTGCGTACCCTTGTTCGAGATCACCTTGGCCGGGATGCCGCCGAGGGTGACATTGCCCTGCGGGAAACTCTTGTTGACGACGGCGTTCGCCCCGAGCGCGGTATTCGGGCCGATGACGATGGCGCCGAAGATCTTCACGCCCGGCGCGATGTAGCAGTTGTCGCCGATGGTGGGGGTGCTGCCGGGCTCGGTGCTTTCGCCGATGTTGACGCAGACGTGCAAGCGGCAGTTGGCGCCTATGCGTGCCTTGCTGTTGACGACGATGGTGCCGCGGTGCGCGATCGACAACCCCGGCCCGAAGGTGTTGATGGGAATCGAGAACCCCAGCTTGGTGCCGAGGCTGGCGTAGCGGTAGGTCGCCCATTTGCGCAGCAGCCAGTTCTTGCGGCAGTTGTGCAGGTACTCCAGGCGCCGCAGCCGGCGCTGGAATTTCCAGATGTCGTCGAGAAGATAGGCACGCAGCCCCTTGCCGACACCGAGCGAGACCCGGTCGGCCTCAAGGTAGAGTTCGTAGTCCGCCTTGGATTTGATCATGTTCGAAGTTCCCTGAATGCCGGGTGCGCCCCCGTCGGGCGCCTACACGCGGCCGACAGTGTGCCTCAGCGCGGCACCGACCCGGCCGGGGTAGACGGCCGGGGTAGACGGCCGGGACGCCCGGGCGCTCGAAACGGCGGGCAGCGTGCTTCATCCGGACAGGCCCGCCGTATCATCCCTCCCCCCTCAGCCGACCCACATCGTTCATGCCGGACCGCCATTTCGCCCACTGGCCCCCGGGCCTGCCGCGGCATCTCAGCCCGCCGGCGACGAATGTCTGGTGCAATGCCGAGGTCTCGGCCCGGCGCCACCCGGACAAGCCCTTCATCGTGTTCTACGGCACGACCGTGTGCTTTTCCGAATTCAAGGACACCACCGAACGCATCGCCGGCTACCTGCAGCAGGTCTGCGGCGTCCGCGCCGGCGACCGCGTCGTGCTGTACATGCAGAACAGCCCGCAGTGGATGCTGGCCTTCTACGGCATCCTGCGCGCCAACGCGGTGGTGGTGCCGCTCAACCCGATGAGCGGCAGCGACGAACTGGCGCACTGCCTGGCCGACAGCGGCGCCGGCACGGCCTTCGTGCCCCAGGACCTGTACCCGCGGATCCGGCCCCTGCTGCGCGACGAGGGCTGCGGACTGCGCCACGTGGTGGTGGCCGCCTACAGCGACTACCTCCGGCAGCCGGCCGACCTGCCGGTGCCGGAATTCGTGGCCGCCGCGCGCGGGCCGGTCACCGATCCCGGCGCGAGCGGGTGGAGCGACATGCTGGCGCGGCGGCTGGCGCCCGGCCCGCTCAGCGCCGGGCCGGACGAGCTGTGCGTGATGCCCTATACCTCCGGCACCACCGGGCAGCCCAAGGCCTGCATGCACACGCACCGCAGCGTGATGAGCAGCCTGGTCGCAAGTACCCGATGGTTCGGCATCACGCAGGACACCATCCACCTCTCGGTGCTGCCCTTCTTCCACGTCACCGGCATGACGGGCGGCATGAACGGGCCTCTCTTCGCCGGCGCCACCGTCGTGGTGCTGCCCCGCTGGGAGCGCGAGGCCGCGGCCGCCTGCATCGAGCGCTACCGGGTGTCGTCCTGGCAGGCCATCTCCACCATGGTGATCGACTTCCTGGCTAACCCCCGCCTGGGCGGCTGCGAGCTGGGCAGCCTGAGCTGCATCCGGGGCGGGGGCGCGCCCATGCCGGAGGCGGTCGCGGCCAGCCTCAAGCGCCTCACCGGGCTCGACTACGTCGAGGGCTACGGCCTGTCGGAGACCATGGCCGCGACACACATCAATCCGCCCCGGCGGCCGAAGCCGCGCTGCCTGGGCATTCCGGTGTTCGACGTGGACGCGCGGGTGATCGATCCCGTCTCGCTGGCCGAGCTGCCCAGGGGCGAGACGGGCGAGATCGTCGTCAGCGGGCCGCAACTGATGTCGGGCTACTGGAAGCAGCCGCAAGCCTCGCTCGATGCCTTCGTCGAGATCGACGGCCGGCGCTTCCTGCGCACCGGCGACCTCGGCCACGTCGACGACGAAGGCTATTTCTTCCTGGTCGATCGGCTCAAGCGCATGATCAACGCGGCCGGCTTCAAGGTCTGGCCGGCGCAAGTCGAGAACCTGATGTACACCCATCCCGCCATCCAGGAGGTGTGCGTGATCGCGGCCCGCGACTCCCGGCGCGGCGAGACGGTGAAAGCCTTGGTGGTGCTCAAGGAGACGCAGGCGGGCCGCATCACCGAAGCCGACATCGTCGCCTGGGCACGTGCGCGCCTGGCCGCCTACAAGAGCCCGCGCATCGTGGAGTTCGTCCCCGCGCTGCCGAAATCGGCCGCGGGCAAGGTGCAGTGGCGCAGGCTGCAGGACATCGAGGACGGGCGGCCAGCCCGGGGCGACGGGTGATGCCCGCGCAGCGGACCCGCGCGAATTTGCGGTAAATCCTGCGGCGCTGCCGACGTCTCGGCCACCCCGGCCTTGGGCCGGGGCGCGGCATGCAGGCACACCGCCTGCCGCTGCCATCGACGGGTCCAAGATCGGCCCTTCCAATGAAACACCGCGAAGGAGCATTCCATGAATCCATCTCGCATCACCCTGTTCGCCCTGTCGGTCGCCCTGGCCGGGGTCACCGCGGCATGCAATCCGCGCAATGACGAGGGGAGCGGCGGCTCATCGGGCAGCAACAGCGGCTCGACCACCACTCCGCCCGTCGGCAGCGGCACCACCGGCCCCGACGCCGGCACCGCGGGCGGTGGCAACACCACGGGCGGAGGCACGTCGGGCGGATCAGGTACATCCGGTTCCGGCGGCATGTCGGGCGGATCGGGTACGTCCGGCTCCGGCGGCACGTCGGGCGGATCGGGCCCATCCGGCTCCGGCAGCACCGGATCCGGCATGCCCGGCCCGACCGACTCGGGGAACAGCCCGAGCGCGGGAAGCACCTCGTCCGGCATGGGCAACACCGGCACCGGGAGCAATGGCACCAGCGGCGGCGGCAGCCCCGCCTCGCCGCCGGCGTCCGCGCCGGCCACACGCAACACACGCTGAACCCTGGGCACAAGCGTTGCCTGCCTGATGGAGCGCCGGCAATCGGGCCGACGGTTTCCCAGGAGTCAACCATGAGCCAACAGCAGCAACAGGATCCATCCAAGGGACAAGACGCGCAAAACATCTCGGGAGCCGGCCAGCAAGGCCAGGGACAGCCGGGCCGCGGACAGCAGGACCAGCAGAGCGGCAGGCAAGGCCAGCAGGCCGGCCAGGACCTGCAAAGCCAGCAGGGCCAGGGCCAGCAGCGTCCCGGCCAGCAATCCTCTGCGGGCCAGCAGGACCAACAGGCCGGGCAAGGGCGGCAACAAGGCCAGGCCGCAGGGAACAACAGCCCGGTGCAGGATGAACAAGGTTCGCAGAACCTGCAGCGCGGCCAGAACCGGGCCAGCGACCAGAACGGCTGAGGCAAAAGCGAGGCAGCCAGGGCAGGCTGGCGCTCCCGCCACCCCATGGATGGGCGGCCGGCCTGCAGAGGTCCCGAGGCGGCACCCACGGGGCGTCTGCCCGGCAGTGCCTGCGGGCGTCCCTGCCGCTCCCCCCTCGGACCACGGCCTCACGCCCCCCCGACACCCGTGGTGACCTTGCCGGTCCCCGAGCATTCGGGACAGGCCTGATCCCCCAGCCGCCCGGTACCGCCGCAGCGCGGACAGACGTTTTCCCCCGTTCCAGGGGCCCCGGGCGGCGCCTGGTCGCCCGGACTCATAGGCGCAGGCGCGCCAGGGGCTGGGCGCTGGGTCTCGGCAGCGGCGTTGCGGATCATGGCGGGCACCTCCTGGTGACGAAGACGGCAGTCGACGTGCCATCGAGGCCACGCGCAAGGGGAGCGCGCCGAAAAGGAGCCCGGCAAGCGACGCTTTCCATTCAATAATCGCCCATGCGGCGTGGACAACATTTTTTCTCCAGGCTGGTCATGATGGCCATTGCCGTGATGCTGCCGCTGGCGGCACTGCACGGCTACACGCTCTACCGGCAGTACCAGGCCGCGCAGGCGGATGCCATCCAGACCGTCTCGCGTCATTCGACCGACGCCGCCGAAGCCGTGGCCGAGTTGCTGGCGCGCACGGAAACCCTGCTCACCCTGCTGTCCGCCCGGGCCGAGCCGGGCGCACCCGGCCCCCTGGACTGCCGGCAGATGCTCCACGGCCTGGTGAGCGTCGATCCGCTGTATCTCGGCCTGGTCGTCGCAGGGCTGGACGGTCGTGTCGTCTGCAGGGAGGAGAACAGCGCGCAGCGCGGCAGCACGTCGTTCGAAGGGCTGCCCTGGTTCATGGACGCGGTCGAAGCGGGGCGCGCCCACCTGAGCCCGCCCCTGCAGGCGAGCCTGCCGGGCGGCACGCAGGTCAGCATGCTGTCGGTGCCGCTGCGCGACCGGCAAGGCGGGCAGATCGGCATCGCCGCCCTGGCCATCGACCTGCCGGCGCTGGCCGGACACATCGAGCGCCAGGGGCTGCCCGATGGCAGCAGCTTCACCCTGGTCAACGCCGACTCGATGGTGCTCACCCGCTTTCCCGACGCAGGCCAATGGATCGGCAAGCCGACACCCCGCAGCGTCCAGGCCGCACGCGCCAGGACACCGCACGGCGTGATTTTCGTGGCCGGACCCGACGGCATCACCCGGGCCTATGCCACCTCGCCCGTCGGCCGGCACGGGTTGCGGCTCGCGGTCGGCATCCCCGCCGAAGCCATCTTCGCCGCACCCCGCGCCGCCCAGCGGCAAAGCTACCTGGTGGCGGCGGCCACCTTGTGCCTGGCCATCCTGCTGTCCCTGCTGGCCGGGCGCAGCCTGGCACGGCCCATCGTCAGCCTCAGCCGCACCGCGAAGGCCTGGGCGATGGAGGTGCCCGGCACCCGGGCGGACGAGAAATTGCCGGGCGAGTTCAGCAAGCTCGCGCGCGAGTTCAACCACATGATCGATGCGCGCGAAGCCAGCGAAGCCCGGCTGGCCGAGTCCGAGCGGCGTTATGCGGCCATGCTCGACGGCGTGGACATGCTCGCCATCAACCTCGACACCAACGGCCGCTTGCTGTACTGCAACGAGGCCTTGCTGCGGCTGACCGGCTGGTCGCGCACCGAGGTGCTGGGCCAGTCATGGAGCCGGCGATTCCTGCCGGTCGAGCATCATGAGCAAACCGAAGCGCTGCTGGCGTCGCTGGCGCAAAGCCAGGGTGAGCCCCCGCAGGCCGAGCTGCCCGCACGGCATGAAAACGAGATCCTGACCCGCGGCGGCCAGCGCCGGCTGATGCGCTGGGCGAATGCGCCGCTGCGCGCCGCCGACGGCCGCCTCATCGGCATGTCGAGCATAGGGGAGGACATCACCGAGCGCCGGGAGGCCGAACGGGTGCGCCAGGCCCGCGTCGATGCCGATGCGGCCAACAAGGCCAAGACGGAGTTCCTGGCTCGCATGAGCCACGAGCTGCGCACGCCGCTCAACGCTGTGCTCGGATTCACGCAGCTGCTGCAGGCCTCGGTGCGCGGGCGTCTCGAGGCCGAGCAGCAACAGCAGCTGGACCTCATCTGCCTGGGCGGGATGCAGCTGCGCTCCATCGTCAACGACGTGCTCGACCTGTCGCAGATCGAGTCGGGCCGGCTGTCGATCCACCGTGCTCCGGTCCTCCTGCACGGCTTGCTGGACAGCGTGCTGCAGCTGAGCGAAGCGCAGGCCGGGCCGGCCGGCATCCGCCTGGTTCGCGACTACGCCGAGGCGGCGCCGCTGCGGCTGCACACCGACGAGGTCCGCCTGCGCCAGGTGTTGCTCAACCTGGTCTCCAACGGCATCAAGTACAACCACCCGGGAGGCACGGTCAGTCTCGGTTTCTCGGTCGACGCCGGCGAGCTGAGGCTGCGGGTCGAGGACAACGGCCAGGGCATGACGCCCGAACAACTGGCGCAGCTGTTCCAGCCGTTCAACCGCCTCGGCCGCGAGCATGGCCAGGTGGCCGGCAGCGGCATCGGCATGGCGCTGTCGCTCCAGCTGGTGCGCCTGATGGGCGGCGAGATGACGGTCGAGAGCCGGCCGTCGCAAGGCACGCGGGTGCATGTGCTGCTGCGCCATGCGCTGGCAGCCCCTGACACGACGGGACCGGCTGCGCCATCCCTCCCCCTCCTTCCCGACCCGACGTCATCGCCCCCGGAAGCCCGCAGCGCGTCGCCGGGCGGCGTGGTGCTCTACATCGAGGACAACCAGGCCAATGCGCGGCTGGTGCAGGAACTGCTGTCGCGCTGGCCCGATGTGCAGCTGCGGCTGGCCGAGGACGGCGAGGAGGGGCTGCGCCAGGCGACCGCGCAGCCGCCCGACCTGATCCTGCTCGACATGCAGCTGCCGGGCCTGCAGGGGCTGGAGGTCCTGCGGCAGTTGCGCGCCCACCCGGCCACCGCCCACCTGCCGGTGGTGGCGCTGTCAGCGAATGCCATGCCGCAGGAGATCGAGACCGCCCGCCGCGCCGGGGCCACCGACTACTGGACCAAGCCGATCAACTTCCCCGCCTTCCTGGCGGGGCTGGCCGCCCTGCTCCCGGCCACGGACTGAGCACCCGCCCGGCGGCGCGGCCCGCCTACTTCAGCGCGCTCAGCTTGACCTCCTTGACCCGGCCGCCTTCGACCACCGCGACGCGGGTGTCGGCCAGCGTGCCGCCCTTCTCGTCGACTCCGTCCAGGCCGGTCGGGTTGTGGGCGGGCGGCAGCGTCCTGACGGCCTTGTCGAGCTGGGCGCGGATGGCGGCTGCGTCGCTCACCGAGTTGGCCAGCTTCATGGCCAGCGCGAGCGCATGCACCGCGGTGTAGTTCAGGACGACTTCCGAACTCGGGTCGCGGTCGGGGTGGAGCTTGCGGAAGCGGGCGACGAACGCCCTGGCATCGGGCGTGTTGTCGTCGACCAGGGGCAGCACGCCGATCGAACCTTCGAGCATCGCATAGCCGCCGGTGATCCTGCCGATCTCGTCGATCTTGGCCTGGTCGATGATGACGAAACCGCCCTTGAAGCCGAGTTCCCGCGCCTGCTTGATGACCAGGGCCGTGGGCTCCGATGCGCCGCCGACGAACATCACGTCGGGTTTGGCGGCCAGCGCACGGCTGACTCCGCTGTAGAAGTCGGCCGCGCGGTTGTAGGACATCGGGTTCTCGATGACGACCTTGCCCCCGGCGGCCTCCCAGGCCGGCTTGAAGACGGCGGTCCAGGCCTTGGCGTAGTCGTGGTCGCCATGCACGAAGGCGATGTTCCTGCCGTACTTGCCCATCGCGTGTTTCACGAACGCGGGCACATAGGTGGTGAACTCGGGCGGGATGCGCAGGGTCAGCCGGTTGCCCCGCCCGCTCACCGCCGGAACGCTGGTGTAGGCGAGCAGCAGGTACTTCTGTGCTTCGTTGTTCACCTGCAGCGCGAGGCTGCCGCCGGAGTGCGGCACGAGGATGGCGGGGGTCTTGCTCTCCTGCACCAGGCGCTGGGCGTTGATGGCCGTCTCCGACGGGCTGTACTTGTCGTCGAGCGCGACCACCTCGAGCTTGTATTTCTTGCCGCCGACCTCGAGACCGGCGGCGTTGATCTCGCCCACGGCCATCTTCATGCCATCGAGCACGTTTTTGCCGTAAAGCGCGGCGCCGCCGCTCAAGGGACCGGAGTAGCCGATCTTCACCACTTCCTGGGCCCGGACCGGCGGGGCGGCCGCCAAGCACAGGCCGACCGCGGCGACAGCGCCGAAACGCTGCAGGCAGGACGTCAAGCTCATGAGTCTCTCCTTGGGATGGAACGGGGCTGGCACGCGGCCATGGCCCGATACGCGCCCTCACGCGGACAGCGGTCTCGCCGGCACGGGCGCGACCCGGAGGGATGGATGACGGAACACGCCGCAGACCCGGGCCGCGACCACATGCTCAGGCACCGATGTAGGCCTTGCGGACGGCCTCGTTGCCGAGCAGGCTGCGGCTGTCGCCCTCGAGCACGATGCGACCGCCCTCCAGGACGTAGGCGCGCTGCGCGATCTGGAGGGCGGCGAAGGCGTTCTGTTCGGCCAGCAGCACGGTGGTGCCGCCCTGGTGGATGCGCCGGATCACCTCGAACACCTGGCGCACCACCAGCGGCGCGAGGCCGAGCGAGGGCTCGTCGAGCAGCAAGGCCCTGGGCCGGCCCATCAGGGCGCGGCCGATGGCCACCATCTGCTGCTGGCCGCCGCTGAGCGAGCCGGCGGCGGCGTCCTTTCGGGCATCCAGGATGGGGAACAAGCTCAGCACCTCCTCCAGCAGGCGCCGGTTGCCGATGCGGTCGGCCCGGTGCACGTAGGCGCCGAGCATCAGGTTCTTGAGCACCGACATGCCGGGAAACAGCTTGCGGCCCTCGGGGCAGTGCACCAGGCCGCTCTGCACGATGCGGGCAGGACGCATGCCCACCAGCTCGCGCCCGCCGAAGCGGATGCTGCCGCCCGCCGCCCGGTGGAGGCCGCTGATGGTGAGGAACATCGAGCTCTTGCCCGCGCCATTGGCCCCCAGCAACACGACCAGCTCGCCTTCGCGGACATGCAGGCTGACGGCCTCGAGCACCTGCTGGCGGCCATGGCGCAGGGACAGGTTCTCAAGCGCCAGCATGCCCGCTCCCCAGATAGGCGTCGATGACCAGGGGATCGGCGCGGATGTCGGCCGGGCTCCCCTCGGCGATCTTCTCGCCATGGTCGAGCACCAGGATCTTGTCCGCCAGGCTCATCACCATGTTCATCTTGTGCTCGATCAGGCACACCGTCAGGCCGCACCCGGCCATCTTGCGGATCAGCGCGGCCAGGCCGGCGGTCTCCTCGGGGTTGACGCCGCCGGCCGGTTCGTCGAGCAGCAGCAGGCGGGGTTCGGTCGCCAGGGCGAGCGCGAAGGCGATACGCTTGCGCTCTTGCTGGGAGAGCGTGCCCGCCAGGCGCTGCGACAGGTGCGACAGGCCGACGAAATCGAGTGCCGCACGCGCCTTCTCGCGGCAGAGGCGCTCTTCGCGCCGGAGCCGGGACGAACCGATGAGCACGTCCCACAGGCCGGAGCGGGTGCGCAGGCGGTGGCCGACGATGAGGTTGTCGAGCACCGAGGCCGTGTCGAACAACACGGTGTTCTGGAAGGTGCGCGCCACGCCGAGGCGGGCCAGCTGGTCGGCACGTTGCCCCGTCACGTCGCGCCCCTCCAGGGTGACGCTGCCCGAGCTGGGCCGCAGCACCCCGCTGATCAGGTGGAAGAAGGTGCTCTTGCCCGCGCCGTTGGGCCCGATGACGGCGTTGATCCTGCCCTTTTCGATGACCGTGCTGACCTCGTGGACGGCCGCCAGCCCCCCGAAGTGCTTGCTGAGCCTGGAGATCTCAAGCATGCGCCCCGTCCCCGCGCCCGGCATGGCGCGCGCGCCAGCCGAGATAGCTGCCGACGATCCCGTTCGGCAAGAAGATGACCAGCAGGATCAGCAGCGGCCCGAACACCACGAAACGGTACTCCTGCAGCCATTGCAGGGACTGGGTGAGCCAGGGCACGGCGAGCGACCCCAGCAAGGGGCCGAGCAGCGTGCCTATGCCCCCGACCAGCAGGTACATGGTCAGGTCGAAGGTGTGCTGCACGGCGGCCAGGTCGGGCCCCAGGAAACGCACCTGGCCCGCATACAAGCCGCCCGCCACGCCGGCGTAGAACACCGACAGCAGGAACGCGAGCAGCTTGTTGCGCATCAGCGGGATGCCCAGCGACTCGGCCAGTTCGTCGCTGTTGCGGATGGCCATGAAGCTGCGGCCCAGCAGCGAGCCGACGATGCGCCGCATGGCCCACACGCCCAGCACCAGGAAGAAGAACGCCAGGTAGTACAGCTGCCGCGGCGACTCGAAGACCAGCGGCCCGATGGGCGCGGGCGAGGGAATGCCGATGATGCCGACCGTGCCGTGGGTCAGCGACTCCCACTTCTCGATCACCAGGAACATGATGTAGCCGACACACAGCGTGAAGATGGAGAAGTAGTGCCCCTTCAGGCGCAGCGACACCCAGCCCAGCGGCAGGCCGAGCGCCACGCTCGCCGCACCGGAGAGCGCGAAGGCGATCCAGAACGGCAGCTGGTGGTCGACCGTGAGAATGCCGACGGTATAGGCGCCGATGGCCATGAAGCCGCCGTGGGCGAGGTTGAACTGGCCGGTGTAGCCGACGATGAGGTTCAGGCCCACGCAGGCCAGCGCGAAGATGTAGGCGGTCGACATGACCGTCAGCCGGTAGTCGTTGCCCGCGAACAGCGGGAAGACGAGACCGGCGCCGAACAGCAATGTCCAGCCGAGGCGGCCATCGAGGCGGCGCATGGCTCAGCGCGCTCCCTGGGTGAACAGGCCCCGTGGCCGCACCGACAGGATGGCGACCAGCAGCACGAAGGCCATGATGTCCTTGTAGTCGGACGAGATGTAGAAGGCGCCGAAGCTCTCGGCCAGGCCGATGATCAGCCCGCCGGCGATGGCGCCCGGCACGCTGCCCATGCCGCCCAGGATGATGATGACGAAGGCCTTGGTGATCACCAGGTGGCCCATCGCGGGGTAGACCAGGTTGATCGGGGCGTAGAGCGTGGCCGCGACGGCGGCCAGCGCCCCCGAGATGGCGAAGCTCAGCAGGGCCACCCGGTCGGCATCGATGCCGACCAGCGCCGCGCCATCGCGGTCCTGGGCCATCGCGACGATGGTCGATCCGGTGACGGTCCTTTTCAGGAACAGGTGCAGCAGCAGCACCAGCGTGAACGCCGCGCCGATGATGAGCAGGCGCTGGCCGGGCGCCGTCAGGCCGCCCAGCTCGACCATGCCCTGGTAAGGCGAGGGCATGCGCTGGAAGTCGGCTCCCCAGATCAGCTGCGCGCCGGCTTCGAGGAACAGCAGCATCCCGATCGCGGCGATCATCGGATGCAGGCCACCGGCATGGCGCAGCGGATGGAACACCAGCCGCTCGGCCAGCATCGACAACAAGGCCACCGCGGCGGCCGCGCCGGCCATCGCCCACCAGTAGTGGAGCCCGAAACGGTTCATCAGGTGGAAGGACACGAAGGCCCCCGCCATGTAGAACGCGCCATGGGCGAAATTGGGCACGTGAAGAATGCCGTAGACCAGGGTGAGGCCCAGCGCCACCAGGCTGTAGACGGCGCCCAGGGTCAGGCCGTTGAGTGCCTGCTGCAACAGCTGCGTCAACGGGTCCATGGTCAGCGCGCCCAGCAGCGGGCGGGCCGGACAGCACCGGGCGCGCTCCGCGACAGCCCCGGCATGGCAGGCCGCGGGCACGCGCACGAGGGAACACGCGGGAGCTGGGTTGTCACGCTGGTGTGGTCCTGTGTCAAAGGCTGAGGGAGGCTCGCGCGCCACGTCGCACGCGGCCTTGCACGCAAGGTTCGACCTGCTCGCACCCGCCACCGGCCTCGGGCGGAACGCGTGGCGCATCTTCGACCTTGACGCCGTGGCCGTCAACGACCCTGGGCCGCACCGGGACACACCCGAGGGCAAACACCGAGGGCTTCCTGCGGTGCCTGCCGGCCGACCCGGCGACTCCACCTCGCGCGGGGAACCCGGCGGGCCTGCGGCGCATCTGTTAGGGTGGCGGCCTCTCGGCCGGGCGGCAGCTGCACCGGTCCTCCCACCGACATCCATGGAACAAGAGCATGAGCATTCGTTTTGACGGCCGGGTCGCGATCGTCACCGGCGCGGGAGGCGGCCTGGGCAGGCAGCACGCGCTGGCGCTGGCCGCCCGCGGCGCGAAGGTGCTGGTGAACGACCTCGCGCCCGCGGCAGGAGGCGCCAGCCCCGCCGAGGCCGTGGTGCACGAGATCCGCGCGGCCGGCGGCGAGGCGCTGGCGAACCACGCCTCGGTGACCGACTTCGCCGCGGTCGAGTCGATGGTGGAACACACGCTCGCCGCCTGGGGCCGGGTCGACATCCTGGTCAACAACGCCGGCATCCTGCGCGACAAGAGTTTCAGCAAGATGGACCTGGCCGACTTCCGCCTCGTGCTCGACGTGCACCTGATGGGCGCGGTGCACTGCTGCAAGGCGGTCTGGGACACCATGCGCGCGCAGGGCTACGGCCGCATCGTGATGACCACCTCCTCCTCCGGCCTGTACGGCAACTTCGGCCAGGCGAACTACGGCGCGGCCAAGATGGCGCTGGTCGGCTTGATGCAGACCCTGGCCATCGAAGGCGCCAAGCACGACATCCGGGTCAACTGCCTCGCCCCGACCGCCGCCACCGGCATGACCGAAGGCCTGCTGCCGCCGGCCGTGCTGGAGCAGTTCAAGCCCGAGGCCGTCACGCCCGCGCTGCTGGCCCTGGTGGCCGAGGACGCGCCGAACCGCGCCATCCTGTGCGCGGGCGCCGGCAGCTTCGAGCGTGCCTACGTCACCCTGACCCGCGGCGTGCACCTGGGCCTGGGCAGCGAGGTGCCCGAACGCCTGGCGGCCGAACTCGCGGCCGTCTCCGACCGGACGGACGAGCTCGTCCCCGAGGCAGGGCATGTGCAGACCAGCCACGCGGTGGGCAAGGCGATTCGGCATGGCTGAAGCGCCGCCTTGCCGGGGCTGCGCCAGCGCGGGCCCCGTCGCAGTCCCCCGGGGATCGCCGCGGGAATCCCGGCGGCGCACTGCATAATTTGCACTGGTCTTCCCGCGGCCCGACCGCGCCTCCCGGCTGTTCCGTTGCCCCTGCCCCGTCCATGTCCTCGTTGCCCTCCCCCCAGACCCAGCGTTTCCAGGTGAAACGCGAGGCCATCCTGAGTGCGGCCGCGCGGGAATTCAACCAGCACGGCGTGAAGGGCGCCACCCTGGCCGACATCGCCAGCAGCGTGGGCCTGGTCACCAACAGCGTCACCTACTACTACCGCAAGAAGGAAGACCTCGCCAGCGCCTGTTTCCTGCGCACCATCGAGGCCTTCAGCCAGGTGGCCGTGGCGGCGATGGCGATGCCGGGTGCCGCCAGGCGCCTGCGCCACTTCTTCCACCTGCTCGCCGAACTGTTCGCCCGGGTCGACACCGGCACGCATCCGCCCCTGGTGTCGATCAACGACATCCGGGCCCTGCCCAGCCCGCAGTTCGACGAGGTGTCGCTCGCCTACGCCACCTTGTTCCGGCGCGTGCGCGACCTGTTCAAGGGCCCGGAGACCACCAGCCTCGCGCACGGCGACCTGAACGCACGCGCCTACGGCGTGCTGTCGCTGGCCCACTGGATGCGCGCCTGGATCGTGCGCCACGAGACCGACGAGTACGAACATGTGGCGCAGCGGGTGAGCGACATCATCATCGAAGGCAGCGCCGCCGAGCGATCGGCCTGGCTGCCGCCCTCGGCGGAGGAACTCGGCTGGCGCTTCCGCGACGACTCGGAGCCGACCTCGGAGGCTTTCCTGCGCGCCGCCTCGGCCCTGGTGAACGAACACGGCTACCGGGGCGCCTCGGTGGACAAGATCTCGGCCGTGCTGAACGTCACCAAGGGCTCGTTCTACCACCACAACGCCAACAAGGAAGACCTGGTCTGGTCGTGCTTCGAACGCAGCTTCTCGGTCATCCGCAGCGCGCTCAATTTCGCCAACGCCGACTTCGGCAATGGCTGGGAGCGCTGGTGCGCGATCACCCGGGCGCTGGCGCGTTTCCAGCTCTCGGACGAAGGCCCCCTGCTGCGGCTGGCGGCCATCAGCGCGCTCGAGGACCCGCAGCGCCGGGAAGACGTCAACAAGACCATGAACCGGCTGACCCAGCGCATGTGCAGCGGCATCATCGACGGCATGATCGACGGCTCGATCCGCCCGGTCGACCCGACCATCGCCGGCCACATCGGCACCGGCCTCATCAGCGCCGCCGCCGGGCTGCGCCACTGGGTGCCCCACATCTCGGAGGCCAACGTGGCCGAGCTGTACGTGCGCCCGATGTTCATCGGCATCCTCTGCGCGCCGGCGCAGGTCTGAGCCGGGCCGCGGCGCGAGCTCCGGGCATGGACAGGCGTTTCGCGGCGATCTGCACCCTGCTCGCCCTGTCGGCCTGCGCCGCCGCCCCGGACGAGGAAACGATCACCCTCGGCGTGAGCCCCGAAGCCGGGGTCCTGTCCTACCTGGCGGACCACGGGAGATACGTCGGCTTCCACGTCGAGCTGTGCGAAAGAATCGTCCACCGCTACGCCCAGGCCACCGGCAAGCGGGTCCGCATCGCCTACCGGCCGGTCACCTCGGCCGGCGGGCTCGAGGCCATCCGCTCGGGAGCCATCCAATTCGAGTGCGGCGCCACCACCAACACCATGGAACGACAGGACGAGGTGGATTTCCTGCCCACCGCCTATGTGCGGGAAAGCCGCCTGGCGGTGCCCTCCGACAGCCCGGTCGCGCAGACCGCCGACCTGAACGGCAAGCGCATCGCCGTCATCGCGGGCTCGCATGCGCAACAGGCCCTGCGGCGCGTGCTGCGGGACGAAAAGGTAAAGGCCGAGGCGGTGCCGGTGGAGGACCTCGGCGAGATGATCCGGCTGCTGGGCCGGCGCGAGGTGGAGGCGCTGCTGGCCGAGACCGACCTGATGGTGTCCGTCCTGGCCCGCAAGCCCGTCGCCCCGGCACTGAAAGTCCGTTTCGTGGGGCCGACGGTGTTCAAGGAGCCGATCGGCATCATGATGTCGCGCCGGCCAGGCCCGTTGCGCGACCTGAGCTATCGAAGCGTGGTGACGATGATGGAGTCCGGCGAGATGGCCCGCCTCTACCAGGCCTGGTTCGAGAACGACATTCCGGCCCCGCTCGGCCGCCTCGACATGCCGGCCAGCGCCGCGACACGCCGCGCCTGGGAGCGTCCGAACACCCAGCCGGCGACTCCCCGCTCCCAATACTGAGCGACTGAGCGCCGAGCGGAGCGCCGGCGGCTGCCGGCGCCCGCCGGGGACGCGCTCAGGCCGCTTCGGCCACCCTCGCCGCCAGGTGCGCGAGCGACTCTTCCACCTGGTCCACCAGCACCAGGCACAGATCGCCCGGCTGCAGCCGGTCGAGCGCGGTGTCGATGGCCAGGAACTCGCCGCGGACCTCCTCGACGACCCGGGTGCGCGAGGCGGCCACCAGGCCCTCGCGCAGCAGGGCGAGCACTTCGCCGTCGGCGCGGCCGCGCTGGCAGGCGTCCTGGAACAGCACCACCTCGTCGAAGGCCTCGCCCAGGATGGCGGTCTGCTCGCGGATGTCGCTGTCGCGCCGGTCGCCCGCGCCGCTGATGACCACCGAACGCCGCTGGGCCGGAATGGCATCGACAGCGGCCACCAGGGCGCGCATGGCGTCCGGGTTGTGGCCGTAGTCGGCGATCACGGTCGCGCCGCGGAAGCTCATCACGTTGAAACGCCCGGGCGCGTTGTCGGCATCGTTGGCGAAACTCGCCAGGCCGCGGCGGATGGTGTCCCAGTCCAGGCCCAGCCCCCAGGCCGCCGCCACCGCCGCCATCACGTTCTCGACCTGGAAGCCGATGCTGCCGTTGCGAGTGACGGGGATCTCCTGCAGCGGCAGGCGTTCGCGCCAGGCGCCTTCGGCCGCGACCACCGCATCCCCGTCGACATAGACGCTGCGCCGGCCCTGGGCACGGTGGGTCGCCATCACCGGGTGCAGGCGGTCGGCGGCGAAGAAGATGACCTGGCCGGGGCAGCTCGTGGCCATGCCCACGACGATCGGGTCGGCCGCGTTGAGCACCGCGTGGCCGGTGTGGGACACGTTCTGCACGATGACCCGCTTGAGGACGGCCAGATCCTCGACCGTGGTGATGTAGTTCAGGCCGAGGTGGTCGCCGGTGCCGATGTTGGTGACCACCGCCACCTGGCAGCGGTCGAAACCCAGGCCCTCGCGCAGCACCCCGCCGCGCGCGGTCTCGAACACCGCCGCGTCGACGTCCGGATGGGCCAGCACGTTGCGGGCGCTTTTCGGGCCGCTGCAGTCGCCGCTGTCGATCTGGCGGCCATTGACGTACACCCCGTCGGTGTTGGTCATGCCGACCCGCAGGCCGCTGCTGGCGATCAGGTGCGCGATCAGCCGCGCGGTGGTCGTCTTGCCGTTGGTGCCGGTCACGGCGACCACCGGGATGCGGCCGTCCTCGCCGGGCCCGAACAGATGCGCGACCATCGCCTCGCCGACATTGCGCCCCTTGCCGTAGGACGGGGTCAGGTGCATGCGCAGGCCCGGCGCGGCGTTGACCTCGACCACGCCGCCGTGCTGCTCCTCCAGCGGCTTGAGCACGCTCTCGGCGACGACATCGACGCCGCAGATGTGCAGGCCCACCATCTGCGAGGCCTCGACCGCGCGCGCCGCCACCTCGGGATGGACGTCGTCGGTCACGTCGGTCGCGGTGCCGCCGGTGCTGAGGTTGGCGTTGTTGCGCAGGATCACGCGCTGGCCCTTGGCCGGCACCGACTCCGGCTGCAGGCCCTGGGCCTGCAGCCTGGCCACGGCGATGTCGTCGAAGCGGATCTTGGTGAGCGAGGTCGAATGGCCCTCGCCGCGCCGGGGATCGGCATTGACGAGGTCGACCAGCTCGCGCACGCTGTGCCGCCCGTCGCCGATGACCTGCGGGGGATCGCGCCGCGCCGCGGCCACGAGCTTGTCGCCCACGACCAGCAGCCGGAAATCGTGGCCGGGCAGGAATTTCTCGACCATCACGTCGCCGTACGGCGCGGCCGCATCGTAGGCCAGCTCCAGCTGCTCGCGGGCGACGATGTTGACCGTCACGCCCTTGCCCTGGTTGCCGTCCTGCGGCTTGACCACCACCGGCAGGCCGATCTCGAGCGCGGCCGCCCAGGCCTCCTCGACGTCGCCGACGGGCCGGCCCACCGGCACCGGCACGCCGGCCGCGCGCAGCAGCAGCTTGGTGAGGTCCTTGTCCTGGGCGATGGACTCGGCCACGGCACTGCTGGAGTCGAGCTCGGCCGCCTGGATGCGGCGCTGGCGCGAGCCCCAGCCGAACTGCACCAGGCTGCCCTCGGTCAGGCGCCGGTACGGGATGCCGCGCGCCACGGCCGCCTCGACGATGTTGCCGGTGCTGGGGCCGAGGCGCACGTCTTCGTCGGTCTCGCGCAAGCGGGCGATGGCGGCGGTGACGTCGAAGCCGCTGTCCTCCTGGGCCGCCTTCAGCAGCGCCTGCGCCAGCTCGAAGGCGAGCCGGCCGACCACCTCCTGGCTGTATTCGACCACCACCTGGAACACGCCGGGCTCGAGCGTGGCCGAGGTGCGGCTGAAGGTGACCGGGCAACCCGCCTGCGCCTGCAAGGCCAGCGCCGCCACTTCCAGCACGTGCGCCAGCGAGATGGGGCCGACATGGCCGCGCGGGCGCAGCTCGCCGATGGCCGGGAACAAGGCCCGGATGCGCGGCTCGAAGCCCGGGATGTCGGCCTTGGAGAGTTCCTGGGGACTGCAGGCCACGATGGCCTCGATGGCGGTGTGCCGGCTCCAGAGATTGGGACCCCGCAGGGCACGGATGCGTGAAACTTCCATCAGCTTGAATCTTTCTGTCGTCTCTCGGAGGCGTCTTGTCTGCAGGGGCCTCAGCGGCCCGCGGCCGCGCTGCCGGCGGAGGCCGGCCGCAATTCCCAGTCGAAGGTCTCGATGCCGGCGCTGATGAGATCGTACGAAATGCCCATCGCCCAGGCGGCGGCGACCGCTGCCAGCTGCACCTGCGAGCGCGCATCGGACTGCCGTTCATCGCGGCCGCGCCCGCGGCGCAGGCTGCCCAGGCGGTGCTCGGCGGTGCCGGTGGCCAGCACCGTCTGCTCGTCGCGCAGGTAGACCGCGCGGCCCCCCGCTTCGCAGTGGGCACGCACCGTGTCGAGCTGGCCGTCGGTGGCGTACAGGATGACCGAGCCGTCGCACAACGAGGCCATGGCCGCCACCCGCGGGTCGGCGGCATTCAGCACGGCGACGCCGTCGGGCAGCACGACATCGACCTGGGTGCGCAGGACCTTGGGCATGTGGGCGGCGTCGGAGACATCGAACTCGCCCAAGGCCTCCCAGCCGTCGAGGTCGGTGACCACCCCCACCTGGCAGCGGTCGTAGGCCAGCCCGTCGCGCAGGATGGTCGCGGCGCCGTTCTCGATCACCGCCGCCTGCACGGCCCGGTTGATCAGCAGGCGGTGCGCCGGCTCCCAGTGGGCGCAGTCGGTCTTCTCGACATGGCGGCGATCGATGAACAAGCCGTCGCGGCAGGCCAGGCCGACATGCCGGCCGCTCAGGTGGATGAGCCAGGCGATCAGCCGGGCCACCGCCTGCGTCTGGCGCGACCCGGCCACCCCGACGACGGGAATGCGGCCCGACTCGGTTTCCGGGAACAGGTGGTCGACGATGGCGCGCCCCACCGGCCGCGGCGAGCCGACGGCCGGTTTCAGGTGCATGAGCAGGCCGGGGCCGGCGTTCACCTCGACCACCGCGCCGCCCTGCTCGTGCAGCGGCCGGGAGATGTCCTGGGCCACCAGGTCGACGCCCGCGATGTCGAGGCCGACCACGCGGGCCGCCAACGCGACCGCGTGTTCGACCTCGGGATGCACCTGATCGGTGCAGTCGATGGCGACATTGCCGTTGCGCTGGATCAGCACCTGCCGCCCGGCGGCCGGGATGGAGCCGGGGGCCAGCCCCTGGCGCTGCAGGTCGAGCAGGATGGCCTCGTCCTCGGCGGGACGCAGCCGGCAAAGCGGGAAGTCCTCGTTGTCGCCGCGGCGCGGGTCGGTGTTGATCTGTTCGTCCACCAGCTGGTCGACCGTGGAACGGCCGTCGCCCGTCACCCAGGCCACGTCGCCCCGTGCGGCGGCGACCACCCGCCCGCCGACCACCAGCAGCCGATGCTCCTGGCCGACCACGAAACGCTCGACGATGACCTCGCTGCCGTGGTGGCGCGCCACCTCGAAGGCGGCGGCCACGTCCTCGCGCGTGCTCAGGTCCATGCTGACGCCGCGGCCGTGGTTGCCGTCGGAGGGTTTCACCACCACGGGCACGCCGATGTCCTCGGCGGCGCCCCAGGCCGACTCGGCGCTGTCGACCAGCACGCCCTCGGGCACCGGCACCCCGCAGGCGGCGAGCATGCGCTTGGTGAGGTCCTTGTCGGCGGCGATGCCTTCGGCGATGGCGCTGGTGAGTTCGGTCTCGGCCGTCCAGATGCGCCGCTGGCTGGCGCCGTGGCCCAGCTGCACCAGGTTGCCGCCGTTCAGCCGGATGTGCGGAATGCCGCGGTCGGTGGCCGCCGCGACGATGCAGGCGGTGCTGGGGCCGAGGTAGCAGTCGTCGACCTTCTCGCACACCTTGGCCACCGAGGCGGCGACATCGAAGGGCTCGTCGTTGATGGCGGCCATCAGCAGCCGGTGGCCCTCGCTGAGGGCGGCACGGGCGACGGTCTCGTCGCGGGCGCGGAAGACCATGCGGTAGACGCCGGGCCGGGAGGTGCTGCGGGTCTGGCCGAAACCGGTCGGCATGCGCGACAGGTTGAGCAGCTCGATGACCACGTGTTCCAGGATGTGCCCGGCCCAGGTGCCGGTCTGCAGCCGTTGCAGGAACCCGCCCCGCTCGCCCACCCCGCAATGATGCTCCACCAGGGCGGGCAGCAAGGTGAGCAGCCGCTCCGTGAAACCGGGAAGCAGGTTGGAGGGGAAGGCCTCGAGCTCGCCCAGGTCGAGCCAGACTTCGAGCACCGGGCGGTAGGTCCAGATATTGGGGCCACGCAGGTAGCGGATACGCTGCAGTTGGATGTCGGCCTTTTTGGTCATTTTAGACAGAGGTTTCAGCAAGAGGATCTCCCTCGCGGACGAGGCGAGCCCCCGATTGTGCGCTGCGCCAAGCCACCCACCGCCGGCGTGCCGTGCACGACGGGGTCCGCTTCGGCGAGAATTCCCGGCTCTGCCCCGGGAAAGAGGCCCCATGGACTGCCCTGCAGTACGAAATCACCATGCCAAATCATCATCCAGTTGACGCCTCCGAAACTCGCGCTGAATCCGCCGTATCCGCCTTGCAAGCCAAGCTTGCAACGGACGAGAACGCACTGAGTATGGTCCCGGTTGACCTGGATAGGGAACTTCGCTTCGCCAACGGGATCGTGGCGCTCACCGAACGCCGGCTGCTGGCATGCGACCCGCGCAGCGGCGAATGGCAAAGCTGGCCCTTGCATCCCGGGCTGGGACTGAGGCATTTCGACCACGCCGGGGTCGGCACCCTGGAGCTGCACGACACCGACGGCCGGCTCGGCAGCTGGCGTTTCACCCTCGGCGCCAACCCGCAGGCGCTGCGCCTGGTCAAGCAGTTCGACCGGCTGATCAAGGGCCTGCGCAGCGGCAACGCCCCGGAGCTGCCCGAAGCCGAGGAGGACACGGCCTTCTCCGGCGACAACGAACCGATCCCGTCGACCTGGGTGCTGCTGCGCCTGTGGCGCTTCGCGCGCCCCTACCGGAAGCAGCTGGCCGCCGGCCTGGCGCTCACCCTGGCCTCGACCGGCGCCGCCATGGTGCCGCCCTATCTGGCCATCCCGCTGATGGACGAGGTGCTGATCCCGTTCCAGAACGGCCGGCAGATCGATCCCTGGACCGTGGGCATGTACCTGCTCGGCCTGCTCGGCGCCGCCGTCGCCGCCTGGGGCCTGGGTTGGGCGCGCACCTATCTGCTGGCCCTGGTGTCCGAGCGCATAGGCGCCGACCTGCGCACCACCACCTACGACCACCTGCTGCAACTCTCGCTGGACTACTTCGGCGGCAAGCGCACGGGCGACCTGATCTCGCGCATCGGCTCCGAAACCGACCGCATCTGCGTCTTCCTGTCGCTGCACGCCCTCGATTTCGCGACCGACGTGCTCACCATCGGCATGACCGCCGTCATCCTGTTCTCGATCAATCCCTGGCTGGCGCTGGTGACCCTGCTGCCCCTGCCCTTCATCGCCTGGATGATCCACGTGGTCCGCGACCGCCTGCGCACCGGGTTCGAGAAGATCGACCGGGTCTGGTCGGAGGTGACCAACGTGCTCGCCGACACCATTCCGGGCATCCGGGTGGTCAAGGCCTTCGCCCAGGAACGCCGCGAGGCCCAGCGCTTCCGCAGCGCCAACCAGCACAACCTGGCGGTCAACGACAAGCTCAATACCACCTGGTCGCTGTTCTCGCCCAGCGTGTCGCTGCTGACCGAGATCGGCCTGCTGGTGGTCTGGGCCTTCGGCATCTGGCTGGTGGCCAGGCACGACATCACCGTCGGCGTGCTGACCGCCTTCATCGCCTACATCGGCCGCTTCTACGGCCGGCTGGATTCGATGAGCCGCATCGTGTCGGTGACCCAGAAGGCGGCCTCGGGCGCCAAGCGCATCTTCGACATCCTCGACCATGTGTCGAACGTGCCCGAACCGGCCCAGCCGGTGGCCACGGCCAAGGTGCAGGGCCGCATCGACATGCGAGGCATCGGCTTTCGCTACGGCAACCGCTCGGTGATCCGCGGGCTCGACCTGGACATCCGCCCGGGCGAGATGATCGGGCTGGTCGGCCACAGCGGCTCCGGCAAGAGCACGCTGGTGAACCTGATCTGCCGCTTCTACGACGTGACGGACGGCGCCATCCACCTCGACGGCGTCGACATCCGCCGCCTCGGCGTGGCCGACTACCGGCGCCACATCGGGCTGGTGCTGCAGGAGCCCTTCCTCTTCTTCGGCACCATCGCCGAGAACATCGCCTACGGCCGGCCCGACGCGACCCGGGAGGAGATCGTCGCCGCGGCGCGCGCCGCCCATGCGCACGAGTTCATCCTGCGCCTGCCGCAGGGCTACGACTCGCTGGTGGGCGAACGCGGGCAAGGCCTGTCGGGCGGCGAGCGACAGCGCATCTCGATCGCCCGCGCCCTGCTGATCGACCCGCGCATCCTGATCCTCGACGAGGCCACCTCCTCGGTCGACACCGAGACCGAGAAGGAGATCCAGAAGGCGCTGGACAACCTGGTGCAGGGCCGCACCACCATCGCCATCGCCCACCGCCTGTCGACCCTGCGCAAGGCCGACCGGCTGGTCGTGATGGACCGCGGCCAGGTCGTCGAGGTCGGTCCGCACGACGAGCTGATGGCGCGCCAGGGAGCCTACTGGCGCCTGTACGAAGCGCAGGTGCGCCGCGTCGACGACGACGGCGAAGACCGGCCCGAGGCGCCGGTGCAACACTCGATCCACCCAGCCGGAGACGCCTAGGATGTCCACCCCACCCACCGATACCCGTCCCCCGGACTTCTCGCTCGAACACAACCGCTTCGGCCGCCTGGTGTTCACCGACCGTCATGGCCAACGCAGCGAAGGCTGCGTACCGGTGCGGGCGTTTCCGCTGGCCGCGCCCGAGGAGGGGGTGTCGCTGGTCAGCGGCGACGGCCACGAACTCGCCTGGATCCCGCGGCTCGACGCCCTGCCCGCCGCGCTACGCGCCCTGATCGAGGCCGAACTCGCCCAGCGCGAGTTCACGCCGGAGATCCTGCGCCTGAAAAAGGTCTCGACCTTCTCCACCCCCAGCGTGTGGGACGTCGATACCGACCGCGGGCCGACCCGCCTGACCCTCGACGGCGAGGAAGACATCCGGCGCCTGGCCGGCGGCGCCCTGCTGATCGCCGACAGCCAGGGCGTGCAGTTCAAGGTGAGCGACCTGCGCACGCTCGACCGCACGTCGCGCCGCCTGCTCGAACGCTTCCTGTAGGCAGCGCCGGACCGCTCACTCGGCCTCGCTGGCCGCGTCCTGCGTCTGTTCCAGCGCCCGGTCGATGGCCTCCAGGAACTCGCTGATGTCGATCGGCTTGGTCAGGTAGCGGAAGAAGCCGAAGGCCAGGCCGCTCTCGATCTCGCGCGGCATGGCGTTGGCCGTGAGCGCGATCACCGGGATGTGCCGGGTGCGCTCGTCGTGGCGCAGGATGCGCAAGGCGTCGGTGCCGGTCATGCCGGGCAGGTTGATATCCATCACGATCACGTCGGGGCGGTGGTCGCGGGCCAGGGCGACCCCCAGCTTGCCGTCGGCCGCGGTGATCAGGCGCAGGTCGGTGCGCAGGGCGACGATCTCCTCGACCAGGCGCAGGTTGGCGGGGTTGTCCTCGACATACAGCAGGCTGCGCGCGGTCGAGGACAGCAGCGCCGGCTGGCTGCCGCTGTGCAGGCTGATCTCGGTGTCCGGCGCCTGCGCCACCGAAGCCTTCAGGTCGATCCAGAACACGCTGCCCACGCCGACCGTGCTCGACAGGCCGATGCGACCGCCCATCAGCTCGACCAGGCGTTTCGTGACCACCAGCCCGATGCCGGTGCCCTCTTCCGGCCCCGCCTCCTGGCCGAGGCGGTTGAAGGGCTGGAACAGGTGTTCGCGCTGGGTGCTGTCCAGGCCCTTGCCCGTGTCCTGCACGGTGATGCGGACGAACTCGGTGTCGATGCCGGTGACACCGACCACGACGGTGCCGCCGCTGCGGTTGTACTTCACCGCATTCGACAGCAGGTTCAGCAGCACCTGCTTGAGCCGGGTGCGGTCGGCCACCACCTGCAGGTGCGGGTCCGCCGGAAACACCAGCTGCACCCGGTGCTCGCGGGCGGCCGGCTCGATCATCTCGTGGCACTCGCGCAGCACATCGGCCAGGGCCACCGGTTCGAGCGACAGGCTCAGCGTGCCCGACTCGACCTTCGCCAGGTCGAGCACCTCGTTGATCAGCACCAGCAGGTGCTTGCCGGCCTTGAGGATATGGGCGACGAAGTCCTGCCGCTTCTGCGGCGTGACCGGCAATTCGTCCGAGCCCAGCAACTGGGTGAACCCGAGGATGGCGTTCAGCGGCGTGCGCAGCTCGTGGCTCATGCTGGAGAGGAACTCGGACTTGGCCTGGTTGGCCTTCTCGGCCGAGGCCTTGGCCAGGATGAGTTCGTCGTTGCTGGCTTCGAGCTGCAGCGTGCGCTCGCGCACGCGCAGCTCGAGCTGGGTGTTGAGCCTCATGATCTCGCGCTGCGCCCGGGTGCGCTCCGCCACCTCGTGGGCGATCTCGAGGTTGGAGCGCTCGAGCTCCTGGGTGCGCTGCTCGATCTCGCTCAGCATGTTGTTGAACGATTCGGCCAGCAGCCCGACCTCGTCATCGCTCAGGATCTGCGCCCGCCGCGAGTAGTCGCGGCGCTCGACGACCTCGCGGGCGATCTCGGCGATGCGCAGGATGGGCCGCGTCACCACCTGCTGCAGCCGCGAGGACATCAGCCAGGCGATGAGCATCGCCAGCAGGATGACCGGCGCCCCGATGCCCAGCAGGTCGAGCAGCCGCTCCATCAGCTTGTCGTCGGCGCGCAGGTAGATGGTGCCGAGCAACTCGTCGTCCCCCACGATGCGCCGCACCACCACCAGCGTTCCGCTTTCGATGTCCACGCTTTCCGGCGGCGCCAGGGCCGGCGGCGGCGGCGCGCCCGCGGCGGCCTCGTAGCGGGCGAAGAGCCTGCCGTTGGCGTCGTAGATGGCGGCGGTCAGCACCTCGGGCCGCAGGCGCAGCAGGCCCAGGTTCTTGCGCGCGAGCTGGGGATCGTTGAAGCTCAGCGCCGGCGCCGTCATGTAGCCGAGCAGCTGGGTCTGGATGGCCATGTCGGCCACCAGGTTGCGATGGTGCACGCGCAGGTTGTAGGCGCTGATGGCGCCGATGGCCACCACCAGCGCCACCAGCGTCGTCAGCAGCACGACACGCAAGAGCTTTTGCTTGACAGTGTGGCGCATCGGCGAGCGGCTCATGGCGCGGCCACCTCCACCTTGAGCGCCGCCGCCAGCAGCCGGGCACTGATCGTCAGGCGGCTGGCCGCCGCCACGCGGGAAGAGACCTGGAAGCGCAGGCGGCCGTCGACGATCACGAAGTTGATCATCCCCCCGGCGTCGAGCCCGTCGGGCGACTCGGTCACCGTGAGGATGGGCTGGGCCTTCACTGCCGCCAGGATGTCCAGCAGCTGGGCATTGTTCTGGCGCCCGATGAACAGCACGTTCAGCCCCACCAGGGAGTCCCCCGGCCGCAGGCTGCGCACCTGGATCTGGCGCCCGTTCACGCTGCGCCCCGCCACCATGCCGGCGAGTTCGGCGGCGAGGCCGCCCGAATCGATGACGCCGATGCGCAACGGGGCGTCGACCGAGCTGAACCCTTCCTCTGGCCAATCGACGTAGGCGCCGAACTTGGAGAGATACGCCGCCTTCACCTTGTCCTCCACGCTCGCCTCGGGCTGCGCCCGCGCGTGAAGGACCGGCCACAGCAGCACGGCCAGCAGCAGGGCCAGCGCCCACCTGGGGGCCACGAGACGGCGATCACCGAGCCGGTTCATCACAAGGGCTCACCCTACAGCTGCCACAGCATTTTCAGGAACAGCGAACGTTCGAACTCGCTTCGATCGGCCGCGCCGGCGAATTCGGGATGCCGTGCGTCGAGCAGGTTGCGGCCGGCCAGGGAGAGCTCGAAGCCGGCCCGCACGCGCCAGGCGAAGTGCAGGTCGAGCGCCTCGTAGGCCGGCACGGCAGGCCGGCGCAGCTGGCCCACATGGCGCAGCGTCAGGTCGAGGGAGCTGTGTTCGCCCAGGTCGACGGACGACCGAAGCATCCAGTAGTGACGCGGGTCGGTGTCGTCCATCGGCTGGTTCTTCGACGGGCTCTGGCTGTCCGCGCGGTAGCGCAGACGCAGGCTTTGCGACACCAGCCCGCCGGACAGGCGCCAGTCGGGCCGGACCTGCCACGCGCCCCACATCTCGACGCCACGGCTGCGCGCCTGCGCGCCATTGCCGAGCTGCACCCTTCCCGGCAGGCCACCGGGGTTGGGCTCGGCGGTGCGCAGCCGGTCGTAGTCGGCACGGAACGCGGTGACCGAATACGACACGGCCGGCGCCGGCTGCCCTCGGTAGCCCAGCTCGAAGACGTCGGCGACCTCGGAGTCGAACCCGGGACCTCCGGCGATGACGAACTGGGGAGTTCCGCCCACCATGATGGGACTGGCTGGCACATAGAGGTCGCGGTCGATGCGCGAGGGCAAGCGGACCGCGCGTGCGGCGGAGCCCCAGAGCAACTGGGCGTCGGACAGCTTCCAGGCCAGCCGCAGACTGGGCAAGGGCTCGACCCCCGTGTAATTGTTGTGCTCGAACTTCAACCCTGCCGTGGCACTCCAGCGCGTGCCGAGGGCGATCTCATCCTGCACGAAGACATTGCTCCAGTGCAGGTTCAGGTGCCCCGGCAAGAAGGCGAAACCACCTGTTTGCGGATCGATGCGGTCCTGGGCCGCGCGGTGGCCCGCCCCCCAGACCAGCCGATGTGCGTCTCCCCACCCGAACGCATGCTGGAAGTCGGCGGAGAAGATGGTCAGGCGCTCCTCGAAAGCCCCCGGCTGGTCGCGTGTGATGTACTCGAGCGTGGCGTGCAGGCTGAGCTCGGACGCCTCGGCCAGCCGGGAACGCACCTGGCCGGAAGCGCTCAGCCCGCTGGTGTGGATGTCGCGTGTCGCCTTCTGGTGCAAGCGGGCGGTGTAGGCGTCGGCCTGCAGGGTCATCCCGTCGGCCGGGCGGCCCAGGTCGGCACGCACGCCCGCCTGGCTGCGGTGCCAGCCGTCGTAGCGCGGGGTGGAATCGGCGCGCCTCGTGTCCTTCGCGTCGGAATGTTTGCCGTAGGTGCGCACGAAGGCCATCTCCCCGGCGACGCCGCCATGGCGCACGGCGACCTGCCGCTCCTGCTCGGCCAGGCCGAGCGCCACCAGGCTGCCCTGGGTCTCGTCGGCACGACGGGTGACGACGTTGATGACCCCGTTGACCGCGTTCGAGCCCCACAAGGTGGCGCCGGCGCCGCTGATGACCTCGATCCGGTCGACGTCCTCGAGCATCACGTCCTGGGCATCCCAGAACACGCCGGAGAACAAGGGGGAATAGATGCTGCGCCCATCGATCAGCACCAGCAGCTTGTTGGCGAAGGCGCTGTTGAAACCGCGGGCGGTGATCGCATAGTTGCGGGCATCGACACGCGCGACCTGCAAGTTGGGCGCCAGCCGCAGCGCCTCCGGCAGGGTGGTGGCGCCGTTGCGGGCGATGTCATCGCGGGTGATGACGAAAACCGAAGCCGCCGCGCCCGACATGCGCTCCTTCTTCTTCGAGACCGAGGTGATCTCGATGTTGGCCAGTTCCTCGAAGGACATGGCCGTCAGGTCGCTGTAAGCCGAAGCACGGGCCGCCGGCGGCAGCACCGCGGCCAATGCCAGACAGCCCGCCGCCGCCATGGCCGCCGGCCCCTTCCCCACCACGGGCAGAACCCATCGCACCTCGAGCATCTTTCCCCCCTGAGCCGGCGGCACGCGTCTTCTGGAAGACCCGGAGCCCACGCCGCATCGAATCCTTATAGACGCCCTGGTGAAAGGACACAAGAGGGATCGCGGCAACAGACGGCGCGAGGAAAAGGGCTGATACCTGTCAGGAACCGGCGGCGCCGACCGAAACCGGTCGCGGGCAGAGGCCGGCCCGGGCAGCCGCGGGATAGTGGCGTCGTTCCAACGCCGACGTCGGCCCAGCCGGGCCGGACGGCTTCAGGACACGCCCACCCACCAGCCCGTCCCCAACGCCCGCGTCTCGAAGCGGACCGGCAAAAAATGCTCGATCATGCGGAAGTTGGTGTGGGCATGCTCGGTCAGTTCGGTGCAGGTGTAGGCCGCGGTTCGCCCGCTGCGCCATACCGCCAGCGCGAGCGGCAGCGCCCACTGGTCGGCCAGGTGCGGGCCGAGCGCGCCCTGGCCGGCCAGGTAGGCCGACACCTCGGCCACCAGGCTGCGCCCCACCTGCTCGGCACTCACGCCCTTCTCGCCGAACGCGGTGAACAACTCGCAGACCTCGGCGTATTCGAGCGTGGCCATCAGCGCATTCCCGGGCCCCTCGTCGGAGCGCACGCCGGCCACGCGCAACTGCGGCCCCGACCAACCCAGCCCCTGCGCCAGCACCTCCAGCTCACGCGTGGCGACACCGCGCGGCAGCGCCGCGGCCAAGGCCTCGGCATAGGGCGTGCCCGGGACTCCACGCTCCAGCAGATCGAAAGGCTGCAGCCCGCCGGCCGCAGGCTGCAGCACCGCCTCGAACTCCCCTCCGCCGGCCGGATAGAAGCCATGGCGGCGCAGCGACAACTCGCCCCCTGCCCCGAGGCGACGCAACAAGGGCAGAAAACAGCGCTGGACGAAATGAAACGGCGGCGCCATGGGATTGTGGGTCCCGCCACAAAGGGTCAGGCGACTCGCCTGCCCGGCCAGCAACAACGCCGGCCACACCGTCTGCAGCACCAGGGTGCAACTACCGGCGGAACCCACCGCGAAACGATAGTCCCCGGCCCGCACCTCCCCTGGCTCGAACACCAGCGTCGAAGCGCCCAACTCCGCGCCCAGCACCCGGGCCGAAGACACCTCGGCCGCCGCATTCACGCAAGTCAGATGCTGCCGCAACAAACCCGGCTTGCTCCGCTTCGCGCGGATCTTCTCCAAAGTCACCGCCTGTCCGGTGCACATCGACAGAGCCAGCGAAGTCCGCAGGATCTGCCCCCCACCCTCGCCCTGCGAGGCATCGATAAGGATCATTTCAAACTCTCTTTTTGTTCTTCATTAAAACCAACGACCAAGCCCGACACGAGCCAAGCGAAGGACAACATAAAAGCCGGAGCGGTCGCGGCCATGCAATGCGCAGCGAGCCCAGCACAAGCGAAGCGAGTGCCCCATCAAGCAACTCCCGAAGGACGGGTCTCCCGGCCCGAAGGGAGGCGCCCCCCCCCGGGGGGCTGAGCCCGGACTCAAACAGTCCACTGGACTGTTTGTGCCTGGCGAAGAGCTGGGCCTATGGCCCAGCGCGGCCTGCAAGGCAGGAGCGAAAGCGACGTGGGGGCTAACCTTTTATGCAGACGACCTGCTTGAGGACATAGACCACTTCGACCAAATCCTTCTGCGCCTCCATCACCGCATCGATGTCCTTGTAGGCCATCGGAATCTCGTCGATCACGTCCTTGTCCTTGCGGCACTCCACCCCTTCGGTCGCCGCGCGGTGGTCGGCCAGCGTGTAGCGGCGTTTCGCCTCGCCGCGGCTCATGACGCGCCCGGCCCCGTGGGAGCAGCTGTCGAAACTCTCCGGATGCCCCTTGCCGCGCACGATGTAGCTGCGCGCGCCCATGCTGCCCGGGATGATGCCCATCTCCCCCTTGCGGGCGCTCACCGCACCCTTGCGGGTCACGAACACCTCTTCGCCGAAGTGGGTCTCCTTCTGCACATAGTTGTGGTGGCAATTCACCGCCTCGACATGGCTCTGGAACTTCTTGCGGATCACGGATTCGACGGCCTCGATCACACGGCGCATCATCACCTCGCGGTTCAGGCGGGCGAACTTCTGCGCCCAGCCCACGCCTCGCACATAGTCGCCGAAGTAACGCGCGCCCTCCTCGAAGTAGGCCAGGTCACGGTCGGGCAGGTTGACGTTGTTGCGCATCGCATCCTGCTTGGCCAGCTCGATGAACATGGTGCCGATGAAGTTGCCCACGCCGCGCGAACCGGAGTGCAGCATGAACCACACCGCGCCCGCCTCGTCCAGGCAGACCTCGATGAAGTGGTTGCCGGTCCCCAGGGTGCCGAGGTGGTTGCGGTGGTTCGTCTTGGCGATCTTCGGGTAGTCGCGACACAGTTCGCTGAACTCGGGCTCCAGCTGCGCCCAGGCATGGTCGACCATGCCCGGCACGGTATGCCAGGCGCCGGGATCGCGCGCACCGGGCGCACGTCCATGGGGCACGGCACGTTCGATCGCCGCACGCAGCGGGCCCAGGTTGTCGGGCAGGTCCTCGGCGCGCAGGCTCGTCTTGCAGGCCATCATGCCGCAGCCGATGTCCACGCCCACCGCCGCCGGGATGATGGCCCTGAAGGTCGGGATCACCGAGCCGATGGTCGCGCCGATGCCCAGGTGCACGTCGGGCATGGCGGCGATGTGCCTGAAGACGATGGGCAGGCGCGAGGCGTTGCCCAGCTGCTTCTTGGCGTCGTCCTCCACCGGCACGCCGCGGGTCCACATCTTGATCGGCACGCCGCCGGGGACCTGCTCGGTGTCGTAGTTGTTTTCAATATCCATGATGAATCTTCTTCTGTTCTTTTTTTTCCACCGTCATCGCTGTCGATGAAGGTGACACGCCACGACAAGTGGTGGTGAAACGTTTCGCGCTCTACCCCTGAGCTACGGTCCCCCTGACATGGAACCGGCGGGATTCGAACCCGCGACCTCGAGCACCTGAAGCTGTAGTTCCACCTGCATTCGTGGCGTGCCACCGCCAACCCGACCGGGCTCCTGCCCGGAAAATCAATCTCGCACTGATGAAGGATGACACGCCACGACAAGTGGCGGCGAAACGTTTTCGTGCTCTACCACTGAGCTACGGTTCCCCTGAGATGGAACCGGCGGGACTCGAACCCGCGACCTCGAGCTTAGAAGGCTGTAGTTCCACCAGCATTCGTGACGTGCCATCGCAAACCTCGGGCGGTCTCCCCGGAGGACGTCCGCAGCGAGCTGCAGCCCCGGGGCACCGCACCCTCCAATTCAATTCAATCAAGCGGGCAGCAGGGGCACCCGCTCGATCACATCCACCCAGCCGCGCCCGCCGGCCCCGTCTTCCACGAAGCGGGCGATGCATCCGAAGATCTCGTCCGAGAAGCCGCCGATGTTCATCACATCGGCCCGCTCGGGCGCCTGCGTGGTGGCATGCGGCTGGATGTCGATGCAGATCAGGCGCGCCCGGGGGTTGCGTTGCTTCAACCGCTCCCACTCGCGCAAGGTCTGCGTCGCGCCATACCGATTGGCGTCGATCCACGACTCGTTGTCCGAGACGATCAGCACCACGTCCACTTCGGCCTGCTCCTCGTTCAACAGCGCGAGCGGTGCGCTGCAGTTCGTTCCGCCCCCTCCGATATCGGCGAGCAGGGCGGCCTGTTTCATCAAGGAGTCGCCGGGGTTCAACGCCAGCGACACCACCCGCTGCTCGAAGGGCAGCACCCGGGCGCCCGGATTCTTTCGCAGCACCGACACCGCCATCAGCGCCGCCACGTCGATGCAGCGGACCGCCGTCGTCGCGCCGGCGCGCTCACCGGTCACCGGGCTGCTCATCGAACCCGACACGTCGGGGCACACCACCACGCGGCCCTTGAACACGGGCACCTGCCGGATGGCCAGCTCCATCGCCGCCTCCAGCGACTCGCGCACCAGTTCCGGCACCGTCTCGCCGGTGGCCTTGAAGGCGGCCAGCAGCTGGTAGGGCAGGACACGGGACCTGGCCACCGACTCCGGGTCGCGCAGCTTGGCCGCCACCGACTTCACCATCTGCCGCCGCTCGAACACGCCGTGGCGCGCGAATGCGTTCAAGCCCTGGCGCAGCATCTGCCACGACCCGTTGCGCGCCATTTCCGCCCAATGGGCGGGACGCAGCGGCAACGAGGTCAGCATCTGGAACGGCACGTCCGGAAGCTGCACCGACGACGCGGTGGCGCAGGTCTGCTTGAAACGTTCGTAGGCCTGCGTCAGCGGCGGCAGTGCCGCCAGATCGAAAGGCTTGCCGAGCAACCAGGCGAACCAGGCCGCGCGCCAGTCCTCGGCGGGCTTGGGATGGACCATCTTCACCACATCGGCCAGCGAGGGCGAGTTGCCCACCGAGGCATTCAGCAGCTGACGCTCCGTGGCCGACAGCAGCCACTGCTGCACCAGCTTCTTGGGACGCGACCCCAGCGACTTGCGACCCACCGCGCCGCTGCGCAGGATCTGCACGAAGCTGCGCAACATCCGGCCGTTGTCGATCACGCGGCCGAACACCCGGGCCAGCAGCTCCACGTCGCGCTCGGCCAGCACGGCGGCCAGCAGCGCCGGCATGTCCTTCATATGGCCCGACTCGCGGGCATACACGGCCGTCTTGGCCAGGAAGGGCAGGTCGACCTGCATCGCCAGGGACGTCACCCGGTCCAGCTGGACGCCGGCCCCCGCATAGAAGGTCTGGCTCAGGCAACCGGTGGCCGCGAGCTGTGCCAGCTGGTGGCGCGGGCTGAGCGCGTAAGCCGGTGCCTGCGCCTGGTTGCGCGCATCGGCCGGCGGCAGTTGCGGGCCGCGCTGCGTCTTGAAGAGTTGGGTGTTGACCATGTCGTTCTCGCATTCAACGGTGTATGCCTTTCTTATTGCAACGCCTGTGCCAGTCTTTGCGCAGAGGCACCGGATTTTTCATAACTCATTGTTTTCATTTACGTTTTTTCCTTCACACCCCAAAACCAGATCCGTTCCCGCCCATTCGAAAATCTCCTCCGGCTAGAATTCAGGCTAGACAACTAGCCAGGTTGATATGAGCAAAAAGACGGTGGTCATCGGTTTCCTCGGCACGCAGCTGGATGCTGGCCGCGGCGCCGGGCGCTGGGAGAAGTGGCGGCCGAGTGTCGCGCTGGCCCAGCACGAGGACAGCCTGGTCCATCGCATGGAACTCATCCACACGCCGGGCCACCAGGCCCTGGCCGAGCAGGTGCGGCAAGACATCGTCAGCGCCTCGCCCGACACCACCGTCAGGCTGGTGAGCATGGACATCGCCGATCCCTGGGACTTCGGCGAGGTGTATGCATCGCTGTACGACTGGGTGCGCGGCTACCGCTTCGACACGGCCCGCGAGCAATACCACGCGCACATCACCACCGGCACCCACGTGGCGCAGATCTGCCTGTTCCTGCTGGTCGAGTCGCGCTTCATTCCCGGCCTGCTGCTGCAGACCTCTCCGCCCAAGCGCCAGCAACGCGGGAATGCCGGCACGATGACGCTGATCGACCTGGACCTCTCGCGCTATGACGTTCTGGCGCGGCGCTTCGGGCAGGAGGAGCGCGATGCGCTGGACATCCTCAAGGGCGGCATCGCCACCCGCAACGCCCGCTTCAACCGGCTGATCGAGGAGATCGAACGGGTGGCGGTGCGCTCGCGCGCGCCCATCCTGCTGACCGGGCCGACCGGCGCGGGCAAGTCGCACCTGGCGCGGCGCATGTTCGAGCTGAAGAAGTCGCGCCACCAGGTGGCGGGCGAATTCGTCGAGGTGAACTGCGCCACGCTGCAGGGCGACGGCGCGGCCTCGACCCTGTTCGGCCACAAGAAGGGCTCGTTCACCGGGGCGACGGCCGACCGCGCCGGCCTGCTGCGCACCGCCCACGAAGGCGTGCTGTTCCTGGACGAAATCGGCGAACTGGGGCCGGACGAGCAGGCCATGCTGCTGAAGGCGGTGGAGGACAAGCGCTTCTTCCCGGTCGGCAGCGACCGCGAGACCAGCAGCGACTTCCAGCTGATCGCCGGCACCCACCGCGACCTGCGCGAGGACGTGGCGGCGGGCCGCTTCCGCGACGACCTGTATGCGCGCATCAACCTGTGGAGCTACGAGCTGCCCGGCCTGGCGCAGCGGCCCGAGGACATCGAGCCCAACGTGGACCACCTGCTGGCGCGCACCGCCGCCGAGAGCGGGCGCGCGGCCCGTTTCAATGCCGAGGCCAGGGCCATGTACCTGCGTTTCGCCCAGTCGCGCGAGGCCTTGTGGCGCGGCAACTTCCGCGACCTCGCCGCCAGCATCACCCGGCTGTCCACCCTGGCCGAAGGCGGCCGCATCTCCACCGCCCTGGTGGAAGCCGAACTGCAGCGGCTGCGCTGGCAATGGCAGCGCGGTGGAACGCGCGACAACGCGCCCGCCGTCGACCTGCCCGCCCTGCTCGGCCCGCAGGCCCATGCGGCGCTCGACCTGTTCGACCGGCTGCAGCTGCAGGCCGTGGTGCAGGTCTGCCGCCAGTCGGCCAGCCTGTCGGAAGCCGGCCGCACCCTGTTCGACGTGAGCCGGCAGCAGCGCAGCGTGGTCAACGACGCCGACCGCCTGCGCAAGTACCTGGCCAAGCACGGCCTGAGCTGGGACATGCTCGCCGCCTGACAGCCCCGCCGCCGACACTCAGTTCAGACGCGAGCCCTTGGGCAGACGCGAGGCCAGCCACTGGTGCACGTCGGCACGGATGTGCCGCCCCTCCAGCAGGAACGCCTCGAAGCGGCTCGGCACGTAGGGCAGGTACAGCAAGGGCATGCGCGCCTCCTCGGGCGTGCGGTCGGCCTTGATCCTGTTGCACAGGGGACAGGCGCTGACCAGGTTCATCCAGGTCCACTGGCCGCCCCGGCTTTCGGGCACGATGTGCTCGCAGGTCAGATCGCGCTCCAGGAAGCGCTGCCCGCAGTAGGCGCAGGTGAAGCGGTCGCGCCGCAGCAGCTTGTGCTTGCTGAACGCCGGCACGACATCGAACAGGTTGATGCGCGAGGCGCCGCGCAAGGCGATGATGGGATACACCTCGACCAGCGACTGGCGGCCTGTCGCCAGGTTGTGGCCGCCCCGCAGCACCTGCAGCGGGCCGTCGCCGTCGACCCAGGCGATCGAGCCGCAGGCCGCGTGCAAGGCGGCCTGCTCGAGCGTGATCCAGGCCTGCGGGGTCCCCTGGATGTCGAGCTGCAGGACATGACGATGTAAGACGGTTTGCATGGACGGCCCTCCTTTCCGCGGGCGATTTTTCAAGCATGGGGTGGCAGGGGCGGCAGGGTTCGGAGCCGCCGGCGGCAGCCTGCCGATGCCGGTACTGGTGCGGGCGCAGGGGATCGAACCCTGACCTGCCGGTTAAAAGCCGGCTGCTCTACCCTTGAGCTACGCCCACCCGGCGCGAGCCCGCAGGCCCGCGCGGAATGAAGGATCGAAAACGGAAGTCCCCTCGGTCCGGGTCGAACGGACATGCCCGTGGGCGCCGGCTTCTGGAACCGGTGCGTCTGCCAATTCCGCCACGAGGGGAAGACATGGGGTGCCTGATCGGAATCGAACCGACGCGGCCGGGATCACGACCCGGGGCTCTGCCATTGAGCTACAGGCACCGTCGAACTCTCAGAGCCCGGCTTCGCGCAGGCGCTGCACCAGGTCCTTCTGCTCTTTCTCTTTCGGCCGCTTGACCGAACTGTGGCTGCCTGCCGCACGGCGCCGGGCCAGTGCGGCAAAGGGGTTGCGCGGCGTCAGCGCCACGATGCGTTCGGTCAGGGTCTTGCGTTTCATGAGGGCACTCCGGAAAAGGAAGGATGAATCTGGGACCTCCACGAACCGCAGCAGCATTGGGACGGCGGGCAGCGCTCCGCCTGCCGGGACACGGCACGCTACGGGTCGGGAGGGATGCATCGGAAAAGCCGATGCCTTGCTGAATCTCCGGTGACGGGTTCCGGTGCCGCCCCATGGTCGCGGCCGGTTTACGCCCTGGCGAAGCGGCGCTGCGCCAGGGCTCGATGATCGAAATCCACTTCGGCTGTGCCCAGCGCGCGAGCATCCCGTCGGATGTGGTGACTCGCTGCACGAGGTCCGGGAACCGGCCGCGCACATCCCGCACCGCCAACACCTTGTCCTGCGGCCACGGAGTGCGAAGACACACCCGAAGTGAAGCGAAGGGCCGGCGTCCCCATCGGGGCGGGCGCCGGCGGTGGCCTCTGGCGAGGCCCTCTTCGCTGGTTTGGCAAGACCCGCCGCCGGCCCGTGGCCGGCGCGGGTGCTTGCCGCGAATTGTTAAAGAACGCCCACCGCTGACGGTGGAAGGGACCGGCCCGCCCAGGTCCGGCCGGAACAAGCAAAAAGGCCCGGATCCATTCGGATACCGGGCCTCTGCGTGCAGAGCGTGGAGGGTGTGCGCCTAGGCGCATCCCTCTCCCGGGGAACATGGATCTTTGGATCCGGACTTGGACTGAGGCTTGCAAATGGACAGCGGCAGGCCGAGCGCGCGATGGCCGAAGTTGCCATGGCGGTACGAGCCCCATGCCGAGGACATCGCCGCATCAGCAAACGCACCGACACTCCGGCCGCAAGCGGCTTGGATGTGAAGTGGCGAGGGCTGACGGTTCACGGCGGGTCCTTTGCTGGGTGGGTTGAACGGATGCTCTTTCGAGCGACTGGATGGATAGTAAATAGTCTTTACGACCACGTCAAGCCCCTGAGACAATCTCTTTCAAGAATCTTCTGTATCGTGAGCACGTGAGCAACATCACCATCCATAGACGGCGCAATGCGCTGACCCTGTTCCAGGCCTATGCCGAGGCGGCGCTGGCAGGCGGCGCCGCGCCCAAGGGGCTGGAGCAGTCCTTCGCGGCCAAGCTGGAGATCTCGCCCAGCATGTGGAGCCAGATCAAGTCGGCCCGCCCCATCGGCGACAAACTCGCACGCCAGATCGAGCAGCACTGCGGCAAGGCCGTCGGCTGGCTGGACGAGGAACGCGAGGCGGCGGGCCTGAGCCAGGGCGAGCAGCAGTTCATGGCGCTGGCCCTGAAGGCCTGGCGCAACTGCAACAGCGACGGCCGCAAGAAGTTGCGCCTGCATCTGAAGACCCTCGCCGAGGGCGGCAAGGCCTGAGCCCCGGGGCAGGCAGGCGCAGCCGCCCGCCTCCGGGGCACGGGCTCACTGGTCGAGCCGGATCACGTAGTCGAGCGCATTGCCCCAGATCGGCACGTAGTTGCAGCTGGTGGGCCGCAGGTTCCACGACAGGATGGAGCGCGCGCGGCGCGGCTGGCCGTTCATCGGCTGCACCAGGTTCAGGCGCTCGTTGGCGTTCGCCAGCACCGCGAATTGCCAGCTCGGCCTGAACTGCGAGTTGGACAGATGCACGCTGTCCTGCGCCACCTCCTGCAGCACCCCGGCGGCGTCGGCCACGCAGTGCAGCACGTGCTCGCGGCTGCCGGGCAGCGGCGCGGCGCCGAAACCGAAGGACTGCTTGACCTTCACCGGGCAGGCGAAGCTGCGACGCTGCGGGTCGTACCCGCAGCACGACATCTCTTCATAGAACAGGCTGCCGAGGATGGACACCCTGGCGCCGCACTGCCTGGCGGCGATGTGGATCGGATCGCTGGCCGGCACCTGGGCGCCGTCGATGGTGCCGCAGGCCTTGTACTTGTCGTACAGGGCGGCTTCGAGCTTGAGCAACTCGGCATGGCCCATCTGGGCCGCCCCGTCCAGCGCCTTGGCCACCTCCGCCTTCACCGCGTCGCCGCAATACGTGGTGGATTGCGCCTGGGCGGCCCAGGGCGAGGCCAGGGCCAGCAGTGCAGCCAGCGCCCAGGGGCGCGCGAGAACCATCATGGAAAACTTCCTCAGCATGTTCATGGAAAACTCCTTGGATGAATCGAGGTGTCCTGTCGAATGGGTGTCCGCCGGGACCAGGCGACTATCGCCAGGCCCCTGCTTCGGCTCAATAGACGAAATTGGGGGGGACGATGGACAAGCTAGGGAGGACCGCGGGTTTGCCCGCGGCAGGCTGTATGCAAAACGGGGGGTGCCATCCCGTGGCGACCCGGAGGTCGGCGGGCCGAACAAAAAGGGCCCGAGAGCCCGCGAACACGGTGTTCCCCGTGTCGCAGGGCCTCGGGCCCGGACGCGCCGCAAGGGCGCGCCAGAGGCACTGTTCAGTGCCGGATCAGCGCATCGATGGCCCGGGCAGGCGCCACCGCATAGTGATCGAACTGCATCGAGTACTGCGCGCGTCCGGAGGACAGCGCGCGCAGGGACCCGATGTAGCCGAACATCTCCGCGAGCGGCACCCGGGCCTGGATCACCGCGGCGTTGCCGCGGGTCTCCTGGGCCCGGATGCTGCCGCGGCGACGGTGAAGGTCGCCGATGCAATCGCCCAGGTGGTCGATCGGCGTGATGACCTCGACCGCCATCACCGGCTCGAGCAGCACCGGGCCGGCCTGGGCGGCGGCGTCGCGGAACGCCGCCGCCGCCGCCAGCGCGAAGCTGAGCGCCGACGAGTCGCGTTCATGGAACGCCCCCTCGAGCAGGGTCGCCATGGAGTCCACGCAGGCATGGCCCGCCCCCCCC
>CBIHOH010000034.1:0-43382 GCA_966211755.1 uncultured Rhizobacter sp. | reverse complement strand
TAGCTCAGTTGGTAGAGCAGCGCATTCGTAATGCGAAGGTCGGGGGTTCGACTCCTCTCACCGGCACCATTTGAAACGAGAAGGGCAACCCCGGTGGGTTGCCTTTTTGCTTTGGGCCTTCATCGCCCCCGTTGAACTGGCGGCCACTGCCTGGCCGCATGCAGCACACGCGGCACCCGCACCAAGTCGCTGGCCAGGTCATAGACCAGGATGTAGTTCTGATGCACTACCAGCTCACGAGTGCCGGCAATACGACCAGGTCGGCCGAGGCCAGGATGTTCGACCAGGCAGCCAGCCTTCTCTGCAAACAACTCATCAAGGGCCAGCGCGGCAACCGGATTGTCGGCCTCGATGTGGTCATAGACCGCCTCGCGGTCTTGGACGGCTTCAGGCGTCCAGTGCAGCTTCCTCATTCAGCGAGGTCAAGCCGGCGGCGCGTCGCCGCGCGACGGGCTGCGAACTTGGCTTCGACCTCAGCGGCGGGCACCAGGTGCCCTGTGTTGGCTGAATCCAGGCCGATCTGCACCTGGTGGCGAAACCAGGTGTCATGCTGAGCTGCTTGTTGCTGCTGCTGAACGAACTCGCGCATGAAGTCGCGTAGTAGCTGTGCTCCGGTGCGGTCGCGGGCCTTCGCGGCCATAGCGAACTCATTTTTCAGCGACTCGTCGACTCGAAAAGTAAAGGTTGCCTCGCTCATGGTACGGCCCTCATGTGTTACGAGATTAGTACAACGTATCACAACCACGGCGATGCTGAAATCTGTCTCGTGTATCGGACTTCGAACTCACCCGTCATCCAAGCACCTGCTTGCGCCGCGCATCCAGCCGGCGCTGAAGCTCGGCATGCACGGCGCCGGCCGGGTGATAGATCCCCGTGCGCTTCGCGTCTCCGCTCGACTGCAAGCCAAGAGCCAAGAACCCCGCCTGCACCCGGCGGCGATGAATGGTCTCGCGCATCGCCGTTTCGATCAGGCTCATCGGCGTCTCGCCTTCACGCAGTACGCCTTCGGCCGACTCGCGCAACTCGGCCTCTACTTGAACGGGGGGAAAGCTTGCGGTCTTCATGATGACGATGCGTTGCAAGTGCGACGCAATCAGCGTACAGGTGTTTCTCCGTCAACGAAAGTCAGGCGCGAGATCCTGACATCAAGCATTCCGCCAAGTCCTTCGCAGAGGGGGCCGGCACCTCCATCCATCTGCGCCAGCCCTTGTGCCTTCGTCTACTTCGCCAGGACCTGCGAGAAAGGCTCGCCCGCATGCAAACGCTCGAACCGGGCGTACAGGCCCTGTGGGCCGATCTCCTGCAACCAGCGCGACACCTCGGCCTTGGCCGCCGCATAGTGGCGGGTCAGCTGCCGGTCGTCCGACACGGCGAACTGGCTCGCCCGTTCCAGCCGGCGCACATAGGCGGTGTCGACCGGCTCGCCCTCGGGCACGTCATAGCGCTGCCGCAGGTCCACCTGCATGGCGACGCCCTCGTCGAACCACACCGGCACCTCGGTGAAACGGCCCCAGAAGCCCACCCGGTCGAACAACTCGGCATGCATGAGCTCGTGGGCGACGACATCCACATCCTGCCCCTTGGGACCGATCAGCACGCAGGCGCGGCTGCCGACGAAGCTGGTGCTGCCGTAGGTGTTGAGCCGCAAGGGCCAGAAGGCCTGCGGGTCGTTGAAAAAGAGGATCACCGGCCGCGCCCGGGGCGCACCGAAGGTGTCGCGGATGCGGACTCGGGCGGCATCGAGCAGCGCCAGCACACGGGCCTGCTCGGACGCAGGGCTGCCGGCATCGACCAGGGTGCCGTCGGCCAGGGGCTCACGCCCGCTCCAGCCTGCCAGGGCGCAGGCCGTGGACCCCGGGTCGCGCAAGGCCAGGGCAGCCATGCCGCTGCAAAAAACCGCACAGGTGATGGACAAGAGGGTGAGTCGGCGAAAGCGCATGGCAAAAGGAGGAAAAAGGAAACTCAGCTCGGGCAGGCGCGGACCAGAGCCCACCCGATAGCATCATCTGCGGCCGCGCAACCAAATCATGATTCGCTGCGGCAGCGAAGGAGGCACCGGTTTCTTCGCCGCCTGATATGCAGCCCTCCTGGCTTCACGCGCCGACTCCAGCACACTGTTCCTGTCCGCCAAGTCCGGTGGCAGGTCATCGCACTGATTGCCTTCGCCGGCCTCGACAAGACGGATCTGGATGACCCGATCCGCCCCCTTGTACCGGATGCACTGCAGATCCTGGACCTCGAACGCCCGCACCATTCGATCTATTTCACTTGCCGAATGGGGCTGCTTGGCGACATAGCAGTGTCCGTCAGGCGCGTACTCGAAAAGGTCCGGCGCCTCGGTCATCGGCATCCCGCATGAAAGACAACAGCCGTCTTCGGTATAGAAGTCGCCCGGGACATTCAATATGTGGGGAGTGCACTGTGCTTGCATGGTTCGTCGTCCCGAGTAAGAAGGTGCGCAGCGCGAAGCCAGAGTCAAGCCGGCGCAGCGAACCGCCATGGGTCGATGATAAAGCCGCTCATTCAAACACCCCATGGCGGATGTCCAGCGACATGCCATGGCCCGAGAGCTCGTCGACGACAGCCCGCGCGATCCGCGGCGGGAACACGCCGATCGGCAGCCAGGCACCCTCGCGCAGCGCCGCGCCGGCCCCAGGGCGCGACAAGGCCCGCGGGTACAAGGCCAGCAGCAGCTTCTGCTGGCCGGCGCTCAAGGGGCCGCACGAGCGGATGGCCACCTCGTTCGTCACCGCTTCGTCCAGAGCCGGACTGCGGGCGACCCGGCCTATCCATCGGACGGGCGCGAAATCCTCGGCGATGGCGACACAGCGCCCGAGCGCGAACGAGACGGCCCGGTCGTCGGCGGACCTGGACATCACCACCGCCCGGTCGCAGGCCTGGCAATGCCGGACATCGGGCGAGCCGCAGGGATCCAGCTCCTGCCAGTCCATGGAACAGACCAGGGACAGATCACACTCGCTCACCAAGGACTCCTGACCGGTCGATTCGGGATCGCCATGTTAGCGGTAACAGGCGCTGCGCCGCCTCAGCGCACGAGGTCCGGCGCGGCTGCGCACGGCGGATCGAAATGCGCAGCCATGGCCGCCAGGTCGTAGGCGAGCAAGAAGCGATGGTGCTTGAAGTACAGCTCGGACAGGAACCCGTGGTTCGGCCCCACCACGTCCATGCCCCGGTCGTCGTAGGGCAGCACCATGACCCGCCGCGCGAGGTTGAAAAGATGGACGCCGCAGGCCGGTTGCGGATGGATGGCCCCGCCGGCGAAGGCACACCACAGCAGGTTCGCCAGCAGGCCGGCGGGGACCTCGAAGGCCAGGTGGAGCCACCATTCCTCGCAGCCCTCGTCGAACCATTCCTCGGCCGGGATGGCATCGAGCCAGAGGCGACGCGTGCGTGGAACCCGCACGCCGGCCTGACGCAAGGCCCGGAGCACGGCGCGATGTTCGAACCGGTTCGAGCCGGTGTGAAGGCGCAGGACGACGACGGGTGCTTCCTGGTCGCTGAAGATGTCCGAGCACACCGTTCGTGCCTTGGACAAGGCCAGCAGGAACTGCTCGAGCGCCGAGCCCCCTTCGGCCAGCTCGAAGCGCAGGCCGCCCGGATAGTTGTAGAAGAGCGGGCGCAGGAAGGCGCGGCCTTCGAAGATCGTGTCGATCTCGTGCCTAAGGTTCAAGAGATGAGACCTGCCGGCGGGCATGGTTCGCTCGTCAGGCCGGCTGCGGACCTTCGTATCCTTCGATGATGACCAGGTCGGCGGTCGACACCGGCTGCCGGATCCCGATCGCCCGCTGGTACTCGGGCGAGTGCCAGCAATCGAGCGCGGCCTGGTAGTTCGGGAACTCGATCACCGCATTGCGCGCCCGGCTGCCGCCCTCGGGATTCTCGAAACGTCCGCCACGGACCAGGAAACGGGCCCCGTATTTCTTGAACGGCTCGGCATTGGCGGCGAGGTACGACTTGTATTGTTCCGGATCGGTGACGTCGACGCGAACGATCCAATATCCCTTTGACACGTGGCTTCTCCTGAAGGACTGGGGGGCTTGTTTCGCCCGCCGCGGGCGAATCGCCGCGAGTTTGCCCGAAACCGCTCGCGCCTGCCGGCCGGGCCCGGCGGCCGAACCTCCTTCCGGGGGAATCGCGCCGTAGCGGACAATGTGAGACGATTTGTGCTTGGCTGCCCTGGCGCAGCCTCCCCCTTTTCCATCCCCCGTTCCCTCCTCATGACCCCTCCCACGCCGACACGCCCTCGGCCACCCCGGCTGTCACCCGCGGCCACCCGCTTCTGGCAATTGATGCTGGTGTTGCTGCTGTGCATGGTGAGCTACCTCGCCCTGACACCGACACCGCCCTCCTCGGTGTCGCACAGCTGGGACAAGCTCAACCACGCTGGCGCCTTCGCGGCGCTGACGCTGTCCGGCCTGCTCGGCCTGTGCCCGCAGCGCGCCGGCAGCTGGCGCGTGCTGCTGCCCCTGCTGGCTTTCGGCGGCCTGATCGAGATCCTGCAGTGGTTCGTGCCCGGCCGCTCGTCCGAATGGAACGACCTGCTGGCCGACCTGGTCGGCCTGTGCCTCGGCGCCCTGCTGGCGCTGATCGCCACGCGGCTGGCGGGCTGGTGGCAGCGCCGGCGGCGCCCGGCGATCGCCTGAACCCCGGTGGCCGCAAGGGGCGGCCGCCGCGCGATGGTGGAAGCATGTGCCACCGCGTGCAGAATGCAGCTCTCAGCGATGCAAGGCCCCCCATGAGCGAGTCGATCCAACACATCACCCTAGGCGGTGGCTGCTTCTGGAGCAAAAAAGCCACTCAATGAGTGGCTTTTGTATTTGAGTGGTGAAAATTTTTTGCCGTTTCCAAGATATTTACTATCGTAAATATCTCTAACGAGCTCTTCTTTGCTGGTGTACTCTTTATCTATTTTGCTTGTGTACTATTAATATATTTTGTACGGATAATGGTTGTACAGTCTTTTTCCTTCTTATCCGTTCCCGTTGGTCACTGCTAAGAAGGAGAATGACTCCCTTACCGTTTTGAAAACGGTAGGTTGTCTATCCTTCATGTGTCAGCCACATATCGGACCAGAAGATAGTTAATCACCTCTGGTTAGTCCATTCACCGTATTAACACAGCTTAATCATGGTTGAACCTTAAGACTCTCATTGGGGCTCTGATTAAATCTCATTCTAGCCTCCTTCACTACAATAATAGTGTCGCTACCTATCACTCAATGCCTGTTTTGTGATCATTCACGGTAGCAACCTCCGAATCGTGGAACTTAATCGACGCATAAAAAATTGCCCTGACAATTTCTTGTTGGGCAGTTTGACAATTTGAAGTTAATTCGTATTATTTAACTACCAGTCGGGAAACTGTTATTTTACTTACATTGAAAATCGAGAGATTGTCGATAGTGCGACATAAAATAAAAAAGCCAGTCATCTGACTGGCTTTTTTATTTTATCATTTTTTTAGAATAATATCACTCATGTATTTGTTTAAATCACGAAAATCTTTAACAGTCCAAGAATGAGGTGGAAGTTTTACTCCATTTTCTTGTAGGGTTTTCGGAATTAAATCCCCGTTTGGGCGAAGTATTACGGATGAGACAATAACACCTGGATAATCATTAAGCCGCTTTTTGAAGGCGGGTGTCGTGAGGTCGGGGGTAGGTGGGTTGCTTTTATTGGCCAATGGTCCTGTTCCTTTTATATCCACCCCATGACACATGGCACATCTTGCTATGAAAATTCTTTTGCCATTACCGTTATCGGCAAATGATGGTGTTGTTTGAAGAAAAAACAAGGCACTTAACGATGCGACGAGGATTGTTTTCATTTTAGTGTGATCTCTTTCTAAAATCATGTAGTGAGTTTTAGGAGAAGTTGAAGAAGCTCTCCTTTTCAGTGGGTTCAATGGTAGCCTGCTTCTGTTTTTCCTTCAACTGATTCAGTCTTTTAATATTATTCACATCATCCATAATTGGACTGAAATAGTGCTTATTCGTAATATCTGGATTGTCGCATCCAAAGGTTCTCAATGATCCTTGTTGGGTGTCTGTGGACATGAGCCTTGTTCTTACATGAAGCTCGTCAAATTTACGAACTGACGAAAAACCAAGAATATTTGCCACCAACAATGAATTGTCATTTGCTTTGGATAAGGTTCTTGAAATTGCAGTTTTTCGAAAATCGTGAAACCTCAAATCGAATCCATGCTTTTTCACTTGCGCATGAAAAATTCGATCAAAACCCATAATGGTATAGGTGAAGAAATTCCCTTTTTCATTCTTTTGTTTGAGTGTGGCAATATATTCTTGCGCTCCTTTTGACAGGTAGACTTTTCGTGGTTTTCATGATTTGGTGCGAATGAGTTGAATATAATTTTCTTTGACCTGATCTTTTTTGAGTTTAATGGCTTCACTTCTTCGCATTGAGGTGATTAAAGACAGGTTTGAAATTTGGAAAAGCTCTGGATTGGAATAATCTTTAAATGCTGTAAAAATTTTTCCAGCATTTGATCGAAAATAACTCCCTCTCGTTTTAATGAGTTATTTTTGAGCAATTCCCGATCATATTCACGACAAGGGTTGCGAAGTTCAACAATAGAATCCAGTTCGGAAAAATAATTTGCCTTGCTGAAGACATTGAAAATCTGTGCGATTTCTCGTTGAATTGAAATTGGCTTCAATCCAAGTCGTTTCCTTGACTTGATATAATTATTAATGCCAATGGGAGTGATTTTGCGAATGTCGTATTTTCCGAAATACTTATAAACTGGATCTTCAGGGTTGCCAACACCCATGTCCACTTCTTCTTGATAGGTAAGCAACCTATCAAGAATGGAAGTTCCAAGAATAATATTAAAAAATGCTACGGCGCTGACATGGTTCCATTTTTGAAGTTCCGTTTCTCGTGGTTTGGTATCAAAATAACCACGAATGTAGAGCTTCACAAAATATTCAAAGGAAAAATTGTTCCTGTTTTCTTTATCTTCATGATATTTTTCTTCTTCTGTTTTTTCAATAGAATAAATGAGTTTTTTACCTTGAACAGTTTTCGAGAGTGCCAAATACTCTTTTGCTTCGTTCAGGTTATCAAAAACTCTGCTTCGTTGACCTTTGAAGTTTTTGCGAGTGATACGAACACGAAAGGCAGTTCCAACAGTGCCATCCTTCCTGTTCCACTGGATTTCTTGAATACCTCTGGGGTGGTGCTGGCCATCTGGAACCTCTAAAATTTGGCTGTTCTATTGGCACATTTCACAGGGATCGACCAACTTTTGGTCATGGTTGACCCGGTTCAGAAAAGTCAGTTTGTCGTTGTAAATCAATGACTTAGGATGGAAAAATGACAGAAACAATTTATTTGGCTGGCGGATGTTTTTGGTGCACCGAGGCGGTCTACGAACAGGTGCAGGGCGTGAGCACCGTCGAGTCGGGCTATTGCAACGGCCATGTGGAGCGGCCCAGCTACGAGCAGGTCTGCAGCGGAACCACCGGCCACAACGAGGTGGTGCGGGTCGGGTTCGATCCGGCGGTGGTCAGCCTGCGCGAACTGCTCGAGATCTTTTTCGTCATCCATGACCCGACCACGCTGAACCGCCAGGGCAACGACATCGGCACCCAGTACCGCTCGGGCATCTACGTGGAGTCGCCCGAGCAGGAACGCGTGGCGCGCGAGGTGCTGGCCGAACTGGAGCGCAGCGGCGTACACCGCGCGCCGTTGGTGACCGAGGTCCTGCCCCTGTCCAACTACTGGAAGGCCGAGGCGTATCACCAGCACTATTTCGCGCGCAACCCCGGCCAAGGCTACTGCGCGTTCGTGGCGGCGCCCAAGGTGGAGAAATTCCGCAAGACCTTCGCCCGCCTGGCCAAGGCCCACTGACACGGCCGGCCGATGTTGCAACTGCAGGGTCTCAGCCACCGCTACGGCCAAGCCGCCGCCCTCCACTTTCCCGACCTGGCGGTGCCGCCGGGGCGCCATGTGCTGGTACGCGGCCGCTCGGGCTCGGGCAAATCGACCCTGCTCGCCCTCATCGCCGGCCTGCTGACCCCCAGCAGCGGACACGTGCGGGTGGGCACGACCGATGTCGGCGCGCTGCCGGCCCGGGCACGCGACGCCTGGCGGGGCGCCCAGCTCGGCTTCGTGCCGCAGCGGCTGCACCTGAGCCCCAGCCTGAGCGTGGCCGGCAATCTCGAGCTGCCCTTCCTGTGCGCCGGCGAGGCGGTCGATGCCCTGCGCATCGCCGCCACGCTGCAACGCCTGGGCATCGCCGAGCTGGCCGGGCGGCGCCCGCACGAGCTGAGCGTGGGCCAGGCGCAGCGCGTGGCCCTCGCACGCGCCGTGCTGCGCCGCCCCCGGCTCATCCTGGCCGACGAGCCGACCGCCAGCCTGGACGACGACAACGCCGCCGCCGCCATGGCCCTGCTGCTGCAGGCCGCCGCCGACGCCGGCGCCATGCTGGTGCTGGCCACCCATGACGCGCGGGTGGCCACCTGGCTGCCCGATGCCGTCGAGATGCCGCTGCGCCCGCGGGAGGACGGCACCCGATGAGACTCGCCCGCCTGGCCTGGACCTACCTCTGGGCGCGCCCCCTGGTCGCCCTGCTCAACCTGCTGCTGCTGTCGCTCGGCCTGGGCTCGATGAGCTTCGTGATCCTCACCGGCGAGCAGCTCGAGCACAGCGTGCGGCGCGACTTGGCGGGCATCGACCTGGTGGTCGGCGCCAAGGGCAGCCCGCTGCAGCTCATCCTCGCCGGCGTGTTCCACATCGACTCGGCTCCCGGCAACATCCCGCTCGGCGCGGTGCAGACGCTGGCCCGCCATCCGATGGTCGGACGGGTGGTGCCGATCTCCATCGGCGACAGCCTGCAGGGCTACCGCATCGTCGGCAGCTCGCCCGACTACCTCGCCCTGTACGACGCCCGCTTCGCCGCCGGCAGCGTCTGGCAGAAACCGATGCAGGCGGTGCTCGGCGCCGAGGTGGCCGAGGCGCTGAAGCTGCGGGTGGGCGACACCTTCTCGGGCGCCCACGGCCTGGGCGACAACGGCGAAACGCACCAGGACCATCCCTACACCGTGGTCGGTGTGCTGAGCCGCCAGCAGGGCGTGCTCGACCGCCTGGTGCTGACCGGCATCGAGTCGGTCTGGAACGTGCACGAGCAGGCGCATGCGGTCGACGACGAAGACCGCCGGGCACTGGCCGAGGAACGCGAGGTGACACTGCTGCTGGTGAGCTACAAGACCCCGCTGGGCGCCGTCACCGTGCCGCGCTGGGTCAACAGCCAGCCCGGCCTGCAGTCGGCCGCGCCGGCGCTGGAAACCGCCCGGCTGCTGAGCATGGTCGGGGCCGGCGCCGAGGTGCTGCGCGGTTTCGGCATCGTGCTCCTGCTGGCCGCCGGCCTGTCGGTGTTCATCGGCCTCTACCACGCGGTGCGCGAACGCCGCGCCGACCTGGCCATGATGCGCATGCTGGGCGCGCCGCCGCACCGCGTCGCCGCCCTGGTGACGCTCGAGGCCTTGTGGCTGGCGCTGTTGGGGATCATCATCGGGCTGGCGCTGGGGCACGGCCTGACCCATGCGCTGGGCTGGTACCTGGCCTCAGAACGGTCGCTGTCGCTCAGCGGCGCCTGGTACTCGCCGTCGGAGGCCATCGTGCCGGCGGCCGCGCTGGGGCTGGCCCTGTTGAGCGCGGCATTGCCCGCCCGGCAGGCCTTCCGGCTGGACGTGACGAGGCTGTTGCAGTCGCATTGAATCGAAGTGGAAAGAGACCCGATGAAACACTTGTGGACCCTGGCCGTCGCGCTGCTGCTGTGCGCGAACGCGCCGGCGGATGCGGCGACGAATGCGCCGGCACCGGGCGCCGCCAAGCCGGCCCAGCCGGCGGTCGCGGCGCTTGCCGCGCATGCGCGACAAGACGTGCTGCGCCATCGCGCCATGGCCGCGGCGCACGAAGCGGCCGCCCGCTGCCTCGAAGCCGGCAAGCCGGAGGCGAGCTGCCACGCCGAACTCCAGATCAGCTGCCAGGGCCTGGCCCTGGGCAAGCTCTGCGGGATGCGCCATGAGCACTGAACGCCCTCTCTGCGGCCTGCTCTCCTGCCTGCTCTCGGGCTGGCTGGCGCTCTCGCTCCATGCACCCGCACAAGCCCAGTCCGGCGCGCCCGGCAGCAACTCGGGCCTGGGACCGGGCGCCTCGGGCAAACCGCCGTCGTCCGGCGCCGAAGGCAGTGGCGGGCCCATGGGCCAGGGGCCGGGCTACCACAGCCCGCAGAGCCAGTTCCCGCCCCTGCAGGAGCGCGAGGGGGTCGTGCCCTGGTCGCTGCTGTCGTCGGTGACCACGCGCGTCGAGGGCGCGTTCGTGCGCCCGGTCTTTCCCAAGCCGGTGCAGGCCCTGAACAACCAGATGGTCATGGTGCAGGGTTTCATGATGCCGCTCGAACCGGGCGACAAGCAGCGCCATTTCCTGCTCTCGTCGGTGCCCACCACCTGCAACTTCTGCATCCCCGCCGGGCCTGAGGGTCTGGTCGAGGTGCGCAGCAAGACACCCGTGCGGTTCACCCCCAATGCCATCATGCTGAAGGGCAGGCTGTCCGTGCTGACGCAGGACACCTACGGCATGTTCTATCGCCTGAGCGACGGCACGACGGTCGACATCAAGACCTTAAAATAGCCGGGCATGCACCCCGCGCCCACCCCCCTGCACTGGTACCGCCGCCCGCGCGCCTGGCTCGTCAGCCTGGCGCTGGGCATGCTCGTGCTCATGCAGGCGGTGGGTGGCATGCATGCGGTGCTGCACCACGGCGCGTCCGCCGCCGATGCGCACGACAGCCCCTTCGGCCTGCACGCGGCGAACAGCGCCGACTGCCAGCTGTTCGACCAGCTGGCCCAGGCCGACCTGGCCTGGCTGCCGCCGTCCGCGTGGACGGCCACGCCCCCACCCCGGGCCGCCTTCGCGCCGGCCGACACCCCGTCGACGCCGCGCCAGGCGAGGTTCTTCCACGCACGCGCGCCCCCCGGCCTCGCATGACCGGCGGCGCCCGGGCGCGCCGCCCTGCTTCATCGAATCGTCGGGGCCCCCGCTGGGGGCACCTCCCGGCCGGCTGCCTCGCCGCGTGACAACGCGGTGGCGGGAGGCCGGCCATCGGCATCACGCGAGAATTTCCATGGCTTCCCCCTCTCTCCTGCGCCCCACGGCGCTCGCCTGCGCACTCGGCGCGGCCCTTTCCCCCGCCTTCGCCCAGGCCACCGACACCCCGGCGGCCCCGGTGGTGACCCTGCCCGCCATCGTCACCACCGGCAACCCGCTCGGCGCACGCGAGGTGGCCACCCCCACCTCGGTGCTGGCCGGCGACGCCCTGTTGCTGCGCCGCGGCAGTTCGCTCGGCGAAACCCTGAACGGCCTGCCGGGGGTGTCGTCCTCGTATTTCGGCCCCAACGCGAGCCGCCCCGTCATCCGTGGACTGGATGGCGAACGCGTGCGGGTGATGAACAACGCCGGTGCCTCGCTGGACGCCTCCACGCTGAGTTTCGACCACGCGGTGCCCATCGACCCGCTGGTCGTCGAGCGCCTCGAGGTGCTGCGCGGTCCGGGCGCCCTGCTGTACGGCGGCAACGCCATCGGCGGCGCGGTGAACGCGCTCGACAACCGCATCCCCCGGGAGCGCCTCGAAGGCATGACGGGGTCGGCCGAACTGCGCCTGGACGGCGCCGAACGGGAGCGCGGTGGCGCCGCCCTGCTCGAGGCGGGCGACGGCCGCGTCGCCGTGCACGCCGACGCCTTCAGCCGCGACACGCAGGACCTGCATGTGCCGCGCCACAGTCCGAAGGAAGACGGTGAGCTGCTGGCCGAGACCGACCGGGTGCGCAACTCCTCCAGCAACAGCCAGGGCGGCGCGCTCGGCGGCACGGTGTTCTTCGAGCAAGGCCGCATCGGCCTGTCGGGCGACACCTACCAGAGCCGCTACGGCGTGGTGGCCGAACCCGATGTGCGCATCCGCATGCAACGCGACCATGTCGGCCTGGCGGGCGAGTTCCACGGCAGCGGGGCGTGGCGCAAGCTGCGTGTCAACCTCAACACCACCCGCTACCGGCACGACGAGATCGAAGGCAGCGGCGAGATCGGCACCACCTTCGAGACCAGCGGCAACGAAGTCCGCGTCGAAGCCGAGCACGCGCCCCTGGGCGCGCTGCGCGGCGTGGTGGGCGGACAGTTCGAGGACATGGACTTCTCGGCGCTCGGCGAAGAAGCCTTCGTGCCCTCGACGCGCACCCGCCGCCAGTCCTTGTTCATGCTCGAAGAGCTGCCCTGGACCGGTGGCACGCTGACGGCCGGCCTGCGGCTCGAACATGCGCGCGTGTCGTCCGAAGGCGATGCCGACGCGTCGGAGCCGAAGTTCGGCGCATCACAGCAGCGCAGCTTCACGATGCGCAGCGCCTCCCTCGCCAACGTCTTCAAGCCGGCGCCGCACTGGGCGCTCAGCGGCGCGCTGAGCTATACCGAACGCGCCCCCACCTCGTTCGAGCTGTATGCCAACGGCGTGCATGCGGCGACCGGCTCGTTCGAGCGCGGCGACAACACGCTGGGCACCGAACGCGGCACCAACCTCGATGTCTCCGCCACCTGGAGCTCGGGGACCGACAAGCTGCGCATCGGTGCCTTCAGCACCCGCTTCTCGCGCTTCATCTCGCTCGATGCCTCCGGCTCCGACATCAGCGAAGACGGCGACACCTTTCCGGAGTATGTGTTCCGCCCGGTGCGGGCGCAGCTGAACGGCATCGAGATCGAGGGCGCGCACCGCTTGCTGGAGGGCCGCTGGTCGCTCGACGTGTCGAGCCGCCTCGACTTCACCCGCGCCAGCAACCTCGACACGGGCGAGCCCCTGCCGCGGGTGGCCCCGCTGCGCGCCAACCTGGGCCTCGACGCCCGGGCCGGCGCATGGAACGGCCGCGTCGAGGTGGAACACGCGGCGCGGCAATCGCGCGTGCCCTCGACCGACACCGCGACCGACGGCTACACGCTGGTCAACCTGTCCCTCAGCCGGCGCTTCTCGCTCGGCGGCCAGAGCGATGCGCTGTGGTTCTTCAAGGTGAACAACCTGGGCGACACGCTCGCCTACAACGCCGGCAGCCACCAGACGGTGCGCGAGCTGTCGCCGCTGCCGGGCCGCTCGCTGAAGACGGGGGTGCGGATCAACTTCTGACCCTGCCCGCGGCCGGACGACAGCGGGCAGGCCGCAGGCCCTGCCCGTGTCTCAGGGCGCCAGTCGTTCGCGCACCCACTGCCCGGCCTCGAGCCGGTAGCGGAGCCGATCGTGCAACCTCGACTTGCGGCCCTGCCAGAACTCATAGGTGTCGGGCAGCAGGCGAAAGCCGCCCCAGTGCGGCGGACGCGGCGGCTTCAGCCCGAAGCGGGCGGCGGCCTTGGCCGCATTGGCCACCAGCACCGCACGCGAGCCGATCACCTGGCTCTGCGGCGAGGCCCACGCCCCCAGGCGGCTGTCGAGCGGACGCGAGTTGAAATACGCGTCGGACTCCTCGTCGCTGACCCGTTCCACCCGGCCTTCCACCCGCACCGTGCGCTCCAGTTCGACCCAATGGAATTGAAGGGCCGCAAAAGGATGGCCGGCCAGCTCACGGCCCTTGCGGCTCTCGTAGTTGGTGTACCAGACGATGCCGCGGGCATCGCAGCCCTTGATGAGCACGATGCGTGTCGACGGCCGGCCGTCGGCGCCGACCGTGGCCAGGGTCATGGCGTTCGGCTCCGGCACCTGGGCGTCGATGGCCTGCTGCAACCACAGGGAAAACTGCGCGTGCGGGTCGGCCAGCGAGGCCTGCTCGTCCAGTTCGGCGCGTTCATAGCTCTTGCGGAGATCGGCGAGATCGGTCATGGCGGAAGTATAGGCAGGGACTTTCCCAGGGGCTCTTCACGAGACATATTTCCTTAGGTGGAAGGCCTTACGTAGAGGCCCCATTCACAGGGCACGCGGACTGCCCGTATTCTGTGGATCAACAACCCGCCACTCCTGGCCGGGCGACACGGAATCAAGAGAGAGGGGGCCGAATGAAATCGCGGCCAGTGGTGATCGTTCTTGCCGCAGGGAGAGGCACCCGCTTCCATGGTTTGCAACACAAGCTCACCCAGGACCTGGGCGGAGCCGATGTGCTGTCCACCACCCTGTCGAATGCGCTCGCCAGCGACCTGCCGCTGGTGGTGGTCACCACCGAGGCCCTGGCCGACGCGGTGGGCCACCATGTGGCGCGGCGGGACATCGTGCTGATGCCGGCGGTGGGTTCGGCGGCAAGCCGCGCGCTGGGCATGGGCTACTCGATCGCCGCCGGCGTGGCGGCGCGCTCGGATGCCTCCGGCTGGCTGATCCTGCCGGCCGACATGCCCCTGGTACGCCCCTCCACCCTGCACGCGGTGGCCAAGCAGCTGAGTGAACACACCGTGGCCTATGCGCAGCACCTGGGCCGGCGCGGCCATCCCGTGGGCTTTGCCGCCGAGCTGTACACCGAACTCGTGATGCTGACCGGCGACCAGGGCGCACGCCGCCTCATCGCCCGCTACCCGGCCTGCGAGGTCGAGGTCGACGACCCCGGCGTTCTGCAGGACATCGACACCGAAGCCGACCTGGCCCGGCTGCGCCGCAGCCTGGCCCCTCTGTCGATCCATCCGCAGTGAGGAGGGCGGACGCTGCCGGGTACCGCGGCAGCGCCATGCCGCCGTCCTAGAATCGCGGGTCCATTCCCACGGACCCGAGCATGAGCGAACACAACGACGAGACAGAGAAACACGCCCTGATCATCGTGGCGCTGGTGGTGCTGCTGGCGGTGTCGGGGGCGATCGGCCTCGGCATCGCGAGCACGCGGCCGCGCGGCGCCCCGCCGCCGCCGCCGCCCGCGATCGAGGTGGTGTCGGCCTTCGAGCAAGTGCGCTTCGTTGCCGGCCAGGACAGCCTGCCGCCCGATGGCCAGGCCGCGCTCGGCCGCATCTCCGACAGCGCGCGCGGCAACCCCGGTTCGGTGATCGTGATCGCCGGGACGTTCGACGCACGCAGCGACGCCGCCGCCCGGCTCGACCTGGCGCAACGCCGGCTGCAACAGGTGCGGCATGCCCTGGAGGCCAACGGCGTGGCGCCGCAGCAGCTGATCACCGCCAAGCCCATGCCCCTGCGCCCAGGCGACGATGCCAGCCAGGCCGACCGGGTGGAGATGCGGCTGCAATGAGGGACCGGGCGCGTCGTAGGACATCCCCCACAATGGCTGACGGCACGCACTGATACGGCCTGACGAGGCCCTGCCCTAAGGTGGAAACCTGTTCCATCCCGAGGGAGCCCTTGATGAAAAGTCAGCCGCAACGCCACGACAGCCTGAGAAAGATCGCAGAGCTGGTGGCGGGCATCGATGTGTGCATGCTGACGACCATGGCCGGCGACGGCAAGCTGCTGAGCCGGCCCATGATGCCGCTCGAGATCTGCAGCCTGGGCCACTTCTGGTTCCTCACCCGCGAGTCCTCCGCCAAGACCGACCAGCTCGAGGCGGTGAACCTGTCCTTCACCGACGAGGCCAACAACATCTATGTCTCGGTGACGGGCCACGGCGAGGTGGCCTTCGACAGCCGGCGCGTGGACGAACTCTGGACCCCTCTGGCCAGGCACTGGTTCCCGCTCGGCCGCGACGATCCGGAGCTGACGCTGCTGATGGTCACGATGGAGATGGCCGAATACTGGGATGCGCACAGCAGCCGCGCCAGCCGTACGCTGGCCAAGCTGACCTCCGCCATGACCGGCCTGCCGCCGCCGGTGGGCGAACACGAGGTGGTGCACAACCCCCTCGCCACCGATCCCTCCTATCAGCGCTCGCTGATCGGCTACTGATGTCCAGCGCCGTGCCGGAGCCGCCCCGCCCCCGCCGACCGCGGCGCTGGCTCAAGCCGCTGGGCGCCGTCGCCGGCGTTCTGCTGTTGCTCTTCGCCGGCTGCGAACTCGCCGGCTGGCCCTTCCTGGCCGCGCCGGCGCAGCGCGCCCTCGGCGAGGCGCTGCAGCGCGACGTGCTGCTCGGCCAGGGCGCGCAGGAGCGGCCCACGCTGCGTTTTCTGGGGGGGCTGCGGGTGAAGGTGCCGCGCCTGCAGATCGGCGCGCCCGGCTGGAGCCGGCAACCGTATTTCCTGCTCGCCGAAGGGGCCGACCTGCGCATCTCCTACCCTGCCCTCTGGCGGGCCCGCGAGGGCCACGCCCTCGACATCCGCCACCTGCGCGCCGAGCGCCTGGTCGTGCATGCCGAACGCCGGGCCGACGGCCGGGCCTCCTGGCAATTCGGCGACCCCGCGCGGACCCGGCCCCAGTCCGGGCCGGCACTGCAGCTGCCCACCATCCAGGAGCTGACGGTCCGCTCCGGCGACATCACCTATGTCGACGCCCCCCTGCGCGCCGACATCGCGGCCGGCGTGCGCGTGTCCGAAGGCACGCTGGCCGACGACAAGGTCTCCGGCCTGCTCGGCTCGGCCAAGGGCAGCTTCGGCGGTGCCGCCCTCGACGCCAGGCTCAGCGCCGGCGGGGTCCTGCCCCTGCTGGCGCCGGCGGACAAGGCGCGGCCCACCCCGGTGGCCCTGGACCTCACCGCCGGGCGCGCAGCCCTGCATTTCAAGGGCACGGTCACCGACCTGCTCAAGCTGTCCGGCCTGAGCGGCGAGTACCGTGTCAGCGGGCCCTCCCTGGCGGCCGTCGGCGACCCGCTGGGCCTCACCCTGCCCACCACAGGGCCCTTCCGCATCGCCGGCAAGATCGTCAAGGAAGGCGGCTTCTGGCGCTTCCTGGCCGACCAGGCGAGCGTCGGCTCCAGCCAGCTGAGCGCCGCCCTCACCTACGACACCCGCCCCCGCGTGCCGCTGCTGCAAGGCCGGGTCAGCGGCCCGCGCCTGCTGCTGGCCGACCTCGCGCCCAGCATCGGCGCGGTGCCCGCGCCCGCACCGGGCGCCAAGCCCAGCGTGCCCGGCGAACGTGTGCTGCCCGACCGCGAATTCGACCTGCCCGCCCTGCGTGCGATGAATGCCAACGTGCTCATGGCCTTCGAGCGCGCCGAGCTGGGCAGCCTGTTCGCCCAACCCCTGCAGCCGCTGCGCACCCACCTCACCCTGCGCGACGGCAAGCTGCTGCTCGACGGCATCGTGGCCCGCACGGCCGACGGCGAGCTGAGCGGTTCGGCCGCGCTCGACGGCACCGGCAGCACCGCGCTCTGGCGCACCGGGCTGCGCTGGAACGACGTGCGCCTCGAGCGCTGGCTCCGGCAGGAGCGCGACGGCGACGCGCCGCCCTACATCAGCGGGCGCCTGGTCGGACGGGCCGACCTCAAAGGCCAGGGCCGTTCCACGGCGCAGATCCTCGGCAGCCTGGAAGGCTCGGTGGTCACCACGCTGCGCGGCGGCAAGGTCTCGCACCTGGCGGTCGAGGCCGCGGGCATCGACCTGGCCCAGGCGCTGGGGGTGTTCATCAAGGGCGACGAGCCGCTGACCGTGCAATGCGCCCTGGTCGACCTGCGCGCCGACCAAGGCGTGCTGCGGCCGCAGGCCTTCGTGATCGACACCGGCGATTCCAACATCTGGGTCGACGGCAGCGTCTCGCTGGCGCGCGAGACCATGGACCTGCGGGCGGTGGTCGCCCCGAAGGACTTCAGTCCCCTCAGCCTGCGCACACCGCTGCGTGTGCGGGGCTCCTTCAGCCAGCCGCAGCTGGCGCTCGAGAAAGGCCCGCTCGCCCGCCAGATCGGCGCCGCCGCCCTGCTCGGCCTCGTCAATCCGGTGGCGGCGCTCATCCCCCTGCTCGACTTCGGCAAGGACGACGCCGACCGCAAAGGCTGCGCCGAGCTGCTCGAGCGGGCCAGCCGTGCCGCCGGCGGAGGGGGCAAGGTGGCCGCCGCCAAGCCGCCGCCGCAGCCTGCCCGCACTGACAAAGCGGACAAACCGGCCAAGGCCCGTGCCCGCGACTGACCCGGCCGGATAATCGAGGCACCACGCGGCAACCGACGCCCTCCGCGGGCGGCCTGAACATGAAACAAGTTCTGCTGGATGTCTGCCAACGCATCACCGAGCGCAGCGCGGCCACCCGTAGTGCCTACCTCGACGTCGTCGAGCAGGCGATCCACCGGCCACGCGGCGCCGAGCGCCTGGGCTGCGCCAACGTCGCCCATGCCTTCGCGGCCCTGCCGGCGAACGACAAGCTGCGTGTCATCGAAGAGCGGGCTCCCCACATCGGCGTGGTCACCGCCTACAACGACATGCTGTCGGCCCACCAGCCCTACGCCGGCTTCCCCGACATCCTGCGCGACGAAGCCCGGCGCCAAGGCGCGACCCTGCAGGTGGCGGGCGGCGTGCCGGCCATGTGCGACGGGGTCACCCAGGGCATGCCGGGCATGGAGCTCAGCCTGTTCTCGCGCGACACCATCGCCATGGGCACCGCCGTCGCCCTCACCCACGATGTGTTCGATGCCGCCCTGCTGCTCGGCGTGTGCGACAAGATCGTACCCGGCCTGCTGATCGGCGCCCTGCACTTCGGCCACCTGCCCTGCGTGTTCGTCCCCGCCGGCCCGATGGCCAGCGGCCTGTCGAACGGCGAGAAGTCCAGGGTGCGCGAACAGTTCGCCCAGGGCCTGGTGGGCCGCGAGGCCTTGCTCAAGGCCGAGTCGGCCGCGTACCACGGGCCGGGCACCTGCACCTTCTACGGCACCGCCAACAGCAACCAGATGCTGCTCGAGGCCATGGGCCTGCATGTGCCCGGGGCCGCCTTCATCCACCCGCACGCCGAGCTGCGCGAGCAGCTCACCCGCCAGAGCGTGCGCAGCGTGCTCGCGCTCACCCGCGACAAGGGCGAGGCCTTCCGTCCCCTCGGCCGGCTGGTCGACGAGCGTGTCATCGTCAACGCCATGGTCGCGCTGCTGGCCACCGGCGGCTCCACCAACCACCTGATCCACTGGGTGGCGGTGGCCCGCGCCGCCGGCATCCTCATCGACTGGAACGACTTCTCCGAGCTGTCCGCCGCCGTGCCGCTGCTGGCCCGCGTCTACCCCAACGGCAGTGCCGACGTGAACCACTTCCAGTCCGCCGGCGGCCCGGGCTTCGTGATCCGCGAGCTCATCGAAGCCGGCTGCCTGTTCGCCGACGTGGCCACCGTCCACGGCGGCGATCTGCGCGACTATGGGCGGGTGCCTGCGCTGGCCGGACCCCGGCTGGTCTGGCAGGACCTGCCGGCAGACAGCGCCGACGACGCGGTGCTGCGCACGGCGGCCCAGCCCTTCAGCGACAGCGGCGGGCTCAAGCTGCTCACCGGCAACCTCGGCCGCGCCGTGATCAAGGTCTCGGCCGTTCCGGCGGGGCACCACATCGTGGAGGCGCCGGCCCGGGTGTTCGACGGCCAGGAAGACTTCCTCGCCGCTTTCAAGGCCGGCGAACTCGAACGCGACCTGGTGGCCGTCGTGCGCTTCCAGGGCCCGCGCGCCAACGGCATGCCCGAACTGCACCGGCTCACCCCACCGCTGGGCGTGCTGCAAGGCAAGGGTTTCCATGTCGCGCTCGTCACCGATGGCCGCATGAGCGGTGCCTCCGGCAAGGTGCCGGCCGCCATCCACGTGAGCCCCGAGGTGCTGGCCGACGGACCGCTGGGCAAGGTGCGCGATGGCGACCTGATCCGCCTCGACGCCGTGGCGGGAACGCTGGACGCCCTGGTGGACGCGGCCACCTGGGCCTCGCGCGAGATCGCGGGGATGAGCGACGAGCTGCGCGCCATCCATGCCCGGGGCCTGGGCCGCGAACTCTTCGGCGGCATGCGGCGCAACGTGCTGACGGCCGAACAAGGCGCCGTCACCTGGCTCTGAAGCGCATTCGCCCTGTGGCGGAGGGTACGCTGCACGATACCGGTCAGGGCCGGCGCTCGATCAACTCGATCTTGTAGCCATCCGGATCGGTGACGAACGCGATGACGGTGTCGCCGCCCTGGACCGGCCCGGCCTCGCGTGTCACCGCACCGCCGTTCGCACGGATCTTCTCGCAGGCGGCGAAGGCGTCCGGCACTTCGATGGCGATGTGCCCGTAGGCCGTGCCCAGCTCGTAATGAGCGACACCGTGGTTGTAGGTCAGCTCGATCTCGGCATGTTCCGGATTCCTGCCGTAGCCCACGAAGGCGAGCGAATATTTCTGCTCCGGACGTTCGGTGCGGCGCAGCAAGGTCATGCCCATGACCTGGGTGTAGAAATCGATGGAGCGCTGCAGGTCGCCGACGCGCAGCATGGTATGGAGAAGTCTCATCGGTGAGCCGCCGCAGGCGGCCGTCAGGTTACAAAGAACCGAGACTACCTCGTCGCTCCGCCCCTTGCTCCCGGAGGGAAATCCCATTTCATTGTAGATGCAATTGTTGCGTCTACAATGTATTCATGCCGAACTCCTCCCGCTCCCCGGACACACCGCTGTTGGGCTGCACCAGCCTGAAAGTGCGCCAGCTCAACCGCGAGGTCAGCCGCCTGTACGACGCGCATGTCGGCGCCTGCGGCATGAAGACGACCCAGTATTCGCTGTTGTCGCACGTGATCTCGCTCGGGCCGGTACGCCCCTCCGACCTGGCCGCCGCGATGCACCTGGACGCCTCCACCCTCACCCGCAACCTGCTGCCGCTGATCGCGCTCGGCTGGGTCGAGCAAGGCCCGGGCGAAAACGCGCGCAGCCGGCTGGTGTCGGCCACCGCCGCCGGTCGCGAGAAACGCATCGAGGCTCAGCGCAGCTGGAAACGCGCGCAGGCCGCCCTGAACGCACGCCTTGGCCTGGAGCGCGTACAGCGCCTGCATGGCCTGATCGACGAATGCCTGGCGCAGCTGCATGCCGGCGACTCCGGAGACCTCGATGAGTGACAGCCCCGCAATCCCCCGCCGCGACCTCGCCGTCGCCCTGGTGCTGCTGGCCGCGGCCGGCACCTTCGCCTTGACCATGGGAGCGCGCCAGTCGATGGGGCTGTTCCTCGGGGCGATCAACACCTCCACCGGCCTGGGCATCGCCGGCGTCAGCCTCGCCTTCGCCTTCGGGCAGCTGTGGTGGGGCCTGACCCAGCCTTTCGCCGGCATGGCGGCCGAGCGCTACGGCACGGGCCGGGTGCTGGCCGGCGGCGTGCTGCTGCTGGCCCTGGGCACCGCGCTGGTGCCGTTCATGGGCAGCACCTGGGGGCTCATCCTCGCCATCGGCGTGCTCGCCGCCGGCGGCTCCGGCATGGCCGGCCCGGCCACCCTGATGAGCGCGACAGCCCGTCTCATTCCAGCCGACAAGCGCGGCATGGCGACCGGCATCGTCAACGCCGGTGGCTCGTTCGGGCAGTTCGTGTTCGCGCCGCTCACCCAGTCCATGACCGCCGCCGCCGGCTGGGTCGTCGCCCTGCATGGCCTGGCCATCCTGAGCCTGCTGGCGCTGCCCGCCGCCTGGGTGCTGCGCGGCGCGAACTTCCGCGCCGCCGTGCAGGGCGAGGCGCCGCCACGGCACGAAAGCACCCGCGAAGCCGTCTCGCGCGCCCTCGGCGACCGCAGTTACCGCCTGCTCTGCTGCGGCTTTTTCGTCTGCGGTTTCCACGTCGCCTTCATCGCCACCCACCTGCCGGGGGTGGTCGCGTCATGCCAGCTGCCGCCCGAGGTCGGCGCCTGGGCCCTGGGCACCATCGGGTTGTTCAACATCGTCGGCAGCGTCGGCATGGGCTGGGCGGTCTCCTTCCAGGGCGGCCGCTGGCGCATGAAGTCCCTGCTGTCGCTGGTCTACGCGAGCCGCGCGCTGGCGGTGATCGTGTTCATGCTCGCGCCCAAGACCGAGATCACCCTGCTGGCCTTCGCCGCCGTCATCGGCCTGAGCTACCTCTCCACCGTGCCGCCGACGGTCGGCCTGGTCATGAAGATGTTCGGTCCGGCCCACACCGGCACCTTGTTCGGCCTGGTGATGCTGGTGCACCAGGTGGGCGGTTTCCTCGGCGCCTACCTGGGTGGCAAGGCGTTCGAGGCCTCCGGCGGCTACCACTGGATGTGGTACGCCGACATCGTGCTGGCCCTCGGCGCCGCCCTGGTGCACCTGCCGATCCGCGAGCCGCGGCGCCGGCCGGCGCTGAAGGCCACGGCCTGAGCAGCCCCCCCCCCGTGGGGGTAACGCTTCTGGTGGATGGAAATGGCGGGATGCTGCGCCGATCATTCCTACACGGCCGGCAAGGCTGCCGACCCGGGAGAGGACCATGCACTTCGACGAACGAATTGAAGGTGAATACCGCATCTATGCGGGCGCCCTGGAAGGCCCCAGGGGAGACGGCTACATCGCGGCCGTGGTGGTCAGTCGCGTCACGGGCTCCGCCGGTGCGGCGAGCGAAGCCTTCCGCGACGATTGCCTGTCGTGCGGCCACCGCTGGGCATCGCCCGACGCGGCCATCGGCTACGCCCTCGCGCGCGGGCGCCAGGTGGTCGCCAAGGAACGCAGGGAACGGACGGGCCCGGGACTCCCCGACGCCGTCCAGCGCACAATAGGCGGCTCTCAGGAGCCTTGCCATGATCGTCCGCCTCGACATTGAACACACCTCTACCGAAACCTGCGCCTACCGCGTCAGCGCCGATTCCGACCTGTTGTACGACGACGAAGGGCTGGAGTCGATCGAGGACGCCCTGGTCGCGGCCATCGAAGGCCTGCCGCCCGAGGTGATCGCCATCGAACTCGCGTATGCCGGCATCGTCTCGGGCACCTACCCGCTCAATGTGGTGGCCATGAACCTGGAGCAGGTGGCCACCCATGCGCTCAACACGGCCGCCGCGATCCGCGAAGCCAGCACCCGCTGACACGCCACCCGGCGTGACGCAGTTCACGCGCCGGCCCCCGCCCGGGGCGCGCGGGACGGCACGGGCCAGGGCACTCCGGCACAATCCGCCGGGCAAGCCCACGCCCTGACGAAAGAACTGCATGAACGCCTTCCTGGCCCTGCTGGGCATCGAATCGTGGAAGCCCGTCCTGGGCGCGCTGGCCCTGCCGCCGGTGCCCTTTCTGCTGCTGATCCTGGTGGGCGCGCGGCTTTTGCTGCCGCGGCGAGGCCTGGGCTGGATCGTCATCCTGCTGGGGGTGGGCGGCCTGTGGCTGAGCGCCTGCAGCGGTACGGCGCAGTTGCTCACCACCTGGGTGCTGAAGTCGCCGCCGGCCTTGTCGAGCGCCGACATCGCCCAGCTCAAGGCCCGGCAGCGGGAGAAAAACCCTCAGGCCATCGTGGTCCTGGGCAGCGGCGTGGAGCGACTGGCACCGGAATACGGTGTGGCCAGCCTGCAGGCGCCCTCGCTGGAACGCCTGCGCTACGGCCTGTGGCTGGGCCGCGAGACGGGTGTGCCGGTCGCCTTCAGCGGCGGCGTCGGCTGGGCCCAGAGCGGCGACGGGCAGACCGAAGCCCAGGTGGCCGCCCACGTGGCCGCGCAGGATTTCGGCCGCCCGCTCAAATGGCTGGAAGACCAGTCGCGCGACACCCGCGAAAACGCCATGCGCAGCGTGGCCCTGCTGAAGGCCGAAGGAATCCGCCATATCGTGCTGGTCACCCACGGCACCCACATGCCGCGCGCGCTGCGCGCCTTCGAAGGCGCGGCCCGGGGCGAGATCGGCATCCAGCCCGCCCCGATGGGCCTGGCCAGCCAGCTGACGACGCCGGACCTGGCCTGGATCCCGAGCAGCGGGGGGTTCGAACAGGTGCGGCGTGTGCTGCACGAATTGCTGGGGCTGGCCGCCGGGGCCTGAGGCCGGGCATTGGCCCAGGCCGGGTCGACTCACTCCGGCGCGTGCTCCAGGGCGAAACTCAGCGTGGCGAGGTGATGGGTCATCAGGGTCTTGCCGGGATCGACGGATGCCGACTCGTTCTCGGCCTTGATCACGTTCAGCCCCTGGTTGCGCACGGGCACGGTCACCAGCCCCTCGCGGTCGGCCACCAGGGGCTCGGCGTCCGGGTCCGTCACCAGGTCCGGCCAGACCTTGGCGCCGGCCAGCGGCCGGCCCTGGAACAGCACGCGCACGGTGAGCGGCTCGCCCTTGTGAAGCGGAAACTTCGCCCCCACCGGCACGATCTGCAGCGCCTGGCCAGGCACCGGCGCCACGGCGCCTTGCGGCAGGCTCACCAGATGGGTGGTGTACTTCATGTAGCGGCCGCTGATGGCGGCGTCCGGTACCTCGTCCTTGCCCTTGCCGTGCCAGCGGCCGTCCGGCGTCTTCGACCACAGGCCGTTGTCCATGGTCGCGCTCAACACTGCGGGCCGGCCCGTCAGATCGACGACGGGCAGGCGGCCTTCGGGTTCCAGCCGGACAGGCACCTGGGTGCCGTCCCGGCCGAAGCCGCCGACCGAGGTGATCTTGGGCAGGCGCTTGACGGCGTCCAGGTCCTGCCCGCCCTCCCCATAGACCAGCGCCAGCCGGTCGGCGCGCTGGGCGAACCAGATGCCGTGCGCCTGGCCCGGCAGCGCATGCAGAGCCAGGGTGGTGGCCGCCAGGACGGCGGCAAGACGAGTTGAAAGAAATCGCATGAATGGCTTCTCCCTTGGTCAGAACTTGGACTGCAGGCCGAGCGTGATTTGCCGCGGCGCGCCGGGCGTGACCCAGAACCTGTTGTAGGCACTGGTGTAGTAGGTCTTGTCGAAGAGGTTGTCGACGTCCAGCGAGATACGCAGTTGTTTGCTGGCGCTCCAGTAGCCGGTGAGCTTGGCCACCGTGTAGGCGGGCAGGCCGGGCTGGCCGGTATCGCCGCTGCGCCGGCCCACGTGGGTCAGGCCGCCGCCCAGGCCCAGCGGGCTGCCGTCGGACAAAGACATCTCGTGCACGACGAAGGCGCTGCCGCTGTGCCTGGCGAACTGGGTGATGCTGGGATCGGCATCGAGATAGGTGTAGCTCAGCGCGACGCGCCAGCCGGACGTGACCCAGCCGGCGAGTTCGGCTTCCAAGCCTTTGTTGCGGACGGTGCCGGCAACCGGCTCCAGGTAGGTTCCGCCGCTGTCGTAGGTGCTCATGTTGCGCTTGCTGATGTCGAACAGCGCCACGCCACCGCCCAGGCGGCCGTCCTGACCCTGCCACTTCAGGCCCATCTCGCGCGCCGTGCCCACCTCGGGCTCCAGCGTCTCCCCTGTGGCAGTGGTATTGGTTTGGGGCCGGAAGGAGCGGCCCAGGCTGGCGTAGAGGGACAGGTCGGGTCGCGGCAGCCAGGTCAGGCCGGCGCGCGGCGAGGTGGCGCTCAGGTCCTGCCGGGTGAGGCCGTGGTTGCGGTCGTCGATGTCGCCGCGGTAGCGGTCATGGCGCAGGCCGGCCAGCAGCTTCCACTCGGGCGCCAGGCTCAGCTGGTCCTGGGCATACACGGCGACGGTGCGGTCGCTCAGGGTGCGGTCGATCGCGGCCACCGTCAATGCCGGGCGCGCCGCGCCATAGACCGGGTCGTACACGTCGATGCGGTAGTCGTAGCGACCGGGGCCGTTTTGTTGCATCAGCCGCTGATCGATCCGGTAGCGGGCGGCCTCCACGCCAAGCAGCAGTTCGTGCTTCAGGCCGGCCGTGAACAGACGACCCGACAGGTCGAACTGCGCGGAGGTCTCCCGCGAGGCGAAGTCGCGCTGGCGCAGGCGGCGGCACAGCTCGCCTTCCTGTTCCACCAAGTCCGGGCAGCGCGCGTCGCCGGAGTGATGGCCTTCGCTGGCCAGCCCGTCGAGTGTGCCCCGCTTGTACTGCAGCCCCGCGCGCAGCTGCCAGTCGGAGGCGAGCGCATGCTCGAGGAAGAGCTGGTGCGTGTGGTTGTCGATGGTGATGTCGCCATCGCCGGGCTCGCCATAGAAGCGCGAGGTCGGCACCCGGCCGAGGTGGCCGTCGACTGCCACCACGCCGCGGTCCAGCGGCGCGCGCTGGCGCAGCCACTCGCCGTCGTAGCGCAGCAGGGTGTCGGCGCCCAGCTTCCAGGCCAGCGCCGGCGCCACCAGTTCGCGGCGGCTGTTCACGTGGTCCCGGAAGCTGTCCTTGTCTTCCACTGACACGTTCAGGCGGTAGGCCAGCGCGGCAGGCCGGTCCGCGCCGTCACCGTCGAGCGGGCCCGTGCTGTCGAGCGCCAGGCGCTTGTAGTCGTAGCTGCCGTAGTAGGCCTCGACCGAATGACCGGCCGTGAAACGCGGCTGCTTGGTCACCACGTTGACCGTGCCGCCGGGCTCGCTGCTGCCGTACAACGCCCCCATCGTGCCCTTGAGGAACTCGATGCGTTCCACGTTCGCCATGTCGCGCGGTGCATTGAAGCCGCGGTTGGAGGCCATGCCATTGCGCAGCAGGCTCATGCCGCTGTCCTCGTGCCCGGCAAAGCCCCGCATCGCGACGTTGTCCCAGGTGCCGCCGAAGTTGTTCTGGCGCGAGACCCCGGCCACGTAGTCCAGCACGTCGTCCAGGCGCAGCGCGCCCAGGTCGTCCACCAGCTGGCGCGTGACCACGCGCACCGCCTGGGGCACTTCGATCACCGGCGTGGCCGTCTTGGTGGCCCCCTCCGACTCGCGGCCGTGGTATTGGCCCGATTGCCGGCGGCCCACCACCTGCACCGAGGGCAGGACGGTTTCAGAGGCCGGCACCGGCGCGGCCGAAAGCGGCTGCTCCGTGGTGTCGGCTGCCTGCACGGGGGCAGTCCATTCCAGCAGCACGGCCAGGACAGCGGCAGACAAGACTGCCCGCCGGGGACGCCGCCGGCACGCGGCCGCGCTCGATGTGCGATACATAACTGAGCTCTCCAAAGTTTGAGGAAGTAGGAAACGCGGAAAAAAGGAAGCGCCCGCCCCGGACCGGACCGGAACGGCCACGGCAATCCGTTCCATCGGATACGGGCCTCGGCAGACAGGCAGTGCTGTCAATGACCGGAAAAGGTCCAGTCCTCAGCCCGGACCAGGAGGCCGACGGGCGATGGCGACCAGGAGGTGCGGATGGGCTGGCGGACGCATCGGGAGCGCCCGATCAAGACGCTCCCAATTGAAAATTGAGAATCAATCGCATCCCACATTCTATACGGCACAAGCCCTGCGGCCGGAAGAGCGGCCACGGCTCGCGACCCCATGACGGCGAGATGCGAGAGACAGAAAGGAGAGAAGGCAAGCGACGGCGAGAACACCGTCCCCAGAAACGACAAACCCCTCCCGATTGCGGCGGGAGGGGCGGGCGACTGAGGTCGCCAGTTCGGGGCTCCGGAGGAAATAGGTCCGGGGCTCCTGTGCGCAGAGACTGCGACTTGAAGGTTGCCTGCATGCAGGCAAGCACACGATAGCCGCCTTCACGGCCGAATACAAGCGGGAACGGCACCTCGTTTGCTATCGGTACCCTCGTGCCTATTTAGAAGACGGCGGGGATGGCGACTTCATCACGGCGGCGAACAGGCTCTCCACGCGCTGCTCCACCTCGGCATCCATGCGAATGGTGCGGCCCCACTCGCGGCTGGTCTCGCCCGGCCACTTGTTGGTGGCGTCCAGGCCCATCTTGCCACCCAGGCCGCTCACCGGCGAAGCGAAATCGAGGTAGTCGATGGGCGTGTGCTCGACCAGGGTGGTATCGCGCACCGGGTCCATGCGGGTGGTGATGGCCCAGATCACCTCCTGCCAGTCGCGGATGTCCACGTCGTCGTCGGTGACCACGATGAACTTGGTGTACATGAACTGGCGCAGGAAACTCCAGACGCCGAACATCAGACGCTTGGCATGGCCGGGATAGCTCTTCTTGATGCTGATGATCGCCATCCGGTAGCTGCAGCCCTCGGGCGGCAGGTAGAAGTCGACGATCTCCGGAAACTGCTTCTGCAGGATGGGCACGAACACCTCGTTCAAGGCCACCCCCAGCACGGCGGGCTCGTCCGGCGGCTTGCCCGTATAGGTGGAGTGGTACACGGGATCGCGGCGGCGGGTGATGCGCTCCAGCTCGAACACCGGGAACCAGTCCTGCTCGTTGTAATAGCCGGTGTGATCCCCGAACGGGCCCTCGAGCGCATAGAGATAGCCGCCCACCTCCTTCAGCTGCACCCCGTGGGCGCTGGTGCCGGTGAAACCGGGGGCCGCGACCGGGATGTGGCCTTCGAGCACGAACTCGGCGCTGGCCGGGGCCTGCAGCATCAGGCCGCCCTCGCCCACGCCGGTGTCGGTCAACTCGGTCCGGCTGCCGCGCAGCAGGCCGGCGAACTGGTACTCGGACAGGCTGTCCGGCACCGGGGTGACGGCCCCGAGGATGGTCGCCGGGTCGGCGCCCAGGGCCACGGCGATCGGAAACGGCTGCCCCGGGTTGGCACGCGCGAAGTCGCGGAAGTCGAGCGCCCCGCCGCGGTGGGCCAGCCAGCGCATGATGACCTGGCGCGGGCCGATCACCTGCTGGCGGTAGATGCCCAGGTTCTGGCGCCGGCGCGGCTGGGCCACCCCCTGCGGCCCGCGGGTGATCACCAGGCCCCAGGTGATCAGCGGCCCCACATCGCCCGGCCAGCACAGCTGCACCGGCAGCTCGCCCAGGTCGACCTCGCTGCCGGCGAGGATCTCCTCCTGGCAGGCGGCTCGGCGCACGCTCGCGGGTTTCATGTCCCACAAGGCCTTGGCCATCTGGAGCAGGCGGCCGGCGTCCTTCAGCCCCTTGGGCGGCTCCGGCTCCTTCAGGCTGGCCAGCACCCGCCCGACATCGCGCAGCTCGCTCAGATCGAGCGCCCCCATGCCTCGCGCCACCCGGTCCGGTGTGCCGAACAGGTTCGTCAAGGCGGGAATTTTGTAACCGACGGGGCGTTCGAACAACAACGCCGGCCCGCCGGCGCGCAGGACTTTGTCACTGAGCGCTGTCATTTCAAGCCGCGCCGATACAGGCTCCGCCACTCTTTTGAGCTCGCCGTCACGTTCCAGGCCGTCCATGAAGTCGCGCAGGTCTCGGTATTTCATACTTTTAAGTTATGGAAACGGATTTTCAAATTCTTGACTAGACATGAAGGCCCTTCCTAGAATCCGGCCACTCTGGCGCAGATCAGGGATTACCCGTGTGCCCCTTCGTTGACGTGGAGAGGGTGCGCTACTCATCAAACCACCCGGTGACGATGGCCACGCAGTCCATGGCCAGCGACGCCTGGTCGATTATCGCCGTGGCCTACCCCACGGGCGTGGGCGCAGATGCCCGCTCCCCAGGCACCGCCCGGCGAGGACAGGAGTGACATGACAACTATTCGTCAAGGAGCCGCATCCGCTCTGGCGCTTGCGCGATCGGTGGGCCGCGGTACCCAGGTGTTCATGCGCGACGTGGGGCAGGGCCTGCTCGAAGTCAGCCACAACACGCTCGCCCTGGTCGGGCTGACGCTGGTGGCGCTGGTGGTGTTCGGCGCCACGCGCGCCGACCTGCGCGCCAGCATCGAGACGAGCGCGCTGGACTGGTTGCAGTCGCGCCATGAAGCGCGCACCGAAGGCACGGTCGAAGCGCTCACCGACATGAGCGAACCCGACGCCATCCTGCGTGCCACCGCGGCCGACCCGAAAGACCTGACCAAGCAGCAGGCGGCGGTCGCCCTGTGGCTGTCGCGGCGCTACAAGGTGGCGCCCGAGCCCCTGAGCCGCCTGGTCAAGGAAGCCTGGACCGTGGGCGCCAAGGTCGGCCTGGAGCCGACGCTCATCCTGTCCATCATGGCCATCGAGTCGAGCTTCAACCCTTTCGCCCAGAGCCCGGTCGGCGCCCAGGGCCTGATGCAGGTGATGACCCGCATCCACGACGACAAGTACGAACCCTTCGGCGGCAACCACGCGGCCTTCGACCCGGTCACCAACCTGCGGGTCGGCGTGCTGGTCCTGAAGGAGTGCATCGCGCGCGCCGGCGGCCTGGAAGCCGGCCTGCGCCACTACGTGGGCGCGGCCAACCTGGCCGACGACGGCGGCTACGCCGGCAAGGTGCTGGCCGAGCAGCAGCTGCTGCGCCAGGTCGCCGCCGGGCAGGCGGTGTCGCCGGGGGCCCCGGCGCACGTGGCCCCGCGGACCGTGCTGGTCCAGACCCCTGCGGCGGATGCACCGGCCGAGGCCGGGGTGGCCGCGACCCCGCCGGCGGATGCCCCGCCCGGCCCGGAAAAGGTCGCCTTGCTCCATTGAGTTGCACCCCATCGGGGTGCAACTTGGTACACTCCGCTTGCTGCGCGACTGGCGATGGGGCCCCGGAATGACGTTCCGCCGGGCCTGAGGTGGTGAACCACCGGGAAGCGCGGTCGGCCTGGAATCTCCCGGCCGTTCAGCCGTTCGCCTGGGCAGCCCTGTGGTCGCGTGTCCTCGAGCGCTCTCCAGGTACCAGCAAGTACCGGAAGGCGCCAGGGTGCCACGCCATCGACCGGGACTTCATCTCTTGAAGAAGGACTGCCACCATGTTTGACCGTGCCCAATCCACCCTCTCCAACATCGATCCCGAAATCTGGGCGGCCATCCAGAGCGAGAACCAGCGCCAGGAAGACCACATCGAGCTGATCGCCTCGGAAAACTACACCTCGCCGGCCGTCATGGCCGCGCAGGGCAGCCAGCTCACCAACAAGTACGCCGAGGGCTATCCCGGCAAGCGCTACTACGGTGGCTGCGAGTACGTCGACGTGGTCGAGCAGCTGGCCATCGACCGGCTGAAGCAGCTCTTCGGCGCCGAGCACGCCAACGTGCAGCCCAACTCGGGCTCGCAGGCCAACCAGGCGGTGTTCTTCGGCCTGCTGCAGCCGGGCGACACCATCATGGGCATGAGCCTGGCCGAAGGCGGCCACCTCACCCACGGCATGCCGCTCAACATGAGCGGCAAGTGGTTCAAGGTCGTCAGCTACGGCCTGGACGCCAACGAAGCCATCGACTACGACGCCATGGAACGCCTGGCGCGCGAGCACAAGCCCAAGCTGATCATCGCCGGCGCCTCGGCCTACGCCCTGCGCATCGACTTCGAGCGCTTCGCCAAGGTGGCCAAGGAGATCGGCGCCTATTTCATGGTCGACATGGCCCACTACGCCGGCCTGGTCGCCGCGGGCGTGTACCCCAACCCGGTGCCCTTCGCCGACGTCGTCACCTCCACCACCCACAAGAGCCTGCGCGGCCCGCGCGGCGGCATCATCCTGATGAAGGACCATGTCGCCAAGCAGATCAACAGCGCCATCTTCCCCGGCATCCAGGGCGGCCCGCTGATGCACGTCATCGCCGGCAAGGCCGTCGCCTTCAAGGAAGCGCTGTCGCCCGAGTTCAAGGCCTACCAGCAGCAGGTGGTGAAGAACGCCGCCGTGCTGGCCGAGACCCTGGTCTCGCGCGGCCTGCGCATCGTCAGCGGCCGCACCGAGAGCCACGTGATGCTGGTCGACCTGCGCCCCAAGGGCCTGACCGGCAAGGAAGCCGAGGCCATCCTGGGCCTGGCCCACATGACCTGCAACAAGAACGGCATCCCGAACGACCCGCAGAAGCCGATGGTCACCAGCGGCATCCGCCTCGGATCGCCGGCCTTCACCACGCGCGGTTTCAAGGAAGACCAGGCGCGTGCCACCGCGCACCTGGTCGCCGACGTGCTCGACCGTCCGCACGACGAGGCCGTGCTGGCCGAGGTGCGTGCCAAGGTCGCCGCGCTGACGCGCGATTTCCCCGTGTACAGGTGAGCCCCCACGTCGCTGTCGCTCCTGCCCCCCGAGGGGGCGCCTCCCATTGGGCCGGGAAACCCGTCCTTTGGGAGTTGCTTGATCGGTCGCACTCGCTTCGCCTCGTGCTCCTGGCACCGGGACAGCGGCACTGACGATGCGCTGCCCGTTCTGCAGTCACGAGGAAACCCAGGTCGTCGAGACGCGGGAGTCGGACGAGGGCGACGTGGTCCGCCGGCGTCGGCGCTGCCACAGCTGCGACAAGCGTTTCACCACCTACGAGCGGGCCGAGATCGCCCTGCCCTCGGTGGTCAAGAAGGACGGCACGCGCGCCGATTTCGACGCCTCCAAGATCCGCGCCTCGATGACACTCGCGCTGCGCAAGCGGCCGGTGAGCGTCGAGCAGATCGACGCGGCCATGGAACGCATCCAGGACAAGCTGCTCAACAGCGGCTCGAAGGAAGTGGCCTCGACCCGGCTCGGCGAACTGGTGATGCGCGAGCTCAAGCGCATCGACAAGGTGGCCTACGTGCGCTTCGCCTCGGTCTATCGCAGCTTCGAGGACGTGGATGAATTCAGGCAGTTGATCCGCGATATCTGAACTCTGCCGGTACCAAGGTCATCGTGCGCCCCATCGGTATCGCAGGAAAGAAGCTCGCTCCAGGCCTACGGCCGTTGCGTGGCCCCGGCTTTCGCATCATGGCCTCGGCGGCGGCCAGGCCTCGGGAAAGCGCAGCGCGCGATGATGCGCTGCCGGCCGCATGACTCTTCTTATGCCCGAGGACGCCCGCTCCGACCGGCAGCATCACCGCATCGGGCTGAGGGCTTGAAGTGACGCACCTGCAGCTGGAGGCTGAACTTTCTCCCTCCCGTTTCGCCGAGCTGGGCCGTCCCGGCGCCGTCTTCCGGCGCCATGACGGCGTGTGCGCCGTCACCAGCAGCTTCGACCAGCTGTTCTGGCCAGGACGCGCGCTCTACCCCGGCCAGCGCCTGCGCGAGCGGGTGTGCATCTATGCGCCCGGTCTGGCCGAGCGCTGGGCGGTCTGCGACGCGGCGAGTTTCCCCATCAACGACCTGGCGCTCCATCCGCGCGAGCCCTGGGTCGCGATCGCCACCGGGAGCTACGATGGCGGCTATCTGTTCCAGGGCGAGTTGTGGCTCTGGAACTGGCAGACCGCGGCCTGCTTCCGGCTGCTGTCCGAGAGCCGCGACGTGACCCGTGTGCGCTACCTCGACGACGGGCGCCTGGCCCTGCTCATGCATCCGCCCGACGAGGGGGACTTCGACGGCAGCGCTTTCCACACCTACATCGGCGGACATCTCGACGATCTGCGCGCCCATCAGGCGATGGGCCTGGCCTGGGGCACGGCCGATCCCCGGCTGGCCTCGTTCGCCCCGGTGGATCCGGTGTCCCTGGGCTTCGATGCGGGCGAGCTGGCCGCCGAGGCCCGGCAGGCCAGTTTCGATGCGGCCTTCCGGCACCAGGCCCTGGCACCACGCCATCGCGTCTGGGACCTGGCCTGGCTGGACGAGCAGCACGTGGTGGCCGTGCATGACACCTGCCATGCCGAGGTCTGGCACACCGACGGCCGTCTCGTGTGGGCGGCACAGGGCTCGGGACACGGCGTGCAGGTCCTGCAGCACGGCGGGCGCAGCCTCGTGCACGTGATGGAGCGGATGAAGACGCCGCCCTGGACCTCGAGTTCCCGCCTGATGGAGATCCGCGACGGGGCCTTGCAGGCCTGGCAACGATTCGAACAAACTCCACTGATGTCCATCGACCAGGCCGGCCGCGTGCTCTGCCGCGACACGCGCAGGGACTTGCCGCGTAGGTCCCGCCCCGGCGACCGGATCGTGGACCCGTCCGGCCTGGTCACCGCGCTCGATGCGGGCCACTACGACTGCTTCAATCACCATCTGCGCATCGACGCCGCGGAGGATTTGTATTTCCTGCGCGGCACACCGGCGTCGTCGCACGAACACAAGCGGCTGTGCCGCATCGACCAGCAAGGCAAGGTCCACGAGATGTTCGACTGGGACGGCAAGGCCGGCGGACATCTGATGGACACTCAAGCGTGCCGGCTTGCGCAGGGCGGCTGGGTGCGCGTCTGCATGCGCTACCATCCCCACGATCACGGCGGGTTCTTCATCGAAAGGCTGGACGAGCGGGGCCGCTCGCTCTGGCAACGTCCCCTGGAGGCGCCGGCCACGGCCCTGGCCGTGCTGCCATCGGATCCTTCTCGCCTGGCCTACGCACTCACGAACGGGGAGATCGGCGTGATCGACACCCACGGCGGAGAACCGCTGTGGACGCAGCCACTCCAGCTCGATGGGGTGGCGAGCATGGCGCTGTCACTGCGCGCCCGGGGCGAGCGGCTGGCGATGGGTACACTCGACGGACGCGTGCTGCTGTGGCGTTGGTCGCCCTGAAACCAGGGCCGCTGCGTCGGCACCCATGAGCGTATCGGACACATCATGGCACTGCAGCGCAACGTCCAGCAACAGAACGCGGCACTCAAGGCGGACATCCGCCGGACGCTGGAGATCGCCCGGCGCACACCGTGCCCGCTTCCCTGGCTGCATCCGCTCCTGCTCTCGAACGGCGTCGATCCCGCATCGGGCATCCTGGTCGAGTTGCACGACTGTCCCGAGCAGGAGGGGCACGGCTTCCAGGGTCTCTGGCTGGCCGGCGACAAGAGCTTCCTGGAGTTCGAGGTGATGGTCCGCGCCATGGATCCACCAGCCCACTGCATCGTCGAACGATTCGAGGACGTCACGACTTCCACCGTGGTGGCGCCCGGCCTGAAGGGCAAGGGCCGCTCGTTCGGGGCGCTGGCCCTCGAGCTGCTGGATGAGGTGGCCGGTGCCAGCCGGTGATGCCGTCCGGGCCGAGCGGCATCAACAGTACCCGTCTCAGCAATCGGTCGAGAAGATGACGGCCCGTTCCGCGCTTGCGGCACGCTGGAAGAAGGCGGCGAGCACGACGAAGTTCTCCCAGGCGTAGCCGAAGTCCTCATCGCCCAGCCGGAACTGGTAGCCGCGCTGCTTGATCCGTGCGTAGCGCTGCCGCAGCTCGTCGCGAGAGATGTGCCGCGCCGCCTCGGCCACTTGCTTGACCTGTGCTGCGCTCACATAACTCAGCGTCTGCTCCGCGTCCTCGTCGACCAGGCATTGCCGGCCTCCGCAGATCAGGTGGTTCAAGGGGTGGTCGCCGCCCTCGTAAAGGAGCTTGCCGTCACAGAAACAGCGGTGGATCGGGTCCCAGGCCTTGTCGCTCTCGACCAGGTGCTGCTCGTCCCAGGTTTCCTCGATTTCTTCGAGCAGGTCCAGCACCGACGCGTCGTCGCCGACCGCCGGCAGCAGGCGCGCCTCCTGCTCAGGACTGAGTGCGAAATGAACACCGCGACCGGCCATGGCAGCCTCCTCGAAAACCAGCGAACGGTGCTGCGGATGGCGTCCGGCCAGCCGACATCAGCCGGCCGGGCGCCGGCATCCGGCACACCGCGACGTCGGTCTCAGCCCTTCATCTCCGCCGCCACCTGGCGCAGCGCATCGGTGTTCTGGATGCGCGAGATCTGCTGCATCAGGTGGTCCTGCACCGCGTCTTCGATGGCGGTCAGCGCCTCGGCACTGACGCCGAGCGTGGCCGCATGAGCGCGCAGCTGGGCGCGCTCGCCGTCGGTGTAGCGCCCGTCGGCGAAACCCAGGAACACCAGCGACTGCAGGAAGGTGGTCTTCAGTTCGTCGGTGTTGAAGGTGTCGGCCAGGGTACCCGGGTCCAGCGGCACACGGATGATCTCGTCGAAGCTGGTGAGCGCGCCGGTGTCGGCCTGGCAGCTGTCGTAGAAGCCGCGCAGCATCACGCGTTCGGCATCGTGCACGCCATCGGCGAGGGACAGCGCATGCATCGCGCGGACCAGGGCCTGCACATGATGGATCTCGAGTTTTTGCGGGGAGGGAAACACGCTCATGGTGAATGTCCTTGGGTGGGGTCTGGGAGGTCTTCTACAGGAAGGGTCAGAGTCGCAGGCGGGCCCGGAGTTCTCGCAGCCGGGCATTGATGGCGTCGGCGTCCAGCGCCTTGAACCGCTCCGGCAGCATGCTGCGGCGCGAGGCCTCGAACACCGCCAGCATTTCCATGTACTCCAGCATCGCCTGGTCGCGCGAGGGCATGTAGTCGCCCACCGCCGCCTGCAGCAAGGCCGGGGTCACCTCGCCGCCGGCGGCCTGGGCCACCGCCAGCAGGGTGACGGCTTCGAGGTCGGCGTTGGAATAACCGAGCAGCGGCGCCGAGAGGGTCTCGCGGTGCAGCGACCAGTCGACCGGAGCCACCCCGTAGCGCTTGAACAAGGCATCGAGCACGCCCTCGACCTCGGGCGCCGACTCGGCATAGAAGAACGGGATCTTGCGGTCCAGCCTCCCGGCGCGCTTGATGTCGGTGTCGAGCTTGTCGGGCCGGTTGGTCATCAGGATGAACAGCACCACGCCCCGGTTGTCGGGGTCGCTCATGAATTCCTTGAGCTTGGCGATGACCCGCGAGGAGGTGCCGCCGTCGCTGTCCTCGGAGCCCGAGCCGAAGCTGCGGTCGCCCTCGTCGATGATGAGGATGATGGGGCCCAGGGCCTTGACCATGCCCAGCACCTTGTCGAGGTTGGCCTCGGTGGAGCCCACCCACTTGGAGCGGAAGTTCTTCAGGGTCACCGCGCTCAGGCCGGAGCTGCGCGCGAAACACTTGGCGACGAAGGTCTTGCCGGTGCCCATCGGGCCGACGAACATCAGGCCCATGGGCGAGCGCTTGCGGTCGCCGCTGCGCACGTCGGCGGCGATCTGCATCAGCTCCTGCTTGATGGCCTCGTTGCCGCCCACCGCCTCCAGGCCGAGCGGCGCGCTGACGAATTCGATCAGGCCGGCGCATTCCTTTTCGATCAGCTCGCGCTTGCGCATGTGCACCAGGCGGATGAGTTCGTCGCCGCCCTCGTCCACCGGGGCTGCCGCCTGCGGCGGATGCTGCGGGTTGATGAGGTGGCGGATCTCGCCGGCGTCCATGCCGCGGGTGAGCGCGGCCAGCTTGTGGGCCCGGGCCGCCGCGTCGGGCGTGTCGCCGAGCAGGCTGGCGACATAGCGCAGGCGCTCGTCGTCGGGCAGGTCGTCGGCCGGCGACGGGGTGAGGATCTGCGCGATCTGGGCCGCGCGCAGGCCGCTCGAATGGCTGGCCAGGCGGGCCACCTGCTGCGCGTCGCGCGAGGGGTCGGCCAGGCGGATCACCTCGGTGCGTTGGGCGGTGTCGGGCAAGGGCAGCTCGACGGCCGCCACCCGCGGGTTGGCGACGATCTTGGCGTTCAGCTCGGACAGCGACTCGACCAGCAGGAAGACGACGTTGTCGCGCCGCTTGAACTGCGGGCTGAGGGTCCAGCGGTGCAGCCGGATGGCGGCACGGCGGTCGGAATCGGACAGGAAGTTCTCTTCGCCCGGCGGCGCCACGCTGCCCGCGTAAGGCACGATCAGCGCGAGCCGGTGGCGGACCAGGACCTCGTCCTCCATGCGGGCCAGCATCTGGTCGGCGGTGAACTCGGCCGGCCAGCTGGTCTCGGGCAGGCTGCTGCTGCGCTTGGCATAACGCACGCCGGCCGAGGGGTCGAACACGATGATGGTGTCCTTGTTGTCCTGCAGCAGCACCTCGGTGAGGAACTCGGTCAGGGTCTGGTAGCGGCCGTTCCAGAGGATCTCGTCATAGACGTTGCCGTACAGCACGAACATCGAGGCCTCGTCGGCCACGTACTTGCGGCGCACCACCTCGGCCCAGGCGGGCAGGGGCGGACGCGGGACGGGGGCGGCGGTCGACATGGCTCAGGACCGCGCCATCACATCTGCTTGCCGGAGGCCTGCGCCGCGGCCGCGCGCTGGCGCTTGATCTCGTCGAGCTGCGCGCGGGCGGTCACGTTGCCCGACTGCAGGCGCAGCTTGTCGAGCCGCACGTCGAGATCGGACTCGCGCAGTTCCTTGCCGAGGTTGGCCTCGGCGATGGTGGTCTTGATGTGGTCGCGCACGCGCTCCAGCGCCTGCACGTCGGCCTCGACGCTCAGGCCTTCGAGCTGGCCCTGGATCTGCAGGCGGGCCTTGGCGCTCTGCATCTTGGCCAGCATGCGGTCGCGCTCGTCCTTGAGCTTGCCGATCTCGGTCTTGACCGACAGCAGGGCGTTCTTGGCGTCCTCGGCATCGACCTTGGCCTGTTCGGCCTCGGTGGCCAGCCCGGCCAGGTCGCTGTCGATGGCGCTCTTCTTCTGCAGCAGCACCATGGCCAGGTCGTCCTGGTTGGTGGCCAGCGCCACCTCGAGTTCGCGTTCGGTCTGGGCCAGCGCGGCACGCTGCGCGCTGACTCGGCCGTCGATGTCCTCGCGCCGGCGGATGATGGCCGCGGTGGCGTTCTTCAGCTTCGCGTACTTGCTCACCATGCCGGTGATGGCGTTTTCGTAGGCGATTTCCGGATGCTCTTTTTCGATGTCGGCCACCCACAAGGACACGAAGCCGGACCAGAGGTTGGCGAGCCGGGAGAAGAGATTGATGTCAGCCATGAGGATGCTCCTGGGATGGGGACGAAGGAAAGTGAAACCGGCCGCCGCCGCTCAGAGCGGCAACGGATCGGCGTTGACGTGGGTGAAGAACTCGTGGTGGTCGGCCGCGAAGGCACGGAAGCCGGCATGCAGCTGCAGGCGCATGGCGTCGTGGGTGGCTGGGTTGGCGAAGCGGTAGGCCAGCCGCACGCCTTGCGCCGCCCATTCGAAATGATCGGCCTCGACCGCGCCGCCATGACCGGAGTGGATGCCCAGCCACTGGTAGCCGATGTGGTCCTGGCCCGCGATGCTCACCTTCTGCGTGCTCAAGGCCTCGACCAGCGCCGGCGCCTGCTCGCGCAAGGTCTGGTCGATGAGCGAGAACTCGCGGTCGGCCAGCAGTTCGGAGCCGAGGTGGTAGCCGATCGCATGGAAGGCCCCGGCCAGGTCGTCGGGGGTGCCGACGCCGTAGCCGCGCGCCACCTTCAGGCACAGGTGGCTCAACCACAGCGGCAGCGCCAGCAGGTTGTTCAACACCGCCGGCTCGCCCAGCGCCGGCAACTGGCGTGCCTCGTGGCGAGCGGTGCCCATCAGCATGGCCTGCGCGAGACAGCGGTGGGTGTCGCGATGCACCGTGTCGCGATCGTCGAACTCGTCGCGCGCGGCGTCGAAGAAGAAACTCGCCACGAAGACACTGCGGTCGGCGAAGGCGGCCACCGGCTCCTCGGGGTCGAGGAACAAGCCGCGTCCGCGGCCGATCTTGCCGGCCAGCGAGGCCACGCCGCTGCCGAAATAGCCGTTCCAGTTGGCGTAGCGCCCCAGGAAGCGGACCCGCGAGGCCGGGCTGCGCAAGGCCTCGGCCAGGGCCTGGTTCACCAGGGTCTCGTGTGCCTTGAAATCGCACAGTGCCTGCAGTTCGCTCAAGCTCAGGTCGCTCATGGGGGGTCAGCCTTTGTTGGAAGTCGGGAGGGGCCGGCGCGAGCTCGCGCGCGCGGAAGGAATGGGTCGTGGGGTCTCCAGCGCCAGGGACGCGCCGCCGAGTTCGTCCGCGATGGCCTGGTCGAGGTCTTCCTGCTCGCGCAGGCGCTGCACGGCCTGGCCGAGCTTGGCGCCTTCGAGCGCCAGCCCATGGCCCTGCCCCATCGCGAGGTAGATTTCCTCGACCACGTCGGGCAGCGACAGCAGGGCGGCCTCGGTGGCGGCGAGCCGGCTCTCGAGGCGCGAATAGCGGTCGCGCAGCTCGACCAGCTCGGTGTGGGCGCGGCGCAGGCTGACCGGGTCGCCCTGCCCGGAGGCCAGGTCTTCCTCGACGGCGGCGATGCGGCGCTCGAGTTCGGCCGGGTCGAGGGCCTTGCGGCGGTCGCGCATGCTGAGCGCGGCCGACCACAGGTTGAGGTATTCGCCCGGCGCGTCCTGGACGCGTTCGACATCGCGCGCGGTGAGGGTGTCCTGGTCGCGCGGCACCGGCAGCGTGCCGAGTGCCGCCGCCAGCTCCTGCAGCCGGGCATAGACCTCCCAGTTGCGCTCCTGCCGGCGCACCCGCGCACGCAGCTCGGCCTCGAGGCGCTCGCGCAGGGCCTCGCGCCGGCGTACCCGGTATTTCTGGTCGACGCGGGCGCGGAAACCCGGCCACGAAGGCACGAACAAGGCGGCGATGGCCTCGCCGGCGCCGAACACGACCAGGGGCAGCAGCGCCCCCGGCGTGCCGAAGGGAATGGACAGGCCCGCGCCGGCGATGACCGTCACCAGGGCCGCATAGAGATTGCCCTGGCTGGTGAACATCTCCCGCAGATAGGGCGGCTCGCGATCGGTCTGTCCCATCACAGGCTCGGGTGCAGGGCGGCGGGCATCAGATGGACACCGTCAGCTGCCCGCGCTGCCGGCTCTGGGCATGCAGCCGCTCGAGGATGCGTTCTTCCATGCGCACCGCCTCGGTCGAGCGCTGCCAGGCCTCGGAGCGCGGGCGCGGCTCGAGGATCTCGAAGTCGTCGGCGATGCGGGCGGGCTGGGTCGACAGCACGATGACCCGGTCGCCCAGCAGCAGCGCCTCGGTGACGTCGTGGGTGACGAACAGGGTGAGGCAGGGATGCTGGCGATGCAGCTCGGCCAGCAGCTTCTGCATGTCGGCGCGGGTCTGGGCATCGAGGGCGCCGAAGGGTTCGTCCATCAGCAGGATGCGCGGGCGCAGCACCAGGGCGCGGGCCAGGGCGACGCGCTGGTTCTGCCCGCCCGACAGCTGCGCCGGCCGGTGCGAGCGCTTGTCGGCCAGGCCGACGGCGGCCAGCATGGCCTCGGCCCGCTCGCGCCATTCGCGCTCGGGCACCTTGTCGCGCCAGTGCTTGAGACGGAACGGCAGGGTGACGTTGTCCCACACCGTCAGGTCGGGCCGGTTGGCATAGCGCTGGAACACCATGACCGCGTCGTCGTGCGCCCCGGTGCAGGGCGAGCCGTCGATCAGCACCTCGCCCGAGCTCGGGGTCTGCACGCCGAAGGGCCGCACGCCGCCCATCATGTGCAGCAGCGTCGACTTGCCGCAGCCGGAGGGGCCGAGCAGCATGACGATGCCGGCGCGGTCGAACTTGAGGCTCACCGAGTCGACGACACGCACCGGCGCGCCCCCCTCGCGCGACGGGTACTCCTGCACGATCTGGCGCAGCTCGACGCTGGCGGCCGCGCTGCGCGCGGTGCCGGCGGAAGGGATGGTCGTGCCGCTGCTCACTGCTGGGTCTCCCACGAGTACAGGCGCCTCTTGAGCCATTGCATGCCGCTGTAGGTGAACAAGGCCAGGGCGATGATGACCAGGATGCCGGCGAAGACCTGGTCCATGGCCGAGAAGCGCCGGGCGTTCTGGATCAGCTGGCCCAGGCCTTCCTGGGCGTTCACGTATTCGGCCACGGTGATGTAGGTCCACATGACGGAGATGGCGACGATGACGGCGTCGGCGATGCGCGGCATGGCCAGGGGCAGCACGCCGTGGCGCACCGCCTCCCAGGGCGTGCCGCCGAGGTCGCGGGTGCTGATCCAGAAGGCCTGGGGCACCGCCTGCACCGCATCGCGCACCATCGGGATCAGGTAGACCACCGCACCCGCGAACAGAAACAGGATTTTCATCCATTCGCCAATGCCGAACCACATGACCATGATGGGCAGCAAGGCGACGACCGGCGCCGAGCGGAAGGGGTCGATTAGCGGCGACATCAGCGCGTTGATGCGCGGCGCCGAGCCCATCAGGATGCCGATCGGGATGCCGATCGCCAGCACCAGCGCGCCGGCGGCCAGCACCCGGCCCACCGACCACAGCGTGGCGGTGAGCAGCAGGCTGCGGCCCTGTTCGCCGTCCCAGGCCAGGTAGGCCAGCGCCCGGGCCACCGCCCAGGGCGCCGGCAGCTTGTTGGGACTGACCCACTCGAGCGCGCACAAGCCGCTCCAGACCGCCAGCAGCGCCAGTACCGAGCCCAGCCCCATCAGGCGGCGCGCCCGCGGTTCCAGAGGGGCGAAGGGATTCCAGAAACTGCGCGCGTCAGCCATTCGGGAAGCTCCCGCGAAAGCAGACGGCAGCACAGGTCCGCGACGGCCTCATCTCAGCGCGCGAGCACGGCGGCCCGGGTCGAGCGGTTCATGGCCCGGCAGGCGTCCAGGCTCAGGTTCTCGGCCTCGGCACGGGACTCGTTGCACAAGGGCGTGTCAGGCCCGTTGCCCACCACCTTGAAACGGGCACGGTCGAACTCCCACTGCTTCACGAGATAGGCGACCACCGCCTCGGCACGCGCACGCGACAGGCGCAGGTTGGCCTCGCGCGAGCCGACGCTGTCGGTGTTGCCGGAAATCTCGAAGTAGGCCGAGCCGTTGTTCTCGATGAAGGGGACCATCTCGTCGTCCAGGGTCTTCTGGGCGCGTTTGCTCAACTCGGACGAACCGCTGGCGAAGTTGACCGACACCGGCTTGGTCAGCGCCGGCGCCCGGCTGCTGGCCTGGGTGCGCTCGGCCTCGGAGAAGCTGAACTCGGGCTTGGTGGCCGCGGCCTGGGCCGCCTGGTCCTTGTTCAGCAGGGCCTTGATGTAGCGGTAGTCGAACGACTCCTGCGGCGCGATCACCGGGGACTTCGGATTGGCCAGCGCGCCGGCCGCGCGGTAGATGCCGTCGAAACGCGCATACACCCGCTCGTAGTGGTTGGTGCCGCCGGCCAGGCCGAGGATGCGGGCGTTGTCGTCGAGACCCGTCCACACCAGGTTGCCGAACAGGCTGCGGATGAAGGGACGCCCCTGGTCCTTGGCCAGCAGGCCGAAGAACTCCTCGGTCTTCACCAGGGCCTCGACCGCCTCGTCGGGCTGCGCGCGCGCCGCCTTGACCCCGGCCATCCAACCGGAGACGAAGCCCTGGACCGCCGGCTGGTTGTCGGCCGCGTCGAGCACCCGCTTGTCGCACACCATCACGTCGTAGATCAGGTTGGTGGCGGTGCGCGTGGAATAGACGACGCTGGCGCCGGGCACCTTCTTCAGGGCCAGCGACAGGTCGGGGTCCCACAGGGCGGCGGCATCGACATTGCCGGCCTCGAAGGCCGCACGCACGCCGGCCGTGCCCTCGTCGGCATTGATGAACACCAGCTTGACCGACTGCTTCTTGCGCGCGGTGAGGCTGGAGCTCTCGATGGCGTCGATCACCATGCCGTGCGACGGGGTGAACTGCAGCAGGGCGACGCGCTTGTCGGCCAGGTCCTCGACCTTCTTGATGTCGGGCGAGCGCGTGATGATGGCGTCGGCGCCCTGGGTGTTGTCGACCACCATCACGGCGCGGGCATCGAGGCCGGCGTTGCGCAGGTTGGGTTGCTCTTGCGCCCAGAAGTCGGAGGTGCGCCAGGCGCAATGGGCGGCCTTCGACTCGAAGATGGTGGTGAGGGTGGGGATGTCGTCCTGGATGACGAACTCCACGTGCACGCCGTTCTGCTCGAACAGCGAACCCTTCTGGGTGCGCAGGTGGTTGCCGTTGGCCATCAGGCCGGGGGCGTAGCCGTGGAAGCTCACCAGGCTCACGCGCAGCGGATTGCCGGCGGAGCCCAGCGCGCCCGACACCGCCCGTGGCGGCGCGCCGCCCGGCTTGGCCGCGGGGGCCGGTGCGTCGGGGGGGGGGGGGGCGCCGGACGGGGGCGCCACCGCCGGGGGCTGGGCCGGGCCACCGCCGCCGATGGGGGTGTGGCCCCGCCGCCCCCGCCTCGATCGCCGC